>NZ_JBIVBS010000004.1:455094-455158 GCF_044746205.1 Streptomyces sp. NPDC086549 | reverse complement strand
CCCGCAACAACCTCGCGTACGCGTACCTCGCGGCGCCACGCGGCGGGAGGCCTCGACCGCGCAA
>NZ_JBIVBS010000004.1:0-454996 GCF_044746205.1 Streptomyces sp. NPDC086549 | reverse complement strand
ACTTGGGCGAGGACCACCCGACCACGCTCACCTCCCGCAACAACCTCGCGTACGCGTACCACGCGGCGGGAGACCTCGACCGCGCAATCCCCCTCTACGAACAAACCCTCACCGATTGCCTACGGGTCTTGGGCGAAGACCACCGCACCACCCGTGCTGTCAGCGCCAACCTCACCCGCGCGAAATCGACCAGCGCCTGATCCGCCCGACCAGCGAGCAGCGGCTTTCGCTTCAGCGTCAGCCGCCGGCCCGAATCAGCTCCGGCAGTCGTGCGATCAGCCGGCGTCCACGGGTAACCGGCCCGATGCACGAAAATGACCTCATCCAGCTCCCTGAACAGCGGCATTATTACCGCATGAGCAAGACTTGACTGACGACTCCCGCAGGGCCGCGATCGGCGCCAGTGCCGCGCGGGTCTGCGCCCACAGCACCAGTCCGTACGCGGAGACGGAGAGAAACGCGCCGAAGAGTCCGAGGGCGGCGAACGGGCGCAGGACGGTGGCCGTTTCGCCGCGCCAGCGGTGGACGGCGTACGCCGGGATCGCCACGCCCTGGATCACCATCAGCCAGGCGGTGTAGCCGACCGGGGAGTGTGCGGCGCGTACGCCGAGTCCGTCGACGACGGTGTACGCGGCGATGGAGAAACCGGTCGCGAGGGCCGCCCCGATCGCGGGCCAGTCCGGCCGGCGCCCGCGCAGGCCCCACAGGGCGACGCCGGTGAGGCCTGCGCAGGACACGGCGATGCCGGCGGCGGCCCAGCCGTCGGGCACCTCGTGGGCGAAGACGGCCGCGAGCGCGGTGACCACCAGCGGGGCGCTGCCGCGCGCGATGGGATAGGCCTGGCCGAAGTCGCCGAGCCGGAAGGACGTCATCAGCAGGATGACGTAGACGAGATGGATGACCGCCGAGGCGAGCAGGTACGGCCATGCCCCGGCCGCCGGCAGCGGCGCGAACGGTGCCGCGGCCAGCCCGATGAGCACGCCGCCGGTCAGGATCAGCGTGAACCCGACCAGTCTGTCGGTGATCCGGTGGGCGATCGCGTTCCAGCTGGCGTGCGTCACCGCGGCGAGCAGCACGGCAGTGGTGACCAGCGGCGTCACGAGGTGCGCTCGCGCACGTCCACCAGGGTGCCGCCCGCGTGGGCGATCAGTGCCTTCGGCTCCATGGGGAAGACGGGGTGCGGGGTGCCCGCGGCAGCCCATACGACGTCGTGCGCGAGGAGCGAACGGTCCGCGAGCACCCGCGTCCTCGTCCGGTGCCCGAAGGGCGGTACGCCGCCGATGGCGTACCCCGTCGTCTCCCGCACGACGTCCGCCCTGGCCCGTGTGACGGCCCCGGCTCCGAGTTCCTCCCGCACCCGCTCCACGTCCACCCGGGACGCCCCGTCCATGAGGACCAGCACCGGAACGCCGTCGGCAGCGAAAATCAGCGACTTGCAGATCTGGCTCAGCTCGCAGCCGATGGCCGCGGCCGCCTCGGCGGCGGTACGGGCCCCGTCCGGGAAGCTGCGCACGCGCGCGTGGAGTTCGGCCAGGCCCAGCTCTTCGAGGGCTTCGGCGAAGCGGGGATGGGCTCCCGATACGGAATGGGTCATGGGCGGCACGCTAATGGTGCGTGTACGAGGCATGCGACCGGGTTCCGGGCGCGGGCGCGAGGAAGCCGGTGAGGGTGCCCCGTCCCCACGGACCCTCACCGGCTGGTCTGTCGTCGCAGGCCGCGCGTCAGGCGCTGACCAGCTCCCGGTCCTCGTCCCTGGGCCGGCCTTCGTCGTGCGTGCGCAGGCCCTCGCCCTCCACGTCGACGTCGGGCAGGGCGCGGTCCAGCCACTTCGGCAGCCACCAGGCCTTCTTGCCGAGCAGGGCGAGTACCGCCGGGACGATCGCCATCCGGACGATGAAGGCGTCGAAGAACACTGCGACTGCCAGGCCGAAGCCGATCATCTTGATCATCGACTCACTGGAGCCGATGAAGCCGGAGAACACGGCCATCATGATCACCGCGGCGGCGGTGACGACCCGGGCGCCGTACTTGAAGCCGGTCACCACGGCCTGGCTCGGCTTCTCCCCGTGGACGTACGCCTCCCGCATCCGTGTGACGAGGAAGACCTCGTAGTCCATGGCGAGACCGAAGACCACGCCGACCATGAAGATCGGCATCATCGACATGATCGGTCCGGTCTCCTCGACGCCCATCAGGCCGGACAGCCAGCCCCACTGGAAGACCGCGACCACGGCACCGAGCGCCGCCATCACGCTCAGCAGGAAGCCGAGGGCCGCCTTGAGCGGGACCAGGATCGAGCGGAAGACGAGGATCAGGAGCAGGAAGGCGAGGCCGACGACGAGCGCCAGGTACGGGATCAGCGCGTCGTTCAGCTTCTGCGACGTGTCGATGTTCATCGCCGTCGCGCCGGTGACCAGGACCTGTGCGTCCGTGTCGGCCTTGATGTCCGCGCCCTTGTCGCGGATCGCGTGCACCAGGTCCTCGGTGGTCGTCGAGGACGGCTTGGACTTCGGGATCACGGTGATCGTCGCGGTGTCGCCGGCCTTGTTGGGCTGGGCCGGGGTCACCGTCACGACGTCCTTGAGGCCCTTGATCTCCTTGCCGACCTCCTTGAAGGCGGCCTTGGGGTGGTCGCTGGCCTTGGCGTCGACCACGACCATCAGGGGGCCGTTGAAGCCGGGGCCGAAGCCGTCGGAGAGGAGGTCGTAGGCGCGGCGCTGCGTCGTGGACGTCGGCTGGGAGCCGTCGTCGGGCAGGCCCAGTTCCAGCGAGCCGGCGGGGACGGCCGCGACTCCGAGGCCGACGACGCCCAGGAGGAGGACGGCGACGGGACGGCGTACGACGAAGCTCGCCCAGCGCGTGCCCATGTTCGGGCGCCCGGCCTTGTGGGGGTGCTCGGCCTTGCGGCCGCCACCGAGCAGCTTGCTCTTCTCGCCCGCGGGCCGCACCTTCCGGCCTGCGTAGCCGAGCAGCGCCGGGATCAGGGTGAGGGCGATCAGGACCGCGATGGCGACCGTGCCCGCGGCGGCGACGCCCATCTTGGTCAGCATCGGGATGTTGACCACGGACAGGCCGACCAGGGCGATCACCACGGTCAGGCCCGCGAAGACCACCGCGGAGCCCGCCGTGCCGACGGCCCGCCCGGCCGCTTCCTCGCGCTCGCGGCCCTCGGCCAGTTCGGCGCGGTAGCGGGAGACGATGAACAGCGCGTAGTCGATGCCGACGGCGAGGCCGATCATCGAGGCCAGGGTGGAGGTGGTGGAGCCCAGGTTCAGGGCGTTGGCGAGCGCGGCGATGGTGGAGATGCCGATGCCGACGCCGATGAGGGCGGTGAGCAGGGGCAGTCCGGCCGCGAGCAGCGAGCCGAAGGTGATGACGAGGACGACCGCGGCGACCGCGATGCCGATGACCTCGGTGGCACCGGTCTCGGGCGTGGTGTTCAGGGCGTCGCCGCCGACCTCGACGGTCAGTCCGGCGTCCCGCGCGTGCTGCGCGGCGTCCTTGAGGGCGTCCCGCGTGGAGTCCGCCAGCTCCATGCCGGAGACCTTGTACCTGACCGAGGTGTAAGCGATTCTGCCGTTCTTGCTGACGGCCCCGCTCTTGTACGGGTCGGCGACGGTGGCGACCTCGGAGCCGTCCTTCAGCTCGGCGACCGTCTTCTTCACGATCTTCTTGTTGGCGGCGGCCGTCATCTTCTCGCCGCTCGGCGCCTTGAAGACGACGCGCGCGGTGGCACCGTCGGCGGTCATGCCGGGGAAGCGCTGTTCCAGCAGGTCGAAGGCCTTCTGGGCCTCCGTTCCGGGAACGGAGAAGGACGTGTTGCCGGCCGCGGGGGCGCTTGCGGCGCCGACGCCGGCCAGCGTCAGCAGCGCCACCCATATGAGGGCGACGAAGTGCCGTCGCCGGAAGGCGAGCCGGCCCAGTTTGTAGAGGAACGTGGCCACGAGGACGTACTCCCGGTCAGTCGTGGGGGTGTGCAGGGCAGGGGTGACCATCCCCGTGGGGGCAGGGGTGATCGGCCCGACGACGTGAGCGGTGACGTCAGGTGGGGCTGAGGGGACTTGTCAGTGGATGGGTGCGCCGAGGGCGGGGAGCACCACGGCGTCGATGTACGAAAGGAGGAATTCCTGCGTCGGCGGCCGCTCGTCGATCATCGTGCGGGCGGCGAACCCGCCGATCATCATGTGCATCACAAACCCGATCGCCGGGTTGTCCGCACGGACCTCACCCCGGTCGACGGCCCGCTGGAGCAAGCGGCGGAACTCCGCCATCTCCGGCTCGATCAGATGCGCCTTGAACGCCTTCAGGAGATCCGGGTTGCCGTGCACCGCCATGGCCAGGCCCCGCATGAGCGCGGAGTTCTGCTCCATCTCGCAGTCGTCCGAACGCAGCGTGAGGGCGTGCAGGTCGCCCTTGAGCGACCCGGTGTCGATCTCGTCGAACGAGCCGCCCGGCTTGCTGTGCCGCACCGCTTTCGCCACCAGCTCGGCCTTGCCGCCCCACTGGCGGTAGAGCGTCGCCTTGCTGGACCGGGTGCGAGCGGCCACGGCGTCCATGGTGAGGGCGTCGTAGCCGACTTCACGGAGCAGGTCGAGCACGGCCTCGTACAACTCGGCCTCACGCTCGGGGGTGATACGACTGCGGCGCGCCGGGGCGACCTCGGTCATCGATCTCACCTTCCCACTCCGAACGACACGGTTTCGTACGTGACGAATGTAGCGCACCCCTCTTCGAAACGAAACGGTTTCGTACGTGTGCTGGGTCACGTCAGATGCGCGTCGGACGCACGTCTTGAAACAGGTGCTGACACAGCGCGCGGATTTTTCACAAGTTGCTCCACTCCATCCCCCGGAAAAGCATGGGGAGGTGAGCTATCTGCGCCTGCCGCACCTCAGCGGCGAACTGCTGTGCTTCGTGTCCGAGGACGACCTCTGGCTGGCCCCCCTGGACGCCCCGGGCCGCGCCTGGCGGCTCACGGTCGACCGCACCAAGACCGGCCACCCCCGCTTCTCGCCCGACGGCCGCCAGATCGCGTACACGAGCTGGCGCAGCCTGGTGCCCGAGATCCACCTGGTCGGCGTGGACGGCGGGCCGGGGCGGCAGCTGACGTACTGGGGAAGTGCCGACACCCAGGTGTGCGGCTGGACACCGGACGGGGACATCCTCGCCGTCGCCTCCCACAGCCAGCCCTTCTCGTACTTCACCTGGGCCTACAAGGTCTCCACCGACGGCGACCCCGGCCGCAAGCTCCCCTGGGGGCCGGTCGCCGACATCCAGGTCGCCGACATCGAGGACGGGCACCGCACCCTCCTCCTCACCGGCACCCCGCCGCACGAACCGGCCGCCTGGAAGCGCTACCGGGGCGGCGCCATGGGCCGCCTGTGGCTGCATGGGCAGCGGCTGCTCCCGGACATCGGCGGCCATCTGCACTCGCCCATGTTCGTCGGCGGCCGGATCGCCTTCCTCTCCGACCACGAGGGGATCGGCAACCTCTACTCGTGCGCCTACGACGGCTCCGGCCTGCGCCGTCACACCGACCACGACGCCTTCTACGCCCGGCACGCGTCGAGCGACGGCACTCGGGTGGTGTACCAGTGCGCCGGCGACCTGTGGATGGTGGACGACCTGTCCCCGGGCTCGGTGCCGCACAAGCTGGAGGTGCGTCTGTCCGGTGCCCGCGCGGGCCGCCGCAGGTACCAGGTGCCGGCCGCCCAGCACGTGGACGGCATCTCGGTCGACGAGACGGGCCGGGCCAGCGCCGTCGTCGTACGCGGCAGCCTGCACTGGCTCACCCATCGCGACGGTCCCGCGCGCACCATCACGGACACGCCCGGCGTACGGGTCCGGCTTCCGGCGATGCTGGGCTCGACCGGGCAGGTCGCCTACGTCACGGACGCCGGGGGCGAGGACGCGATCGAGATCGCCCACCTGCCCCGCGCCAGCGGCGACCGCGAGCCGCGCCGGCTGGCCTCCGGCGAACTGGGCCGGGTCCTGGAGCTGGTCTCGGACCCGCTGGGCGAGCGCCTCGCCGTCGCCTCGCACGACGGACGGCTGCTGTTGACCACCGTGTCCGGCGAAGAGGCCGCCGCCGCGGAGACCGAGGACCCGAACGGCGAGGTCACCGAACTGATCCGGTCCATCAACGGCCCGGTGCGGGATCTGGCCTTCTCCCCGGACGGCTCCTGGCTGACCTGGTCGCATCCGGGCATCGGCCGGTCGCTCCGGCAGATCAAGATGGCCCGGATCTCCGGGGCCGGCCAGGAGGCCCACCCGATCGTCGACGTCACCAACGGCCGCTTCGAGGACGAGAACCCCGTCTTCACCCGGGACGGCCGCTATCTGGCGTTCCTGTCCTGGCGCGGTTTCGACCCGGTGTACGACGTCCACACCGGCGACCTGTCCTTCCCGCTCGGCTGCCGCCCGTACCTGGTCCCGCTGTCCTCGGCCACCCCATCCCCCTTCGCCCTGAACCCCGAGGGCCGGCCGGCCGCCGGGGGCCTGGACCCGGTGGAGGACGAGGAGACCGGCGAGGGCGGCGCGGTGACCGTGGAGATCGAGGGGCTGGCCAACAGGGTCACCCCGTTCCCGGTCTCCGCCTCCAAGTACTCGGGGCTGCACCCGGTCTCGGGCGGCGGCCTGGTCTGGCTGCGCTGGCCGATCTCGGGCGCGCTGGGCGAGACGTTCGCGAACCCCAGCGATCCCAGTGAGCGGCCCACGCTGGAGTACTTCAACCTCACCAAGGCGAAGAAGTCCCAACTCGTCGACCATCTCGACTGGTTCTCGGTGAGCGGCGACGGCACACGGCTGGTGGTCATGGACGAGGGCGACCTGCGGGCCGTCCCCGCCACCGAGCCCGGCGACGGCGACACGACGACCTGGATCGACCTGCGCCGCATCCTGCACGAGGTCGACCCGCCCGCCGAGTGGCGCCAGGCGTACGCGGAGGCCGGCCGCCTCATCCGGGACTACTTCTGGGAGCCGCGCATGTGCGGCATCGACTGGGACGCGATCCTCGACCAGTACCGGCCGCTGGTCGAACGGGTCGCCACGCCCGACGAGTTCGCCGACCTGCTGCGCGAGGTGCTGGGCGAGCTGGGCACCTCCCACGCCTATGTCGGGCCCGCCCGGCGCAACGAGGGACCGCCGCACTACCAGCGTCTGCAGGGCCTGCTGGGCGCCAACCTCGTGCGCCGGAACGGCGGTTGGACGGTCAAGCGGATCCTGCCCGGTGACTCCTCCGACTCCAGGGCCCGCTCCCCGCTGGCCGGCACCGGCATCCGGGAGGGCGCGGTCCTCACCCACGTGGACGGCCGGCCGGTGGATCCGGTGACGGGACCGTATCCCCTGCTGGCGGGTTCGGGCGGTACGACGGTGGAGCTGACGTTCACCCCGGCGGAGGGCGAGACGGGCCCGCCGCGGCGGGTGGCCGTCGTCCCCCTCGTCGACGAGCGGCCGCTGCGCTACCAGGACTGGGTGGCCAAACGCCGGGAGGTCACACGGGAGTTGAGCGGCGGCAAGTGCGGCTATCTGCACATCCCCGACCTGGGCGGCTCGGGCTGGGCCCAGTTCAACCGCGACCTGCGCATGGAGGTGTCCCGGCCCGTGCTGATCGTGGACGTGCGCGGCAACGCGGGCGGGCACATCAGCGAGCTGGTGATCGAGAAGCTCACGCGCACCATCCTCGGCTGGGACCTGACCCGCAACGCCCAGCCGGTGTCGTACGCCTCCAACGCGCCCCGCGGCCCGATCGTCGCCCTCGCCGACGAGGCGACCTCCTCCGACGGCGACATGATCACGGCGGCCTTCAAACTGCTCAGGCTCGGGCCGGTGGTCGGGCAGCGCACCTGGGGCGGTGTGGTCGGCATGACCGGGCGGCACCGGCTGGGCGACGGCACGGTGATCACCGTGCCGATGAACGCCGCCTGGTTCGACGCGTACGGCTGGTCCGTGGAGAACCACGGCGTCGCCCCCGACCTGGACATCCTGCGCACCCCGCTGGACTGGGCGGAGGGCCGCCATGTCGAGATGGACGACGCGGTGCAGCTGGCCCTGGACCTGCTCACCACGAACCCGGCGGCGACCCCGCCGGACTACAGCGACGTACCGGACCGGTCGCGGCCGAAGCTGCCGCCGCGGACATGAGGCCGCGGACATGAGAAGGGGTGCCCCTGCAGGGGCACCCCTTCCGGTGGACCGCCGACGTCAGGCGTCGTAGTCCATGTCCATGCGTTCACGCATGTCGCGCTCGGACTCGTCCATGTCCCGCGTGCCCTGGCGGCCGTGCTCGGGCTGCTGGCCACGCTGGGGCTGCTGCTGACCACGCTGGGGCTGCTGCTGGCCGCGCTGGGCGCCCTTCTGCTTGCCCTGGGTCTTCAGCTGGTTGGCCTTCTCCTGGTGCTGGTCCTTCATACCCATGTGGGTTCACTCCCGTAGAGGGTGAGGGGTTTGGGCCCTTTGGGTGGGCCTCGACCAGATTCACACGGGCCGACACGCTGCGCATGTCGATCAGTTACGGTGCGTAGTACGGGCTTGGGCCGGGTGCGGGGGCGATCACCCGGGCTCGATCACGCGGCCTCGATCAGCCCTGTCGGGCGGACCGCTCCCGCTCGTCGGCCGCCCCGCCCGCGCCCACCAGCCCCGTGCGCATCCCCTGGAGCCGCGGCGCGAAGCGGCGCATCTCGCGCTGCCCCACGGTCCCGATGAGCCCCGGCAGATAGCCGCGCACGCCCTGCATCCCGCGCAGCCACCCCTGCCCGTACACATGGGCGGAGCGCCGCTCGATGCCGGCGACGATCCGGTCCACCGCGGGGCCCAGCGGGTACGTCTTGCCGGCCGGCCACGGCAGCCGCTGCCTCAACTCCCGCATGACGTCCTCCTGATCGGCGCCGCGCACCATGTCCGTGTCGGTCCACGACAGATACGCGACGCCGACCTTCACACCCTGGTGGCCGACCTCGGCGCGCAGGCAGTGCGCGTACGCCTCCACGCCCGACTTGGACGCGCAGTACGCCGTCATCATCGGCGCCGGGGTGATCGCGGCGAGCGAGGCGACCTGCAGCAGGTAGCCGCGGCTCTCCGTGAGCACCGGCAGGAAGGCGCGGGCCGTCACCGCCGAGCCGATCAGATTGACCTCGATCACCCGCCGCCAGGCCTCCGGATCGGAGTCGGCGAAGGGCCCGCCGGTCGCGACCCCGGCGTTGGCGACGACGATGTCGACCTTGCCGAAACGCTCCTTGACCTCCCGGGCCACCCGCGTCATCGCCTCGTGGTCGGTGACGTCGGCGTACCAGTGGTCGCTGTCGCTGTGCAGCCGCCCGGACACCTCCTTGAGCGCCTCCGCCTCCAGCCCGACCAGCGCCACCTTGGCACCGCGCGCGGAGAGTTTGCGCGCGAGCAGCTCGCCGACGCCCCGCGCGGCTCCGGTGACGACCGCGACCTGTCCGTCCAGGCTCACCCTGCTCATGCGCCCTCCTTGACCTGCTTGACCTGCTTGACCTGCTTGACCTGTGCGACGTGTACGTACGTGGTGACGAGTTCCCGGATCTTCCCGGAGACCAGCTCGGGAGCCTCCACCGGAGTCATGTGGCCGAGCCCGGGGAGCTCGGTGAGGCCGAGGCAGTTCGGCAGCGCGGCGGCGAGGGAACGGGCGTGCGCCGGCGGTGTGAGACGGTCGTCGGTGCCGGCCAGCACCGCTGTCGGGACCCTCAACTCCCGTACACCGTGGTCGAGGTCGAGCCGCTCCAGCACCTGGGACCAGGCATGGCGCACGGTGCGCGGGCAGGCGTGCACGATACGGGCGCACGCCTCCACCATGTGCGGGGCGGAACCGGCGCCCATCGTCGCGTACTTGAGGATCCCCTTGGCGACCGGCGTGACCGGCCCGAGCGGGGCGCGCGAGCCCAGGACGCGGGCCGTGAGCCAGGTGCGCGCGCGCCCGGCGCGCAGCGGTACGACGCGCGCCTCCGCCACCAGCCTCGAACTGCCCGTGCTGCACAGCAGGACGGCGGCCGCGTGCTCCCGGAAGCGGGGGCGCGTGGCCGCGGCCATCACCGTCATCCCGCCCATGGAGTGGCCGACGATCACGGCCTGCTCGCCGGGCGCGAGGGTCTCGGCGAGCACCGCCTCCAGGTCGTCGGCCAGCGCCTCGGTGGTGCAGGCGGAGCTCGCGGCGCTGCGTCCGTGCCCCCGCTGGTCGTACGCGATGACCCGGTGGTCCGCCGCCAGGTCCCGGATCTGCGCCGCCCAGAAGGCGGTCGAGCAGGTCCAGCCGTGGGCGAGGACGACGGGGGGCGCGTCCTCGGGGCCGTGCACCTCGACGTGCAGGCGCGCGCCGTCGGCGGAGACCGCGGTGAGTTCGCGGGCGGGGGCGGGCGGGGCGTAGGGGCCGGTGGCGATGTGAGCTCGGGGGCGGTTGAGGCGGCTCATGCGGTGACCTCGGCGCTCTTGTCGGTGGTGTCGGCGGTGGTGTCGGCGGTGCTCTCGTCGGCGTTCTTCTTCACGGGCGTGCGGATGACGGCGTACTCCGAGAGGTCGACCCGTCGTGTGGCCCGCCGGAACTCCGTCGTCGTACCGGGCCAGATGGTGGTGTTGCGGCCGCTCGCGTCCATGTACCAGCTGGTGCAGCCACCGGTGTTCCACACCGTGCGCTTCATGCGCTCCTGCACCATGTGGTTCCACGCCTCGACGGCGCCGGGCCGGGCGTCGAGGGCGGCACGGCCGCCGAGGACGTCCAGCTGCCGTACGAAGTCGGCCATGTAGTTCAGCTGGGACTCGATCATCAGGATCATGGAGGAGTTCCCGAGCCCGGTGTTGGGCCCGATGATCGTCATCCAGTTCGGAAAGCCGGCCGCGGAGGCCCCGCGCAGGGCCTGCATCCCGTTCTTCCAGCTCTCGGCGAGGGTCCTGCCCTCCGCCCCGACGACCCGCTCGGCGATCGGCATGTCGGTGACATGGAAGCCCGTACCGAAGACGATCGCGTCGACCTCCGCCTCGCTGCCGTCGGCGGCGACGACGGTCGAGCCCCTGATCTCGCTGAGCCCGCTCGCCACCACGTCCACATTGGGCCGGGTGAGAGCCGGGTAGTAGGTGCTGGAGAGCAGGATCCGCTTGCAGCCGATGCGGTAGTCCGGGGTGAGCTTGGCGCGCAGGGCCGGATCCTTGACTGCGCGGGCCATGTTGCGCCTGGCCAGCTGCTCGACGAAGCCGAGCTCGTCGGGGTGCCTGGTGAACGCCTGGACCTGCAACTCCCTGATGCCCCACAGCAGTCCGCGCCGGAGCTGGGTGGTGAACGGCAGGGAGCGGTGGAGCCGGCGCTCGGCGCCGCTGATGGCGCGGTCGACGCGGGGCATCACCCACGGCGGGGTGCGCTGGAAGAGGGTGAGCCTGGCGACCCGCGGCTGGACCGCCGGCACGATCTGGATGGCGGACGCGCCCGTACCGACCATCGCGACCCGCTTGCCGCTCAGGTCGTAGTCGTGGTCCCAGCGGGCCGAGTGGAAGACCTTGCCCGGGAAGGAGTCCAGGCCCGGGATGTCCGGGATCTTCGGGTCGGACAGCGGCCCGGTGGCGGAGACGACGATGTCGGCGGAGAGCGCCCCGCTCGCCGTCTCGATGTCCCAGCGCAGCTCCGCGGTGTTCCAGGTCATCCGCTTCACCTCGGCGCCGAAGCGCATGTGCGGCCGAAGGCGGAAGACGTCGGTGACGTGCTCCAGGTAGGCGCGGATGTGCTCCTGGCCGGAGAAGGTGCGCGGCCAGTCGGGGTTGGGCGCGAAGGAGAAGGAGTACAGGTGGGACGGTACGTCGCAGGCGCACCCGGGGTAGCTGTTGTCCCGCCAGGTGCCGCCGACGCCGTCCGCGCGCTCCAGGACGACGAAGTCGGTGATCCCCTCGCGGCGCAGCCGCACGGCCGCGCCCAGCCCGCCGAAGCCGGACCCGATCACCGCCACCCGTACATGCTCGTGCTCGGCCATCCCGAAGCCTCCAGGCATCGCAATAGGACTCGTTGAACCATGCCAGTGAACACTGGCGCAATGGGAGGGTAGAGCAGCTCCGTACCGAGCGGTAGGGGTAGAGGGAACGAAGTTACCCGCGGTACAACAACAGCGGCACAACATAGGCTGCTCGCGTGGCTGAAGACGCAGGACGACCCGGCGAGCGGCATGAGTACCGGATGGAGGAGCTGGCCCGGCTGGCCGGCATCACGGTGCGCACCCTGCGCTTCTACCGCGAGCGCAAGCTGATCCCGCCGCCCCGCCGTCAGGGCCGTATCGCCTGGTACGACGACCACCACCTGGCCCGCCTGCGCACGATCTCGGCCCTGCTGGAGCGCGGCCACACCCTGAACGGCATCGCGGAGCTCGCGGAGGCCCTCGACCAGGGCCGCGACGTCGCCGACCTGCTCGGCGTGGGCGCCCCCACCGAGGAGGAGCCGGTCCGCCTCACCCCCGAGGAACTCGCCGCCCGCTTCGAGGGCGAGGTCACCCCGGAGAACCTCGCCGCCGCCATGGACCTGGGCTACCTGGGCACCGACGGCGACGAGATCGTCCACATCAGCCGCCGCCTGCTGGACGTGTCCTCCGCACTGGTGCGCGAGGGCATCCCGCTCGCGGAGGTGCTGGCGGCGGGCAGGCGCGTGCGCGAACACGCGGACGCCCTGGCCGAGCTCTTCACCGAGATCATCCTGCGCCACGGCCCCGAGGAGGACCTGGAACGCCTGCGCCCGCTGGCCCGGAGCGTGGTGGAGGCGGAACTGTCCCTCGCACTGGACCGGCGACTGCGCAAACGGGACTGATCCCGGTCCCGGTCGCCCTGGAGATCGACCGATCCGGGTCCCGGTCGGCCTAGAGGTCGTAGACCACGGTCACCGGCGCGTGGTCGGACCACCGCTCGGCGTGTGTGGCCGCCCGCTCGACGAAGCCCTTGACGGCCTTGGCCGCGAGCCCGGGCGTCGCGACGTGATGGTCGATGCGCCACCCTGAATCGTTGTCGAAGGCCCGCCCCCGGTACGACCACCACGTGTACGGCCCCTCGGCGTTCGGGTGCAGGGCGCGCACCACGTCGACGTACCCGCCGTCGGCCGGGTCGAGGACGCTGCCGAGCCACTCCCGTTCCTCCGGCAGGAAGCCGGAGTTCTTGGTGTTGCCGCGCCAGTTCTTGAGGTCGGCCTGCTGATGGGCGATGTTCCAGTCGCCGACCACCAGGACCTCCCGCCCCTCGGCGGCGGCGCGCTCGCGCAGGCCCTTCAGGTAGGCGAGGAACTCGCCCATGAACCGGACCTTCTCGTCCTGCCGCTCGGTTCCCACCTCCCCGGAGGGGAGGTAGAGGGAGGCGACGGTGACGCCGGGCAGGTCGGCCTCGACGTAGCGGCCGCTGCCGTCGAACTCGGCCGATCCGAAGCCCACCTGGATGCGGTCGGGTTCGCGCCGCGTGTAGAGGGAGACGCCCGCGCGGCCCTTGGCGGCGGCCGGGGCGTGCACGACGTGCCAGCCGTCCGGCTGCCGCACCCCTTCGGGCAGCTGCTGCGGCTCGGCACGCACCTCCTGCAAGCAGAGCACGTCCGCGGAGGTCTCCGCGAGCCACTCCACGAAGCCCTTCTTCGCGGCGGCCCGCAGTCCGTTCACATTCACCGAGGTCACAGTCAGCACCAGGGCACGATACCGGCACACTGGACGGAGCCCGGACGTCCGCCGGGCCTCCGCCTGCATGAATGTACGATACCCAGTATGAATATACGTCGCGTTCCCTTCGACCACCCCGACGCCGTCAGGCTCAACGACGAGGTCCAGGCCGAGTACCACCTGCGCTACGGCGACGGTGGCGACTCCACGCCCCTGGACACGTCGGACTTCGAGCCGCCCAGGGGCGTGTACCTGATCGCGTACGACGAGGACAGCCGACCCGTGGCCACCGGCGGCTGGCGCAGCCAGGAGGAGAACGGCGAGGGCAACGAGAACGGCGACGCCGAACTCAAGCGCATGTACGTGATCGGAGAGATGCGCGGCCGCGGTCTGGCCCGCCGCATGCTGGCGGCCCTGGAGGAGGACGCCCGCGCGGCCGGCCGTATCCGCATGGTGCTGGAGACAGGCACCAAGCAGCCGGAGGCCATCGCCCTGTACACGACCAGCGGTTACGAGTCCTGCACCAAGTTCGGCTACTACCGCACCTTCGAGGAGAGCCGCTGCTACGCAAAGTCACTGTGAACACGATGAAGCCCTGGTCGGCTTTCGCCGACCAGGGCTTCATGCTGCGTGGACCTGAGGGGATTTGAACCCCTGGCCCCCTCGATGCGAACGAGGTGCGCTACCGGACTGCGCCACAGGCCCTTGCAACGAGTGAAACTCTAGCACCCCCGTCGGGGTGCTTGGAAATCCGTTCCCTGACTGGTCAGGGCGGGCTCCCGCCGGGTGACGGCCGTCACTCGTTGGCCGCGCGCGGGCGGTCGCCGTCGTCGTACTGGTCGAAGAGCGGCGTGCGACCACGTTCGCGTGCGCGGCGGGCGGAGGCGGCACGCCGCCGCGCGTCACCGCGGCCGTCGGCGGCCGGCTTGTCCTCGGCCGCGGGCTCGGGTTCCCGCGTCTCCGCGTCCGGCTTCGCCTCCTGCTCAGGCGCGACGGAGCTGGACCGTGCCGAACTCCACGCGTCGGGCGCCTCCAGGTCCACGTCGGACGTGGCCCGCGGCGCGACCGGCGCGGTCACATAGGTCGGCAGCGGCACCGGCACCGGGTCCCAGCTGTCACCGTGCTCCGGGCGCTGCTGACGTTCGCGCTGCTGGTCGACCCACTCCGCGTGGTCGGTCTGCTCGACGAGGGCGCGGCGGTCCGCGGCGAGCGCGGACATTCCGGGGTCGGTCTCGGTCTCCGGTCCCTCGTCCGGTTCGTCGGCGGCGGCCTCCGCGTCCAGGGACGGCCGCCGGCGCGGCTGGCGTGCGCGCTCCCGCAGCCGCTGCGCCGCGGCCTCGGCCTGGCGCCGGTCCATCTGGTAGGCGAAGCGGCGGCGTTCCTGGGCACGCAGGTACGCGATGTACGTGCTGAGCAGGACGGCGGGCACGGCGGGCGCCCACAGGAACGCGAGCCCGCCGACGGCCGCGACGATGGCGCCGAGCGTGAAGGCGAGGAAGAGCATCACCGTTGTGCGGCGACGGCGCGCGAGCGCCTTCGAGCGCTGGGCGCGCGCTGCGGCCGCCTGGGCAGAGGGCGCGCGCCGCGCCCCCTGCACACGCTTCTGCGGGGACGGGGATGCGGAAGGGGACTTGGGCGCGGAGGACGACTTGGGCTGCGCCGGTGCGGAGGCGGATTTCGGTGCCGGCACGGTCGCCTGCTCGCGCGCCGGTTCCGGGCGCCCGGGAGCCTCCGGCCCGGCATCCGCCCGTACCTGACGACGGGTCGGAGGCATGGCGAAGGCCCGGACGTCCACCGAGTCGGTGGCGGCGTCCGGGGCGTCGGGCTCCCCCTCTTCGGCGGAGCGCGCGCGCAGGTCCCTGGCGTACCGGCGCTCCATCCCCGCCCGTCCGGACAGCAGCCGGATGGCGGTGCTGAAGCGTTCCGTCGGACGGGCCTCGTTCAGCTCGTCCTGCCTACGGAGCCACATCGGCACCAAGTAGGCGGCCCAGGCCCCGACAATGACTGCGTAGATGAGGCCGCTGCTGCTCACGTCTCACACGGTAGAGGGGTTTGCGTGAGGCCATCTGCCAATTGGGCCGGTGTGTCGCACGATCTGGCTGATATTTCGAACTTTTTTTGTGACCGATGCGATCAGCAGGCCGTCCGAGCCGCGAATTCATTGCCCCGAGACGGACATCGGCCGATCAATTTCGAACACACATTCAATTTTTACGGGCCCCGCGGGATTCCCCGGGGGCTACGCGGGATTCCCCTGGGTGTTCTGCGGATTCCGGGGCGTGCTGCGGGTGTTCGGCGTCCGCTGAGAGCGTGCCCGCTGCCAGCGGCTCAGCAACCCTTCGGGCACCTCTTCCGCCGTCAGCGCGAAGACGAGGTGGTCGCGCCAGGCTCCGTCGATGTGGAGATAACGGGGGCGAAGACCCTCCTCGCGGAATCCGAGTTTCTCCACCACGCGGCGGCTGGGCCGGTTCTCGGGGCGAATGCAGACCTCGATGCGGTGCAGTCCGACGGCGCGGAAACAGTGGTCCACCACGAGCGCGACGGCCGTCGGCATCACCCCGCGGCCGGCCACCTCCTCGTCGACCCAGTAGCCGATGTGCCCCGAGCACATGGAGCCCCAGGTGATCCCGGCGACCGTCAACTGTCCGACCAGACGCCCTTGGTACTCGATGACGAAGGGCAGCATCCGGCCCGAGTTCGCCTCGGACCGCAGATGCCGGACCATCTGCCGGTAGGTCGGCCTGTGCGCCATCGGCCCGCCGGGCGTGGGCGGCGGAATCGTGGCCTCCCAGGGGCGCAGCCAGTCCCGGTTGCGCCGGTTCACCTCGCGCCAGGCCCGCTGGTCGCGCGGCTTTATCGGCCGGAGGACGATGTCGCCGTCCGCCAGCACGACGGGCCAGGATGGGCTGTTCAGCTCGCACCCCCACTGGTGGCGCCGGGTCCGGGGTGGTCGCCGCCGCGGATCTGGTCGACGGCGTGGACCAGCAGAGGCTCCAGGACGGCCAGCCCGTCCTTCACCCCGCCGGTCGAACCCGGCAGGTTGACGATCAGTGTCCGCCCCGCCACTCCGGCCAGGCCCCGGGAGAGCACGGCGGTCGGTACCTTCTCCCTTCCGAACGCCCTGATGGCCTCCGCTATGCCCGGCACCTCGTGGTCGATCACCCTGCGGGTCGCCTCGGGGGTGCGGTCGGTGGGCGAGATGCCGGTGCCGCCGGTGGTGACGATCACGTCGAAACCGGCCTCCACCCCCGCCCGGAGCGCGGCCTCGACCGGATCACCGTCCGGGACGACCCGGGGTCCGTCGACCGCGAACCCGAAACGCTTCAGGCCGTCCGCGATCAGCGGGCCGCCCCTGTCCTCGTAGACACCCGCGGCTGCCCGGTTGGAGGCGGTGACGACCAGCGCGCTGTACGGCGCCGGCAGCGCACCGCCGGTGGACGCGTCAAGGCTCATGCCCGACTCCAGTCGCCCGACTTGCCGCCCGTCTTCTCCTCCACCCGTACGTCGGTGATCACCGCTCCCTTGTCGACGGCCTTGACCATGTCGATCACGGTGAGCGCGGCGACCGACACGGCGGTGAGGGCCTCCATCTCGACACCCGTGCGGTCCGTGGTCTTCACGGTGGCCAGGATCTCGACAGCGTCGTCCGCGACCGACAGGTCCAGTTTCACACCGGAGACCGACAGCGGGTGGCACAGCGGGATCAGGTCCGGGGTGCGCTTGGCGCCCATGATTCCCGCGATGCGCGCGGTGGCGAGGGCGTCCCCCTTGGGAACCCCTTCGCCGCGCAGCAGCTCGACCACGCGGGGCGAGACGAGGACGCGGCCGCTGGCGCGGGCGGTGCGCGCGGTCACGTCCTTCCCGGACACGTCGACCATGCGGGCCGCGCCCGCCTCGTCGATGTGCGTCAGTCGGTCCTGAGCGGAGGGTCCGGGGGTCTCCCCCCGGGAAGGCACGGTCATGGTGTGTGGCGCTCCCGGTCCGGGCCCGTGGCGGTGCGACGCACGGGCCTGTTGTGCGCGACACGGTACCGCCAAGTCGGTGCGCACAGCGGAGCAGGACCCCCCGGAGGGGCTCAGCCGAGCAGGACCCCCGGGGGCTCAGCCGAGCAGGACCACGTCGACCTCGGTGCCCGGCTCCGCGGACTCGACGTCCTCGGGCACGACGATGAGCGCGTCGGCGTGCGCCAGGGCCGCGACCAGGTGGGACCCCGCACCGCCCACGGGCGTGACCTCGCCGTCCTCGTACGTCCCCCGCAGGAACTGTCTGCGCCCCTTCGGGGAGCTCAGCGCCTTGTCCGCCTTCAGGGTCGCCCGGACCGTCGGCCGGTGGACGTCCTCCAGGCCCATCAGGGCGCGGATGGCGGGGCGGACGAACAGCTCGAAGGAGACGTACGACGACACGGGGTTGCCCGGCAGTGCGAGCAGGGGCGTGTGGTCGGGGCCGACGGAGCCGAAGCCCTGGGGCTTGCCGGGCTGCATGGCGAGCTTGCGGAACTCGACGCCGCCGCCCGCCTCATCCTCGTCGCCGAGGTGTGACAGCGCCTCCTTGACCACGTCGTACGCCCCCACGCTCACGCCGCCCGTGGTGACCAGCAGGTCGGCGCGGACGAGCTGGTCCTCGATGGTGGACCGGAGGATCTCGGCGTCGTCGGCGACGGCGCCCACCCGGTAGGCGATGGCTCCGGCGTCCCGGGCGGCGGCGGTGAGGGCGAAGCTGTTGGAGTCGTAGATCTGGCCGCTGCCCAGTGACTCACTGGGCTGGACGAGCTCGCTGCCGGTGGACATCACGACCACGCGCGGGCGCGGGCGCACGCGGACCGTGCCACGGCCGATCGCGGCGAGCAGCGCGATCTGCGGCGGGCCGAGGACCGTACCGGCCTCCAGGGCGAGGTCGCCGGCCTTCACGTCGCTGCCCGTCGCACGCACATGCGCGCGTGCCTCGGCCGGCCGGTACACGCTCACGTGCCCGGCGGCACCCTCGGGGGCCAGGCTGCGGGCGCGCATCCCGGTCACGGGCCCCTCGCCGAGCCCTCCGTCGGTCCACTCCACGGGGACGACGGCCTCGGCGCCGGGCGGCAGCGGGGCGCCGGTCATGATGCGGGCGGCCTGACCGGGGCCGACGCCCGGCAGCCCGGCCGCGCCCGCCGCGACGTCCCCGACGACCTCCAGGACGGCGGGGAACTCCTCGCCGGCACCCGCGACGTCCGCGACCCGTACCGCGTACCCGTCCATGGAACTGTTGTCGAACGGCGGCAGGGAGACCGGCACCGTGACGTCGTCGACCAGGACACAGCCCTGGGCGTCGAGCAGTTGCAGCTCGATGGGTTCGAGGGGGCGGACGGTGGCGAGGACGTCCTCCAGGTGCTCGTCCACCGACCACAGGTGGTCGGGGCCGGCGGTGCGGGTCACGGCGCTGCTCAACGTTGTTACATCTCCTCGGCTACGTAACTGCGAAGCCAGGTCCGGAAGTCCGGGCCCAGGTCTTCACGTTCGCACGCGAGTCTGACAATGGCACGCAGGTAGTCGCCACGATCGCCGGTGTCATAGCGGCGGCCCTTGAAGACGACGCCGTGCACCGGACCGCCGACCTTCTCGTCCTGCGCGAGCTGCTGGAGGGCGTCGGTCAGCTGGATCTCGCCGCCGCGGCCCGGCTCGGTCTGTCGCAGTATGTCGAAGATGTGCGGGTCGAGGACGTAGCGGCCGATGACGGCGTAGTGCGACGGGGCGTCCGCCGCGTCCGGCTTCTCGACCAGTCCGGTCACCTTGACGACGTCGCCGTCCTCGGTGGCCTCGACGGCCGCGCAGCCGTAGAGGTGAATCTGCTCGGGTGCGACCTCCATGAGCGCGATCACGCTGCCGCCGTGCTGCTCCTGGACCTCGATCATGCGCTGGAGCAGGGGGTCGCGCGGGTCGATCAGGTCGTCGCCGAGCAGGACGGCGAAGGGCTCGTGCCCGACGTGCGGGGCGGCGCACAGGACGGCGTGACCGAGGCCCCTGGGGTCGCCCTGGCGCACGTAGTGCATGGTCGCGAGGTCGCTGGACTCCTGGACCTTGGCCAGCCGTCCGGCGTCGCCCTTCTTCTGGAGGGCCGACTCAAGCTCGTAGTTGCGGTCGAAGTGGTCCTCGAGGGGGCGCTTGTTGCGTCCCGTGATCATGAGGACGTCGTCGAGGCCCGCGGCGACGGCCTCCTCGACCACGTACTGGATCGCCGGCTTGTCCACGACCGGCAGCATCTCCTTGGGAGTGGCCTTGGTGGCCGGCAGGAACCGGGTGCCGAGGCCTGCTGCGGGAATGACGGCCTTGCTGATCCTGAGGTGCGACTGAGTCATGCCCGCAACCTTATCCGGTGCCTTTGCAAGGAATCTGTGGGTCCGGTTAATTAGCTCTCATATGAGCCGATTGAGAAAGGTGCGAGAAAGACCTGTGGAACACGTCGGACGTCCGGGGGATCCTGACAAGCGATTGTTGCGGAGAGGATTCCTCACAGTGAGGAACAGGTTGACGGCTGATGTCGTCAGGGAAGCGGCCACGGCGCTGGCCGAACACGCGCTGGGGCTGCCCGAGCTGATGCGTGCGCGGACGGTGGCGGCGTACGTCTCCGTGGAGAACGAGCCCGGCACCCTCACGCTCCTGGACGCGCTGCACGCGCGGGGCGTGCGCGTCCTCCTTCCGGCGCTCCTGCCGGACAACGACCTGGACTGGGGCGCGTATACCGGCGAGGGCTCACTCGCCCGCGTCCAACACGGCGGGAAGATGGCACTCTTCGAACCCGCGGGCGAACGCCTCGGGCCGGACGCCGTGGCGTCCGCCGACGTCGTCCTGCTGCCCGGTCTCGCGGTGGACGAGCGCGGGATGCGCCTGGGGCGCGGCGGAGGGTCGTACGACCGCGTACTGGCCCGCCTGGAGCACGCGGGCGTGCACCCCGCGCGCGTGGTGCTGCTGTACGACTCGGAGATCGTCGAGCACATCCCCGAGGAGGCGCACGACCGGCCGGTCCACGCGGTGGTGACGCCGTCGGGCGTGCGCCGCTTCAAGGACGCCTGACGGACGCCCCCCCTCACCCGATTGGGCCCTCCACGCGCGCGTGGAGGGCCCAATCGGAGACTTCCGGGGACTTTCAGGGACGTGCCGCCAGTGGCCTCACGGTTTGAGGGTGAGCGTGTCGCTCGTGCTCTTGTCGACCGCCTTCGCCGAGAACGACCACGGCAGCAGCTCGCCCTCGGCCCACTTGCCCGTCTGGTCGGTGTAGTGGGCGCTGTAGGCGTGCCCGGAGGCTCCGGTGAGGTTGATCCACTTGGACTTGTCGAGGTCGGCGAGGTTGACCACCATCCGCATCGACGGCACCCACACGACGCCGTAGCCGCCGGCCGCGTTCCAGCCGGTCGCGTTCACCGTCGCCTCGCCGCCACTGAGCTTCCACGGGCCGCGGTTGAGGACGTACTGGACGATGCCCGGACCCTCGGTGCCCAGGGTCTGGTTCTTCAGGAACAGGCGGTGCAGCCGGCCCCAGCTCCAGGTGTCGATGTCCTTGCCGAGCTTGGCGGTCAGCTCCCAGCGTGCGTCGATCATGGCGCGCTCGAACAGCTTGTCGCGGTTGTCGGCCTTGGGACGGTCGCCCACTCCGGCCGGCGTCTTCCACCAGTCGCTGTCGGGCTTGTCCATCTGGGTGCGGACCACCTCGAACCAGCGGTCGCCGCCGTCCGGCTGCGCCTGGTCGGCGTCGCGCTGGCCGCACTCGCGCACCTTGGTGTCGTCGTCCACCGGACCGGTGCCGTCGATCTTGTCCACCCACAGGCACTGGCCCTTGACCCGCAGCTCCTTGGGCAGCTTGTTGCCGAAGGCGAGCTTGAGGATGTTGCGCCAGACGGCGTTGAAGTAGGCGGCGGCAGCGGAGTCGGCGTCCTGGGTGTAGTCCCAGCCCTCCAGCAGCTTCTGCGCCTCGCGGACGTCCTTGTCCTTGAGGTTGATCTTCAGCAGCTTGGGCACGAGCAGCTTGGCGATCTCACTGCTGTTGTCCAGCTGCATCTGGCGCATGTCGTCGGTCGAGATCTTGCCGCCGCCCTTGATCTTCGACTCGATCAGGTCGCTGATCCGCTGGCTGCGGGTGCCGTAGCCCCAGTCCGTGGTGAGCGTGTAGGGGTACTTGTCCTTGTCGACCACGGCCTGGTTGGCCGTGACGATGTAGCCGCGCTTGGGGTCGAGCTCGTACGGCAGCTCGCCCTGCTTGATGTAGCCGGTCCACTTGTACTTGGAGTTCCAGCCCGGGGCCGGGACGGAGCCGTCGTCACCGGCCGCGCGGGTGGGGATCTTGCCGGGCAGCGTGTAGCCGATGTGCTTGCTGTCGGCGTAGACCAGGTTCTGCGAGGGCACGTCGAACAGCGCGGCCGCCGAGCGGAAGCCGGTCCAGTCGGACGCCTTGTCCAGGGCGAAGACGGCGTCCATGGAGGTGCCCGGCTGCAGGGCGGTCCACTTCAGGGCGATGCCGTAGCCGTCGCCGCGGTCCGGGGCGGCGGTGTCGACGGTGGCCTTCTTGCCGACCTTGACGAGCTCGTCGTCGCGGTCGGACAGCAGAGGCATCCCGTCCGCGGTCTGCCGGACAACGATCTTCTTGGACTCGCCTCCGGCGACCTTGATGGTCTCCTCACGGGACGTGAAGGGCTTGACCTTGCGGTCGTACTGGTAGCCGTCGCCGCTGAGCTTCTCCAGGTAGAGGTCGGTGACGTCGACCCCGGAGTTGGTCATGCCCCACGCGATGTCCGCGTTGTGGCCGATTATGACGCCCGGCATGCCGGCGAAGGTGTAGCCGGTGACGTCGTACTGGCACTTCGCGGAGACGGCACGGCAGTGCAGGCCCATCTGGTACCAGACGGACGGCAGCGAGGCCGACAGGTGCGGGTCGTTGGCCAGCAGCGGCTTGTTGGTGATCGTGTACTTCCCGGAGACGACCCAGGAGTTGGAGCCGATGCCCTGGCCGTTCACACCGACGGCCGCGGGAACGTTGTCCAGGACCTTGTAGAGGCCGCCCAGCTGGCTCGTGAGGGCCGAACCGGCCGTGGACGACGTCGAGGAGCCGGTCGTGCCCGTGGTGCCCGTCGTACCTGTGGTGCCCGTGGTACCCGTGGTGGTCTGCGTGCCGCTCGTGGAGCCGCCCTGCGCGAACGCCTTGGCGATCTCGTCGTACTGGCCCTCCCGGACGATCGCCTTGTTGCGGCTGTACGGGTACTCGGGGTACAGGTCGGCGATCTGCTGCGGGCCGAGGCGGCTGGTCATCAGGGCGCGGTCGATCTCGTCCTGCATGTTGCCGCGCAGGTCCCAGGCCATCGCCTTCAGCCAGGAGACCGAGTCGACCGGGGTCCACTGCGCGGGCTTGTAGTCGCTGACGAACCCGAGAGCCGCGTACTCCAGGGAGATGTCCTCGCCGTCCTTGCCCTTGAGGTAGGCGTTGACTCCCTTGGCGTAGGCCTGGAGGTACTTCTTCGTGGAGGCCGACAGCGTGTGGTCGTACTCCTGCCCGGCGATCCGGTCCCAGCCCAGAGTGCGCAGGAACTCGTCGTTCTTGACCTGGTCCTTCCCGAACATCTCCGACAGGCGCCCGGAGGTCATGTGCCGGCGCACGTCCATCTCGTAGAACCGGTCCTGCGCCTGGACGAAGCCCTGCGCCATGAAGAGGTCCTCGTCGGACGAGGCGTAGATCTGCGGGATGCCGTAGCCGTCCCGCTTCACTTCGACGGGCCCCGACAGGCCGTCGAGCGTGATCGAACCGGTGGTCTGCGGGAAGGAGGCACGGACCGTGCTGATGGACCAGTACGCCCCGTAGGCGACGCCTCCGATGATGGCCAGCACCAGTACGAGCACGATCAGTCGGGCTTTGCGCCCCTTTTTCCTGCCGGACTTGCCGGGCTTGTCACCCGTTGAGGCGGTGGTGTTGGGGGGCATCGCTGTCCTTGCTGTCCTAACGCGAGCGGCAGGCGGTCCTGGAGTGCTGGAGCAACCATAGGCGCAGGGCCCCGAGCCACTTGACGCGGAGTCGGGAACGAGCGCGGACGGACGTTCGATCTTGCCTTGCCGAGCGTCAAGAAAACGTCAAGAGTTAGGTAAGGTAACGAAGTACTTGGGTGCGGAGTGCCGCAGCCTCGGGTCTTCTGTACGCGTGCCCGCGCGCCCCCGCGCGCGGGCCAGTGAAGGGAACCGCCGCTGACCGTCGACCACCTCAACCAGCTCCTGCTCGTCTGCTCCCTCGTCCTGCTCGTCGCCGTCGCGGCGGTCCGGATCTCCTCGCGCAGCGGGCTCCCCAGCCTGCTCGTCTACCTGGGGATCGGCGTCCTCATGGGCCAGGACGGCATCGGGAACATCCACTTCAACAACGCCGAGCTGACCCAGCTCATCGGATACGCCGCCCTGGTCGTGATCCTGGCCGAGGGCGGTCTGGGCACGAAGTGGAAGGAGATCGAGCCGGCCCTGCCGGCCGCCTCCACACTGGCGCTGGTGGGTGTCGCGATCAGCGTCGGGGTCACGGCGGCGGGCGCGCACTATCTGATCGGACTGGAGTGGCGGCAGGCGCTCATCATCGGCGCGGTGGTCTCCTCGACGGACGCGGCCGCGGTCTTCTCTGTACTGCGCAGAATTCCCCTCCCCGCGCGCGTGACGGGCACCCTGGAGGCGGAGTCCGGCTTCAACGACGCCCCTGTGGTCATCCTGGTCGTGGCCTTCTCCCAGGCGGGCCCGTTCGCGCACTGGTACGTGCTGGTGGGCGAGATAGCGCTGGAACTGGGGATCGGCATGGCCATCGGTCTCGCCGTGGGCTGGCTCGGAGCCTGGGGGCTGAGACACGTGGCACTGCCGGCCTCCGGCCTCTACCCGATCGCCGTGATGGCGATCGCGGTCACGGCGTACGCGGGCGGCGCGCTGGCACACGGCAGCGGCTTCCTGGCGGTCTACCTCGCGTCGATGGTGCTCGGCAACGCCAAGCTGCCGCACTGGCCCGCCACCCGCGGCTTCGCCGACGGGCTCGGCTGGATCGCCCAGATCGGCATGTTCGTCCTGCTCGGCCTGCTGGTCACCCCGCACGAACTGGGCGACGACATCTGGCCCGCCGTCGTCATCGGGCTCGTGCTCACCATGGTGGCGCGTCCGCTGAGCGTGATCCTCAGCCTGGCGCCGTTCCGGGTGCCGTGGCAGGAGCAGACCCTGATGTCCTGGGCCGGGCTCCGCGGCGCCGTGCCCATCATCCTGGCGACGATCCCCATGGTGAACGGCGTCGACGCCAGCCACCGCATCTTCAACATCGTCTTCGTCCTGGTCGTCGTCTACACCCTCGTCCAGGGGCCCACGCTCCCCTGGCTGGCACACAAGCTGCGGCTCGGCGAGGGCCCGGAGGCCGCCGACCTGGGCATCGAGTCGGCACCGCTGGAGCGGCTGCGCGGGCATCTGCTGTCCGTCTCGATCCCCGAGGGCTCGTTGATGCACGGCGTCGAGGTCAACGAGCTGCGGCTGCCGGCCGGGGCCGCCGTCACCCTCGTCGTACGCGAGGGAGAATCGTTTGTGCCCCTGCCGACGACGGTGCTGCGACGCGGGGACGAACTGCTCGTGGTCGCCACGGACCCCGTCCGGGACGCCGCGGAGCGGCGCCTGCGCGCGGTCGGCCAGGGCGGCAAGCTCGCCGGGTGGCTCGGGCTCGGCAGGAACGGCACGGACTTGCGTTAAGGGTGTGGGTTCACGTCAAGGATGCGGGTTCACGTTAAGGGTGTGTTTCGTACGGTTCACACCACTTCCAATCCCAGGTGAACGCGTCCGATGGTGCTCATTTTCACAGGTGTACGCGAAGTTACCCCCTGTACGATGAAGGCACCCTGATCGAACCAACTCTGCCTGACGCAGAGCTGGCGCGACCGTATGGCGGCCGGAACGCTCTCCTCACCTGTGGGCCCCGGTATCTACCGCAGTTCCGCGCAAGAGGACAGCTCTCGGCGCTCCGGGCCCCGGCAAAGGGGCCCGCGCTACCAGGCGGCAGAAAGGCACGGGCCGTGGCATCCACGGTCACCACCGAGCCGTCGGAGAACTCGGCGGCGCCGTCCCGCCCGGGATACGGACAGCTGCTGCGCACCCGCGGCGCCTGGACGTTCCTGCTCCCCGGCTTCGCGGCGCGCCAGCCGTTCGCGATGCTCACCCTCTCCATCGTGCTGCTCGTGCAGCACACCACCGGCTCGTACGGCGCCGCCGGCGCCGCCGCGGCCGCCACCGGCGTTTCCATGGCACTGTTCGCGCCCTACAGCGGCCGCCTGGCCGACCGCTACGGCCAGCGCGCCGTGCTGGTCCCCGGCATCCTCGTGCACACGCTGTCCGCCCTGGCCCTGACGGCGCTCGCGCTGGCCCACGCGCCGCTCTGGGCGCTGTTCGCGGCGGCCGTGCCGACCGGCGCCTCGGTGCCCCAGATCGGCCCCATGGTGCGCGCCCGCTGGGGCGTGAAGCTCCAGGACTCCCCCCTGATGGCCACCGCGGCCGCCTTCGAGTCCGTCACGGACGAGCTGACCTTCGTCGTCGGCCCGCTGCTCGCGACCGCGCTCTGCACCGCCGTGGACCCGGCCGCCGGTCTGGTCACGGAGGCCGCGCTGACGCTGGTCGGCGGTCTGCTGTTCGCCGCGCGGAAGAGCACGCAGCCGCTGGTGACCGAAGCCGGGCACGCGCGCGTGAAGCAGGCTTCCGCGCTCCGCGTCCCCGGGGTGCGCGTGCTGGCGGTGACCTTCCTCGGCATCGGGTCGGTCTTCGGCGGCATGCAGGTCGGGCTCGCCGCGTTCACCGAGTCGATCGGCGAGCCCGGCCTGAACGGCGTCCTGTACGGCACCTTCGCGGCGGGCAACATGCTCTCCGGCATCGCCTGTGGCACGATCGCCTGGAAGGTCGCCCCGCAGCGGCGTCTCGTCGTCGGCTACGCGGCCCTCGCGCTGACCGCGTCCGCCCTGTGGACCGCCCACTCGGTGCTCGTCCTGGCCGGCCTCGGCCTGCTGGTCGGCATGTGCATCGCGCCCGCCCTGATCACCGGCTACACCCTGGTCGAGAGCCTGGCCCCGGCCGGCGCCCGCACGGAGGCCTTCACCTGGCTGACCGGCGCGGTTGCGCTGGGCCAGGCGGCCGCGGTCACGGCCGCCGGGCAGCTGGAGGACCGCCTCTGGGACGGCGCCGGATTCCTGGTGCCGATGGCCGGAACCCTGCTCGCCCTGGCGACCCTGGTGACCCTGCGCTCGCGGCTGATCGCCCGCCCCCGAGCCCTGACCGTCGCACGTGGCGTCGGTCACCGCGTGCCCGTGACGGTGGACTGATCCCCTGGAATACGTCAGTATTGACCGTCGTTAGCACTCATCGAGTCAGAGTGCCAGGAGGAAGACAGTGCCGACCTACCAGTACCAGTGCACCGAGTGCGGCGAGGGCCTCGAGGCGGTGCAGAAGTTCACCGACGACGCCCTGACCGAGTGCCCCAACTGCGGTGGCCGCCTGAAGAAGGTGTTCTCCGCGGTCGGCATCGTCTTCAAGGGCTCCGGCTTCTACCGCAATGACAGCCGCGGCTCCTCGTCGAGCAGCAGCCCGGCGTCGAAGTCCTCGACTTCGAACTCCTCCTCGACGGGTTCTTCGTCTTCGGGTTCGTCGGACTCGTCGAGCTCATCCAGCTCGTCGTCGTCCGACTCGAAGTCGTCGTCGAGCACCACCAGCAGCAGCTCCGCCGCCTGAGACTCCTCCACGGAACCCTGCCGTCGCCCGACGGCAGGGTTTTCGGCGTTCCCGGGCACCGGCTCCGCCGTGTTCCGGCGGGCAGCTAATGTGCTCGTCATGGCGAACGCAGAGATCGGTGTCATCGGCGGGTCCGGCTTCTACTCGTTCCTCGACGAGGTGACCGAGGTCCAGGTGGACACCCCCTACGGCGCACCCAGCGACTCCCTCTTCCTCGGCGAGATCGCCGGGCGACGGGTCGCCTTCCTGCCGCGGCACGGGCGCGGACACCATCTGCCGCCGCACCGCATCAACTACCGGGCCAACCTCTGGGCACTGCGGTCCCTGGGCGTCCGCCAGGTCCTCGGCCCGTGCGCGGTCGGCGGTCTGCGCCCCGAGTACGGCCCCGGCACGCTGCTCGTGCCGGACCAGCTGGTGGACCGCACGAAGTCGCGGGTGGGGACGTACTTCGACGGGCTGCCGCTGCCCGACGGCACCGTGCCGAACGTGGTGCACGTGTCCCTGGCCGACCCCTACTGCCCCGCCGGACGGGTCGCCGCGCTGAAGGCGGCTCGTGGCCGGGACTGGGAGCCCGTGGACGGCGGCACCCTGGTCGTGGTCGAGGGGCCGCGCTTCTCGACCCGTGCCGAATCGCTGTGGCACCAGGCGCAGGGCTGGTCGGTGGTGGGCATGACCGGACATCCGGAGGCGGCGCTCGCCCGTGAACTGGAGCTCTGCTACACGTCGTTGACGCTCGTCACCGACCTCGACGCCGGAGCGGAGACCGGCGAGGGTGTCTCGCACGAGGAGGTGCTGCGGGTGTTCGCGGCCAACGTGGACCGGATGCGGGGCGTCCTGTTCGACGCGGTGGCGGCACTGCCGGCCAACGGGGAGCGGGACTGCCTGTGTGCGAACGCGCTCGGCGGGATGGATCCGGGGTTCGAGCTGCCGTAGTGCGGTGGAACTCCACGGTCGAGTGAGCGAGTTGTCCACAACCCGCCAGTAGCTCACCGGCCCCGGCGGGAATCGGCGCGAGGCCTCATCGTGGCATCGCAAGCCGATTCCTCGTCGCAGGTGGTGGTTCCCGTGTCCGTCGTTCCTCCCTCGCCCTTCGCCGCTTCTCCGCCCTCCCCGCCTCCTCTTCCCTCCCCGCGCCCGCTGGGCACCGACGCCCCCGCCACCTGCGAGGTCCCGCACTTCGCGCCGGTGCGGGTGCGCGGCGGGCGGTATCAGCTGCAACGGCTCGTGCGGCATCGCCGGCGGGCCGTGGCGGCCGGTCTCGCCGTCACCGCGGCCGCGCTCGTGGCGGCCGGGCCGAGCGCCGCCACAGATCCGGGCCACGGCGAGCGGCCGCGCGGGCATCCGGTGGCGGAGCCCACGCGACGGCATCGCGCGGTCGACGTCGTCGCCGCGCCGGTGCGGATCGCCGACGCCGCCACCGTCCGGCTGCTGCGGCCCGGGGACCGGGTCGACGTCATCGCCGCCGAGGATCCGGTCACGGGCGGCGACGCCCGGGTGATCGCGCGCGGGGCGCGTGTGACGAAGTTGCCGGAGTTCCCGGACGGCGCCGCGGAGAGCGGGGCGCTGGTCGTGCTCTCGGTGCCGCGTCCCACGGCGGCACGTCTCGTCGGCGCGAGCGCTACATCTCGGCTGGCGGTGACGCTGTGCTGAGCGCCCTCGGCCGTCTTCTCGGCGACCTGCTGTCCAGTCGCCGGGCCGGGCCTTTGAACCGGATCAAGTTATGGAACTGGACAGGATGGCGGCATCGTGCCGTAGGTTGCGGAGCGTTTCGTTCCAGACCGTGCGCGTGCGAGGAGAGTCCCCGAGGTGAGCAAGAAGAAGGAGACGGGCGTCTGGGAGGGCTTCAAGGCCTTCCTGATGCGCGGGAACGTCGTCGATCTGGCCGTGGCGGTGGTCATCGGCGCCGCCTTCACCAACATAGTCAACGCGTTGGTGAAGGGGATCATCAATCCCGTCGTCGGAGCGATCGGCACCAAGAACCTGGACGGCTACAGCACCTGCCTGAAGGAACCCTGCAAGGTGGCCGCGGACGGCACGGTCACGAGCGGCGTCCAGATCATGTGGGGCTCCGTCCTGGGAGCCACGCTCAGCTTCGTGATCACCGCGGCGGTGGTCTACTTCCTGATGGTCCTGCCGATGGCGAAGTACCTGGCCCGGATGGAGGCCCGCCGCAAGGCGAGGGAGGGCACGCACGAGGTCATCGAGGTGACCGAGCTGGAGGTGCTCAAGCAGATCCGCGACGAGCTGGTCGCGCAGCGCGCCGCCGCGGGCCGCGGGCCGCGGTAGAAGAGGTCTCGCCGGGGGCGGGCTCAGAGGTGGTGGGGCGGCTTCTCGTCGAGGAAGCGCTTCAGGTCGGCGGCACCGTCGCCGTCACCGCGCTCGCCCCACCCGCGGTCCGTGTCGTCCGAGGACTGCTGGTTCAGCGGGTCGTCGAAGACCAGCGTGGGCTTCGGGTCGCGCGGCTCGGGGGCGGGGTCGGTGCTCATGCCTCAAGGGTACGGTTCCTCGTTCGAGCCCCGAAGATCCCGTCCCGTCGGTTTTTCTGCTGTGCTGGGAGGCATGACGTCGAGTTCCGCTCCGACACCGCCCGCCTCCCAGGGCGCGCACCACCCCCTCCGGCCCCTGCGTCGGCTCACCGCCCGCGGACGCGGCGAGGCGCACCGGGTCGCGTCACCGCTCGAGCTCTTCTTCGACCTGTGTTTCGTCGTGGCCATCGCGCAGGCGGGCATCGAGCTCGTGCGCGCCGTGGTCGCGGGACACGCGGGCGACGGCATCCTGAGCTACGCAATGCTGTTCTTCGCCATCTGGTGGGCGTGGATGAACTTCACCTGGTTCGCCTCGGCGTACGACAACGACGACATGCTCTACCGGGCCGTCACGCTGGTCCAGATCTTCGGCGTGCTGGTCCTGGCCGCCGGTGTCTCGTCGGCGTTCCGGGACCACGACTACCGGGTGGTCGTGCTCGGCTACGTGATCATGCGGGTGGCGCTCGCCGCGCAGTGGCTGCGTGCCGCGAGATCGGCGCAGGGCGCGGAGCGAACCATGGCGCTGCGGTACGCGGGTGGCGTGCTGCTGTGCCAGGTCGGCTGGCTCGGGCTGGTGCTCCTGCCGGAACCCGCGCGCCCCTGGGTGTATCTCGTCATGGTGATCGCGGAGCTGTGCGTGCCGCTGTACGCGGAGAAGGTCCACCCCACGTCCTGGCATCCGCATCACATCGCCGAACGGTACGGGCTGTTCACGATCATCGTGCTCGGCGAGACGATCGCCGCCTCCACGGTGGCCGTGAAGTCGGCCATGGACGAGCACGATGCGCTGGGCGAGCTGCTGCCGATCGCGGCGGGCGGCCTGCTGATCGTCTTCTCCGCCTGGTGGATCTACTTCGCGGTGCCGATCCACGGTCATCTGCGTTCCAGCAAGCAGGCGTTCCTGTGGGGCTACGGCCACTACCTGATCTTCGCGTCGGCGGCCGCCATCGGCGCCGGTCTTCAAGTGGCCGTCGAGCAGGCGGTCGGCAAGGCGCACATCTCGACGCTGTCCGCCTCGGCCGCCGTGACCCTCCCGACGGCGCTCTATCTGGTCACCGTCTGGGCGCTGCACTCACGCTACTTCAAGATCGGCCTCGCGCAGCAGACGCTGCTGCCGGTCGCGGCGCTGCTGGTGATCGGCTGCACCTTCCTGCGCGACTGGGCGGTGCTCGCGGCGGGCCTCGTGTCGGCGCTGGCCGTGGTGGCCGGAGTGGTGCTGACGGCCCGGACGGTCGCGCGCGAGCGCGGGGCGAGACAGACCGCGACCGCCGCCTGACCGCCTCGTGCCGTCTGACCGCCTCCCGCCGCCTGCCCCCTCCTGACGCGACCGGGGCTGGGACAGACTGGCTGCCATGACAGTTGACGCATTGACGGATGTCGCCGGAGTGCGGGTGGGGCACGCGACCCTCGGCGGCGACGGCCGGCTCACCGGCACCACGGTCGTCCTCGCTCCGCGGGGTGGGGCCGTCGCCGCCGTGGACGTGCGCGGCGGCGGTCCCGGCACCAAGGAGACCGACGCCCTCGACCCGCGCAACGCGGTGCAGAAGGTCGAGGCGGTGGTGCTGACCGGCGGCAGCGCGTACGGGCTGGACGCGGCGTCGGGGGTGATGGCCTGGCTGGAGGAGCAGGGGCGCGGAGTCCCGGTCGGGGCGGACCCGGCACACGTCGTGCCGGTGGTCCCCGCCGCCTGCGTCTACGACCTGGGGCGGGGCGGGAACTTCCGGGCCAGACCGGACGCGTCCACGGGGCGCGCGGCGGTCGAGGCGGCCGCGGCGAGTGCGCTGGGCGCGCGGGTGCCGGAGGGGTGCGTGGGGGCCGGCACGGGCGCCGCGGCGGGGTGGCTGAAGGGCGGGGTCGGCACCGCGAGCACCGTCCTCGGCTCGGGTGTCACGGTGGCCGCGCTGGTGGTCGTCAACGCCGTGGGCTCGGTGATGGACCCGGAAACGGGCGTGCTGTACGGCGAGTTCTTCCAGGGGCGCGTGAAGTATCCGGAGGCGCGCGTGCACGAGGCCGCACGCCGACGCCTTTCCGAGGCCGCCGCGAAGAACGCGCCGCCGGTGCTCAACACCACGCTCGCCGTGGTCGCCACCGACGCGGAGCTCTCCAAGGCACAGGCGCAGAAGGTGGCCGGCACCGCGCACGACGGCATCGCGCGCGCCGTGCGCCCGGTGCATCTGCTGAACGACGGCGACACGGTGTTCGCGCTGGCCACAGGGGAGCGCCCGCTCGACGCCGAGCGCCCCCTCGCGCTCAACGACATCCTCGCTGCAGGCGCGGACCTCGTGACGCGCGCGATCGTGCGCGCCGTGCGCGCCGCCGAGTCGGTGGACGGGCCGGGCGGGATGTGGCCGTCCTACGAGGAGTTGTACGGGGCCCGGTAGCCGACGCGCGCCTCGACGGGTGCCCGGCCGCGTGATGCGACCGGTGTGCCGCTGGACTGTCCCGGTTCTGTCACGTGATCGCGTTCAGGGAAGCCGGAGGGAACCTTCTCGGCCGCCGGTTCCCTCTCTTCCCACGCACTGAAGCGGATCACCCACATCACATGAACCTGGAGCAGCCCGTGACAACGCCGGACATTGCAGCGCGGCGCGTACTGGGGGCCTGTGCCGCCCTGATGGTCGGCGCCCTCACGCTCACCGCCTGCGGCGGCAGCGCCAACGCCACAAACGACGACGGCAAGGGCGGCAAGGAGTCGGCCAGGACGTCCGCGGCGAAGATAGCCATCTCGGCCGAGGACGGTTCGACCAGCGCGTCCATCAACGCGACCGGCGTGAAGGTCAGCGGCGGCAAGCTGACCGACGTGAAGATGACCGTGGCGGGGTCGGGTCAGGCCGTGCCTGGCACGGTGTCGGCCGACGGCAGCAACTGGAAGCCGAAGGACCAGCTGGAGCGCGGGACCAAGTACCGGATCGCGGCGACCGCGAAGGACTCCGACGGGCGCACCGCCGCGGCCAACTCCATCTTCACCACGGTCACGACGTCGAACAGCTTCATCGGGACGTACACGCCGGACAACGGCACGACGGTCGGTGTCGGCATGCCGGTGTCGTTCACCTTCGACAAGGCCATCACCGACAAGAAGGCCGTGCAGTCGCACATCACGGTGAGCTCCAGCAGCGGCCGGCAGGTGGTCGGGCACTGGTTCGGGACGCAGCGGCTCGACTTCCGGCCCCAGGAGTACTGGAAGGCCGGCTCCAAGGTCACGATGAAGATCGACCTGGACGGGGTCCAGGGCGCGAACGGCGTCTACGGGGTGCAGAAGAAGACGGTGACCTTCACCGTCGGGCGCTCGCAGGTCTCCACGGTCGACGTGAACACGCAGACCATGACGGTGGTCCGGGACGGCAAGACGTTCAAGTCGGTTCCGATCTCGTCGGGCAGCCCGGAGCACACCACGTACAACGGGCAGATGGTGATCTCCGAGAAGTTCGAGCAGACGCGCATGAACGGATCGACGGTGGGCTACGGCGGCGAGTACGACATCTCGGACGTGCCGCACGCGATGCGGCTGACGACGTCCGGCACGTTCGTCCACGGAAACTACTGGTACAACAAGGGCAACCCGCCCTTCGGCCGCCAGGGCACCAGCCACGGCTGCGTCGGGCTCCAGGACGCCCAGGGCGCACAGGGGGACACCACCGGCAAGTGGTTCTACGACAACTCGCTCATCGGGGACGTCGTGATCGTGAAGAACTCCCCCGACAGGACGGTGGCCCCGGACAACGGGCTCAACGGCTGGAACATGTCGTGGAGCGAGTGGGGCGCGGGCAGCGCCGCCTGACCGGCTGGTTTTTGACGGAGTGTCGGGCCGTGCGGGAACTCTCCGCGCGGCCCGCGCGTTTTCCTGGCGCACGTTTTCTCGGTTCCGGGACATGATGTCCGACCGAGGGGCTACGGTATGCACCCACAAAGTGACATGCAGCAACGCCGGGAGAAGTCTTGAGCGTTCCGTACGAGACGGCAGCGTACGAACCAGCCGAGTCGCCCGAGTCTCCGGAGGAGCACCTCGCGCGACTCCTCGGCCGTGCCCTGAACTCCTTCGAGCTGCCCGACGAGGCGATACGACAGCTCGACTGTGCGCTGGCGCACGACAGTTCCCTGCACTCCGCGCACCACAGCGCGGGGCTGCACCGCGAGACGTACCGGCACACCTGGCTGCTCGCCGACGGCTCGGCCGTCACGCTCTGGGAGCTCGTCCACAACACCGCGCCGGGCAGCGACCCGCAGCACGAGGTGTACGTCGACGAGGAGGAGCTGCGCACGGCGACCGCCCGGCTGCCGCTGCCGCCGGAGACCCCGGATTTCGAGCTGCCGGTACTGATGCAGCTGTCGCCGATCCTCGAGGCGCGACACGTGTACGTTCCGGACGACTCGGCGGACCACGCGCGCCGGCTCCTGCGCCGCGCGGAGAACCCGGACCGGCCGGGCGCGGAGATGGCCGCGCTGCTGACGACGGCGTTCGCGCACCAGATCACCCAGGCCTTCGGCCGCCCCGGGCGGGCCGGCCGGGCGGGGTTGTGCTTCTCGCTCTACGAGCACGCGTTCCTGCTGCGCGACGGCGAGGAACTCTCCCTCTGGGAGGTCGAGCACACGGCGACACCCGACGGGCGGCACATGTGCGAGGTCTACATGACGGAGGACGCGGCCCGGGAGGCCATGGAGCGGCGGGCGACGCGGCAGGCCTGAGCGATCCGCCCCGGCTCCGGCCCGCGCGTAAAGGCTCTCGGCTAGCGCTCCCCGAGCCGCCGTACCAGGCCCGCGAACGCGTCCTGCTCCGCCGGGGTCAGTTCGACGGACTCGACCTGAGGAGGGGCCTGGCGCTGGGGCGGGAGGGTCTGCAGCGGCAGGGCGTGCGGTGCGCGGCCCGAGCGCCGTGCGGCGGGGTGAGGGCGGCGCACGGTATGCATCAGAAGGATCATCCAGGCCGCGGTCACCAGGACCAGGCCGACCACGCCGGCCAGCTGGAGGATCGAGACGTGCTCAGGCATACGGCCCAGTAGACACCACGGTCCGGGACTTTGGTCCCGGACCGTGACGTATCTCGCAGGTGCCGTGAACAACTCACAGCATCCCAAAGGGGCAAGGGTGGCGGACGGTTACGCCGCGACCGGCTGCTTCGCCTCCGCCGTCGCCGCCGGGTTCGCCGTCTCCCCGCCGGCCGTGGCCTCCGGAGCCTGCTTGCGCATGCCCTTCAGGATGACCACCAGCGCCGTCGTGACACCCACGCCCGCCGCGATGGCGACCAGGTAGAGGAACGGGTTGCCGATCAGCGGGACCACGAAGATGCCGCCGTGCGGGGCGCGCAGGGTGGCGCCGAAGGCCATCGACAGGGCGCCGGTGACCGCGCCGCCGGCCATCGAGGAGGGGATGACGCGCAGCGGGTCCGCGGCCGCGAACGGGATCGCGCCCTCCGAGATGAAGGAGGCGCCCAGGACCCAGGCGGCCTTGCCGTTCTCACGCTCGGTCGTGGTGAAGAGCTTGCCGCGCACGGTGGTGGCCAGGGCCATCGCCAGCGGCGGGACCATGCCGGCCGCCATCACCGCGGCCATGATCTTCATCGCGGAGTCGCTCGGGTTGGAGACCGCGATGCCGGCGGTGGCGAAGGTGTACGCGACCTTGTTGACGGGGCCGCCGAGGTCGAAGCACATCATCAGGCCGAGCAGCGTGCCGAGCAGGACGGCGTTGGTGCCGGAGAGGCCGTTCAGCCAGTCGGTCATGCCCTTCTGGGCGGAGGCGATGGGCTTGCCGATCACGACGAACATCAGGAATCCGACGATCGCCGAGGAGATCAGGGGGATCACCACCACCGGCATGATGCCGCGCAGCGCCGGTGGGATGTCGACCTTCTGGATCGCGAGCACGACACCACCGGCGATCAGACCGGCCGCCAGGCCGCCGAGGAAGCCCGCGTTGATCGTGGACGCGATCATGCCGCCCACGAAACCGGGAACCAGACCGGGCCGGTCCGCCATGCCGTACGCGATGTAGCCGGCCAGCACCGGGACCAGGAAGCCGAAGGACACCACGCCGATCTGGAAGAGCAGCGCGGCCCAGCTGTCGCCCTGGGTCCACACGAAGTGGTCCATCACCGACGGCGCCTTGTTGATCTTGTAGCCGCCGATCGCGAAGCCGAGGGCGATCAGCAGACCGCCCGCCGCGACGAACGGGACCATGTAGCTCACGCCGGACATCAGCCACTTGCGGAGCTTGGTGCCGTAGCCCTCGGTGGAGTCGCCCGCGCGCTCGACCGGCGTGCCGCCGGAGGTGGCCGCCGCCGTCACCTCGCCGCGCTCCGCCTTGCCGCGGACCTCGGCTATCAGCTCGGCGGGGCGGTTGATGCCCGCCTTCACGCCGACGTCGACCGTGGGCTTCCCGGCGAAGCGGTCCTTGTCCCGGACCGGTACGTCGTGCGCGAAGATCACGCCGTCCGCCGCCGCGATCACGGCCGGGTCGAGCCGGGTGAAGCCGGCCGAGCCCTGCGTCTCGACGAGGACCTCGACGCCCGCCTCGCGGCCCGCGCTCTCCAGCGACTCGGCCGCCATGTAGGTGTGCGCGATGCCGGTCGGGCAGGAGGTGACGGCGACGATACGGAACGGACGCTCGCCCGCGCCGGAAGCGGCGCCCTGCGCCGTGCTGCCCGCCGCGGCGTCGGCGGAGGCCGCCGCCGGCGCCGCAGCGGAGTTTTCGGAGGCGCTCGCGGCGCTCTTCGCGCCGTCAGAAGCGCCGTGGGCGCCCGCAGTCGCACCCTTGGTGGCAGCCGGCGCGGTGCTCGCCCCGTCTCCGCGGATCAGCGCGGCCGCCGCAGCCGCGTCGCCCACCGACCGCAGCGCGGAGGTGAACTCGGCGTTCATCAGCTGCCGGGCCAGCGACGACAGGATCGTCAGATGGGCGTCGTCGGCACCGGCCGGGGCCGCGATCAGGAAGATGAGGTCGGCGGGGCCGTCCGCCGCACCGAAGTCGACGCCGGCGGCGCTGCGCCCGAAGGCGAGCGTCGGCTCGGTGACGTGCTCGCTGCGGCAGTGCGGGATGCCGATACCGCCGTCCAGGCCGGTCGGCATCTGCGCCTCCCGGGCGGCCACATCGGCGAGGAAGCCCTCCAGGTCGGTCACCCGGCCCAAGGTCACCATGCGCTCGGCGAGGGCACGCGCCGCCGCTTCCTTGGTATCGGCGGACAGGTCGAGATCGACCAGGTCCGCGGTGATCATGTCGCTCATCGCGGGCTCCTATGCACGCGTATCGCCCGGGGAGTGGGGTGGGCGAGGGTGGGGACGGGGGTGCTGTGGGGGGCGGGGTGGGCGGAGGCGGGGCCGGGGAGACCCCGCCTCCTCGGACCGGCAGGACGGCTTGGAGAGCCCTGTCGGTCCACGGCCGCGGCGAGTAACGGGGAGCCTCGCCGCTTCATGGCCGGACTATGGGGCGCGGGCGCCGGGGCAGGCACGAGCGCGGTCGACGGCACGGTCGTACGGACGTTCATGACACGGGCTCCGTCAGTTCGCGGTCCACCGGGACCTCCGCCGTCACCGTCACCGCCGCCGGGTCCAGATCGGCCGGCGTGGGCATCACGCTGCCGGGCAGCTGGACGGCGGCCGCGCCGTGCGCGACGGCGGAGGCGAGCGCCTCGGGCCCGCCGCCGCCCGCGATCAGGAAGCCGGCGAGGGAGGAGTCGCCCGCTCCGACGTTGCTGCGTACGACGTCCACGTGCGCGCTGCCGAACCAGGCGCCCGCGTCGTCCACGAGCAGCTGACCGTCGGCGCCCAGGCTCGCGAGCACGGCACGCGCACCCATCTCGCGCAGTTCCTCGGCCGCCTTCACCGCGTCGCCCACGGTCGCCAGGGGGCGCCCGACGGCCTCCGCGAGCTCCTCGGCGTTCGGCTTCACCACGTCGGGACGCTCCCGAAGCGCCTCCAGGAGCGCGGGCCCGGAGGTGTCCAGCGCGATACGTACGCCCGCGGCGTGCGCCCGCGCGACCAGGTCGGCGTACCAGGCCGGCGTGAGCCCCCTCGGCAGGCTCCCGCAGCAGGCGATCCAGTCGGCACCGGCCGACTGCGCCCGCACCGTGTCCAGCAGCAGCTCCTGCTCGGCCCCCGACAGCTCGGGCCCCGGCGCGTTGATCTTGGTGAGCACCCCGTCCGCCTCCGCGAGCGCGATGTTCGAGCGAGTGGCTCCGGCGATCGGCACGGGCGCGACCTCGATGCCCTGCGCGTCGAGCAGCTCGGCGATGAGCGCGCCCGGCGCGCCACCCAGGGGCAGAACGGCGACCGTGCGCCGTCCGGCGGCCGCGACGGCGCGCGAGACGTTGACGCCCTTGCCGCCGGGGTCCATGCGCTCGCCGGTGGCACGGATGACCTCGCCGCGCTCCAGCGAGGGAACCTCGTAGGTGCGGTCCAGGGACGGGTTGGGGGTGACGGTGACGATCATGCGCGTACTACTTCCGTGCCGCCGCGCTCGATGGCGGCGGCGTCCTCGGGGCTCAGCCCGCTGTCGGTGATCAGCAGGTCCACGTCGCTCAGGTCGCCGAAGCGGGCGAAGTGCTCCTGGCCGTGCTTGACGGAGTCGGCGAGCAGCACCACGCGGCGGGCAGCGGCGACCGCCGCGCGCTTCACCGCGGCCTCGGCGAGGTCGGGGGTGGTCAGACCGTGCTCGACGGAGAAGCCGTTGGCGGCCACGAAGAGGACGTCCGCCCTGATCTCGCCGTATGCGCGCAGCGCCCAGGCGTCGACGGCCGCGCGGGTGCGGTGGCGTACGCGTCCGCCGACGAGGTGGAGCTGGATGCCCGGGTGGTCCGCGAGGCGGGCCGCGATCGGCAGGCTGTGCGTGACGACGGTGAGCGACGCCTCCAGGGGGATGGCCCCGGCCAGGCGGGCGATCGTCGTACCGGCGTCGAGGATCATCGTCCCCTCGGTCGGCAGCTCGGTGACGGCCGCCTTGGCGATGCGGTCCTTCTCGTCGGTCGAGGTGGACTCGCGTTCGGCGAGGTCCGGCTCGAAGTCGAGGCGTCCGGCCGGTATGGCACCACCGTGCACCCGGCGGACGAGGCCGGCGCGGTCGAGGGCCTTCAGGTCGCGGCGAATCGTTTCCGCCGTCACCTGGAACTCCTCGGCGAGCGACACCACGTCCACCCGGCCGCCCTCGCGGGCGAGCCGGAGGATCTCCTGCTGCCGCTCCGGTGCGTACATGTCCGTTTGCCTCCGACTGATGCCCGAACTTGTGGTTTCGCTGCGAGGCTACGCCCGGATTTCCGGAAAGTAAACAGGTTCGGACCCGATTCGGGCATGACCGGACTTCCAGCTGCTCAGGCACGGACTTCCGCCCCATCCGGGGCACCGACTTCCGGCTGCTCAGGCACGAACTTCCGGCTGCTCGGGGCATGCGGAAGGGCCCGGCACCGTCGGGTGCCGGGCCCTTCCGGGGCCGGGGATCAGTGCACGAGCTCGGGCTCCGCCTCCACCAGGAGCCGCTCGTCGGCGCCGTCCCCGCCGCCCTCCAGATGCTGCGCCGGCCGCTTCGGCAGCGCGAACATCAGCAGGAAGATCACGCCCAGCACCGCGGCGACCCAGCCCAGCGCGTGCTGGAAGGCGTGCACGAAGGCCGGTCCCACCTGGGCCCGGGTCAGCCGGTCAGGGATCTCACCGAAGAACACCACCGACACCAGGCCGAGCCCGAGCGCGTTGCCCATCTGCTGCACGGTGTTGATCAGACCGGAGGCCGAACCGGCGTGCTCGCGCGGCACCCCGGAGAGCACCGCGTCCGTCAGCGGGGCGACGATCAGGCCCATGCCGGCACCCATGACGACCAGCGGGAGCGCCATCTGCCAGGAGGTGATGCCGAGGCCGTACCGCTCGGACTCTGCCATGTAGATCAGGACACCGGCCGCCATCACCAGCGCGCCCGCCTGGAGCACCTTGCGCCCGAACCGCGGGACCAGCTTCTGGACCGACATCCCGGCCGCCACGGAGACGGAGATCGAGAAGGGCACCCCGGTCAGACCGGCCCGCAGCGGGCTCCAGCCGAGGCCGAACTGCATGTACAGCGTCCACACCAGGAAGAAGAAGCCGAGCGAGATCCCGAACACCGTCTGCACCGCGATGCCCGCCGCGAAGCTCTTCACCCGGAACAGGGACAGCTCGACCAGCGGGGAACCGTCCCGCGCGCCCTTGCGCCGCTCGTACGCCACCAGCGCCGCGAAGACGACGAGCGAGCCCGCCATCGAGACGTACCCCCACAGCGGCCAGCCCAGCTCGCGGCCGCGGGTAAGCGGGTAGAGCAGCATCAGCAGGCCCAGCGCCACCAGCGCGACGCCGACGAGGTCCAGCTTCAGCGCCTTCGGCGCCTTCGACTCCGTGATGAAGCGGCGGCCCAGAAGGAAGGCCACGATGCCGACCGGCAGGTTGATGAGGAAGATCGGGCGCCACTCCAGGCCGAACAGGTTCCACTCCGTCAGCAGCGCGCCGAGCAGCGGGCCCGAGACCGCGCCCAGGCCCACGATCGCGCCGAAGAGGCCGAAGACCTTGCCGCGCTCATGGGCCGGGAAGGTGGCGTGCACGATCGAGAGGACCTGCGGCACCATCATCGCCGCCATCCCGCCCTGCAGGATGCGGGAGGCGACCAGCATCTCCGGGTTCGCGGCGAAGCCGCACAGGGCCGACGCGACCGTGAAGCCACCGACACCGAGCAGGAACAGCCGCCTGCGGCCGTGGATGTCGCCGAGGCGTCCGCCGGTGATCAGACCGGTGGCGAAGGCGAGGGCGTAACCGGCGGTTATCCACTGGATCTGGCTGACGGAGGCGCCGGCGTCCCGCTGGATCGACGGGATCGCGATGTTGACGATCGTGACGTCGACGAGGTCCATGAAGGCCGCGGTCATCACGATGGCAAGGGCGAACCAGCGACGCCGGTCCGCCGCGGGGGTGGTGCTGTCGGTGCTGTCGGTGCTGTCGGTGCTGTCGGTGCTGTCGGTGCTGTCGGTGCTGTCCACAAGGGGTTCGGTGGAGGTCATGCATTCAAGGTAGGACCTCACTAGGTCAGATCGTGTCCTAGTTCTGCGGCATCCTCGGATACATGACGACGGACACACCGGCCCGGCTGCTGCAACTCCTCTCCCTCCTCCAGACGCCCCGCGAATGGCCCGGCGGCGAGCTCGCCGAGCGGCTCGGGGTCTCCCGCCGTACGGTGCGGCGGGACATCGACCGGCTGCGTGAGCTGGGTTATCCCGTACAGGCCACCCTGGGGGCCGACGGCGGGTACCGCCTTGTCGCGGGCAAGGCGATGCCGCCGCTCGTGCTCGACGACGAGGAGGCGGTGGCCATCGCGGTCGGACTGCGGGCCGGCGCCGGGCACGCGGTGGAGGGGGTCGACGAGGCGTCGGTACGGGCACTGGCGAAGCTGGAGCAGGTGCTGCCCTCGCGGCTGCGGCACCGGGTGTCCACCCTCCAGGCCGCGACAACGCCGCTGACCAGCGGGGACGGGGCGCGCATCGCGCCCGAGACGCTGACCGTGATGGCGTCCACCGTGGCCGGGCACGAGCGGTTGCGCTTCGCCTACCGGGCCGGGGACGGGACCGAGTCACGGCGGCTGACGGAGCCGTACCGGCTGGTGTCGACGGGGCGCCGCTGGTACCTCGTCGCCTACGACCTGGACCGGGACGACTGGCGCACGTTCCGCGTCGACCGGGTCAGCGATCCGTTCGCCACCGGGGCGCGGTTCGCCCCGCGGGAACTGCCGACGGGAAGCGCGGCGGAATACCTGCGGCGGTCCATCCAACGGCGGCAGGAGACATACGAGTTCACGGTCGCCTTCGCCGCTCCGGCGGACGTCGTCGCCGCGCGGCTGCCCGGGTGGCTCGGCACGCCGGAGCCGGACGGCGAGCGGGGCTGCGTCGTGCGGGGCGCCACCGGGGATCCCGTGGAGTGGCTCGCGATCCGCCTGGCGATGGCCGGGGTCGATTTCGTCGTCCGGGAGCCCGCGGAACTCGTCGAGTGCGTACGGGAGTTGGGCGGGCGGTTGAGTCGGGCGGGCGGTTGAGTCGGGCGCGCGGTTGAATCGGGCGCGCGGTTGAATCGGGCGGAGGCCGGGTCCGGCAGAAGCCGAGCCGGGCCGGGGGCACTTGAGCGGTCGTACGGCGTCCCCTACCCGCCCCTCCTCCCCTCCCCCCAGGGAAAGTCCCGCAGCGCCCCGAGGTTGCGCAGGGCCAGCGCCGCGGGGCCCTCCGGGCCCGAGGGCGGGGCGGGCGTCCCGGCCCAGGACTCGACCGCCACACGTACGACGGCGCCGACGACCGCGGCGGTGAAGCGGAGTTCGAGGGTGTGCGCGGCCGCGTCGGCAACATTGTCGGCCACCTCGGCGGGGGCCGTCCGCTCCGCCAGGACCTCCGCCAGGGTCTGCTCCGACGCCAGGCACACCTCCCCCCACACCTTGCCCAGCGCGGGGCTCGTGCGGGCCAGGCGGACGAGGGTGCGCACCCATTCCCAGGAGGCGGCGGAGACGCAGGCGCCGGGAGTCAGGGTGTGGCGCACCGCGTGCTCCAGGACCTCCGGTACCGACAGCGCGGCGGGGGCCGCGCGGACCGCTTCCACCCAAAGCTGGGCGCCCGCCGCGTAGAGGGGGGCCACCGCCTCCTCCTTGGTGGCGAAGTAGCGGTAGAAGGTGCGCGGGGCGACTCCCGCGGCCTGGGCGATGTCCTCGGCGCGGGTGGCACGCAGGCCTTGGCCGACGAAGAGCGCGGCCGCCGCCCGGGCGATCTCCATCCGGGTTTCCGCCTTGCGGCGCTCCGTCAGGGACGCGGGAGGGACGGGGGGAAAGGGCTTACCTGGGGTGTTGCCGGCGGGGTTGGGGGCGCTCACGGCGGCAGGGTATGCCCATGTGGCAGAATCTGCCATTCGGCGGGCCACCCCGGGGTTCAGGTACGGGGTGACCCGCCACTCCCACGTGTCCGGACATGGAAAGCCAAGGCGTCCGGACATGAGAACGGCAAGGTGTCCGGACATACGAACTCCGACGTGTCCGGGCATGAAGAAGAGCGTGTCCGGGCAGGAAGAAGAGCCGAGCTCCGGCACCCGGGGGGAGTGGCGCCGAAGCCCGGCTCTGTGAAGGTCCCGGCGCCGGGGGGGAATTGCGACGGGACGTGGCTCAGGGTTGTCATAAGGGCGTGCGAGTACGGTCCGGTCCCGGACCTCGAACTCCTGGGCCCTGAAGGGTTGTTCCCGGGGCCCCGCGAGTTGAAGCGGCGGTACAGAGCCATGTTTGCGCTGTCTTGCGCCACCCGGCGTACGCGGGCGACAGTGGCCGTACGTCACTCGGCGCCCGTCGAACCACACGCGCCCCCACGCGTTCCGCTCCGGTGAGCGCCGGTGCCGTTTGCCCCGCTTACGCCGCCGCGTCGAACCCGGTGTCGCGCGCCAGCTTCTTCAGTTCGAGCAGCGCGTGCTTCTCGATCTGGCGGATGCGTTCGCGCGTCAGGCCGTGCTCCTTGCCGACCTCGGTCAGCGTGCGCTCCCGGCCGTCCTCGATGCCGTACCGCATCTTGATGATGGAGGCCGTGCGCTGGTCGAGGCGGCCGATGAGGTCGTCGAGTTCCTCGCTGCGCAGGAGCGTGAGCACCGACTGCTCGGGGGAGACCGCCGAGGTGTCCTCCAGCAGGTCACCGAACTGGGTCTCGCCCTCGTCGTCCACCGCCATGTTCAGCGAGACCGGGTCACGGGCCCAGTCGAGCACGTCGGTGACGCGCTCCGGCGTGGAACCGAGCTCCGCGGCGATCTCCGCGGGCTCCGGCTCGCGCCCGTGCTCACGGTTGAACTCGCGCTGCACGCGCCGGATCCGGCCGAGCTCCTCGACCAGGTGGACGGGCAGCCGGATCGTGCGGGACTGGTCCGCGATGGAGCGGGTGATCGCCTGACGGATCCACCAGGTGGCGTACGTCGAGAACTTGAAGCCCTTGCGGTAGTCGAACTTCTCGACCGCGCGCACCAGGCCCGCGTTGCCCTCCTGGACCAGGTCGAGCAGGGGCAGGCCGCTGCGCGGGTAGCGCCGGGCCACCGCCACGACCAGCCGGAGGTTGGAGCGGATGAAGATGTCCTTGGCGTGCTCCCCCGCGGCGACCAGTGCCTCGAGTTCCTCGCGGCTGGCGTCCGTGGCGGACTCCTCGTACCCGTCGAGGACCTGTCGCGCGAAAACACCCGCCTCTATGGTCTGGGACAGCTCGACTTCTTTGGCGGCGTCGAGCAGCGGTGTCCGCGCGATCTCGTCGAGATACATGCCGACCAGGTCGCGGTCGGCGATCTCGCCGCCATGGGTGCGAACACTGCTTGCCGCGTCGGGCGTCTCGCCGGTGGCGGACTTACGACGGGCGACGGCACGGGTTGCCATGCGTGCTCCCTTGCGATGGTGGGTCAGCGGGTGGTCCTGGACGCCCGGCGCTCCGAGAACTCCTTGGGACTGTCCTCGGGTGCCCTGCATCCGATGGAAACAACGACTGGAATCAGGACAGAATTCCCAACGCGTCCCGCAATTTTTCTGATCATGCAGTACCCTGCGGCACCACATGGGAGGCGAGATGCCGTCGGTACATGCAGAGGTGCAGGTCAGGCCAGGAGTCGAGAACGACCTCGAAGCCCTCACGAACATCTACAACCACTACGTGCGCGAGAGCCCCATCACCTTCGACACCGCGGTCTTCACGCCGGAAGAGCGACGCCCTTGGCTGATCTCCCACCCGGAAGACGGCCCGTACCGGCTGATGGTTGCCGTGGACGCGGACTCACAGGAGATTCTGGGCTACGCCACATCCAGCCCTTACCGGCCGAAGCCCGCCTACTCCACCTCCGTGGAGGCCACGGTCTACGTCGCCCCGCACGCCGGACGGCGCGGCGTCGGCACGCTCCTCTACAAGGCCCTCTTCGAGGCCCTGGCCGACGAGGACCTGCACCGCGCGTACGCCGGCATCGCCCAGCCCAACGAAGCGTCCACGCGGCTGCACGAACGCTTCGGGTTCCGGTACGTCGGCACGTACCGGGAGGTGGGCCGGAAGTTCGGCCGGTACTGGGACGTGGCCTGGTACGAGAAGGACCTGTGACCCGGGGAGGAACCTGTGCCCCCCGGGAGGGACCTCTGCCCCCGGGAGGAATCAGCGACCTGACCCCGGAAAGGATCAGCCGAACTGCACCGACCGCTTCGCCATCCCCATCCAGAACCCGTCGATCACCGACTTCTGGGCGGTCGGCTCACCGCCGGCCTCCGCCGCGCCCATGGTGACGAAGAGCGGCGCGAAGTGCTCGGTGCGCGGGTGGGCGTACCGGCCGGCCGGGGCCTTGTCGAGGAAGTCCAGCAGGGCGTCCCAGTCGTGGGTCTCCAGGGCGCGCCGGCCCCAGTCGTCGAACTCGGAGGACCAGCTGGGCACACCGCCTCCCGTGTGCCGCAGCGCGGCCAGGTTGTGGGTGAAGAAGCCCGAGCCGACGATCAGCACACCCTCGTCGCGCAGCGGGGCGATCCTGCGGCCGATCTCCATCAGCCTGACCGGGTCGAGGGTCGGCATGGAGATCTGCAGGACAGGGATGTCGGCCTCGGGGAACATCTCCACCAGCGGGACGTACGCGCCGTGGTCGAGGCCGCGGTCCGGGATGTCCTGGACGGGCATGCCGGGGGCGCGCAGCAGCTTCCGTACCGACTCGGCGAGCTCAGGCGCGCCGGGAGCCCCGTACTTCACCCGGTAGTAGTGCTCGGGGAAACCCCAGAAGTCGTACACGAGGGGGACGGTCTGCGTGGCACCGATGGCGAGGGGTGCCTCCTCCCAGTGGGCGGAGACCATGAGGATCGCCTTGGGGCGGGGCAGGTCCGCGGACCAGGCGGCGAGCTGGCCGGGCCAGATCGGGTCGTCGGCGAGTGGCGGGGCACCGTGGCTGAGATAGAGGGCGGGCATGCGCTCCTGGGCGGCGGCGGACATGACGGCGGCTCCCTCCGGTGGATCCCACAGACCCGTTGCTCCGACTGCTTTGCTCTGGCTGATGCAACTGCTTTAACTCTCAAGCTTTCCTGCGCAACAGAGTACGCCCCGCTTGTTCAACTTTCAAGGAGATGGCTCGTACAGTGGACCGCATGAACACGGCATCCGAATCCGCCGCGCACGTCCGCTGGCTCACCGACGAGGAGCAGCGCGTCTGGCGTTCGTTCATGCACGCCGCCACGCTGCTCGAAGACCACCTCGACCGTCAGCTGCAGCGCGACGCGGGCATGCCACACATCTACTACGGCCTCCTCGTCCAGCTCTCCGAGGCCCCGCGCCGTCGGCTGCGGATGACCGAGCTGGCCAAGAAGGCGAAGATCACCCGGTCCCGCCTCTCGCACGCGATCACCCGCCTGGAGCGGAACGGCTGGGTGTCCCGGGAGGACTGCCCCTCCGACAAGCGGGGCCAGTTCGCGGTGCTCACCGAGGCCGGCACCGAGGTGCTGCGGCGCGCCGCGCCGGGCCATGTGGGCGCCGTCCGCCAGGCACTGTTCGACCGGCTCAGCCCGGAACAGCAGAAGACCCTCGGCGAGATCATGGAGATCGTCGCCGAGGGTCTGCAGCCGGACGAAGCGGGTGCGGACCTGCCCTGGCTCCGCTGAGCCGCTCACTCGCGGAGCCGGGGCCGGTCCTGGGCGCCGTGCGTACGGGGTTTCCCCGTCCTCGTACGTACGGCGGGTCCGAAGGGGTACGCCGTTACGCCATCGGCCTCAGTGGGCGATGACCGGCACCGCCACCTCGTCCTCGACGCCCTCGCCGGAGGCGACCGGGGCGCTGCCCGGGGTGCCGGCGTTGACGAAGGCCACGACGATCACCGAGGCGAGCACCAGCATGCCGACGGCGAACCAGATCGCGTTGGTGTAGCCGTGCACCATGCCCTCGAGCTGGACCAGCTGCTGCTGCGGCTTCGTCGCGGCAGTGGCGATGTGGTCCTTGATGTACGAGGTCGTCGCGGAGGCGGCGATCGTGTTCAGCAGGGCCGTGCCGATCGCGCCACCCACCTGCTGCGAGGTGTTGACCATCGCGGAGGCGACACCGGCGTCCCGGGGCTCGACGCCCAGGGTGGCCAGGGACATGGCCGGCATGAACGCCGTACCCATGCCGAGGCCGAGCAGCAGCATCGACGGCAGGACCGTCGAGGCGTACGACGAGCCGATCTCCAGACGGGTCATCAGCAGCATGCCGACGGCGGCGACCAGGAAGCCGGGGCCCATCAGCAGGCGGGCCGGGACCCTGGTCATCAGGCGGGTGCCGATCTGGGTGGAGCCGACCATCATGCCCGCGATCATCGGCAGGAAGGCGAAGCCGGTCTTGATCGGCGAGAAGCCCTTGATGACCTGCAGGTAGTAGGTCAGGAAGAGGAAGGTGCCGAACATCGCGATGACCGCGATACCCAGGGAGAGGTAGATTCCGCCGCGGTTGCGGTCGAGGACCACGCGCAGGGGCAGCAGCGGGGCCTTGACCCGGGTCTCGGTGACGACGAACGCGATCAGCAGCACCGCGGAGGCGACGAACAGGCCGATGGTGGTGGCGTGGCCCCAGCCGTCGGACTCGGCGCGGGTGAAGCCGTACACCAGGGAGACCAGGCCGAGGGTGGACAGGAGCACGCCGGGGATGTCGAGCGGGTTGCGGTTGCGGCCGCCCTCCGGCTCGCGGATGACGAAGTACGCGCCGAGCGCGGCGACCACGGCGAACGGGATGTTCACGAAGAACGTCCAGCGCCAGTCCAGGTACTCGGTGAGCACACCACCGAGGATGAAGCCGACGGCGCCGCCGCCACCGGCGATCGCGCCGTAGATGCCGAAGGCCTTGGCGCGCTCCTTGGCGTCCGTGAACATCACGGCGAGCAGGGAGAGCGCGGCCGGGGCGAGCATGGCGCCGAAGACGCCCTGGAGGGCGCGGGCGCCGAACATCATCGCGCCGCTGGTCGCCGCGCCACCGAGCGCGGAGGCGGCGGCGAAGCCGGTCAGGCCTACGACGAAGGCCCGCTTACGGCCCCACAGGTCGGCGATCCGGCCGCCGAACAGGAGCAGACCGCCGAAGGCGAGGGCGTAGGCCGTGACGACCCACTGGCGGTTGCCGTCGGATATGCCCAGGTCGGTCTGGGCGGAGGGCAGGGCGATGTTCACGATGGTCGCGTCGAGGACGACCATCAGCTGGGCGAGCGCGATGAAGATGAGCGCTTTCCAGCGGTTGGCGTCGCCGCTCTGCTCAACGGCGCCGGGAGCCTTGAAGGCTGTTTCGGACATGGGGGTACCCACTTCGGGACTTCGTGACGGAAAAAGGGGTCGGTGAGGTCGGTGATGCAAAAGGAAGCGTCGGTGGTGAGTGACCGGAGTACGGCCCTCAACTAATCGGTCGGGCGATGCGTCGTCGGACGGTGGATCGTCGGGCTTGAGTCTTCGGACTTGGCGTCTTCGGGCGTGGCCTCGTCGGGCATGGCGTCGTCTGGCATGGCGTCGTCGGATGTGGCGTCGTCTGGCATGGCGTCGTCGGATGTGGCGTCGTCAGGCTTGGCGCAGGTCCTCCATGGTCACGGCCGTGCCCGGCAGGACGGATCGGGCCGGGGCCCGCAGTCCGTCCAGGAACAGCTGCAGATGACGGTGTACGAAACGGTCGGCGCTGAGACAGCCCGTGCCGGCCGGGGGCCGGCTGAGCTGTGCCACGGCGACCATCAGATCCCCGACGCCCACGTCACGGCGGAGCAGTCCGGCCCCCTTGGCCCGGTCCATGAGCTCTCCGACGATCCGCTCGACGCGTTCCCGAGCGGTCTCCAGATCGGGGTGGTGCTCGTCGAAGGTGCTGGAGACCATCGGGCACAGAGCGCTGATCCGCTCGTCGGCAGAGACGTGCACGAAGCGCTCCAGCGCCTCGAAGGCGTCGCCGCCCTCGGCGAGGGCCTGCTCGGCCGCCCGCACCGTGCGGTCCAGCACGGAGCAGACGACCTCGCGGACGAGGGCGTCGCGGTCCGGGAAGTTACGGTAGACCGTGGCGTTGCCGACGCCGGCCCGGCGGGCGATCTCGTCGAGCGGCACGTCGGGGCCGTGCTCGACGAACATCTCCCGGGCGGCGGCGACGATCCGCTCCCGGTTGCGCAGGGCGTCGGCCCGGGGCCGGACTGCCTTGCGCGCTTCGGGGCGCGGTGAAGTCACGGTCTGCACGGCGCACTCCTCGGTCGACTTGCTTGCTGGCGGCGATCCGGGGAAGAAGTCCCCGTTTCGCTCGGACACACGTCTAAACGGGGAAACGATCCCCGGTTATTTCCCACCCCCGAGAAGATTCCCTGTGACCTGCATCACATCCATACCGACGGGAAACCCACGATCGGCCCCTCCAGCGCGCGGCCTCCGCCCCCTCGACTGAGGGTGATCGCAAGGGTGCAGCCGGAGACCGGCGGCTGCCGTGGAGCGAAAGGCCCATGCATGCAGCCGCCGCCGATCGCCCGACGGATATCCCCGCGCACCCGCCGGATATCCCCGCGCCGCGTGGCCGCCTTCGCGTCCGTGACCGCCCTGACCCTCGCGGTCAGCACCTCGGGCGGCACCGGGCACCCCTCCGAGGGCCCTAGCGCGCCCGGGGCGGGCTCGATCGCCCTGGCCCGCATTCCCGCCCTCACCCCCTGCCTGATCAACGGCGGCCACGACGTCCAGATGACCGAGGGCATCCCCACCCCGGGCGGCTACTCCCGCTCCACCGGCACCGTCCGCGCGCTGACCCTGATGGTCGACTTCCCCGACGCGCCCGGCGAGGGCGACGCGCTCGACCGCTACCGCGAGTTCGTCCCGCAGACCCAGGAGTGGTTCCGCACCGCCTCCTACGGCCACCTCGACTACCGCCCCGAGGCCCCGGTCCAGCACTGGCTGCGGATGCCCAAGCCGTTCACGGCGTACGGCATAGAGCGCGGCGCCCCCTTCGACCCCGGCTACCGCGAGCTGGTCCAGGACATCGTGGCCGCCGCAGACCCGGAGGTGGACTTCCGCTCGTACGACCTGCTGAACGTGCTGGTGACTCCCAACGCGGGCCCGTCCGCCCTGGACACCGTCCTGTCCGTGACCTTCGCCGGCAACGCCGAGGCCCCGGTCGCCGACGGCATCCCCGTCGCCAACGCGTCCTTCGTCTACTCCCGCCAGGACGACGGCTCAGGCGGCTACGACCGCACCGGCTACCGCGTGCTCCCCCACGAGAACGGCCATGTCTTCGGCCTGCCCGACCTCTACACCCAGGAGGGCGGGAGCGCCGTCGGCCACTGGGACATCATGAGCGAGGACTGGGGCGCCGACAACGACCTGCTCGGCTGGCACAAGTGGAAACTGGGCTGGCTGGACGCGAACCAGGTGAGCTGCGCGACGGGCCGGGGCAGCAAGGAGTACACGCTGACGCCGCTGTTCCGCACCGGCGGCCACAAGCTCGTCTTCGTGCCGATCGGCGCCCGCACCGGGTACGCGATCGAGCTGCGCGCCCAGGGCGGCAACGACGAGGTCGTGTGCCACCCCGGCATCCTCATCTACCGGGTCGACGCGAACGTCGACACCGGGCGCGGCCCCATCACCGTCTTCGACGCCCACCGCGGCACCGACGGCTGCACCCGCAGCCCCAACGTCCACGCGGAGCTGTCCGACGCGACCTTCTCGCCCGGCGAGACCTTCAAGGACCCGCGCAAGAAGATCACCGTCGAGGTGACGGGGGCGAACCTGACCGGCGACTACACGGTGCGGGTGACGCGGGGGTAGCGGGGACAGCGGGGACAGACAGGCAGGGAGGGGCAGGAAGGGGACGGGGCAGGAAGGGCACGGGGACGGGACGGGGACGGGACGGGGGCAGGGCGGGGATTACGGTAGGCGTGCCGTGCCGCACCGCCGTACCGGAGAACCGATGCCCACCGACACCGCACAGGACGCCCAGGCCCCGGCCCCCCGGGTGCCGGAAGCCGCCGTGCCGCCGTCCGAAGCGGTCACCCCCCTCATCCGCGGGATCGCCGTACTGCGGCGGCTCACCGAGTCGGGCGGCATCCTCAGCCTCAGCGCCCTCGAACGGAGCACCGGACTCGCCCGCTCCACGGTCGACCGCATCACCTCGACACTCGCCCGCATGGGATACGTCCGCCTCGACGGCCGGGACGCGATCTTCGCCCCCCGGGTGATGGACCTGGGCAACGCCTACCTGGCCGCCCTGCGTCTGCCGGCCCTGCTGGACCCGCACGCCGACGCCCTGGCCGACGAACTCGACGAGTCGGTGTCGCTGGCCGTCTCCGACCGGGACGGCATCCGCTTCATCCACCAGGCCACCCGCCGCCGCGCGATGTCCCTGAGCTTCCGCATCGGCGACCTGCTCCCCGCCGAACGCACCGCCCCCGGCGCGCTGTTCGCCGCCGAGTGGACCGACGAGGACTGGACCCGCTGGCGTGAACGCCGAGCGGCGGACCCGGAGGACCGCACGTTCACGGCCGTACCACCACGGGACCGCGCGCGCTCGGCCTCGGACGACAGGGCGTTCGTACGCCAGGCCGCGCAAGCCGCCACCGAGGGCTGGGCACTGGACGACCAACTGATCGAACCGGGCCTGGTCGCGGTCTCCGTCCCCGTACGGGACCCGCACACAGGCCAGATCGCCTGCGCGGCAAACGTGGTGAGCCACACCAGCCGGCACTCCGCCGCAGACCTGCGCGACACCCTCCTCCCCCGCCTCCGCGCGGCGGTCGCGACGATGGAGGCGACCCTGCACGACGCCCCGCCGCCCGGCCCCGGACCGGCCCCCTCCGGCCTGGCGACCTGGACGACTGCGTCCAAACACGAGCTGGGCAGCGACTTCATCGAGTCCCTGGCCCGCGGCCTCACCGTCCTGACCGCCTTCGGCGAGGGCCGTTCGGCGCTGACCCTGACAGAGGTGTCCAAGGCGACGGGGCTGGCGCGGGCGACGGCCCGCCGGGCACTGATCACGTACGAACACCTGGGCCTGGTGACCCCGACACGCGACCGCGGGTTCACCCTCACCCCCCGGGTCCTCTCCCTGGGCTTCCCGCCCCTGTCCCGTACGACGCTCCCCCACCTGGCGACCCCGCACCTGAGGTCCCTGGCGGACCGCCTGGACGAACCGACCGCCCTGGCCGTACTGACGCGCTCGGGCCCGGCTCCGGAGATCCAGTACACGGCCGGCGCCACGACGTCCCGCGTCCTGACGGTCGACATCACGGTGGGCACCCGCCTGCCCGCCGACGCCACGTCCCTGGGCCGCGTCCTCCTGACGGACGCCTTCCCCGACGTCCACGCCCAGGGCTACGCCCTGGTGGACCAGGAACTGGAATCCGGCCTCCGCTCGATCGCGGTACCGGTCCGGGACCGCGCGGGCCGGGTGGTCGCCGCGGTGAACGTGGCCACCCACGCCGCTCGCCGCACCCTGGAGGACTGCGTGACGACCGTCCTCCCCGAACTGTCCACCACGGCCGCCCGCATCCAGTCCGACTTCCACACGGCATCCCGCTTCACGCACGTCCCGCTGTCCTGACCCCCCGCACCCCGCCCACCGAATCCGGTACGCTGACGCCTGTGGCTCACGCGGCCATGATCAGCCTTCGTAGCTCAGGGGATAGAGCACCGCTCTCCTAAAGCGGGTGTCGCAGGTTCGAATCCTGCCGGGGGCACAGAGAAACGCCTGGTCAGAGGCCCTTCCGTCCGTCGGACGGGAGGGCCTCTGCGGTTGCAGCACACGTACGGCACCGACGCCGCGGCCACCTACAGTTGCTGCTCCCACGGATTGACCACCAGTGCCCCGGCTCGGGCTATGTGCTTGATGTTGCGTGTGGCCACCGTCCAGCCGTTGGCCAGGGCAGTGGCGGCGATCAGGGCGTCCGGTGGGTCGATGCTGGTGCCGGCGGCCTTGAGCGTCTTGTGGATGGTGAGGTAGGCGGCCGCTTCCGGTTCGCCGATAGGTGCGATGCGGTCACGGAATTCGTGCCGTACCGCAGCGAGGGCTTGTGCGTAGCGGGCTTGCCTTACGGGATCCGGGGCGGCGGCAACGCCGGCCTCGATCTCGGCCACGGTGATCACGCTCAAGAAGCGGTTGGGGCGGGCCGTGGACCGGAACCAGGCCAGGACGCGCGGGTCGGGCTTCGCCCGGGTCGTGAGCTCGGCGACGACATTGGTGTCGAACAGGTAGATCACTCGACGTCCGTCTGCGCATCGTAGGAGCGGGCGCCGAACTCCAGACCCTCGAAGGGCCGGGAGAGCAGGAATTCCTCGAAGCCGTCGTTGCTCAGCGTCACCCAGCGGTGCAGCATCTCGGGCAGAGCCTCGATCTCCGTGTCGGCGAGCTCCGCGTCGAAGTGCCGACGCTGGTCCTCAGGCAGGGACTCCCGGATGTCACGGATGGTCCGCAGCGGATGCGACGACGGGCGCGGCGGGTGAGGCACACCGCTCGGAGCTGTGGTCATCGGCATCCCCTCCGCATGCATCGGGCTGCGTACTGCTGCTGGTCCCAGGCTACGGGTTTCCGCCTGCCCGCTCACAACTTTGGGACGAGAGCGGGGCATCCGTCAGCCTGGCCGCCGAGCGACAGCGGCAGTTCTTACGGCGTCCGCCTGATCGTCCTCGTCAACAGGTACCGCCCCCAACCAAGTGGCCGGCCGGAACGGATTCGGCACACATGAGGCCGGGAATGGCTGGGAACACGCGAGAACCGTGGAGGAGTGATTTCGCAGGTCAGGTGCACTGGAGGCTACATTTACGCAGTTCACAGCCTCGCCCAGGGAAAACTCCTAAAGCGGGTGTCGCAGGTTCGAATCCTGCCGGGGGCACAGCGCATTACGCCGATGACCTGGGGTTTCTCCCCCAGGGAGGCACTTTATTCGGCCTCGGACTCCCCGTCCGGGGCCGTTTTGCGTGAGCGGGCGGAGAGTTGATCTCCCGAATATCTCCCAAAGGATCTGCATCATCCGGCACGGGCTCCGAGCCGGTCCGGCATGGCATACTTGAAGTATGGCAACCCGGAAGATCACTATCACCGTGCCGGAAGAGCTAGTGGAATCGATCAAGGAGCGTGTCGACGCACGCGGGGTGTCCGGCTACATCGCGGCCGCTGCCGCCCATCAGGACGCCATGGACCGACTGCGCGAGCTGGCCGAACGCCTCGAAGAAGAGCACGGCGCCGTGACGGACGACGAGCAGCAGGCAGCGCTGGACCGCATCGCCGCCATTGACGGCTGGCATGACGAGCAGCGTTCACATTCGGACGAGGCTGCGTGAGCCGCACCGACCGAGCGAAGCTACAGCGGCCGCGACAGCGCCTCTTCGTGTTCGACTCCGAGGCCCTCTCCAAGGCGGTTCAGGGCGATCGGGAGATGTCTGCGCTGATCAAGACGGCTCCGCGGCTCGACATCCCGATCGTCACCTCGGCGCTCACGACCTTGGAAGCATGGGACCCTCGCGAAACGTCGAGGCAGGCACTGTGGAGCTGGACGTTGTCCTGGATCCGCGTCGTGCACACAGACGATCAGGTGATCGCCCTGGCACGCAACATGCTGAAGACAGCGGGCCTGCACGGGCACAAATACGCCATCGCCGCGGTTCTGGCGGCTGTGGCCGGGCGGGAAGCCGCGCAGGGAGCTGAGGCAACCGTCTTCACCTCCGACACCGACGACATGAATCAACTCCTCGCGGGACACTCCGTGCGAGTCGAGAAGGTCTGACGAAACACCACCCGCGCCTGACTCCGGCTACTCGTCGGCTCCCCGACCGCCTGCCGGCCGTACACCGACGGGCGCCCTCCGCTACGGGTGGTCATGCCGGCTGCCGGAGCGGCGTGCGAAGGTGTGGTACGTCTCGATCTGCAGGTTCGGCGGCGGCGTGCCCATGCCCGAGGTAGATAACGGGCGCCTTGTTGAAGGCGACGAGAAGGGCGCCGCCTCCGATTCCTGGAGCTGCGGCCAGGCAGTGAGCCCGGTGGACCGCCAACGTGTTCGTGCCGCTGCCCGCCGTACCGAGAACGACGCAGTGACCACGTTCGTTCGGAAAGACGCGTCCATGGTCATCTTGCATAGATGAGGCAGCGCCCTACCCAACAGGCTGGTACACGCCGCGCCCGTTGGGAGGTGGCCCGTCCGGCGACAAGGCCCTGACAGGCACCATGCGCTCGAGCGGGCAGCCTGATCCCAATACCCTATTCAATCGGTGTGCGGCTATCGAATCCCCTGAGAGAGCCACTAGAACAGTGTCACAGAGGGCTGGTTGACTCACGAGCACCCCTGATCCTAACGACTCCACAATCTGCGCACTCCTGGTGCGCAGTTGGTCGCGGAGTCGTGCGCTTTTAGGCTCACTCTCCAACAACCACTTCTCATGGCGCAGTTGAAGGGGGCCCGCGCTCGCAGGCGTAAGCCGACCGACCGTGACAGCCTGGGAAAGGCAGGAGACCGACTTCCCCTCGGCGCGGCGCTCCAACGGACAGGACTACTTTCGACGGTCGGAGATCATGGAGTGGCTGGACCGGAGGCCGGTGCCGCCCGAGCGACTCGTCGCAGGAGAGCCCGTCGGCACCAGCTACGGGAACCGTGCCCGGAAGGGGGAACAAGCCGGTAAGCCTCCAGCCCACGCGGCGAAGCGCCGTCTCGGCGCCGGGTCGTCGTACCGCATGCCGACCGGCGCTGTCGATGAACCCCGCCCGGAGAACCGACAGATCGCAAACGATCTGATGGGCAGCCTCATCGACCGGGTACGGGGGGCGGCCAGTGTGCTCGACTATCTGAACCTGCTGGCTTGCCTCCACTATCTCCGCGGCGCCGCCGCGGACCGTTTCGACACATTGGCCGCCCGCGCCCGCACTCTCAACAGTCTCGACGAGGCGACCCAGTTGCTCCGGGACGTCGGCCGCGCGGCCGATGAGGACATGCGTGACCTCGGCGTCCATTCGAGCATGCAGGAGGCGTTGGGGCGCCTGGAGCCGCGGACCGCTCGTGACCTTCGCAATGTCGTGGATGCGATGAGCCGCCTCACCGAGGACGTGTTCGGGCTCATCCTCGACGAGTACGAGCAGCGAGCCGCGCTGGGGAGCGGCGAGTTCTTCACTCCTCGCCCTGTGGTCCGGCTGATGACACGGCTGGCCTGCTCGGAGTTCGGCCCGGGCGAACCGGAGTCCGTCTACGACCCGTACGCCCGCGACGGAGGATTCCTCATCGAGGCCACGGCCGCCTGCGCCTTGGACGAGGACGGTCTGCCTCGTGAGAAGACGCTGCGGACGTACGGCGAGACACGGCGCGCCGATACATGGCGACTGGCGACCATGAATCTCCTTCTTCATGGCGTCTCCCCTGCTCTCGACCTGAAGCGCTCACCGCCCTGGCACGACGGCCCGGGGCGGGCTCCGCTGGAGTCGTTCGACATCGTGCTCACCAACCCACCGTTCAACATGAGCGACCCCGGCCGCGGGGAGCGCGGCGAGGGGCAGTGGGCGTACGGGGCTCCGCCGCTCGACAACGACAACCTTGCCTGGGTCCAGCACTGTCTGGCGAAGCTGCGCGAGGGGGGCCGAGCCGGGATCATCATGCCCAACAAGGCAGGCAACTCCGGTCACAAAGCCGAGCAGAGCATTCGGCGGAATCTGGTGGAGCGCGGAGTCGTCGACTGTGTCGTCGCCCTGCCGGCCCAGTTGTTCACCGGCACTGCCGTACCGGTCTCTGTGTGGATACTGCGCCACCCCGACAACCCCTGCGACAGCACACTGTTCCTCGACGCACGGCACATGGGAGCGAAGAACGGATCGCGTCGGGTCCTCAGCGCCCTGGACGCCGAATCTCTTCTCGACGCCTACCGCGCTCACAGGAACGCGGCAGGGGCCGCTCCTCCCCTCGGGACGACGACCACGGAGCACCACGTGCCTACCGCCCTGGTATCCCGGGAGGAACTGCGACGCAGCGACTACTCGCTCAACCCTCTTGACCATGTCGAACGCCGGAGCGACGGAGGAGAAGGCATCGAGCACGAGCTCGTGTCCGCCCGGGAGCGGCTGAGTGACGCCGAAGAGCACCTACGGGATGTACGGGACGCCGCCGCTCAGCTGCCGTTCGTCGGGGACCAGGGACCGCTGCGCCGGAGGAACCAGCCGGCCTCCCTGGCCAGCCTCGACTCGCTGTGCGAGATCCAGGCCGGACCGTCCTATTCCAAGCTGGGCAAGAAGCAGCGCAGCACCTGCGGCCCCGTTCCCGTCGTGTTCCCGCGGCATCTCAAGGACCGGTGCATCAGTGACGAGGCGGACGAGCGAGTGACAGAGGAGACGGCCCGTCGGCTGAGGAACTTCGAGCTGTGGCACAAGGACATCGTGTGTGTCCGCTCCGGTGCGATCGTTCCGCCGGCGCTGGTGCAGCAGCATCAAGCCGGCTGGCTGATGAGCCCCAATGTCATCCGGCTCCGCGTGTCGGAGCCGCAGGAGAAACGGGTACTGCCGGAGTACCTGCTCCACTATCTGCGCCTGGACGAGTCCGTCGCCTGGATGCGGGACCGGGCCGCCGCCACCGCTGCCCCGTCACTCCGATCCGAATCCCTCGGGTCGCTGCGCATTCCACTGCCGGAACTGGCCGAGCAGCAGAAGATCGTGGCCGCGCTGAACGGCCTTGACGAGCTGGACCGCGCACATCTGGCCGTCGCTGCCTCCGTGCGGCACACCCGCATCGCCTTGGCCGGTGCGCTGCTGGGCCCGTCTACCGAACCCTCCCCTGGCATCATCGCTCGCCGCCGATTCGAGAAGGAAGCGTCACTGTGAACGCCCAGCACCGATCGTCCGCTCCGACAACCCCTACCACGTCGGCCTCGGAGCCCGCGAACAGTTCCTGGATTCCCTGGCTGCTGGTCATGGCGCTGTGCTCTGCCCTTGTCGCGGTATGCGTCGGGTTTCTCAAGGTCCTCGACGGCACCCCGGTTTCCGGAGCCCTGCTCTCGGCAGGTGCGGCGTTCGGAGGAACCGCGCTGCTCTGCTTCGCCGTGGTACCGGTAGTCCAACAGCTGCGTCAACGCAGCTAGCCGGCTCCTTGTGGATCTTGCTGGGCTCGCGAGCGTCAGTGCCCGCTCCACCGTGGGCGAAAGCACCCGGGCGCGTGAGCGATGCGTGAGCGAACAGTCCGGCACGAGGTGTCAACGAGCGGGACTGAGCACGAGGCCGCGTGGCGCTGACCAGGTGCAACAGCTCCACCCGGCAGTCTCCGGCACTACCCGGCAAGGATTCGATCCCACTCCTAAAGCGGGTGTCGCAGGTTCGAATCCTGCCGGGGGCACACGATGAAGGGCCAGTTCAGAGGCTTGATCCTCTCGAACTGGCCCTTCGCTGTGATCACGGCCGTGCCACGCCCGTGCCACAAGCCCGACTAGGTTCTGTCCGGCAGATCATGTGACTGCAAGGCGTGCTCACGTCACGGATTCCGGCCTTGCGTGAGACGGAGGAGTTCTGCGTGTTCGTGGTGAGGGCGTTCGGCCGAAGCGCGGCGGTCGACGACGACCGCCGCGAGTTCACTCTCCTGGGCAAGCGCCAGAGCAGCGGGCTGGTGCTCGCCCGCCCGGTTGCCACGGGCGTCCGGTCCCGCGCGGTCTTGGAACTGCAGCAGAACCGCGGCCGCGCGCGGTTCACGGCTCTGGTGGGTGGCGAGTTCGCGCCGGGAGAGGGCGACCGGCTGGCCTGGCGAGTCAGGTTCTGGGAGACGGTCCGGCCTACGCTCCAGCAAGGGCTGTTGCGCGGTGCGCTGCTGCCGGGCCTGCCCGAAAGGCTGGTGGATCATGGCGTGTTGGACGGCCTGCACGCAGAGCTCAACAGAGGGGCCCTACCGGCCGGCCGACTGGTGATTGACCGAGCGGGCTACGAGAAGGAGTCCTCCCCGGTGCTGTTCGCGACGGCCGTCGAGCTCCTGCTCCACATCCTGCTGGCGGGCGCCTTCGGATCACCCACCGAGCTGGCCATCAGGTCCTGGGTGGCCACCGGCCAAATTCCATTGACGCTACCCAGAATTGATCATGATCCGCCGGGCAGGCCCTAGTTAGGCGTCCGTCCCTCCCCGTGTCTTGCGGATCATCGAGCCGAGCCGATCCGCGATGGCCCGATCCCGGTCGCTGGTCATGTGCTGATAGATCAGCGCGGCTCGCGAGCTGCTGTGGCCCATGCGGGTCATCAGCTCCCGTGTGCTGGCTCCGGCCGTGGAGGCGAGGGTGTCGCCCGTGTGCCGCAGGTCGTGAAAGTGCAGCTCGGCCGTGACGCCCGCAGCCTTCCGTGCCTTGACCCAGTCGTCCCGGAAGTTGCTACGGCGTAACTGGCCTCCCTGCGGTCCGACGAAGACGTGACCATCACGACCAGGTGCGGCGAACGCCTCCAGGTGGCTCGTGATCTCGTCGAGCAGCTCGGCGGGGAACGAGGCCGCGCGCGCCGGCCGCGGACTTCGGCGCCTTGTCGAGAAGCCACCCGTCCTGCAACTCGGCCCGTGCACGGCGGACGGTGACGGTCCGCCCCTCCATATCGACGTCCTTGCGCCGCAGGGCCGCCAGCTCGCCGAAGCGGAGGGTGGTGAAAGCTGCCAGGAGGACGAGCAGCTGGGGAGAGTGGCGGGCTGAGGCAGAGGGTCAGCGGCGCCGCGGCTCCGGTCAGCCAGGTCGATCAACGTGAGGCCGAACACCCGGACAACGGCGCCGGACGCCTTCACCACCAAGCCGAGGTACGGCGTGTTGGCCAAAGAGTCGCTAGCCAGATGCCGGCGCTACGTCAGCATGTCTCGGCACTGACTACCCTCGCTTTGCCCTGTGTTGACGACTGCTGACCTAAACTCAGCGGGCCAATCGGTGATCACCACTAGGTGCACCGATCCCCAGCTCGTTCCAGGGAACTTCATGCGCGTATCCACCCTGATCAGCGCCGTCGGCGCACTGGCCCTGACCGCGCTGATCGCGCCCACCGCCCATGCGACCGTGGGTGGCAGCAGCGACATCAGGATCTTGAGCGCGACGGTCAACGGTGGCAAGGACATAGTGATCGGTACGACCACCAAGACAATAACGGCCACGGTGACGTCGACCGCTCCGTCCAACATCAAGAACGTGTCGCTGGTGCTCTTCCACGGAACCCATCTGAACACCGATGACTTCGACGGTGTTCTGAATCCGACCTCGAACCAGGCCGACTGCCGGACGGTCAACGGCACGACCTCCACGTGCAAGCTCACCATCAGCGGAAATCCGACCTTGCTGAAGAATGCCACAGCGGGGACTTGGAAGGCCTACATCTCAGTCGTCGCCAAGGACGGCAGCTGGGCAGACGCTGACCCGTACTCCAGTGTCCGCATCCAGCGCAAATCCCTTCTGACGGTAAACGCATCGCCGGAGCCAGTCGGCAAGGGCAAGACAATCACCATTGCCGGCAAGTTGAGCCGCGCGAGCTGGTGGGACGACCTCGAGTACCACGGCTATGCCAACCAGCCAGTCAAGCTCCAGTTCCGCAAAGCGGGCACAGCCACCTACACCACGGTGAAGACGACGTATACCGACTCCTCCGGCAACCTGAAAACCACAGTGAGGGCCTCCGTGGACGGCTACTGGCGCTACTGGTTCGCCGGTACGACGACCACTCCGGAGGTCAAGGCTGCTGGCGACTACGTTGACGTCCGCTGAGTGACGCGCGGCGCCTCAGGCCGCGCGGTCGTCGGCATTGTTTCGGGACGAAGCAGTCCCGTGCCACAGCCGTGGCAGATCCAGCGGGGAGCCACGAGGAACGGCGGGGCCAGCAGGCATCTGATACCCCTCTCCGCCCACGTAGCTGTTTCGCAGGTCAGAGCCGCACTCACCTCACCTCGCTCCTAAAGCGGGTGTCGCAGGTTCGAATCCTGCCGGGGGCACCAGGCAAAAGGCCCCGGACCGATCTTGGTCCGGGGCCTTTGACATCCAGTTTTGACATCAACGGGGGCGGTCAGTCCCGGCCAGGGCGCCTCTTCCTGTTCCTCAGCAGCCGGTCCATGTGGCTCATGGCTTCGCGCTGGGTGTCCTGCACGACGTGCGTGTACACGTCCATGGTGATGCTGATCTGGGAGTGTCCGAGGATCTCCATCACGACGCGGGGCGCGACCCCTGCCGCCGTGAGGAGAGTGGCGGTGCCGTGGCGGGCGTCGTGCAGCCGGATGACTCGGAGGCCGGCGGACTCAGCGACGCGGGTGAAGGAGCGGTAGAGGTTACGCGGCTCGACGGGGCGACCGGTGCGGGTGGCGAAGACGCAGTCCGACGCCTGCCACCTCTCCCCAGCCTTGGTCCGGGCGGCTGCTTGCCGCATGCGGTGCCAGCGCAACGGCGCGATACAGAGAGCGGGCAGCGGGACGGCTCGGCGACGGCGGCTCTTGGGATCGTCGTCGTACAGGACGCCACGGCGGCGCTGGACCTGGTGACGGACGTAGAGGACGCGGTTGTCGAGGTCGACGTCAGACCACCGGAGCCCGACGATCTCTCCCCGGCGCAGACCCATCGCGATGGCAAGCACGAAGGCCGCGTACAACGGGTCCTTACGGGCGGCGGCGAGGAAGTCGAGCGTCTCGTCCAGGGTCCAGGGGCGCAGTTCGGGGGTGTCCGTGCGGGGCGGCTCGACGAGCTTGGCGACGTTGCGCGTGATCAGTTCCTCCCGGCAGGCTGAGGACAGTGCGGAGCGCAGAACTCGGTGCGACTCCTTGGCGGTTGCGGCGGTGGCCTCCTTCTCCAGGCGGACGAGGAAGCGTCGGACGTCGGCGACGCCGAGGGATTCGAGCCGCTTGGCGCCGAGGAGGGGCACCAGGTAGAGCCGGACGTGTGCCTCCTTGTCCCACGTGGCGCAGGACACGTTCATGACAGGATTGCGCTGGGAAGGTTCAGGGAAGTCTTGGAGGCGCCCATGACTGCCGTGAAGGGGTGACCCGTGACGTCCACTGCGCCTCCCCCCATACCCCGAGCCGCAGGATCGTTTCCGCTCATCGGCCACGCACTGAAGATGCGCGACAACCTCGGCTTCATCGACTCGCTGCGCGAGACACGGGAACCACTCGTCGAGATCGTCCTGCAACCCGGGACGCGCACGATCGTGGTCCAGGACCCGGCCCTGATCCACCAGATGCTCAAGGGCCTGGGACCCAGCCTCGACAAGGGCCGGCTCTACGACAAGCTGGGCCAGCTGCTGGGCGACAGCGTCGTCACCGCCACCGGCCGCGACCACGTACGCAAACGCCGCCAGCTTCAACCCGCGTTCGCCCACACCGAGATCAGCCGGTACGTCGACCTCATGCGCGCCGAGGTGACGGCCACCGTCGCCGCCTGGGAGCGCGGGCGGCCCCTCGACGTACACGAGGCGATGGTCGGGCTCAGTCTCGACATGCTGGCCAAGACGGTGTTCGCCGGTAGCCTCGATGACGCCGTCTTCCGCCGGCTGCGCAGCGACGTGTCGGTGGTGATGAGCGGCGTCGGTTTGCGCATGATGCTGCCCGACTGGGCCGAGCACCTGCCGCTGCCCTTCAACCGCCGCTTCAACCGGGCCCGGGCCGGGGTGCGCGCCACCATCGGCACCGCCGTCGACGAACTGCAGGCCTCCGGGCACGACACCGGGGACATGCTCTCCATGCTGCTGCGCACCATCGACGAGGAGACCGGCGAGCCGCTGACCGGGCATCAGATCTGCTCCGAGATCTTCCTCCTGGCCGTGGCGGGCACCGAGACGACCGCGTCCTTGCTGTCCTGGACCCTGTACGAGCTCGCCCGCAACCCCAGCATCGAGGCCCGGGTCCTGGCCGAGCTGGACGAGGTCCTCGGCGAACGGCCGGTCGCCTTCGACGACATGATCCGGCTGCCGTACCTGGACCGGGTGATCACCGAGACCCTGCGGCTGCACCACCCCGGCTGGCTGATCACCCGCCGCACCACCAAGGAGACCCGGCTCGGCGAGTGGACGCTGCCCGCCGGCACCGAGCTGGCCTACTGCCAGCACGCCCTGCACCGCGACCCCGAGCGCTTCCCCGACCCGCTCACCTTCGACCCGGACCGGTGGACCGACGCCGCTCAGGAGCCTCCGCCGGGCGCGTTCGTGCCCTTCGGGGACGGCAAGCACAAGTGCATGGGGGACCGTTTCTCCCTCACCGAGATGGTCACGGCGCTCGCGACGATGCTGCGTTCGGTACGGTTGGAACTCGCCGAGGGCCAGGTCATCCGCCAGGTCGCCCGGCTCACAGTACGGCCGCGCAACCTGCGGATGACCGTCCGCCCCCGAGCCGGGGTCGGCCTCTAGCGCGTGTCTCTTGCGGCACCACCGTCAGGGACGGTGCCGGCGTTGCCATCCCCCTCGCGCGCGATGCCCATCAGCCTTGGCGCGGCGAAGGAAGAGGATGCCGGCCACTGGTGCGCGTCCAAGACGGCCTGGGCGCTGGTGAGCAGGGAGCGCGCGTTCTTGCGCAAGGCCGCCGAGCTGTACTTGCTGCTCCACGTCTACCAGAAGACGCTCCCGTGGTCTCGTGAGCCGCACCCCGGGTGGCTTGAGGGCACCGAATGGGGCAAGGAGCACAGCGGCCGGCCAGAGACGCCCGGCTGGACGCTCGAGCAGGCCCGCAGGTACGACGAGCTGTTCGAGGAGCTGCGGAGGGCGACGGAAGGCGTACAGGCGTAGGGATGGTGGGAGCGTCTCTACTGGTTCAAGGCGGCTCGCTCCGCTCCCCGCGCGCGGTCCGGCCCCCGGCCGGGCCTGCGCTCCTGCCTCCGCCCCGCTCCAGCCCGGCCGGCGCCCGTGCCGCACGCACAGCAATCAGCCGCTTGACGTCAGAGAAGGGATACGTCGTGGCTGGGGCGGTCAGCTCCACGGCTTTACGGAGCCACTTTGGTTCGGGCCCTTCGGTGTGCAAGTCGGACGCGCTCGGACGGTGTGGACCGCAACCTCCTCCGGGGAGCACCAGAAGATCCGGCAGGGCCCGTGACGGCCCAGTTCTCGTACAGCAACGGCATGGTCCCTAGTCCTTGTGTCGGTAGACGACCATGTACGGCACATTGCCCACATCGTGGGCGAAGACACCGACCCCATCGAAGTCGGCGATCGGTACCTCCTCGACTCCGGTCAGGGCCTTAGGGGTACCTGTAGCCAACGGGAGCTGGACGGGTGCCGTGGCCCCGGTCAGGCTGCTGTCCTTCGTGAGTGAGGTGCCGTAGGCGATGCCGTCGTCGGTGACGGAGACGAAGCTGAGGGGCTTGCTGTTGTCAGTCTCCTCGAAGCAGAATCCCTTCTTCGACTGGAGGTCGAAGGCGAGGTGCTCCGAGACGAGGTACCGACCGTTCGGGGAGAGCGGCCAGGACCCAGTCCTGCGTGGCTGGCCGGCCGAGCAGCGCCTGAGCTACGTGCTTGCGATCGCCTACAAGCGTGCTTTAGCGGGCAGGTCCACAGACGGGTCCACAGACTCCCCGACGCGCCGGGAGCTTACGGGGCCGTGATCACTCGCGCCGAAGCAGCTCCCGGCCAAAGTCGCTACGCCGCCCGCGCTGTGAGGGGGCACTGGGCCCGGCCGATCGACCGAGCCCGACACGCCTAACGGACGTCCACGAAGTCACCCGTCGCCTTGACGGCACTAGTTGTCATGGTCCCTCTGAACTCATAACGCCAGTAGCGGTCGGCGGTTGCGGTGACCTTCGCGGTGGCGACCCCGGTGGAGTTCGTGGTGACGTAGCCCAGAGACTCGTAGTAGTTGACGCCCGGCTGACGGAACTCGAGGTAGGCGCGCTGGTTCGTGTAGCCGCGGTAGTCGTGGGTGTCCCAGTTGGCCCGGGAGAGCTTGCCCGTGACGGTGATGGTGCCGCCCTTGGCGACAGGCTCGGGAGAAGCGTTGGCGGTCAGCTTCCCGTAGCGCTTCATGAAGAAGGTGGTGAGGCCGTCCGCATCCATGGACTCCCCGTCGTTGGCCTGGGCTGCGACGCTGAGCTTCCAGATGCCGGCCAGCGAGTTTTTCAGATCACGCCGGGGTTCGATCGTGTAGTGCTTGGTGCAGACGGAAGTGGTTCCGTCGGCTGAGCACACCGCCGCCGCTTCGCTGGGCTTCAGCACCGCGTCGGCCTTGCTGAGGCTGCTTCCATGGAAGAGCGTGAAATCCGCGGACTTGATACCCGAGTCGTCACTGACTGTCAGCTTGACGGTGATCGTCCTTGAGTCGGTGATGCCCAGGACCACATCGTTGCCCGAGCCGCCTCCGCCAGTGATCCGGAAGTCACTGACATGAAGGTCGCCCTGAGTCGCCTGGGCACCTGGCGCGAGGAGCGCGGCTATGGCCAGAGAGCCAAGCAGAGCAGAGCCGAACGTCCATCTTCGCATTGCGTTCCCGAAGGTCAGGCCCGCCCCGTTCAGCAGGCCGCCGATAAATGCAGGCAGTGTACGCATCGGTGATCAGGGACTGAAGACAGGCCTCAGGCGTAGGTCATGCGTATTGATCAGCCGCGTGCCCGATGCCCTTCCGCCGGGCCGTCTGTGAGCCGTCCCGGAGCAGCCAACGGCGACAGACGATGCCAGACGACGAAGGCTCTCCCTCTGCTCAGAGGCAGTGCGATGGGCACCGGCGCAGCCAATAAGCCATGAAGCAGAGTTGAGGAACCACTGAGATGTCCCGCCTGCGGTACAGCACAGAAGTACAGCAAATGTGGTGACCGCAGGTGACCACCCTCAGCCGATAGGGACCCCGTGACCAGGTCAGGAGACCTCAGCGACCTTCCCGCCCGTAGTTCGCATCGATCGCTGCGAGGGTGACCACGCCGTGGAATGCCACAACCTCGCCGGCGCCTGCCAAGCTGCCCAGGCTGCAGCAGGAGCCGCGCGTCAAGCCTGGCGTGGAGCCGCACTAATTGACGGACGGCACTGGGCCGATCACGCTACGGTCCAGCAATGCCGAACGATGCGCCCGACCCCTTCAAGGAAGTCATGACGCGAGAGTCCCTCGCCGCCGTGATCCGCAGCCTTTGTGCCGACTTTCACCGACGGGGCGAGGAGTGGGAGAACCGCACTCTGGAGGACTACCTCGGTGCGCTCGCCGCGTGGATCACGGACTCGCCCGGCTCGTACCGGTACCTCGGCGAAGAGATGCCGCCGGACGGCGACTGGACGTTCTTTGCGCGGGCTCTCAGCGCGGCCGTCGTCTACGAGTAGCCGAAGGGCTGTGCCCCTGCCATGCCCGATGGACGGCGAGGCGGCTCGGGCTGTCGGATCAGACCGCACTTAAGCGCTACGACCCTGTCGCTTGACGTCTTGGCTCGGTCATCGAGGCTCCGCCGACCGCCGACCGCGCGAGCATCCCCCTGGCAGTGACAGGCGGCGGCACTCCTCAAGGCCGCGGGATGCGCACGCGCGACAGTCCGGCCGGGTGGCGGACACCACCCGGCCGGACTGGAAATTCAGTTGTTGTTGTTATTGTTGTTGTTGTTGTTCGCGGCCCCACCGCCGTTGTTGTTGTTATTGTTGTTGTTGTTGTTGTTCGCAGCCCCACCGCCGTTGTTGTTGTTGTTATTGTTGTTGTTGTTGTTCGCAGCCCCACCGCCGTTGTTGTTGTTGTTATTGTTGTTGTTGTTGTTGTTCGCAGCCCCACCGCCATTGTTGTTGTTATTGTTGTTGTTGATGATCACGATGCGCGTACCACCGTTCCCATGACCCTTGTTATGGCCGTGGTTGCCGTGGGCATGCGCCATCGCATGAACACCGGTGGGTGCCGAGGCGGCGAAGGCGGCGGAAGGCAGAAGCGCGCCTCCAGCAGCCAGAGCGGTCGATGCAGTCAGCAGCGCCATACGCTTCGCGAAGATGCCAGCCATGATGATTCATCTCCAATGAGAAAGACTTGAGCGGAATACCGAAAGACTTGTGAACCGCGAGCCTTTCGACAGTGAGGACGGTTCCTGGAAATTCACCGCCAGATCCATTCCCAACGGCGAGTCATTCATTTCCGCCTGACCTCATGACTCAATTAAGCCCTGCCGCTCTTGTTTCATCACGTTCCGGCATCTCGTGGCTTGACAAACAGCGCCAATCCCTCTAAGAGCGCAAGAGCATATGTGTTCCTATGCGCTCGCTCGCGATCGGCGGCAGGGCAGGCTGCCGTGATGCGCTGAGCCTCACGGCAGCCCGAAGGAACTTCCGTGCTCTGGGGGCCAGCGACGAGCGACGTACCAAGTTCGTACGCGCTTGCGGCGCGAGCTGCTGTGGCCCATGCGGGTCATCAGCTCCCGCGTGCTGGCTCCAGCTGGGCGACCTTGGTCTGGATCTCCCGAAGAGGCGCCCGCCCGATCCCCCCGGTTCCGCGCGACGGACCTGCCCTCCGGCCGCGTAGAGCAGACGACGGATTCACCCACGGAGGGGACTGCACAGTGATAGCGCGTGCACGCAAGGGGGCACTGAGGGGTGCCAGGGGTACGGCGATCGCGGCGGCGGCGATGGCCGTGCTGACCGCGTCGCAGGCGCCGAGGGCGGTATCGGCCGAGGCCGCGGAGCCCGCGCGGAAGGCGGCACCCGCCGAGCACGGCCTCGGCGTGTCCGGCGACACCCCGTACCGCACCGATCTTCCCCCGCTGCGAACGCGGAAGAAGGGCTCGGCACAGGGAGTGCCGGTCGGCGGCGCCCTGCCCGCGAGCGTGTTCGCCGCGTACCGGCGTGCCGAGGAGGAGCTGGCGCGCAGCGCGCCACGCTGCCGGCTGCGCTGGCAGCTGCTGGCCGCGATCGGCCAGGTGGAGTCCGGGCAGGCACGGAGCGGCCGGGTGACCCGGGACGGTACGACCGTGACGCCCATCCTCGGCCCGCGGCTGACCGGCGGCGCCTTCGCCGTCGTGGAGGACACCGACGGCGGCGCGTACGACGGGGACACGGTGTACGACCGCGCGGTCGGCCCGATGCAGTTCATCCCGTCCACCTGGGCCCGCTGGGGAGCGGACGGCAACGGCGACGGACGTACGGACCCGAACAACGTCTACGACGCGGCGCTCGCCGCCGGCCGCTACCTGTGCGCGGGCGGCCGGGACCTGTCGAACCCCGCCGACCTGGACCGGGCGATCCTGGGCTACAACCACTCGGACGCCTATCTGCGCACCGTCAAGGCGTGGTACGCGTACTACCTGACCGGACACCGTGTGGTGCCGGACGCGTCCGACGGATCCCGTTCGGACCGGCCGGAGCCGTCCCGCCCGAAGAGGCCGAAGCCCTCGTCGCCGAAGCCGTCGGACGAGCGGAAGCCGGGCCCTGGTCCTTCGCGCACGTCGTCGACGCCGCCCACCTCACCCTCCCCCAGCCCGTCCCCCAGGGCCGGCGTCCCGAAGGAGTCCGGGACGCCGCTGGTTCCCGTCCCCGAACCGACCCTCACGCTGCCCAGCGGCGGTGTGCTGCCCGACGCGGGTCCGCTGACCACCGGCAACGGCTGGAACACGATGGGCGTCTCCCCCTCCACAACTGCCACTACCCGGCGGTAATGTCGCCACCCGCCGGAAGCACAGGACCGGCGGGTGAGTGCGAAGGGGCCCTCATGGCGACGGACATGCCTGCGGACACAGCGGCCTCCGAGGAGCGTTGGCAGCGCATGTGGAGCCATCGCGAGCAGCTGCTCAAGGTGGCCCGGCGGCGGTCCATGAGCCAGGAGGACGCCGAGGACGCCGTTCACGAGGCGATGCTGCGGGCCGCGGAGCGCCCGGACCTCGACGACGAGCGGCTCGGCGCCTGGCTGACGACGGTGACGATGCGGCTGTGCGTCGACCGGCACCGGCAGGTCAACCGCGAGGCCGAGGTGGGCAGCCGCCCCACACTCGTCGCGCCGGGCCCGGTACCCGTCGAGGAGGCGGTGTGCGACCGGGCCGAGGCGAAGTGGCTCGCCGTGCGCAGCGGTGAGCTGCCCGCCCGGCAGGCGGAGGCGCTTCGGCTGAGGTCCGAGGACCTGGACGTGAGCCAGGTCGCGGTGCGGATGGGGCTCAGCTACCGGACCGTCGAGTCGCTGCTCGCCCGGGCCCGGCGGACGCTGCGCGCCTCGCTGGCCGGGACGTTCGGGCTGGTGCTGTTCCTGGTCGGGCGCGGGCGGCTGCGCGGGGGCGGCAATGCCCAGGCGGTCGTGGCCACCTCGACGGCGGTGACGCTGGCGGTGGCGGGGTTCGTGCTGCCGTACGCGCTCGACGCGGGCGGAAACGGGAACGGTCCGACGCCGCAGCCGGCCGTTTCCAGCGACGCGCAGGTCCTGGGCAGCGGGGCCACGGGCCGGGGGCGCGCCCCCAGAACGCCCGCCCCCTCGCCCCCGGCGCCCGGGACCTGGGGCCGGACACCCTCACCCACCGGGGAAACGTCTCTGCCGGTGCACGTGCCGTCCCTACCGGTACACGTGCCGTCCCTGCCGGCGCACGTGCCCTCCCTGCCGGACGTGTCCGCGCCCCCGCTCCCGGAGCTGTCGGTGCCGCAGATCCCGCAGGTGCCAGAGCTGCCGAAGGTGCCGGGCCTGCCGACGACGTCGGCCGCCTCGTCGGTCCCGTCGCTCCCGCCGGCCTCAGCCGTACCGGCCGCTCCGCTCTCCGTCCCCGTCCCCGTCCCCGTCCCCGTCCCCGCCCCGAGGACGACTTCGCGCACGCCGTCGCCGAAGCTGCCGTAGCGCCCCGTACACGCGTCCGTAAAAAATTCTTCGTCCGCCGCGACGGACGCCCCTCCCCTCCCCGTAGAGCAGATGTCGGAGCTGCTCCACAGGCGAAGGGTGGAACCGGATGGGTGTCGAGATCTGTGTGGAAGGGCTCACCAAGTCCTTCGGCCACCAGGTCATCTGGCAGGACGTCTCGCTGACGCTGCCCGCCGGGGAGGTCTCGGTGATGCTCGGCCCCTCGGGGACGGGCAAGTCGGTGTTCCTCAAGACGCTCGTGGGGCTGCTGAAGCCGGAGCGGGGCTCGGTGAAGGTCGCGGGCCGGGACATCACCCGCCTGCGCGAGCACGACCTGTACGAGGTGCGGAAGCTGTTCGGCGTACTGTTCCAGGACGGCGCGCTGTTCGGCTCGATGAACCTCTACGACAACATCGCCTTCCCGCTGCGCGAGCACACCCGCAAGTCCGAGAGCGAGATCAAGCGGATCGTCCTCGAAAAGATGGACATGGTCGGGCTGATCGGCGCCGAGGGGAAACTGCCCGGCGAGATCTCCGGCGGTATGCGCAAGCGGGCCGGGCTCGCCCGTGCCCTGGTCCTCGACCCGGAGATCATCCTCTTCGACGAGCCGGACTCGGGCCTGGACCCGGTCCGCGTGGCCTACCTCAATCAGCTCATCGTCGACCTCAACGCACAGATCGACGCGACCTTCCTGATCGTCACCCACGACATCGCCTCGGCCCGCCAGGTCCCGGACAACATCGGGCTGCTGTTCCGGCGCGAGCTGGTGATGTTCGGGCCCCGCGAGGAGCTGCTGGCCAGTGACGAGCCCGTCGTACGGCAGTTCCTGAACGGCCGGATGCAGGGGCCGATCGGCATGGCGGAGGAGAAGGACGCGGCCCAGGTCGAGCAGGAGCTGGCCCAGATCGACGAGGGCGGCGCGGCCGATGCGCTGACTCCCCGCCTGCTCCCCGGCCCCGGCATCACCCGCCCGCCCCGCTGGGAGGCGATCGCCAGACGCGAGGCACAGCTGCACGGGACGGGGGTGACGGACGCATGAGGCTCTCCCCGACGGGTGCGCTCCGGCACTCGGGCAACCTCTTCGCGATGGCACTGGACGTCGTCCGGTCCCTGCCCCGACGGCCCTTCCAGGCGCGGGAGTTCATCCAGCAGGCGTGGTTCGTCGCGAGCGTCACGATCCTGCCCACCGCCCTCGTGTCCATCCCCTTCGGGGCGGTCATCGCGCTGCAGATCGGCAGCCTGACCAGGCAGTTGGGCGCGCAGTCCTTCTCCGGTGCCGCGTCCGTGCTCGCCGTGCTGCGGGAGGCCTCGCCGATCGTCACCGCGCTGCTGATCGCGGGCGCGGGCGGCACGGCGATCTGCGCGGACCTCGGGGCGCGCAAGATCCGGGACGAGATCGACGCGATGCAGGTGCTCGGCATCGACCCGATCCACCGGCTCGTCGTACCGCGGGTGCTGGCGTCGATGGTCGTGGCCGTGCTGCTCAACGGCCTGGTCTCGGTGGTCGGTGTCGCGGGCGGCTACTTCTTCAACGTCGTCCTCCAACACGGCACGCCGGGCGCCTACCTGGCGTCCTTCACCACCCTCGCCCAGCTGTCCGACCTGTGGGCGGCCGAGCTGAAGGCGCTGGTGTTCGGGGCGATCGCCGCGATCGTCGCCTCCTACAAGGGGCTGACCGCGCAGGGCGGGCCGAAGGGCGTGGGCGACGCGGTCAACCAGTCGGTGGTGATCACCTTCATGTTGCTGTTCGTGACCAACTTCGTGATGACCGCGGTGTACTTCCAGGTCGTCCCGCAGAGGGGTTAGCCAATGCGACTTCTCAGCCGTCCACTGGACTCTCTCGAAGAGCTCGGATCCCAGCTCTCCTTCTACGGGCGCTCACTGGCCTGGACGGGCCGCACGGTGCGCCGCTACAAGAAGGAGATCCTGCGGCTGCTCGCCGAGGTGAGCTTCGGCCGAGGCGCCCTCGCCGTCGTCGGCGGCACGGTCGGCGTGATCGCCTTCCTCTCCTTCTTCACCGGAACCGAGGTCGGCCTCCAGGGCTACGCGGCCCTCAACCAGCTCGGCACCTCCAACTTCGTCGCGTTCCTGTCGGCGTACTTCAACACCCGGGAGATCGCCCCGCTGGTGGCCGGACTCGCCCTGTCCGCGACGGTCGGCGCCGGGTTCACCGCGCAGCTCGGTGCGATGCGGATCAGCGAGGAGACCGACGCGCTGGAGGTGATGGGCGTCCCGTCGCTGCCGTTCCTGGTGACGACGCGAATGATCGCCGGCTTCGTCGCGGTGATCCCGCTGTACGTGATCGGGCTCCTGTCCTCGTACCTCGCCGCCCGCACTATCACCACCGGTTACTACGGGCAGTCGACGGGCACGTACGACCACTACTTCCACCAGTACCTGCCACCGGTCGACGTCTTCTGGTCCTTCGGCAAGGTGATCGTCTTCGCCGTCCTGATCATCCTGGTGCACTGCTACTACGGCTACCACGCGAGCGGAGGCCCGGCGGGCGTCGGCGTCGCGGTCGGCCGTGCGGTGCGGACCTCGATCGTCGCCATCAACGTCCTGGACTTCTTCCTGAGCCTCGCGATCTGGGGCGCCACCACGACCGTACGGATCGCGGGGTGAGGCCGATGAGAGCACTGGGACTCAGGTTGTACGGCGTCGCGTTCGTCGCCGTGCTCGCGCTGCTGCTGTCGCTCGCCGTGGCCGTCTACGAGCAGGCGTTCACGCCGGTCGTGCGCATCACGCTGCAGGCCGACACGCTCGGCAACCAGCTCGAACCGCGCGCCGACGTCAAGCTGCGCGGGCTGCTGGTCGGCGAGGTCCGGGGGGTGCACGCGGACGGGACGAAGGCCACGCTCGACATCGCGCTCAAGCCGGAGTACGTCACGGACATCCCCTCGGACGTGCACGCGCGGCTGCTGCCCAAGACACTCTTCGGCGAGAAGTACGTCGATCTCGTGCCGCCCGCCAGGCCGTCCGCCCGGCCCATCCGCGCCGGGGACGTCATCACGCAGGACCGCACCACGGTCGGCATCGAGGTACAGCAGCTGATGAACGACCTGCTGCCGCTGCTGCGGACGGTCCAGCCAGGCGAACTCAACGCCACGCTCTCAGCGTTCGCCACGGCTCTGGAGGGCCGCGGCGACCGGATCGGCGACAACCTCGTCCGGGTCGAGGGCTATCTACGCCGCCTCAACCCGCACATGCCCTCCCTCAAGGAGGACATCACACGGCTCGCGGACGTCGCCGAGGTGTACGGCGACGCCGCGCCCGACCTGATGCGGATCCTGCGCAACACGGTCACCACCAGCCGGACGATCGTCGAGAAGAGGGACCAGTTGGCCTCGGCTCTGCGCGCGACCGCCTCCGTGGCGGACACGGCGAACGACTTCCTGTCCGAGAACGGCGACCGGCTGATCACCCTGGGCCGGGTCTCCCGCCCCACGCTGGAGCTGTTCGCCCGCTACTCCCCCGAGTACCCGTGCCTGTTCCAGGGCCTGGCCCGGCAGGAGAAGGCGTCGGAGGACGCGTTCCGGGGCGGCGAGATGCGGATCACCCTTGAGGTCGTCCGGCCGCAGGGAGGGTACCGGCCCGGTGAGGAGCCGGTGTACGGCGAGCGGTCCGGCCCGAACTGCCGCGGCCTGCCGCATCCGCAGGTGCCCGGGCCGAAGCCCCATCTCGACGACGGTACGTCGGCCGGAGGTTCCGGCGGCGCACTCCCCGGAGGTGTCGACGTGTCCGCCACCCGGGCCGAACAGCGGGCCGTCGGCTCGCTCGTGGCCCCCGTCATGGGCGTCCCCGCGGACCAGGTGCCGCCCGTGGCGACCCTGCTGTTCGGGCCGCTCGCGCGCGGAACGGCGGTGAGTGTCGCATGAGCAGGTCAGGAGCCCGGCAGACCGCGGCCCCGCTGGTCAAGTTCAGCCTCTTCGCGCTGGTCACGATCGCGGCGACGGCGCTGCTCGCCGCCACCATCGTCAACGTCTCCTTCACCCCCAAGGACACCTATCACGCGGTGTTCACCGACGTCACCGGCCTGGAGACCGGCGACGACATCCGGGTGGCCGGAGTGCGGGTAGGAGAGGTCGACGGCATCCGGATCAAGGACCGGACCCTGGCGGAGGTCACGTTCACCGTCAGCGCGGACCGGCCGCTGCTCGCCGGGACCCACGCGGTCGTCCGCTACCGCAACCTGGTCGGGCAGCGGTACATCGCGCTCACCGAGGGCACGGGCGACATCACCGCCCGGCTGCGGCCGGGCGGCACCATCCCGCTGTCCCGGACCCAGCCGGCGCTGGACCTCAACGCCCTGCTGAACGGCTTCAAGCCGCTGTTCGCCGCGCTCAGCCCGAGCGACGTCAACCAGCTCGCCACCGAGATCGTCCGGACCCTCCAGGGCGAGGGCGGCACGGTGAACAGCCTGCTCGCGCACACGGCCTCGCTCACCAGCACCCTCGCCGACCGCGACAAGCTGATCGGATCGGTGATCGACAACCTCAACACCGTCCTGGAGACGCTCGACAAGCGCGGCTCCCGCTTCTCCGGGCTGCTCACTCAGCTGCGCCGGGTGGTCTCGGGGCTGTCCGCCGACCGCAAGCCCATCGGGGAGTCGCTGGTGAGCATCGGCGACCTCACGGACGCCACGTCGGGGCTGCTGAAGGACGCGCGTCCACCGCTGAAGGACGACATCGCCGGGCTCGGCGATCTCACCGGAACGCTGAACAAGAACGAGAACACCGTGGAGGGCGTCCTGAAGCGGCTGCCGAACAAGCTCGAGAAGCTGACGGGGACCGCCTCGTACGGCTCGTGGTTCAACTTCTACCTCTGCGACTTCGACGGCCGGATCGTGCTGCCGAAGACCAAGCAGGTGATCACCCCGGAGCTGCACGTGGCGCGGGCGAGGTGTGGTGGATGAGCATGCGCATCAGGCGGCGCGCTGTCCGCCGCCCCGAGCCGCTGGTGAGGGTCCGGGTCCTGCCGCCGAAGCTGCCGAAACTTCCCAGGCTGCTGCCGAAGCGCAGACCCCGCCCCGAACCCCTCGTGAAGGTACACGTCCTGCCGCCCCGGCTGCCCAGACTCCCCAGGCTGCTGCCCAAGCGCACACCCCGCCCCCAACCCCTCGTGAAGGTACGCGTCCTGCCGCCGAAGCTGCCCAGGATCCGGCTCAAGCGGCCACGCCTGAAGCCCTTCCGCGAGCGCAATCCGGTCGTCGTCGGCGCCGTCGGCCTCACCGTCCTCGCGCTGCTCACCGTTGCCGCCTTCAACGCCGACAGCCTGCCGCTGATCGGCGGCGGCGACACCTACAGCGCGGCCTTCTCGGAGGCCGGCGGGCTCAAGCCGGGCGACGAGGTACGGATCGCCGGGGTCAAGGTCGGCAAGGTCGAGGGCGTCGACCTGGACGGCGACCACGTCAAGGTGACCTTCAAAGTGAAGGGCAACCCGGCGTTCGGTACCGACACGGGTGCGTCGATCCGGGTCAAGACGATCCTCGGCGCGAAGTACCTGGCCCTGTACCCGAAGGGGCCCGGCCAGTTGAAGCCGGGCAGCCGGATCCCGCTCCGGCGGACCGTGTCGGCGTACGACGTCGTCCAGGCCTTCAGCGACCTGACGACCACCACCGAAGAGGTCGACACGGACCGGCTCGCGAAGGCGCTGGACACGATCTCCGTCACCTTCCAGGACTCCCCCGAGGAGGTGCGGGCGTCGGTCAAGGGGCTGTCGCGGATCTCCCGGACCGTCGCCGGCCGTGACAAGGCGCTGCGCGGGCTCCTCGACCATGCGAACGGAGTCACCGAGGTGCTGGCCGGTCACACGAAGGACTTCTCCGCGCTGGTGAAGGACGGTGACGCCCTGTTCAAGGAGATAGACAAGCGGCGCGCGGCGATCCACAAGCTGCTCAAGAGCTCCGCGCTGCTGGGCATCGAGCTGTCCGGCCTGGTCGACGACAACAGCAAGGAGATCGGGCCCGCGCTGAAGAACCTGAACACCTTCGTGACGATGCTCGAACGCAACCAGGCGAGCCTCGACCGCAGCGTCCGGCTGCTCGCCCCCTACGTACGGCTCTTCACCAACACCCTCGGCAACGGCCGCTGGTTCGACTCCTACATCCAGAACCTGGTCGCCGCCCCGGTCACGCCACGGACGGGAGGCACCCGATGACCCGCAGACTCCTGGGCCTGTTCACCGCGCTCGCGATCGTCGTCGGCCTCGCCGTCGTCCTGTGGCCGGGCCCCGGCCCCGTCCGCGTCACGGCGTACTTCCCGCGCACCGTCGGCATCTACCCCGGCTCCGACGTCCGCGTCCTCGGCGTCCGCATCGGCGAGGTCAGGAAGATCACGCCGGAGGGCGACCGGGTGCGGGTGGAGCTGGAATACGACCGGGGCCGCAAGGTCCCCGCCGACGCACAGGCCGCCATCGTCAACTCCTCGGTGGTCAGCGACCGTTACGTGCAGCTGCTGCCGGTGTACCGCAAGGGCGCGGTGCTGCGGGACGGAGCCGTCATCCCCGAGTCCCGTACGGCCGTCCCCGTCGAGCTGGACCGGATCTTCGACAGCCTGCACACCACCGCCGAGGCGCTCGGCCCGAACGGTGCCAACGAGAAGGGCTCTCTGTCCCGGCTGCTCGGGGTGAGCGCGGACAACCTCCACGGGCAGGGCGAGAACCTCAACCAGACGGTGGAGGACCTGTCCCAGGCGGTCACCACACTGTCCGACGGGCGCGGCGACCTGTTCGGGACCGTGCGGAACCTTCAGGTGTTCACGGCCGCGCTGGCGGCGGACGACACCAGCGTGCGGTCGTTCGACACCGACCTCGCCGACGTGGCCGGGCAGCTCGCCGGGGAGCGCAAGGATCTCGCGGCCGCGCTGAAGTACCTGGCCACCGCACTCGGCGACGTGTCCGGCTTCGTGAAGGGCAACAAGAAGACGCTGACCTCGGACGTGCAGGGCCTGGCCAAGGTCACCAAGGTCCTCGTCACCCAACGGGCCGCTCTGGAGGAGCTGTTGACCGTCGCCCCCACAGGCCTGTCGAACCTGCAGAACGCCTACGACCCCGCCGCCGGCACCCTCGACACCCGCAACAACGGGCAAGCCTCGCAGGATCCGTCATCCCTTCTCTGCTCGGTCCTGAAGACGACCGGCGACGACCACGACAACTGCGCCGGGCTGAAGAAGCTCTTCGACTCCCTGCCCGAGGTTCCGTCGGCCCCGGCTTCGACGGGCACGGTCGACAAGACCCTCGGCGGAATTCTGGGGGCACCGGCATGAGCGTGCAGCGCAAGGGGCGGGTGGCCGCCTGGATGGCGGTCGGCTCGCTGCTGCTGACCGGCTGCGAGTTCAACGGCTGGTACGACGTCCCGCTCCCCGGCGGCGCCGCCTCGGGCGGTCACCCCTACCACGTCACCGTCGAGTTCCGGGACGTCCTGGACCTGGTGCCGCAGTCGGCGGTCAAGGTCAACAACGTCACCGTCGGCACGGTCGAGAAGGTGGAACTGGACGGCTGGCACGCCCGCGTGCGGCTCAGAATCGCCGACTCGGTGAAGCTGCCCGGCAACGCGGTCGCCGATCTGAGGCAGACCAGCATGCTCGGCGAGAAGTACGTCTCCCTGTCCGCGCCGGCCGGCACACGGCCCGTCGGACGGCTCCGCGACGGCGACCGCATCCCACTGTCCCGCAGCGGCCGCAACCCGGAGGTCGAGGAGGTGCTGTCGGCCCTGTCCGCGCTGCTCAACGGCGGCGGGGTGGCCCAGCTGAAGACGATCACCGTCGAGTTGAACAAGGCACTCAGCGGCCGCGAGGACCGGGTCAGGTCCCTGCTGAAGCAGCTCGACACGTTCCTCGGCGGCCTCGACGACCAGCGGGCGGAGATCGTGCGCGCGCTGAAGGGCGTCGACCGGCTCGCGAAGCGGCTGGAGAAGGAGAAGAAGACGATCGCCCTGGCCGTCGACACCATGCCGCCCGCCCTGAAGGCCCTCGCCGACCAGCGCAAGGACCTGACGAGGATGCTCACCGCCCTGTCCAGGCTCGGCAGGACCGGCACCAAGGTGGTGAACGCCTCCCACGACGACACCGTCGCCAACCTGAAGAAGCTCCAGCCCATCCTGATGGAGCTGAACAAGGCGGGCGACGACCTGCCCAACTCCCTGGAGATCCTCACCACTTACCCGTTCCCGCGCAACGCGACGGACGCCGTCAAGGGCGACTACGTCAACCTGAAGATCACTGCCGACCTCGACCTGGCGGACCTCTACGGCAACGTCACCGGCAAGCCGGGCAACGGCGGGAAGTCCCCGGCCCCCGGGACACCGCATCTTCCCGGCGTCCCCACTCCCACCCCTCTCCCGTCCATCCCGTCCCTGCCGGGCACCCCGTCCGTGCCCTCCGCGCCCTCCGTGCCCTCCGCGCCCACCGTGCCCTCGACGCCCTCCGACGGCAGCACCCTGCTGTGCCCGCCGGTGTGCACCGCTGCCTACGGCACCAAGGGCGGCTCGCGTCGCCTCCCACCGGGGGTCGACCTCGGCCTCGCCGAGCTGATGCTGAAGGGGATACTGCCGTGATCACACGTACGGTCAGGGCCCAGTTGCTCGCCTTCGCGACCGTAACCGCCCTCGGGGTGTCGTACGTCGGCGCCCGGTACACGGGCCTGGTGGACGACGTCCTGCACCGCGGCTACACCGTGCGCGCCGACTTCGCCGAGTCCGGGGGCGTCTTCCCCGGCGCCGAGGTCACCTACCGGGGGGTGCCGGTGGGCCGCGTCGGCGATCTGCGGCTGACCGGGTCCGGGATCTCGGTGGCGCTGAAGATCCAGGACGGCGCCCCGAGGATCCCGGCCGACACGCTCGCGGTGATCGCCGACCGTTCGGCGGTGGGCGAGCAGTACGTCGACCTCCAGCCCCGTCGGTCGGGCGGGCCGTACCTCGAGGACGGCAGCCCGATCCCACGCAGCCGCACCCGGACCCCACTGCCGGTCACCGACCTGGTCCTCAGCCTCGACCGGCTGGTCAACTCGGTCGGCAAGGACGATCTGCAGGTCACCGTCGACGAGCTGGGCAAGGCGTTCGCAGGCACCGGACCGAACCTGAGCCGGCTGGTGGACTCCGGCGACGCGCTGGTGGAGTCGGCATCCGAGTCGCTCCCCCAGACGGTCTCGCTGATCGAGGACTCGCGGAAGGTGCTCAAGACGCAGGCCGACCAGGGCTCGGCCATCAAGTCGTTCTCCCGCGATCTCGCCAAGCTCACCGAGCAGTTGAAGTCGAGCGACGGCGATCTGCGCCGGCTGATCGGCACCACTGCGCCCGCCGCGCAGGAGATCGACTCCCTGCTGAAGTCCACGCGGCCGCACGTGCCGGTAATGCTGGGCAACCTCATCAGCGGCGCCCAGATCACCGTGGCCCGGCTGCCCGGCGTCGAACAGGCCCTGGTCACGCTCCCGCTCAATGTCGCGGGCAGCTACACGGTCATCCCCGGCGACGGCACCACCCACTTCGGGCTGACCGTGAACGCCGACAGCCCTCCCGCATGCACCCAGGGCTACGGCACCCAGCGGCGCGACCCCGCCGACACCGGCACGCGCCCGGCGAACACCGACGCGCGCTGCACGGCACCGCGCGGCAGCAAGACCTCGGTGCGCGGAGCGCAGAACGCGCCCGGCGCGACGACCGGTCGGTACAGCGCCGGCCAGGCCGCGTTCGTGGCCCCCTACGACCCGGAGACCGGCACCGTGACCGGCCCGGACGGAACGCCCGTCGAGATCGGCTCGACGGGCGGGGAACAGACGGTGTTCGGAAAGGAGTCGTGGCAATGGCTGCTCGTGGGACCGATGGTGTGAGAGGCGGACGCATGAGGCTGCTGTCGGCGGGGCTCGTCGCCGCGACCGTGCTGACGACCGTGCCGTGTGTCTGGCTGGGCCTGAAGCTGTCCGACCAGCACGCGGCGGAACAGCGCCGTCAGGACATCCTGGCGGCGGCTCGCCAGTCGGCGCTGAGCTTCACCTCGCTCGACTACCGGCACTACGGCCGGGACAGCGGCAATGTGCTGAAGGGTGCCACCGGCGAGTTCAAGAAGGAGTTCGCCGCGCAGACCGCACAACTGACGAAGCTGGTCGCGCAGAACAAGTCGGTGTCCGAGGGGCAGGTCCTGGAAGCGGGCATCGTGCGGTCCGACGCGCGCTCGGCCCGGGTCCTGGTCGTGGCCGACAGCAAGGTGACCAACACCGCCGCGCCCGAGGGCCAGGCGCGCACCTACCGGCTCCAGCTCGACCTCGCGCACGTGGACGGCCGCTGGCTGACCTCCGACGTCGCGTTCGTGGGCTGACCCAGCCGTGAAGCCATCGATCAGGAGAGACACCGTGGCGAACCCGACCTCCCGCACCCGCGGCACCGGCTCACCGGCCCGCCGCACCATGACCGCGGCCGCCCGCGCGGCAGCCAAGCGCGCCGGGCGGCCCGCGCGCCCCGAGCGCGGTGCCCGCCAGGAAGAGCGGACTCCCTCCGGGCGCACCCTGCTCGTCGAGCCCCCGGCGAACGGCTGGGAGGACCCGCCGGAGCCCGAGTCGTTCGAGCCGTTCGAGCCGTTCGAGGGGGAGCCGGAGGACGGCACGCCCCCGCGCAAGGCCGGGCGGGGCATGCTCACCGCGGTACTGGGCGTCGTCCTCGTGGCGGCCCTGGCCGCGGCCGCCGTACTCGGGTGGCAGTACCGGCAGGGGCGGCAGGCGGAGCAGGCCCGCGGCGAGGCCCTCGCGGCCGCGCGGAAGGCGGCGCCGGTCGTGCTGTCGTACGACTACCGGCACCTGGACCGGGACTTCTCCCGGGCCCGCGCCCTGCTGACCGGGCACTTCCGCGACCAGTACGGCAAGACCACGAAGGCGGTGGTCGAGCCGACCGCGACGAAGTACCACGGCGTGGTGAAGGCGACCGTGGCCACACCCGCCGACGGCGGCGCCCCGGCGGTCTCCGTCGTGTCGGCCACACCGGACCGGGCCGTCGTCCTGCTCTTCGTCAACCAGGTCACCCGGAGCACCCAGGTCCCGGAGCCCCGGCTGGACCTGAACCGGGTGCGTATGACGCTCGCCCGCACCTCCGACGGCTGGAAGGTGAGCGGCGTCGACGCCCTCTGACCAGGCCTCCGTAAGCTTGAGCCACGTAAGCCGCCCAGCCATACCGATGTGGTCCCCCGCCGGGCGGTTGTGGGCTTTCCCGTGCCGGCCCGCTGCACGGTCACCTGTGCTCCGGCGCCTCCGGTGCCGCCACTTCCGGTTGTCTGTCCACGTGCTCAGGAGCCCGACATGGCGTGCCCGAACATGGGGTCGTCCCCCGAGTTCCCGATGCCGACGGACGACGCACCGAAGCTCACCGCGCCGGTGGTCGTCACGCCTCCGGTGGAGCCGCGCAGGACCCACACGGCGCCGTCGTCGCTGTTCTCGCCGGCCGCGCCCACCGACAGATCGGCGCGGCCGTCCTTGTTGTGGTCGGCGAGGTGGATGGCGTCGCCGAACATGTCCGACGACTCGTTGGCGCCCGGTACACCCGAGGTGCCCTGGTTGAAGGACTGGGCACCGGTCCCCGTCAGGCCGGAGGCGCCGCCGCGCAGCACCCACACGTTGCCGGCCTGGGCCGCCGAGCCGATGGTCTCGAAGTTCGCGCCGACGGCGAGGTCCGGATAGCGGTCACCGTTCACGTCGCCCGCGGCGAGCGCGCCGCCGAACGAGTCGTTGGACTCGTCCGTTCCCGGCACACCCGCGGTGTCCTGGCTGAAGACGGCGCTGCGCTTGGTGTCGACGCCCGCCGTACCGCCGTAGAACACGGTGACGTAGCCGCCCATGGCCGTCTGGTCCGTGACGGAGACGAAGTCGGAGCCGACGACCAGGTCGTCGTGCCCGTCCCGGTCGAAGTCGGCCACGGCGAGCGCGCCCGCGTACCCCGCGCCCGCCTCGGTCTGCAGCGTGGGCCCGGTCGAGCCGCCCCGGTAGACGAAGTTGCCCGCGGAGGAGCCCACCACCACGTCGTCCACGCCGTCGTTGTCGAAGTCCCCGGCGGCCAGCTGGACGGCGCCCCTGGGGTACGAGCCGGACTCGATCTGGGCGTCGAAGCGCAGCTTCCCGGCCGCGCCGCCGGACTTGGTGAAGCCGCCCTTGAAGATCCACACGTCCTTGCCGGTGGAACCGACCGCCAGATCGGCCTTCCCGTCACCGGTGAAGTCGCCGACCGCGAGGGACTGGCCGAACCGGTCGTGGCCGGACGCGTTCGGGTCGCTGATCGTCGTGCCGCCTGACAGGCCGGACGAGCTGCCCCACAGGATCGTGACCGAACCGTCGTCGGCATCGCCGCTGACGTCCTCCAGCGGTGTGCCCACGACGAGATCGCCGTAGCCGTCGTTGTTGAGGTCGCCGTGCGCGAGTTCGGTGCCGAAGCGGTCAGAGGTCTCCGAGGTGCCCGGCACACCGGAGGAACTCTGCGATGTGGTCTTGTGGCGCGCGGCGCTGATACCGCTCGACGAACCGTAGTTGACGACCACGGCCCCCGCCTTCGCCTTCCCGCCCGCGACAGCACCCGGGGCGCCGGTCGCCAGATCGCGGTAGCCGTCACCGTTGAAGTCGTCGGCGAGGCCCGACGCGGCGGCACTCGCGCCGCCGGGCAGGGTGATGAGCAGGCCACCGGCCAGGGCGGCCGCGACGAAGGTGGCGCCCAGGACGACGGGACGCCGGGAACGCTTGTGGTGAGGCCGGGACATGGGTTCCTCTCCAGGACATACGTGCGGACTCAGAGATGACCTTTGGTGAGCCTGAAGGGTTGTGCGGGAGAGGGGAGGTTTTGGCGCCGACGACGTGGTGCACGGCAACGATCGGGGCACTTCCGAGATCAACGCGGGCGGTCACTGACGGCCGGGTCGTCCGCGGCGCGACCTTGCGACTGCCCTCGGCTGCCGCGTCAACCGTCACCCTGCTCGATGTGCAGATGGATCGGACCCCGAAGAACGGGGCTTCGCCGGTACGGTGGCGGGTCGGCGACCAGCCTGGGGCGGTCGAGGCGGCGTACCAGCCCGGTCAGCGCGATCTGGGCTTCCCGTCGGGCCAGCGGGCCGCCGAAGCACAGGTGGATGCCGCTGCCGAAGCCGAGGTGCTGGTTGTCGGTCCGGTCGGGGTCGAAGCGGTCGGGATCGCGGAAGCGCTTCGGATCGCGGCTGCCCGAGGCCAGCATGAGCATGATCTGCGAGCCCTTGGGGATGACGGTGTCGCCGACGGTGATGTCGCTGTACGCCGCTCGCCAGGGAATGATCTGCACGGGCGGCTCGTAGCGCAGCAGTTCCTCGACCAGCGGGACGACGAGGTCCGGTTCGTCGCGCAGTCGCTGCAGCACCTGCGGGTGGCGCAGCAGCGTCAGCATGCCGTTGGTGATGAGGTTGACGATGGTCTCGTGGCCGGCGATCAGCAGCAGTTTGGCGGTGGCGACGATGTCGGCGTCGGCCATCCGACTGTCGGGCCCGTCGTCGTTGGCCAGCCGGCTCAACAGGCCGTCGCCCGGCCGGCCGTGGCGCTGTTCCACCAGGCCGCCGAGGCGCTGGCGCAAGTCCTTGCGGGCCTGTACGCCCTTGTCCAGTTTCTCCTTCCGGTCGGTCTCGGGGTCGTAGTCGATCGAGTTCATGATGTCGTTCACCCAGAGGTGGAACCTCGGCTCGTCCTCGCGTGGCACGCCGAGCAGGTGACAGATCACGGTTACGGGGAGCGGGGAGGCGAAATCGTCGACGATGTCGATCTGCTCCTTGCCCGCGAAACCGTCGATCAGGCTGCCGACTGCGGCGGTCAGGTCGCCCTCCATACCGGTCACCAGCCCCGGGGTGTGCGGGGGGCCGAAGTGACGCATCGCCATACGCCGCAGGCGATCGTGCTCGGGCGGGTCCATGTGGATGAACGACGACATGGCCGCTCCCTCGGCCGAGGGCATCGGACGCGACAGATTGCGCACGTCGGAGCTCAGATGCGGGTCATTCAGTATGTCCGTGATCTCACGATAGGTACTGATGACGTAGCTGCCGTCCTCCTGCCGGGCCACCGGCGTCTCGCGCAACTCGGCATACAGCGGGTACGGGTCGGCCCGAGCGGAGTAGTCGAAGATCCGTTGCAGCGTGCCGGGCGTCTCGGTCGTGGCCATCCGGCCTTCCTCCTGCCGATGCCGGTGCACGGCCGTGACGCGGCGCTCACCCGGGTCATGGCCCGTGACGACCACGGTGGCGCCCTGAGCGAGCAGGGCGGGGCCGGGGAAGTCGACGGGCACCGGTTTCATGTCGGCCGGCTGGTCCGGCGTGGGGCAGGGAGGCGGGAAAGGTGCGGCCGTCTCGATCAGCCGTCGGTAGTGGTCCAGCCACTTGGCGTTGTTGAAGCTCACGGCAGCCGTGACGCGGCCCCGATAGCCATATGTGGTGACGAAACGGCGGTCGTCCAGCGATCCATGGGTGACGACCACCTCGTCGGCGAAGGTCGGCACGCCGACGGACTTGATGTTGACGCCGAACTGGATCGACCAGAACAGCGGGATGGACAGGTGGGACCGACGGTCCGCCTGGGCGCTGACCATGTTGTGTGCTGCGGTCTCTGCCTGCTCCACGGCGTTGGCCCAGTGCTCCAGCGAGATGAGCCGGTACTCGTAGATGGGGTTCGGGCAACGTGCCACGTCTCCCGCGGCGAAGACGTCGTCGGTGACGCGGCCATTGATGTCGAGGGCGCGGCAGCCCGTGTCGCAGGTGATTCCCCACACGCCCGCCGCCAGTCCCGACTCCCGCAGCCACTCGGTGTTGCGGATGCCCCCGAGTGCCACCACCGCCACATCGGCGTCGATCGTGCTGCCGTCGTCGAAGTGAGCACGGCGGAAGTGCCCCTGCGCGTCGCCCTCCAGCCGGGTGACCTCGACACCGCACCGCAGGTCGACGCCGTGAGCGCGCTGCATGTCGGCCGCAACCTCACCGATCACGGCACCCAGCGCCCCGACCAGCGGGGCCGCCCCGAGTTCGGCGACGGTCACCGGGATGTCCCGCTCCCGGCAGATGGAGGCGATCTCGGAGCCGGTGAATCCCGCACCGATGACCAGCACGCGGGAGGGCCCGGCGGCGAGGGCCCGCCGCAGGCTCTCGGCATGCTCGCGCGTATGCACGACGAACACTCCGTCCAGGGCCGCCTCGGACTCGACGAACCACGGCCGGGCCCGTACCCCGGTGGAGATCAGCACCCGGTCGAAGGGAACCTCGCGTCCGTCGGCGAGTCGCACGTGGTTCGTCGCGAGGTCCAGCCCGCTGGCCGGCACGCCCAGCAGCCACTCCGCATCGATGCCACGACGGCGGGGCAAAACGGTGCCCCCGGCCGGCACCCACCCGGCCAGTACCTGCTTGGACAGGGGAGGCCGGTCGTAGGGCTCGCCCAGCTCGTCGCCGATCATGGTCAGCGATCCGGTGAAGCCCTCGTCCCGCAGTGCCTCCGCGGCCCGCAGTCCGGCCAGTGACGCCCCTACGACCACGATGCGGCCATCGCGCTTGAACGCTTGCAGGTTGTCGGCACCGGTCATGACGGCGGCGCCTCCGCCGGAGTGTGCCACGCCTCCAGCCGGTCGACCAGGATCGCCTGGACCGGGCAGGCCGCCGCGGCGCGCAGCACCTGGTCGCGCTGGGCGTCGTCGGGGTTCGGGTCGTACATGAGCGCTTCCTCGCCGTGCATCCGGAACACCTCCGGAGCCAGGAACGCGCACTGCGCGTACCCCACGCATCGGGAAAGATCAACGACAACTTTCACCCCGACCTCCACTGGAAGTGGGAGCCTGCAGACCCTCACGCCGACGCCACTCCCGCGCGCAACGAGGGGGGATTCGGCCGCTGCCCACCCCTGCGAAGTGCGAGGGGGTGCACCGCGCTCGTCGGGTCTCTACGGAAAGAATTGATCATCGCGGCCAAGGCCAACCGGGCATACGTCTCTGGTCAGGCATCGGCTGCATTCTGGTTACGTAAGCGACGCCCTTTTGGATTGCCGTTTCGACGGAAACCGGCCGGACCTCGAACCAGCCGGCGCGATGCAAAGCCCTCGTACGGCGTACCGGCAGGCCGCGGAGCTGCGCGCCCGCTGAGACCTGACGCCCCGGCGGCCTCGCGCCCACTGCTCGCGCCCGCCGGCCCAGTCCGCCCGACCGGCGATCGGGTCGGCCGCACAACCTCACCATCGCTCCATGCGCACAGCGCCGGGGCGTCGTAGTCGTAGTACCCCGGTACCACCTGCCCCGCAGGCTTCAGGCCCCGGTACCACCGGATCCGGGAGATCGCGGTCTTAGCGTGACGGAGGAGGCGTCGGGCGTGTCGGGCGCCGGAGTCCGAGAGAGAGAACGCGAATGATCGAGGCACAGCAGCTCACCAAGAGGTACGGGGAGAAGACAGCCGTCGACAGCCTGGACTTCACCGTGAAGCCGGGTACGGTGACCGGATTCCTCGGCCCGAACGGGGCAGGCAAGTCCACGACGATGCGCATGATCGTCGGGCTCGACGCACCGACGAGCGGCTCCGTCACGGTGAACGGACAGCGCTACGCCCGTCACCAGGCGCCGCTGCAGGAGGTCGGGGCCTTGCTGGAGGCGAAGTCGATCCACCCGGGCCGCTCGGCCTACGACCACCTCCGGGCGCTCGCGCTGACCCACGGCATTCCGCGCCGCCGGGTCGACGAGGTCGTCGAACTCGCCGGTCTCGGCAGCGTCGCGAAGAAGCGGGCGGGTGCCTTCTCCCTCGGCATGGGCCAGCGGCTCGGCATCGCGGCGGCCCTGCTCGGCGATCCGCAGACCGTGATGCTGGACGAGCCGGTCAACGGGCTCGACCCCGAGGGCGTCCTCTGGATCCGCAACCTGCTCACCTCCCTCGCGGACGAGGGGCGCACGGTGTTCGTCTCCTCGCACCTGATGAGCGAGGTCGCGCTGGTCGCGGACCACCTGATCATCGTCGGCCGGGGACGGCTGCTGGCCGACACGACCGTGCAGGACCTGGTGCGCGAGGCGGGCGGCGACAGCGTGAAGGTCGCGACGAACGAGCCCGCGCGGTTGCGGGACGTGCTGGCCGGACCCGGCGTAGAGATCACCGGCCGTATCGGCTCCGAGGAACTGCAGGTGACCGGGGTGTCTGCCCGCGAGATCGGGCTGATGGCGGCCGAGCACGGGATCCCGCTGTTCGAGCTGACCACGAAGGCGGTGTCGCTGGAGGAGGCATTCATGGAACTGACCAGGGACGCCGTGGAGTACCACGGTTCCACGACCGGCATCGAGACCTCCGGGAGCGCGGCATGAGCACCCTGACGGCAACCCCCGAGACCCCCGAGGCGGCCCCGGCCGCTCCCGTCCGGCCCGCCTACCGGGTGACCGGCAGACGCGTGCTGGCCTCGGAGTGGGCCAAGCTCTGGTCCCTGCGCTCCACCTGGATCACCCTCGGCCTCGGTCTGCTGTTCCTCGTCGCCTTCGGCGTCATCGCCGCGAGCCACTACAAGTCCAGTCTCGACTCCGGCCGGCACATGGACCGCGACTTCGCCACGGCGACGGCCGCGAGCCTGTCCCTCTTCGGCACGAACTTCGCGCAACTGGCCCTCGGTGTGCTCGGCGTCCTGATCACGGCGGGCGAGTACTCCACCGGCATGATCCGCTCGACCCTGGCCGCGGTGCCGCGCCGGCTGCCCGTGCTGTGGTCGAAGGCCGCGGTGTACGGGCTGGTCGCCCTGGTGATCGCGACCGTCGGCGCGTTCGTCGCCTTCCTCGTCGGCAGCCGGATCGTGTCCGACACGCCCGCCGCCATGGGCCTCGACCACAGCGGCGTCATCCGCAGCCTCCTGGGCGCCGGGCTCTACCTCGGCCTGGTCGGCGTGATCGGCACCGCCCTGGGCGCGCTGCTGCGCTCGGTGGCCGGCGGCATCTCGGTGCTCGTCGCCGCCCTCATGCTCGTACCCGGGCTGATCTCCCTGCTGCCCAGCTCGTGGCAGGGAAACATAGCCCCCTACCTCCCCAGCAACGCGGGAGAGTCGGTCTTCGCCCTGACTCACGACTCGACCACCCTGTCGCCGGGCGCCGGGCTGCTGGTCTTCCTCGGCTGGACGGCACTGACGCTGGCCGGTGCGGCGTACCGGCTGGTGCGCAGCGACGTCTGAGCGGCAACCACCCGCATCATGGGCTGGTGACATCAGTGACCTCCGTGACCACCGACGACCTCACGTGACCGCCGACGACCTCAGCGGGATGGGGCCGCTGGTCGCCCGGCTCGGCCGGGCCGGCCAGCGGCTCCGGCATGCCGACCGGTCCCGTCCGTGGGTGCTGGACACCGCGGTGGTACTCCTGGTCTTCCTGTTGTTCTGTCTGCCGGACCTGCTGCACGCGCTCGGCGTGATCGGCCGGGACGGCGACGGCGACGGCCCACGCCGCTTCCGCCTGGTGTTCACCCGGTTGCCCGTGGCGGGCATGCTGGCCCTCCAGGCCGGGCTGGTGCTGCCGCTGCTGTGGCGACGCCGGGCGCCCGCCGTGGCCTTCGGCGCCGTCACGGCCGTGTTCGTCCTCCAGTGGTCGCTCGGCGCCGCGCTCCGCGCGGACGTCGCCCTCTTCATCGCCCTGTACAGCCTCGCCCTGCACGGGCGGCTGCGGCAGCTGCCGTGGGCCTGCGCGGTCACGGCAGCTGTCCTGGGCCTCGTCGCGGCGCGGGTCTCGGCGGCGATGTCGGTCTGGGACGCGCTGTTCTTCCTCCTCAGCACGGCGACCGCGGCACTCGCGCTCGGCCTGATGATCCGCGTCCGGCGGGCTCAGCTGGCCGGGCTGCGGGACCGTGCGGCCCGGCTGGAGATCGAACGGGACCAGCGTGGCAGGCTCGCCGTCGCGGCCGAGCGGGCGCGGGTGGCCCGGGAGATGCACGACATCGTCGGCCACAACCTGTCCGTCATCATCACGCTCGCCGACGCGGGAGCCTACGCCACGGCCGCCGCCCCGGAGCGGGGAAAGGAGGCCCTGCAGCTCATCGGCGACACCGGTCGCCAGGCCATGGGCGAACTGCGCCGGGTGCTCGGCGTGCTGCGCGAGGCGGACGGCCCGCGCAGCGAGCCCGAGCTGAGCCCGCAGCCCGGTCTCGCGGACATCGACGCGCTGTGCGAGGGAGTGCGCGCCGCCGGCCTGGAGGTCGTCTACCGTAGCGCCGGTGACGTCGACGCCCTCGACAGCGGGGTGCAGCTGACCGTCTACCGCATCGTGCAAGAGGCCCTGACGAACACCCTCAAACATGCCGGCGCGGGTACCCGTGCGAACCTGGCGATCGTCGTCGAGGACACACGGCTGACCATCACCGTCCAGGACTCCGGCCCACCCGCACCGGCCGAGCGTCCCGGCACGGCGAACGAGGAAGGACACGGCCTGGTGGGCATGCGAGAACGAGCAGCTCTCTACGGCGGACACGTCAGCGCGGGTCCCGCGGGCCCGGGATGGACGGTGCGCGCCGATCTCGACCTCGCTCCCCAGGGCGGTGCTGCCGGGTGACCACCGTGCTCGTCGTGGACGACCAGCCGCTCCAGCGGTACGGCTTTCGCATGCTTCTGGACTCCGTACCGGAGACGGAGGTGGTCGGGGAGGCCGCACACGGGGCCGAGGCCGTACGCAAGGCCGCCGAACTCCGCCCCGACGTCGTCCTCATGGACGTACGCATGCCTGGCATGGACGGAATCGAGGCCACCCGCCTCATCGTCGCCACAGGCGACCGCTCCCGGGTCCTCGTCCTGACCACCTTCGACCTCGACGAGTACGTCTATGCGGCCTTGCGCGCCGGGGCCAGCGGCTTCCTGCTCAAGGACGCCCGTCCCGAGGAACTTCTCGCGGGCATCCGTGCCGTGGCCGTCGGCGACGCGGTGATCGCGCCCGCGCTCACCCGCCGTCTGCTGCACGAGTTCGCCCGTCTCGTGCCACCCGGCGGCGACGGCTCCGCCGCGGATCCGCGCCTGAGTGCCCTCACCGACCGCGAACGCGAGATCCTCGTCGCCATCGGCAAGGGCTGGACCAACGGTGAGATCGCCACGCATTTCGTCCTGTCGGAGTCCACGGTGAAGACGCATGTCGGCCGCGTGCTGTCCAAGATCGGCGCCCGCGACCGCATCCAGGCGGTGATCTTCGCCTACGACCACGGCCTGGCCCGGCCTCATGCAGGTTGAGCCCGCGGCACGGGCGACGGGAACGTGCTGCCGCGCCATGAGGGCGGGGACGTCAGCGAGCGCGGCATGACCCTCACCGAACTCGCCAACCGCGTCGGCGTGACCAACGTGAACCTGTCCGTGCTCAAGAACGGACGCGCCAAGGCGATCCGGTTCACCACCCTCACCCGAATCTGCGAAGTCCTGCAGTGCCAGCCAGGAGACCTGCTCAGTCACCGCCCCGGATCGTCCTCCGGAAACCCTCGGAAAGCCGGGCCGAGGGGACGGACCTGCCGGAACGGCCGCTGCGCGAACGCGACTTGGCCTACGAGCTGCGACCGTTCCAGATCCTCACGCTGCGGCTGCGGCCGGAGTGACTACTTGTGTCCCACGCTCTTCTCGCCGATGTGGAAGATCCTGTGGCTGCCGCGGGTCATGTCGACGACCAGCTTGGTCGTGACGCCTCGGCTCCAGGTGAGGGTGACGACGGCCTCCGTGTGGTTGCGGGTGGTGCCGTTGTCGGTGACCTTCCAGGCGAGCGGGACGTTCTGGGCGCGCAGGACGCCGTCGGCGTGCTCCCGGTCCTCCCAGGCCGCCAGCTCCTTCTGGAAGGCAGGGGTGAGGTAGTGGCTGCGCAGGGCCTTTCCGAGGTGGCCGCTGTCCTCGTCGAGCACCGCGTCGATGTAGGTGCCGTAGAAGTCGGCGATGCGAGTGATGTTGTCGGACGGCTTGCCGCTGACGCTGCGCGGGGCGCCGGCGGAGGCCTGGGCGGTGGCGCCGAGGCCGAGGGTGAGGGCGAGGACGCCGGCGGTCAGGACGGTGCGGGTCTTGCTGTTCATGTGTGTTCCCCTTTTTCCGGGTCGTGCGGAATCGCGTTTCTGAGTCGTGTGGAATCGCGCCGAATGGCGCTGTCGGCGGTCGCCGGGCCGCCCTCCCCACCCCCGTGGCGGAGGACGGCCCCGGTCATGCGGTCAGCGGAGCTCGTTCACGGCCGTGACGGTCGTCCGCGAGAAGCGCGCCGGCTCGGGTGCGCTTGGGCATGGGTGTCCCCCGTGGATGAGTGCATGGGTGTCGTCGGTCGCCCGCCGCCGGCTGGTCGGTCCGGCCGGTCCGGCCCTGGTCGGTGCGACACCAAGAGCATCGGGCGCCGCGGCGGCCCGGCGCAACGCCGAAAGCCCGTCCGGCGACGGTGGAACCATCCCAGCCCATCTGACGTGCAGGTATATGGACCGCCTGGGATACGGGGACACGTGGGAGGACGGGGAACGGTGTCGACCGGGGACGACGTCGAGCAGTTCGCGGCGCTGCTGCGCCGGCTGAAGGACCGCACGGACCGGAGCTACGGCTCCCTGGCCCGGCGCCTCAACATGAACACCTCCACGCTGCACCGCTACTGCGCGGGCGAGGCGGTCCCGCAGGACTACGCCCCGGTGGAGCGCCTGGCCGCCTTCTGCGGGGCGACGCAGGAGGAACGCCTCGAACTGCACCGCCTGTGGTTGCTCGCGGTGACGGCACGACAGCGGCCGAGGGCGGGTGAGGGGGCGGCGGAGCCGACAAAGGCCGAGGAGGCGGCGGAGCCGACAAAGGCCAAGGGGGCGCTGGAGCCGACAGGGGGCGAGCGGGCTTCGGGTCCGGACAGCCGGACGGCGCGGGGCGCGGGTGGCGACACGGGCAGTGTGGGCAGCATGCGCGGCGACACGGGCGGCATCGGTGGTGACGGAGTCGGCATCGGTGGTGACGGAGTCGGCGGCAAGAGCGGTGCACCGCAGCGACTGGACGCGGGCCCACCCGACGTCGGACTGCCCGCTACCGACGCTCCCGGACCGGGCAGTCCCGAGTCGACGGGCCAGTGGGATGCGGCCCGCTCGACCGGACGGCCCTGGTACCGCCGTCGCCGCACCGTCGTCGGCGCCGCCGCCGCGACCGTGCTGCTGGTGACGCTGGGCAGTGTGTCGGCGCTGTCGGCCGACCGGTCTCACCACAACTCCGCCAAGGCCCCCGGTCAGTCCCGCACGACAGGAACCGGTACGTCACCCCACCCCTCGGCCAGTGCGGCCGGCCCCTCCCCCAGCCGTTCGTCGGCCTCGCCCTCCGCAGGAGTACGGGCTTCGGGGAGCCCCGAGTCGAAGGGCGGACCGTCGGCGGACACGAAGAGCGACGCCCCCGTGCCGACCGGTGTGCCGCTCGCCTGGACCGCCGACTCGCAGATCTGGGACCACGGTTGCGGGCACGACTACGTCATCGGGAAGGAGCCGCCCCAGGTGCCCCCGCCGCCGGTGGAGCAGGACGCCGGGGTGTGGGCGGCGACGCAGGGGGCGGTGCCCGGGCGGCAGACGATGGTGCAGATCTCGGTGCAGGGGAAGTCGTCCACGGCCGTGGTCCTGGAGGCCCTCCGGGTCCGTATCGTCAGCCGCGGCACCCCGGTCACCGGCAACGCGTACGCCATGGGCGAGGGCTGCGGCGGCGGCCTGGAGCCCCGTGCCTTCTCCGTGAACCTGGACGTCGACCGCCCGATCGCCCACGCACGCCCCGGCAACGACACCGGAAAACCCGTCCCCGCGGTGCGGTTCCCCTACCGCGTCTCCGCCGAGGACCCGGAGGTGCTGCTGGTCACCGCGACGACCGAGGCCTACGACTGCAACTGGTACCTGGAACTCGAGTGGTCCTCCCAGGGCCGCACCGGCACGGTCCGCATCGACGACCACGGCCGCCCGTTCCGCACCAGCAGCATCAAGGGCCTGCCCCACTACTGGTACGGCACGAACAGCCACGGTGCGCGTCAGTGGGTGCCCACCGGCGATTGAGGTGCGCCGCATGGCCCGGGGCGCCGCAGGCCCCGGGGGCGCCGCATGGCCCGGGGACGCCGCATGGCCCGGGGACGCCGCATGGCCCGGGGACGCCGCTGGGCCCCCGCGTCCCGGTGGCGCAGGCCGAGCCCCTCCCGCCCGTTGGGTCCCGGCCGGACTGGGTCTATCGTCGGAATCATGGGGCCAGGCAGAGGAGGACGGCCGGTGATGCCGCAGGACGAGGCCGTGATCGGCTGCACGGGGAAGGTACTCATCGGAACTCGCGGTTCCACCGGCCCCGGCGAAGTCCTGGTGCGCGTCAGAGGCGGTTCCGAAACCTTCCTCGCCTGGTCGGACGCCCCCCTGCCCGTGGGCACGACGGTGCTCGTGATCGAATCACGTGGATGCCGCGAGGTCGGCGTCATCGAGTGGGTGGATCCATTGGACGCGCTCGGCGGGGATGCCGCCGAGGCCGGCTGAGGAGTAACAGGAATGTTCGGATACCGCGTACCCGCTCCCGACGAGGCGATGCTGATCTCGGGGGGCAGGCGGGGACTGGGGGGCGCGCCGTTCCGAGTGGTCACGGGGCACGGGAAGTTCGTGCTGCCGGTGTTCCGGAAGGTCCGGTTCCTCACTCTCTCCATGTGTGAGTCCGAGGTCACCGAGACCTGTGTGACCAGGCAGGGCATCGCGTTGCACGTCCGCGCGGTCATCGCCTTCAAGGTCGGCAACGACCACGAGAGCATCATCAACGCCGGCCAGCGGTTCCTCTCCGACCAGGAGCAGATGTCGGTGCTCACCGGCCGGATCTTCGCCGGTCACCTGCGGGCCATCATCGGCTCGATGACGGTCGAGGAGATCGTCACCGAGCGGCAGAAGCTCGCCGCGGAGGTCCTGGACACCTCCAAGACCGAGATGGCGAAGATCGGTCTGACCGTCGACTCGCTGCAGATCCAGTCGATCGACGACGGCGACACCGGTTACATCGACGCGATGTCCGCGCCGCACAAGGCGGCCATCCAGCGGCAGGCGCAGATCGCCCAGGCACAGGCCACCCAGGCCGCGGTCGAGGCGGAACAGGCGGCGGCCCGCAAGCAGGCGGAGTACGCCCGGCAGACCGCCATCGTCAAGGCCGAGTACTCGGCCGAGGTGGACCGTGCCCAGGCGCAGGCCGGGCAGGCCGGACCGCTGGCGCAGGCACACGCCCAGCAGGAGGTACTCGCCGCCCAGACGGAGCTGGCCCAGCGCCAGGCCAAGCTGCGCCAGCAGCAGTTGGTGGCCGAGGTCGTGAAGCCCGCCGAGGCCGAGGCCGAGCGGGTCAGGATCCTCGCGGCCGCGGAGGCGCAGCGGATGAAGATCCAGGCGGAGGCGGCTGCCTCGTACGACCGGGTCGCGCTCGACCGGATGCTGATCGACCAGCTCCCGCAGATCGTCAAGGAGGCCGCCGGCGGCCTCGCGGGCGCGAACGTCAACGTCCTCAACGGTGCGGACGGCCTCGGCGAGATCGCCGCCGGTCTGGTGTCCCAGGGCCTGACGATCCTCGACTCGGTCCGACAGAACCTGAACGGCGGCCAGGACACCGACGGCCACCGCCCCGCGGAGAGCGAGAGCGAGAGCAACAGCCTGCTCCAGCTGCCCACCGGCAAGGGCAGGAAGTCGAACGACGGTCCGGTGGACGTCGACTAGGGGCGGCGGCCAGGTGTGCTCACGTGCGGTTCGAATCCTGCCGGGGGCACAGAAAAAGGGCCGGCTCAGGAGGTTTTTCTCCGGGGCCGGCCTTCCGGCGTTTCAGAGGTCGCGCCACATACGTGCCACTACGGGCCCTCGGGGTCCCTCAGTGAGCCATAGCCTCACACCGTGAGTGACGCATTCGAAGCAGGAGACGCCTTCAGGAACCGCTGTCTGAGGGCCGGTCGCATGCTTGCCCCGTGCGTGAGCTATTTCGTCGAGCGCGTCTCGGTCGGCGCCGTGGACGACGGTGACTGTGTGGATGTCTTCCTCAGGGAAGGACCGCACAAGCCGGACGTCGTGGTCTCGCTCACCTATCTGCATTACGTCGATACGCCTGAACCGGCCGAGGTATGGGGCTCCTTCATCGACGAGATCCTGCTGGACCATCTCCCGCGGCTGCCACATGCCTGGCCTGCCGATGCCATCGGTCTCGTCGAACGCTCGGCCGAACTCCCCGAGCTGGTTCGGCTCCGGATCGTAGGGCCTTCGCAGGTCGATGTCGTCGCATCCTGCCTTACCGTCTACACCGCGCTCAGCGACGACGAAACGGGCCTGCCGCTACCCGGACGAGAAGGGTGACGGCAGTCCGGTCCGCCTCGCCGCCCGGGCTCACCTCGTACCGATCGCCTGCGGGTAGTCGAAGAAGCCGGTCGGGTCGTATTTCCGCTTCACGTCGACCAGTCGCGGGTAGTTCGTGCCGTAGTAGGCCTCCCGCCAGTTCTTCAGCGTCGGGTCGGGGAAGTTCTGGTACGCCTGGTCGGGCGACTTGCCGGGGAAGATGTCGTCGTAGAACTGCTTGAGCCAGTGGAGGTTGGCTTCGGCGACGTCGGGGCGGTCGTAGTCTGCCTACTGCTGCCCGGTGCCGATTTTCCCCCCGGCACCGAGCAGACCCCACCACTGCGACGAGCGGCGGCATGAAGGGCCATTGTTGAGGCGCCGGTTACGGTCCCGGAAGAGTGACGGAGGGGCGCACGGGAGCCAGAGGAAGGGCGGTGGAGCGAAAAGGGGATCGAGTAGCGAAGACGGAGCGCGTGCTGTCCGGGCCGTCCGAGGCTGCTCGGCGGTGGCCGGCAACGACCGGTGACGACTACCTGCCCTGTGAAAGATCGCCCCTCCAAGCGGGTGGCCACGGCAATGCCTCGGCTATGCGCGTCCCCCGCACGCCGAGGCCGGCGCGAGCCAGTTCAAGGAATTGCTGCCGCGCCCGTCGGAAATCCTCGTACGCCTGGTCCCAGCCACCCTGTTCTCTTGTCGGAAGCTCACGGGCCAACCACTCCAGATGCCACAGACAGTGGTTCAGTCTGACAGCGGCCGTGTTCGTCTTGACGTCCCCGAGCAGCCACACTGTCTCCGCGAGCGCCGAGCGTTTCACCTCGGCTTCCGCCGCTTCGGCGAGAACCTCGTCAGTGGGCTCCAGCGGCGCGGCTCCGCTCGCAGCCATCCCCTTGGCGACCGCGATACGCCTGTAGCGGTGTGCCAGTTCCTTCACGGCGTGGGCGTACTCGGCGTAGGCGGCGAGTCGACGCTCATCCCACCGGACGGACTGCTCGCGATGCCATCGCGCCCTTTCCACGATCATGGTTGTCGCCATCGACAGGACGGCGCCCAACGCCACTCCGAGCAACGCCGCCACTTGACCAGTCAGACCCATGAATGCTTCATAGCCCGCGGGCAGAAGCAGCAACCACGGACAAACAGAGTGAGTACGAGGTGACCGAGCACGGCCGTGGCCATGCGGATCGGCAGGCCACGGCCGACGGCTGCACCTACTGCTCCCCGCCGACGGCAATCGGGCCCCAAGCCCTGACCGCGGAACGTGCGTCTACGATCGCGCGGTGAGCTACGACATCTACTTCCTGAGCCGACGCGACGGGCAGTCCTGGGATGAGGCCCTGGAGGCGATGGAGGACGCGGCCGAGGACAGCGAGCCGATCCCTGCCCGCCTCCTTGAGGCCTGGGACCGAATAGTGCCGCAGGCTCGGACCCTGCTGGGCGAGGTGCAGCTCACGGAGTATGAGCAGGAGTCGCGGGATCTGAGCCGCTCGGACACCGGCATCCACCTGTCCCTGTTCGGTGACGAGGTGAGCATCACCGTGCCCTACTGGCATACGGGGCACGACGCCGCGGTCGTGCTCGGCAAGGTCTTCGCCCTTGCGGCCGTCGTCGAGAAGGAGACTGGGCTGACTGCCTACGATCCCCAGGTGGAACGTCCGCTGGCAGAGACGCCGCCGCAAGACGCGGTCGGGATGATGTCGCAGATCGCCGAGGATCTGCGCAGCCGCTTCGGCGGTTGATCACCGGGCGACGGCGGAGCCGGCCAGGTTCCGGGCGGTGCGGGCGACTTGAGCGGTCACCCGCACCAACCGCGGTTTCGTTGGCGACGACGCGGCCCGTCGCGTCGGGGACGACCCCGGTCGATGCGCAGCTGGAACGGGAAGCCGACCTTCAGGTCCGGCTTGGCCCACATCGGCAGGGTGCAGGCGTAGTGGCCGATGGCCGGATCGTCGCCGGACGCCCCGCCGCCGGTGCCGCCGTGGAGGAGGGGCGTGTGGGCAGCGCTGCTGGCTGTGCTGCCGCAAAGCGCGCCATGATGAGCCCGTGGACTTCGAGCCGTACCGGGGTGAGTTGGTGGCGTACTGCTACCGGATGCTGGGCTCGTTCGACGAGGCCGAGGATCTGGTGCAGGAGACGATGCTGCGCGCCTGGAAGGCCCGTGACCGGTACGACCGCACACGCGCGTCCGTGCGGACCTGGCTGTACCGGATCGCGACCAACGCGTGCCTGACGGCGCTGGAGGGGCGGGCGCGGCGGCCGTTGCCGTCCGGGCTGGGTGCGCCGAGCGAGGACCCCGGGGCGCCGCTCACTCCCGCTCTCGACATCCCCTGGCTGCAACCGTTCCCCGACGCGCGGTTCGATGCGGAGGTGCGGACCGACATGCGGCTCGCGCTGGTGGCGGCGATGCAGGTCCTGCCGCCGCGGCAGCGAGCCGTGCTGGTGCTCCGCGAGGTCCTGGAGTTCACCGCGGCCGAGGTCGCCGAGCAGTTGGGGACCACGGCCGCGGCTGTCAACAGCGCGTTGCAGCGGGCCCGTGCCGCCCTCGCCGGCGTGGGTGGCGTGGACGAGGTCACGGAGCCGGACGATCCCGGGGTGCGCGCGGTGATCCAGCGGTATGTGCGGGCCTTCGAGGCGGCCGACGTCCCCGCGCTCGTGCGGCTGCTCACGGACGAGGCGGTCCTGGAGATGCCGCCGGTGCCGCTGTGGTACCGGGGCAGCCGCGACTACGGCCTGTTCATGGAGCGTGTGTTCCGGATGCGGGGGGCGGGCTGGGCCATGACGCCCCTGACCGCCAACGGGCAGCCCGCGCTCGCCGCGTACGCGCCGGAGCCCGGCGGCGGGCATCGGCTGCACACACTGCAGGTCTTCACGGTCACCGGCGGCCGGGTCGCGCGCAACGTCGTGTTCGCCGATCCGCACGTGTTCGAGGCGTTCGACCTGCCCCGGCAGATTTCTTCCGACGGCTTTCGCCGGGCGCGATGAGTGGGGCCGGCGCCGCCGTCCTCGCCAAGTACACGTACTCGCGGAACAGTTGACGCATACGGCCGACGCCACGTCACGTAGCCGCATGCGATCAGCACTGGCACAGGCGACCAGCCGGCTGCGGATCGGCACGCCGGTCACCGGCATCCACTACCGCCATCCGGCGGTGCCGGCCAACATGGCGGCGACGTTCGACATCGTGTCCGGCGGGCGGCTGGAGCTCGGCAGCGGGGGCGGGGTGATCAGTCCCGTCTCGTACGCCACGACGGCGGTGTACGAGACGGTGATCACGCCGGAGAGGAAGCCTCCGGGGACCCCCGGTTCAGCGGCTCGCCCCGCCGCCCAGCAGCCGGACCAGCGTGCTCACCACCCCGTCGATCTCGCGGGCGCACTCGTCCAGCACACGGTGGGGCCTTCCCCAGGGGTCCGCGACGTCGTCCTCGGCCGACGGGACCGGGGCGGCGGCTCCCCGGCGGCCGGCCGCGGCCGCGACCACGGCGTCGAAGCCGTCCACGGCTCCCGGGCCCGCCCCGTCCGGTACGCCGCCGTGCACGGTCGCCGCACCTTCCCCATCCACTCCCCCGCCCCGCGCTTCGCCGGCTCCTCCCACGGCGAGACGCACGAACTCCTTCAGGGTGAAGCAGCGCCGCATCGCCGACGGCGCGAGCCGCACGGCCGCCTCCCGGTGCTCACGCGCGAGCCCGAGGACCAGTGCCGATCCCGCGACGAGCTGTGTGGTGAGCGGGCGGGCCACGAAGCCGGAGCCGTCACCGCCGAGCTTCTCCAGCACCGCCCTGGTGGAGCTCTCCATGCCGGGCCGGGGCCACGCCTGCGTGCCGGCGCTCTCCGGCCGCACGGCCGAGCCGGACGGAAGCCTCGCGGCCAGCAGACGCTCGGCGAGCACCGAGCGGTGCACATTGCCCGTGCAGACGAACAGGACCCGGGTCATTTCTCGCCCGCGAGACGCGTCGCCGCGGCCTCTGCGGCCTCCTTCCTGCGATCCGAGACACGGGGAGCGGGCAGTTCGCCGTACGGCCCGTAGGCGCCGTAGCGGTCGCCCCTGGGGGCCGGAGCCATGTTGAAGACGGTGCCGAGGACGTGGACGCCCAGGCGGTCCAGCGACCCCGCGGCGGAGCGGACCTGTTCCCGGCTGGTCTTCGCGGCGCGGACGACGAGCAGCGCGCCGTCGGCGAGCGAGGCGAGTCCGACGGTGTCGGCGACCGGCAGCAGCGGCGCGGTGTCGACGATCACGGCCTCGTAGGTGTCCGCCAGCTCGCGCAGCACCTCCTTCATCCGCGCCGAGGCGAGCAGTTCCGTGGGGTTCGGCGGTACGGCGCCGCTGGCGAGCACCGAGAGCCGGCCGCCGACCTGCTGCATCACGTCCTCGAAGCGGGCCTGCCCGATCAGCACCGTGGTCAGACCGGCGTCCCGCACGAGGCCGAAGGTCCTGGCCACGCACGGGCGGCGCAGGTCGGCATCCACCAGGCAGGTGGACACGCCCGCCTCGGCGAGCGAGAGGGCGAGGTTCACCGCGGTGTTGGTCTTGCCCTCGCCGGGCAGCGAACTCGTCACCACGATGATCCGCGGCGGGTTGTCGACCTGGGAGAACTGGAGGTTGGCGCGCAGCTTGCGGAAGGCCTCGGCGCGGTTGGAGCGCCCGTCGGTGCTGACGAGCGGCTGCCTGGGGGCGTTCTTGTCGTACGGGATGGTGCCGAGACCCGGCAGCGCGGTGAACTCGCCCAGTGCCTCGCTCGTCTTGAACGTGGTGTCGAGGGTCTCGCGCAGGGCGACGAGTCCGGCACCGAGCAGCAGGCCGCCGAGCACGCCCGCGGCCAGGTTCAGCAGCGGGCGGGGCGAGACCGGACCGGTGGGGGCGACGGCCTCCTGGGTGACGCCCAGGGAGACGGGCGAGGCGGGCGGGTCGTCGCCCGCGTGCCGGGCGGTGCGCTTGGGTGTCTCCAGCCGCTCGACGACCCGGCTGAACCGCTCCGCCACGGCGTTGGCGATGCGTGCCGCCCGCGCGGGCACGGTGTCCCGGACGGTGATGTCGATGAGCACGGTGTTGAGCGGGGCGACGGCGTCGATCCGGGACGCCAGTTCCTCCGGTGTGGTGCGCAGCCCCAGCTCCTTCACCACGGGCACGGTCACCTGACGGGTCGTCACGATCGAGGCGTACGACTGCACGCGCGCCTGCGAGAAGTTCTGCCCCTGGTTCAGCTGGGCGGTGTCCTCACTGGTGGGGGTGGCGACGAAGAGCTGGGTCCTCGCCTCGTAGACGGGGGCGCTCAGGCCCGTCACGGCGAGCGCGGCCCCGGTCCCGAGAACCAGACAGGCCACGACGGCCGGCCAGCGTCTGGCAAGAGCTCTGAGGAATCCGTGGAGATCCAAGCTGCACCCCTCATGACCCCTCGCAGACCGAGGGATCCATCCGAAATGAAATGTCCTGCTCCCTTTGTGCACAGCCGAACATAGGGACTCGTGCGCTCGAACCGGGGGAGCCACCCCTACATCGGGCCGTCGGACGACACCGGTGGCGCAGACCGCCCCCGCAGACCGTCCCGCCACTCGACGCGGCGGCGTCGGCCATCGGCGGGCAACCGCTCCACCATCCGGTGGCTTCCCGTGCCGCCACACCAGCGGATGTCGATATGTCCCATTTATTCCAGGTATCAAGAGCTTGGTACCCGAAATCTTGATCACGGCCAGCGCTGCAGCCTGGCCCGGACTGAAGTCGAATCGAGGAGAGTGAAGCAGATGACGACGTCGCCCAGATGGCGGGTTGCCCTGGCATCGGCAGCATCGGCCGCCATGCTTGTCGCGGCGCCCCTGATGGGGGCGCAGGCCGCGTTCGCACAGCCATACCCGGGGTCGCCTCCGCCCCTGAACGTCAACACCAACACGGTGACGGCCGGAGGACCGCTGAGCTTCGACACGGCCCCGGGAGTTTTCGTTCCCGGGCAGAGCATCACGGCGCTGCTGGAATCGACGCCGATCGTCCTCGGCCATTTCTCGGTCCTGTCCGACGGATCGGTGGCGGGGACGGTGCACATCCCGGAGTCGGCCCCTCACGGCTGGCACGTCTTCCGGCTCACCGGGGACAACCCCGACTACAGCGTCGGCGTCACCGTCTACGTGAAGGGCGGGGTCGTCGGCACCCCGACTCCTACGCCGACCCCCACTCCGACCAGACCCCCGAAACCCACCAAGCCTCCGAAACCCACCAAGCCCCCGAAACCGACCCACGGCCCGACCGGCCGGCCCACCCACTCGGAGAAGCCCGAGAACCCCGGCGGGCACAACGGACGTGACGACGGAAACAACGGATCCCACGGAGGCGGCGCGGCTGACGACCCCGTGAGCTACCAGCACCCCACTCAGCAGCACAGCTCCGACAGCCTCGCGGAGACGGGCAACGACAAGGCCCTGACCGTCGGCGGCACCGCGGCGGCGCTGCTCGTGGCGGGCGCCGGCACGACACTGGCCGTGCGCCGTCGCCGCACCTCATGACGGGCAGTTCATGACGGAGCAGGACATCCGTACGGCGGTACAACGGCGTCCCGGCCCCGGCCGGGACGCCATCCGCATGCCTGGGGCGGACCGCTCCGGCGCACGGACATCGGGTCGCCGCCGCCTGGTCAGGACAGCACTGCTGGCCATCGCGCTGCTCCCGCTGGCCGGCGCCGTCTGGATCGGTGTCACCGGGCTGTTCGCCCGCCGGGAGCTGCTCGCGGCCCAGCGGGACCTCGACGCGCTGCGGCACTCGGTGGCGGCCGGCTCCGCCTCCGGCAGGGCGGCCGCGCCCGCCCGCATAGCGGAACAGGCGGTGCGCTCGGCCGCCCTCCACGCGGCTCGGGCGCGTCGTCTCACCACCGGGCCGGTCTGGTACTCCGCCGCCGAACTGCCCTTTCTCGGGGATCCCGTGAGAACCGTGCGCGGCGCCGCCTACGCGGCGGACCGGCTGGCCGGCGACGTGCTGCCCCCGCTGACCGGCGTCCTGCCGCCGTCCGCACCGCACGGGAGCGGTGGCGGCATGTCCGAGGCCCTCGCGGCACTGCGGCAGCACGGGCCGGAAATCGCCCGGGCCGCGGACGTCGTCGCCGAGGTGCGGAGCGACGTGCGCGGTCTGCCCCGGTTCACCTGGCTGCCGGCGGCCGACCGGGCCCGTGCCGGGCTGCAGCGGCAGCTGGACCGCCTCGCCCCGGTGATGGACGACGCCTCCCTGGCGGCTCGCGTCCTGCCGCCCATGCTCGGCACGCAAGGACAACGGCGTTACTTCCTCGCGTTCCAGAACCTCGCCGAGGCACGCGGCACCGGGGGCCTTCCGGGCGCCTTCGCCGTGCTGCGGGCCGACCGGGGCCGGCTGTCCTTCGAGCGGTTCGGCAACAACACCGAGATGGAGACGGCGACACCGGACATCGACCTCGGAGCCGAGTTCAGCACCCGCTATGCGGGCAGCGACCCCATCCACACGTGGCCCAACTCCAACATGAGCCCGCACTTCCCCTACGCGGCCCGCATCTGGGCGGCGGCATGGCGCAAGCACACCGGCGAGCGCGTGGACGGGGCGATCGCCGTCGATCCGGTCACGCTGAGCCGTCTCCTGCGGGTCACCGGCCCGGCCCGCATGGCCGACGGCACCGAGCTCAGCGCCGACAACGTCGTGGACCTCACCGAGCGGACCAGCTACGCGAAGTACGACGACGTCGCCCGGCGCAAGGCGTTCTTCGTCGACGCCGCCCGTGCCGCCGCCGGGCGGCTGATGGAGGCGCTCGACGACACACGCCGGCTGCCCGCGCTGCTCGTCGCCGTGAACGACGTCCAGCGGGACGGACGGCTGAAGGTCTGGAGCGCCCACGCGGCGGAGCAGCGCCTCCTGGAGTCCCGCCCCTACTCGGGCACGCTCCCGAACACCCCCGGCCCCTTCGCGGGACTGGTGGTGAACAACGCGGCCGGCGGCAAACTGGACTACTACCTCGACCGGAGCCTGACCTGGGAAGCGGGCGCCTGCTCCGGCGGCGGCCGTACGGTCACCGTGACCATGGCCCTGGCCAACCGGGCGCCGTCCTCCGGCCTGCCCGAATACGTGACCATCAGGGCGGACTCCCCTCCCTACCGCACCCGGCCGGGTGACAACCGCCTCCGGGTGTCGTACTACGCCGGGGTCGGAGCCACCCTCGTGGACGCGACCCTGGACGGCCGCCGCGCGCTGCTCGCGCCCGGCCTCGAACGCGGCCACTCCGTGTTCACGAAGGACCTGGAGCTGCCCGCCGGCTCCCGCCGCACCCTGGTGCTGCACCTGCTGGAGCCGCACGCGGACGGCACGCCGACCCTGCTGCGGCAGTCCCTGGTGAGGCCGCTGCGGACCACGATCAGGCCGGGAGGTGCCTGCCGTGCCTGAACGCCTGTGCCGGGCGGCGGGAGCCGTGGTCGCGGCCGTGCTGCTGCTCGCGGCACGCCCGCCGGCGGACCGCGCCCCCGACGCCCGGGCGGGCCGGGCCCTGGAGGGGCGGCAGGCCGCGGCGCACCGGGTCGAGCGCCTGCGGGTCAAGGTGCTCAAGACGCTGCCGCACGACCCGCAGGCGTTCACCCAGGGACTGGAGATGGCCGGTGACACGCTCTACGAAGGCACCGGCATCTCCGGCCGGTCCTCGGTACGGGCGGGGCCCGCGGGCAAGGAGCCCAACGTCCGCGTGGCCCTCCCCGCGCCCTTGTTCGGTGAGGGCATCACCGTGCTCGGCCGGACCCTGTGGCAGCTCACCTGGCAGAACCGGATCGCCATCGAACGCGACGCCAGGACGCTCGCGGAGCTGCGTCGCGTCCCGTACCCGGACGACGGCTGGGGCGTGTGCCTCCAGCCGGCCCGGCACCGGCTGGTGACCAGCGACGGCTCGGCACGGCTGACGTTCCGCGACCCCGGGACGCTCGCGAGGACGGGCGAGGTCGCCGTGACCGAAGGGGGCCGGCCGGTGACGGAGCTGAACGAGCTGGAGTGCGTCGGCGACGCCGTGTACGCCAACGTGTTCCTCACCGACCGCATCGTGCGCATCGATCCGGCCACCGGAGCGGTGACGGCGAGCATCGACGCCTCCGGTCTGCTGCGCGCCGACGAACTCGTCCCGGGGTCCACGCTGAACGGCATCGCGGCGGTCCCCGGCACGGATCAGTTCCTGATCACCGGGAAGTTCTGGCCCAAGATGTTCAAAGTGGTGTTCGTTCCGGCCTGACGGACGGGCGGCACGTCAGCCCGAGGCACCCAGGTTCGCGTAGCGTCCTGTCAGCCAGTCGAGATGCCGCTCCGCGGTGACCCGTCGCAGCTCGACCGCGGCCGCCAGTTCCTCCGACCCCGCCCTCGGCGTCGCGATCTCCCGGGCGATGACGGCAGCCAGGTGTGCGACGTCGTCGGGGTCGACCACCGATCCCGTGGCAGGGCTGACCATCTCGGGCAGACCGCCACGGTCGGAGACGAGAGCGGGAACGCCCCGCATCAGGGACTCCCTGACGGTGAAGGGGCTGTTCTCGGCCCAGACGGACGGATGGACGGTCGCCAGTGCGTCGCTCAACAGGCTGTCCAGCTCGTGCGGCTCGTACCGCCCGGTGAATTCGACTCCGTCGAGGTCCAGTCGCCCGGCGAGGGACTCCAGTGCGGGCCGCTCGGGCCCGTCTCCGGCGACCCGGAGTCTGACACCGGGCCACGTCGCGGCCACGGTCGGCCAGGCCCGAAGCAGCCGGTCGACGCCCTTTTCCACGGCGAGCCGCCCGATGTAGACGATCGAGGTCCGCGCCCGGACGTTCCCGGCCGGTTTCGCCGGGGTCCAGGGGAGGTCCGCATAGTGCACCGACTCGGGCGAGTAGCCGTCCGCCCGAAGCACGCTCTCCATGTACCGGGACGGAGCATGGAAGCGAATGCCGGCCTTCCTGACGAGTGCTTGCGAGAGAGGTTGCTCAAGAGCCGCCAGGACGCTCGGACCGGCGGATGCCTTGACGCATCTTCTCCGGATCACTTCCCTGGCCTTCGCACGCGGGGACAGCCCCACGCACGCGTAGCACTCCTGGCCCCGCGAGTCGTCCCACAGGCGCTGATTGGCGCACACCAACTTGTACTCGTGGGCTGTCAGCAGCGCCGGGACTCCCTGGGCCCGCACACTCGCGAACACGCTCGGGGTCAGTTGGTAGCACGTTCCGTGGAAGTGCACGGCATCGGGACGGAACTCCCGCAGCGCCGCGTCCAGCAGACGGCGAACGCCCGGTGCGTAGACCGAGAGAGCGGCCCCGCCGACCTTCTGGGACAAGGAACCGTGGAAGTCGCGCGACGGCGAGAACCAGACGCGCTGTCCCTGCCTCCACAGCGCCGACGAACCGGCCGGCTCGTCCATGCCGAGGAGCGCGACCTCGTGGCCCGCGTCGGCCAGCGCGGCACTCAGCCATCCCACGTATGTCTCGACCCCGCCGAGCTGTCGGAGGTACTTCGAGACCAGCAAGACCCTCACAGCGCGGCCACCAGACCTTCCAGCGGAGCGGCATAGGCCTGGACGCGCCTCATCAGGTCGGTCCGGTCCAGCGCGAGGGCGGTCGACATCGCTCTCGCGACGGTCGGCCGGCTCGCCCGGTCCAAGGGGATGTACAGGTCCGCGAGCCCGAGCAGTTGCATGAGGGTCCGGTGCTTCTCCTCGTACCCCAGCACAACCGCCGGAACGCCCGCGGAGAGCGCGGCGATCGCCGCGTGCATCCGGGCCGTGACCACAAGTCGCGCCTCCTTGCCGATGACCGCACACAGGTCCTGGTACGAGGCCACGCCGGCGAGTCTCTTCGCGCCGTGTCGCTCGACGAGCAGGTCGACCACTTCCGAGTCATGGCCCGCCAGGGCTCCACGGATCGGCTCGTGCATGGCGTACGCCGACAGCGGCAGGCCCTCGGCCTCGGCCGCTTCGCACACTTCCGGCCACCGTGCTCGCCAGAGCGCTTCGTCGAAGTAGTCGGAGCCCACGGGGAAGACGACGCATCGGTCACCGGCCGCCGGACGAAGTTCCGCGGGCCGGAACGCGTTGCGGAAGGCCAGATCCGGGAACCGCCGGCATCGAAGTCCGAGACCGCGCAGGACCGATTCGCTCGACTCGTCACGAACGGCCACCTGGACCCCCGGGAGCAGGCCACGAAGCAGTCGTTTCATCGTGGGGCCCTGAGCTTCGACACTGACGGGCATGGTGGCCACCGGCACACCTCTGCGCACTGCCCACCACCAGGTCCACAAGGTCAGTGCCGACTCTTTGACATAGCGGTCACCGAGGTACCCGCCGCCCACCGCGTACTGCCTGCCGGCCCGGCAGTACGCGTCGTAGGTGCGCAGGGCGGACGCGCCCAGCAACCGGCGAGCGACAGGGCGTCGGAGGCGGGCGGGAGTCCTCGACGCCACCAGGACGGTCTCCACCAGGACGAACACGCCCCAGGCGGCAAGCATGCACGCCCGACGGACGGCGGTGGCTTCGGCAAGCCTGCGGCGGTCGAACAGGCGCGGCAGAACATCCGCGTGCAAAAGCGCGTCGCGGAAGGTCTCGGGCTCGAGCGCGACGACAACCGGCCGCATCGACGGGTGTGCCTCATGGACGACGTCGACGGTCGCCAGCACGAGTTCACGGTCTCCCAGGTTGTGACCCGAGTACGCCTCGGTGATCAGCGCAATGTGCGGATCGACTGCCACGACGACTCCCCCCGGTAGAGGCGGAACAGTTCGGCCGTTCCGCGGACCGACAGTCGCCGACACGCGAGTTGCACCAGCCGGCCGAGGACGAACGCGACGGGGAGCAGAGCTCTTTCCATCGGATTGCCGTACGCGTGGAGGTATGCCGTGTATGCCGCCAGCTGACTGGCCGTGACCTTCGCGGCCGCTTGTTCCTTGCTGCTCGCACCGGTGTGTGAGGCAACGACCGGAAGTACCTCGACTCCCGCCCGCGGATTGTCCCGCGCCCATGAGCTCATCTCGATCCAGAACATCTCGGGCCGCAGAGGATGCGCGCGAAGGTGAGCGGCGTCGAACGACGCAATGGTCCCGGCGGGGACCCAGCCCGACCCGAGGTCGGTTCGCAAGGGCACCTCGGCCCTCGGGAGCAGGGCCTGTCGCGCAAGCCGCGGCAGGACGAGCATCAAGAGGACCTGCGACGCGGTGAGTACGCGGCGCACGTTCTCAAGACGTGGGCCGTGGGGGATCGAGGGCACGACGACCGCCGCCCTGGACCGGCATGTGACCAGCGCCCGGAACGCATCCAGGTCCATCGACGCGTCGGGGTTGACGAAGACGATCCGCTCGGCGTCGGCCGCCAACGTGGTGGCCGCGAAGTTGACCGCGGCCGCGTAGCCGCCGTTCCCGGGGGTTGTCACGGTGTTGACTCCCGGCAGCCGCGGAGCCCGGCCCGAACAGTCGTCCACGATCCACGGAGTCAGCGCGAAGCCGTCCGCCTGGAGCTTCAGGGCGGGCGAGAGCGCTTCTCGGACCATGTCCGGAGGGTGCCCGTAGGTGATCACGGCGACGGGGAGCGGCGTACTGCTCACAGCAATGTCTCCAGCCTTGTGTCGACCGAGTGGTGCGCCAGCACCTCCGCCTGCAGTTGCCTGGTGACGGAAGGCGCCACCCGGGCGTCTCGAAGCTCCTTTGGGCGGACGCGACGATCGGCCACGTCCAGTGCGCTGCGGAAGGGACCGGGGGGCGCCATGACGATCTGCGGGATCCCGGCTGCCGCCAGGTCGAAGAAGAAGGGGTTGTAGGTCCGCAGCATCTGCCGATGGGGGACGTTCAGGACGGTGACTTCGCGGCCTTTCAACCAGGCGAGGGTCTCGACGCGTCCCATCGGGGGCACGGCAGGCAGGTCGTCGGGCCACCCCGACCCCACGCACATGCTCAGGCGGCCCGTTCTGTGAACGGAGCGAGCCAGCTCGACCCGGTCCGGATACGCGGTGCCCACCATGACGAAGGTGTCCGACGTGCCCTCCGAGATCCGCTCGGTCAACGGTTGCGGAACCAGATGCGGCCATGGAAGCCACGCCGATCCGGGAACCCATCGCGGATCCGCGCAAGCGACTCTCGTGAAGGCGGACATCGGGAAGCGGACCGCTCGCGCCCCCACGGGTTCGTCCCCCAGCCAGGCCGTCACCGGGCCCCGTTTCTTCATCCAGCCGAGGAGGGAGGGCGGAATGCGATGCGGCGCGAGGACGATGAAGCCCTCGGCCCCTCTCCCCCGCGCCATGAGACGCGACGCGATCAGGGAGTCCGATGCCATGCGGCTTCTCAGCATCCGCCGCTGCACCGGCCGTCCGAGATCGGCCACGACGACGGGGCGGATCGAATGGAAGCGGACCAGCCGGGTGAAGTCATCCGGCCCGGGCCCCCACCAGCGCATCCCCACAAGAGCGACCGTCATCGGATCACCACCGAAGCCACGACGAGTCCCGGCAGTGAGGTGAGCAGGGGCGGCATCCACGTTCGAGTCGACCGGAGAAATGTCGGTCTGACCCGTCTTGAGAAGGCCAGGAACGACACGTACTCCATGACGCACGTGGCGAACATGACGAGCCGGAGATCCACCAGTGCGCCGAGTGCCGCGCCGGTGAACGCGACGAGGGCCAGGAGCACGCTGTCCAGCAGCGCCGCCACGGAACCCGAACGCGAATAGACCCAGGCCGAGGTCACGCAGTGGGACATGATCAGCGGCGTGGAGGCCGCGACGACCAGGGCCAGGTCCCACAGTTGCGGGTAGCCGCCCAACAGTGACCCGGTGCGCAGCCCGAGGGTGACGAGCACGGCGAGGAGACCTGCCGAGCCGGAGACCACCGAGATCTGCAGGATCGACTGCCGCATGAGCGGCACTGGATCCGCCGTCGTGGCCAGGTCGACGGCAAGGCGCTGAACGAGTGCTCCGCGCATCGCGACGATCAGCTCGAACAGCTTGAAGGCGACGGCGAAGGAGGCGATGCGAACCGCGAGTACCCCGATCGGACCGAGCACCGCGATGCTGGACCGGAGGTAGACGACGCCGACAACGGCCATCAGGCCGAACGCCCAGGCATCCTGCCAGCGCAGACGCTCGGTACTTGCCCGGGCATCCGGTCGCGCGTCCCATGCCGAGACGACGAGAACCGTGAGTGCCACGAGGTTGCCGAGCACCGAGGCCCAGAGCATCGCCGCCACACCGTGGGGGGCTGCCAGGACGAGGCCGGCCATCGTGATCAGCCCGTTGACCAACGTGGCGATCGCCGTTGCCGTGGACCGCCGGCCCGCGATGTTGAGTGCCTCGACGTCGCCCAGGGCGAGCCGGCTCGCCACGAGCCCGGCCGCCCCGGTCAGGTCGGGTACGGCCCGGGCCAGGACGAGCAGCAGCGCGGCCAGCAGGGCATAGACCGGCGCTCGTACCCGCACGATCTGTGCCATCGCGTCCGACCCCCTGGGGCGGACTGCGAACTTCATCAGGACCACCCGGCTCAGGCCCATGTCCAGTACGACCACTGCGATCCCCGCGTAGGCGCTCGCGAGCGCGAAGCGGCCCATCTCGGCAGGGTCGGCCCGCAGGGCGGCCACGAAGAACGCGGCTCCCGACATCACCAGGTAACCGACTCGGGCGCTCCCCAGGCCGATCCCTCTCATCGGCCATCTCCCGCCGCGCCGATCCTGCGCAGCCAAGGCGTCAGGAGCCCGAAGGCGGCCAGGAGGGCGACGAACTGCGGGGAGAAGAGGTACATGCCGTACGCGGACATGGCCAGGCCGAACACGAACCAGTTCGCCACGAAGAAGTTCAAGCGGCCGAGCCGGTCGTACACGACGACCCCGAGTCCACCGAACAGGGCACACGCCCAGAGGCCGAAATCCAGGTAGACGGCCGAGGTCACGGGCAGCGCGGTACTGCCCACGACCGAGCGGTCGAGGCCGAACACCGACTCGGTCAGGAAGATCTCCGGGTCCTCGACGTACGGGGTGCCGGGAGCGATCGAGGCAAGGTGGAGTTCGGCGGCGCCCACGTACCCGTGCCGGGGCCGGGCGCGCATGGCGACGAGTCGAGTGGTGACCGCCGCCCCGTTCCGGGCCGAGATGTAGGTGCCGGGACCGATGATCCGGATGAGGTTCTCGCTCAGGCGGGGGTCCGAGAGCGTGCGCTGAGCGAGGACAGCGGTCCCGTCCGCGTGAGTCGCCCTGAGCGAGTAGACGCCGGGCAGCACCACGAACGCGATGACGGCGGCCGCCAGTCCTGCCCACGTGGCGCCCTTCGGGGAAAGTCGCCACGCGCCCGACCGCATGCGAGCCGTTGCGAACATCAACACCATGGCCAGCAGGAGGAGGCGGGATCCGCTGAGGGCCACCAGGACGAGCTCGGTCGCGATCAGGAGACGAGTCGCCGCGGGAAGCCTGCCCGACGGGATGCCCGACATGGCCACCGAGGCAGCCAGGCAGGCCGCCGCCGTCAAGGACAGCAGAGGCGACACGGAGCCGACCGTCTCGGATCTGGAGTGTGCGAGCAGAGGGGCTCCGTACTGTGCGTACCTGAGCACCATGAGAGCCGAGCCGGCCAGGCCGACCGCGACAGCCGCGCGGAGATGAGGCCCCCGCAGGCGTTCGGGGAACGCCTCGCGGCGCGAAGTCCGCCGTTCCGGAACCACGAGGTTGACCAGGGACGCGGCCGCGGCCGCTGCCACCGCGCCGTACCAGCTCTCCGGCGAGGGATCTCGCACGCCCAGGTACGACAGCGATCCCTGCTGCCCGAGCCAGGTCATGAAGAGCGCGAACCCGACCCCCGCGACGAGGCGGCGTCGACGGCGCAGCATCCATTCGTGCACCAGAAGACCTGCGATCAGCAGGCAGCAGACGTCCAAGCTATCCATTGCCGTCCATCACCGCGAGCTCCAGCAGCATCCGCTCATAACCGTCGGTCACGTCCTCCCAGCGGTAGGCCACCGATGCGTGGACCTGGCCGGCCTTGCCGCGGAGCAGCGCCCCCTCCACGTCGGCGTCGTCCGCCCGGACGGCGCCGGCCGCTTCCTTGGGCGTACGGAAGAACCGGGCGTGGCCCGCGGTGACTTCGCGGTTGAAGTTCACGTCGAAGGCCGAGACCGGGGCGGCGCAGCCGAGCGCGCGCAGCAGCGACGGGTTGGTGCCGCCGACCGAGTGGCCGTGCAGGTAGCTGCGGCAGTTGCCGTAGAGCTGGTTCAGGAGCCGCTGGTCCCACACCGCGCCGATGAACCGGGTGTCCGACCGGCCGGCGAGCCGCTTCACACGGTCGATGTACTGGTCGCCGTACGGCGTGCCGCCCACCACGACGAGCGGGATCTCCGAGCCGGACAGGGCGTAGCCCTCCACGATCATGTGGACGTGGTTCTCGGGCTCCATGCGGGACACGACCAGGTGGTACTCACTTGTCCCGAGGCCGTACCGCTTCAGCAGGTCCGACTCGGGGTGGAGGATCGGGGCACCGTACGCGATGACGTAGGAGTGCCGACGGTAGGTGTCCCACAGATGGTCGGCGATGCCCTGGGCGTCGGCGATCAGCGCCAGGCCCTCGGTGGCGGCCTTCCTCTCGGCCCACTTGTAGTACGCGGCGCCCGCGCCGGCCCACTTCTGGCGCTTCCACTCGATACCGTCCATGTGAACGGCGGTCGGGATGCCCCGCTTTCGCATCCGGGCGAGGAACGGCGCGTTGGCCGCGTTGAACACCACGGCGACATCCGGGCGGTTCTGCGGCCTGGTCGCGTGGCGTGCCGACAGCGCGCTGTGGCTCAGTGTCTCCAGCGACCGTCTGCGCAGCGCGGGCAGGTTCACGAGCCGCATGCCGAGGTGTTCGGTCATCGTCTGGCCCTCGTTGCGGCAGTAGACGGTCACTCGGTGACCGCGCGCGACGAGGCGCCTGCCGACCTCCTCGACCGCGGTCTCGAAACCGCCGTACCGCGCCGGAACGCCTCGCGTCCCGATCATGGCGATGTGCATGCGGTTTCCCGTACCTCGCTCTTTCGTCCACACAAGGGGACTTGTGCCAGCTATGCCAGCTTTGGCCGATATGCGGCGTTTGACGTTCTCACCAACGCGACCTCTGCCACAACCCGGCACGCCCGGCGTCCGCACATGTTCGAGGCGGGGAGTTCTGCTCATCGGGTGAGAGTTGTCCGCGGCCCGCGTCGCGCCCCGCCCTTCATCGGACAGCCATACACACTCGACAAGTCCTTTTCGACGCACTTGGAGTCTAAATGTGGCTGTTCGAGGACACGATGCCCCACGTACCGGTGGCAAGACCTGCGCAGACACAGGTCGTCCGGGAGCAGCCGCCGACCGGGCGCCGCACCGGCAAGCCCGCCTGGTACGCGCCCGCCGCCGTCATCGGAGACATGGCCGGCGCCGCCGTGCCGGTACTCCTGGCCTTCGCACCGGTCGACGGCGCGAACGCCCTGGTGTACGCGATGGTGGCGGCCGTGGCATGGCTGCTCGTGCGCGCCTCGCGCAAGCGCTACGCCGAAAGCCGTCTCGGTGAGTGCGACAGCACCGGTCCCGCGCTGCAGGACTGGCTGGTACTGGTCGGCCTGCTCGCGGTGGTGCGGGCCGCGACCGGCGAGGAGTCCCCGTTCCTCGTCGCACTCACCGCACTGGTGCCCTGCGCGCCGACGAGCGCCGTCGTGCACAAGCTGATCCACCGTCATCTGCTCGCCCGGCGCCGCGACGGCCGGGCCGTCCGCCGGGCCCTGGTGATCGGGGAGGCGGACGCTGTCGACGCTCTGGTGAGCCACCTCGCGAAGCGGACCGACCACGAACTCGTCGTCGTCGGGGTGTGCCCGGTCGGCGACGAGGACCCGCACGCACTGGCCCCGGTCGCCGCCCGCCTCGGCAGGCAGGCACCGTCGCGCCCGTCGGCCGACTCAGCCCCGGTGCTGGAGGCGGCCCGGCGGCTCGACGTGGACGTGGTGGTCGTCGTGCCGGGAGCGCACGTGACCGGAACGCGCCTGCGGCGGCTGTCCTGGGCCCTGCACGGCGAGGAGCGCCCACTCGTGGTCGTACCGGGCCTGACCGAGGTTGCCGGGCGCCGGGTGGGCGTCCACTCCGTGGCCGGACTCACCATGCTGAACGTGGCCCCGCCCCTGCGGCGTGGCCTCGCGATGCTGCTCAAGTCGGTGACGGACCGGCTGGGCGCGGCGCTGCTGATCGTGCTGCTCGCCCCGGTGTTCGCGGCGGTGGCCCTCGCCGTACGACTGGACTCCCAGGGCCCGGTCGTGCACCGGCAGACGCGTATCGGCCGCTACGGGAAACCGTTCACCATGGCCAAGTTCCGCAGCATGGTCATCGACGCGGAGCGGCTGAGGCACCAGCTGACCGGGACCAACGAGCAGGACGGCCGACTGTTCAAGATCCGCCGTGATCCGCGGATCACCCGCGTCGGCCGGGTGCTGCGCCGCTCCTCCCTGGACGAACTGCCCCAGCTGTTCAACGTGGTGCAGGGGCACATGTCCCTGGTCGGTCCTCGACCGCCGCTGCCCGACGAGGTCGCCGGGTACGACGAGGTGGAGCTGCGCAGGCTGGCCGTCAAGCCGGGGCTCACCGGCCTGTGGCAGGTCAGCGGCCGCTCGGACCTCTCCTGGGACGAGACGGTCGCACTGGACCTCAGGTACGTGGACAACTGGTCCCCGGCCGGCGACCTCGCCGTTCTCGTTCACACGGTGCGCGCCGTCGTGGCGGGCACCGGCGCCTACTGAGCTCCCGCCACCCCCGACCCGTAAGGTTCCGCCCATGGTGACTGCGACTGTCCGCGAGTGGCGCGACGAGGAAGGGTGGGGCGTGCTCGACTCCCCCGAGACCCCCGGCGGCTGCTTCGGCCACTACTCCGACATCCAGATGACCGGCTTCCGCACCCTGTCGCCCGGACAGCGGGTGGACCTCACGTGGGAGGCCCCCGGCTTCAAACAGGACGGCTACGAATACCGCGCGTTGAGCATCGTGCCCCGGTCCGCCTGACACCTCTTCCTGTCTTCCTGTCGGCGCGTCAGGCTCCGGCTCGGCCGACTCCGGCTCAGCCGGTCGCGGCGGCCCGTCGTCGGTCGCGGACGGCGCGGACGGCGTATCCGGCCAGGGCCAGCACGCCGGTCAGGAACACCACCTCGGCCAGCAGGCCCCCGGCGGCGTAGGGGAACTCCCCCAGCCATCCGACCGGGACGAACGCGAGCACCGACCCGCCGATCAGCAGGGCCGCCAGGAGGGGGCCGAAGCGGGCGCGGGCCATCGCCAGGGCGGCTGGCAGCGCGAGGACCAGCGGGGTGAGGAAGAGGAACAGTCGCAGCGGGTCGGCGCGCGCGTCCGTCGTGGTGTGCGGCCCGGAGACGGCCTGGAAAACCGTGACCGACCCCACCAGCAGCGGAACCCCCAGGGCCAGGGCGATCAGCGCCATGGTCCGCCGGGCGGCGCCGGTGGCGGGCGGCAGGTCGGGCGGGGCGGCGAGCACGAGGAGAGCGGCCAGGGCCAGTCCGACGAGTGTCGCCCGGTTCTGTGCGAGCCCCTCCGCTCCGTCCGTCCAGCGCACCAGCGGCAGGGACATGACAGCCCCGAGCAGTGCGGCCCCGGCGGCTGTCCGGGCGGCCGTCCAGCGGCCCGCGAGCGCGCAGCCGAGGACGACGAGCCAGGGGGCGTAGGCGAGCGGGGTGTAGGCGCGCTCACCGTCCCAGGGCAGCGCGGGAATCCACCGGACGACGAGCAGGGTCAGGGAGAGGGCCGCGGCGACCGGCACGACCACGGGCAGCAGCCTCGCCAGCAGGCGGCCGCCGGGGCGGGCGGAGTCCAGGCCGGTGCGCAGGCGCAGGGCGTGACCGAGGACGGCGGCCTGCTCCAGGGCGCCGGCCCGCCGCCCCTCGTCGGCCGTGACGCGGGCGATGAAGTCGCTGATCTCGGCTGCGTACACACGACGGTGGGCCGCCGGGTACACACGGGTGGTCCAGTGCGGCGGGGGCGTGCTCATGCGGTGGCTCCGTCCGGTCGGGCGACATGGACACCCAGGCGGCGCACCGCCTCGTCGGCGGTGGCGCGCAGCCGCTCGGCCTCGGCGGCGAGCCGGACGGAACCGGCGTCGGTGAGGGCGTAGGTACGGCGCAGCCGGCTGTCGACGATCTCCTCGCGCTCGACGCGGACGAGGCCTTCCTTGAGCAGGCGGTCCAGCGCGCCGTACAGGGTGCCGGCCCGCAGGCGGACCCGGCCCCCGGAGATCTTCTCGATCTCCTGCATCAGGGCGTAGCCGTGGCGGGGGGCATCGGCGAGCGCGGTCAGGAGCAGGAGCGTCGGCTCCCGCAGCGGTTGCTCGGTCATGGGGCGAGCATATACCGGCTACCGATATATGCCGCCACCCTCTGCCGGACCGCCGTCTTTTGCCGGACCGCCACCCTCCGTAGGTCCGTCGGCCCGTTCGGACTCCGGGGACAGCAGGAGGGCGACCCCCGCCGGGGCGCCTGCCAGCCAGAACAGGACGTTGAGGGTGTCGTACCCGAGGGCCGCCGTCGCCGCGAAGCCGGCGATGGAGAAGGTGAGCACCACGGCGGCGGTGCGCCGGAGGGGGCCGCCCGTCGTCCAGGCCCGGCGCAGCATGCCCCTCGGGGACCACTGCTGGACCATTCCGAAACCCACGACGAGCATCATGGCCACCACGAACGGCAGGGAGATGCCGCCCGGCCTGCCCTGGAGAATCCCCGCCGTGCCGTGGTGCGCCATGTGTACGACGCCCGCGATCAGGGTCGGCGGGCCGGACAGGGCGAAGGCCCCGCCCATGACGCGGAGCATTCGCCGACGGGAACGCGGGCTCGGTTCCCGCCTCCGGCGCGGGCGGTGCCTCTGCTCGGCCGCCATGGCCGCGAGGCGGCCGGCGGCGCCCCGGAAGTCGGTCGTCAGGGTCAGGCCCATCGCCGTGGCACCCACGCCCCAGGCCACGAGGAAGAGTCCGGTGGATCCGCCGGACTCGGCGGTTCTCTCCGCCACCAACACGTGCAACTCGCTCATCCCTGGCCCCCCTTGTGCTACGGCAGCGCAGTGTGCGGCGACCGGAGCCGTTCGCGCCAGACACAGCCGCGGCCTCGGAATTTTTCTTTACGCACTCCTAACACGCTCCACCGCATCCGCCCGGCCCCGGCCGGTGTCCTCACCGGTGTCTCAGTCACGTCGGAGAATGGGAGTGCCATGGAGGGCACCGTCGTAGCAGTCGTGCTGGTGGTCGGGCTGGCCCTGCTCGTGCTGCGCAGTGGGATGCGAGTGGTCAACCAGGTCGAGCGCGGGGTGGTGTTCCGCTTGGGCAAGGCGCTGCCGTCGTACCGGCAGCCGGGCATCACTTTCCTGATCCCGTTCGTCGATCGGATGCGGAAGGTGAACACGCAGGTGGCCACCATGCCGGTGCCCACCCAGGAGGGCATCACCAAGGACAACGTGTCCGTCAAGGTCGACGCCGTCGTCTACTTCCGGGTGACCGACCCCGTGCGGGCCGCCATCGAGGTGCAGGACTACGTGTTCGCCATCGGGCAGGTCGCCCAGTCCTCCCTGCGGTCCATCATCGGCAAGAGCGACCTCGACGACCTGCTCACCGACCGGGAGCGGCTGCACGAGGGGCTGGCGCTGATGATCGACAGCCCGGCCGCCGGGTGGGGCATCCACATCGACCGCGTCGAGATCAAGGACGTACAGCTGCCGGAGTCGCTGAAGCGGTCCATGTCCCGGCAGGCGGAGGCGGAGCGCGAGCGGCGGGCCCGGGTCATCACCGCGGACGGCGAGTTCCAGGCCGCGCAGCAGCTCGCCAACGCGTCCCGGATCATGTCGGACAGCCCCGAGGCGATGCAGCTGCGCCTGCTCCAGACGGTAGTGGAGGTCGCCGCCGAGAAGAACTCCACACTCGTGATGCCGTTCCCGGTGGAGCTGCTGCGGTACTTCGACCGGGCGACCAAGCGGCTCGACCAGGAGATCGAGGGCAACGAGTCCGGCAGGAGCGCGCCGGACGCCGACGCGCTCAAGGCCGGCATCGAGCAGATAGCGGCCGTCGCCGACAAGTTCGGTCCGGCCGCCGAGCTCACCGCCCCGAAGGAACCGGCACCGGAGCCGTCCGCTCCCGTCGAGCAGCCGTAGCCAGCGTCAGCGTCACGGCGAGTGACGCGAGCGCCATGAGCGTCATCGCGCGCGGGCGAGGTGAGCTGGGTGGGACCGGTACGCGCTGATCTACCGTTCCTAGGGACTGAGTGGGAGTGAGTCCTGGTGCCAGGACTGCTGCTCAGCCGTGTGCCCCGAGCGGTGTTGGGCACGCTGGTCGCCCGCGTTCGCTCCGCGTCCGGGCGGCACGCATCTCGTGCGTGGTCCGGGAATGCGGGGGCGGGGTCCCTCACGCCCCGGGGTACCTGGTCCGGCCTGGACGGTCCGATGCCCGTACCCATCGCTCTGGTGGATACGGGGTGGTGCCGCCCGACGCCGGATCGGGTGCCCGAGGGCGCGTCGTCCGATCGCCACGGCCGCAGCGTCGTGGCGGGTCGTCTCACGGGTCGTGGTGGTGAGGGGCTGCTGCCAGTGCTGAGCGCCCCACCGGGAGGTGTAGGCCGGGTCGACCGTGACGAGCGCGATGCCCTGCTCCGCGGCCATCGCCGTCAGCCGGGCCTTGAGGCGGGCGGTGGGGAAGCGGGAGACCAGCCGGCGGAAACGCTTGCTGCGCCCGAAGTGTTCGCGTGTCCTGCCGTCGGTGAAGTCGAGGTCCTCGATCGCGATGGCCGCGGCCCCGCACCGGCGGGTGTGGTGCAGCAGCCGGGTCAGGGCGTGGCGGATCTGGGCGTCGCGGTGCGTCGTGGTGCCGGACAGGTCGTAGAAGAAGCCGCGGGGCTCGCCGAGCGGGTTGCCGTGCGGGTCGAGCTGCCAGGCGGCCAGGTGGTCGTCGTTCATGTCCACCGCCACCACACCCCGGGCCAGGGCCGCCTCCAGCGGCAGCACCGGAATGGGGGCGCGCTGCCAGGAGGCGGTGACGTACCAGCGGCCGCGCAGCACGTCGTGGTGGATGCGGTAGGCCACGGCCCGGTCGGCGGTGACCCGGTGCGGGCACCACGAACGACTCCGCCACCTCCCGCAGCCCGCCCACCCCACACCCCCAACCGGCGCCAAAGATCCCGTCACGGCAACCAACCAGCCCCGCCCGCAAAGGTCACGCATTCGGAACACAAACTGCCGTTCGCCCCCGCGAAAAGCCCGCCCGCGCGGCTCCGGGCCGCCGACGGACGATAGTCACTCATGCTCGCTACAACACACTTGAGTGCGGTCGAGCGGCAGCAGTCCCCAACCCCTGCGCGGGCGTGCTCGCCGACGCCCACGGCAGGGCCGTGCCCGCGAGCCTGGGCGCCCTGCTCGGGGCGGCCCGGGCCGGGGTGCTGGTGCTGCTCGACTCCCCCATGAGCACGAGCCAGTTGACCGCGCTGACCGGGCAGGGACTCGGCTCGGTCGGCCGGCATCTGAAGGTGCTGCTGGACGCGGGGCTGGTGGAGCGGCGGCGGGCGGGCCGGTCGGTGCTGTACTCACGCACCGCGGCCGGCCAGGTGCTCGTCGAGGCCGGTGACCGCCGCCACTCCGATCACCTCCGGCACACTTAGCGGAGTTAGCATCCGTTTATGACGACTACTGACAACAACGGCTCCGTGCTGAACATCGAGATCGACGCCCTCCGGGGCGGTTCCGCGAACCTGCCGCAGTACGCGGGCAAGGCCGTGCTCATCGTGAACGTGGCCTCCAAGTGCGGTCTGACCCCGCAGTACACCGGTCTGGAGCGGCTGCAGGAGCGCTACGCCGAGCAGGGCTTCACCGTGCTGGGCGTGCCCTGCAACCAGTTCCTGGGGCAGGAGCCCGGCACCGCCGAGGAGATCGCCGAGTTCTGCTCCGCGACGTACGGCGTGTCCTTCCCGCTCACCGAGAAGGTCGAGGTCAACGGAGAGGACCGGCACCCGCTGTACGACCGCCTGGTCGGCTTCTCCGACGCCGAGGGGCACAGCGGGGACATCCGCTGGAACTTCGAGAAGTTCCTGATCGGGCGGGACGGCACGGTGGTCGCCCGCTTCTCCCCGCAGACGGAGCCGGAGGCGGCGGAGCTGGTGGCGGCGGTGGAGGCCCAGCTCGCCTAGGACACGCCCAGGACCTGTCGTCCTGACCGAGAGTTGACCTTGCCCCTGGGGCAGGGATGAGTGTCCTTGTCACCGGGCGGAAGGCGCCCGGTGACGGAGGATGTGGGCGTGGACGAGGAACTGCTCACCATCGGCGCGTTCGCGGCGCGGGCCCGGCTGTCGGCCAAGGCCCTGCGGTTGTACGACCGCCTCGGACTGCTGGCCCCGGCGCATGTCGACGAGGCCAGCGGTTACCGCTACTACCGGGCCGGCCAGGTGGAGCGTGCCCGGCTGGTGGCCCTGCTGCGGCAGCTGGACATGCCGCTCGCGCGGATCGCCGAGGTGGTCGACGCGGGCGAGGCGGACGGCGCCGAGGCCGCGGACCGGATCGCCGCGTACTGGGCGGACGTCGAGGCGCGGGTGGCGGGGCAGCGGACGCTCGCCGAGTACCTCCGTGGACGGCTGTCCGGGAGGAGTGCGGAGATGTACGGGAAGTTCGTGGTCGAGACGGTGGACGTGCCCGAGCAGGTGGTGATCACCGAGAAGCGGCACACACTGGCCGACGAGCTGCCGGCGTGGATCGGGGCGTCGCTGGGGCGGCTGGAGTCGGCGGCGCGGGAGTGCGGGGGTGTCGCGGGGACCCCGTTCGTCGCGTACCACGCCGAGGTGTCCATGGAGAGCGACGGGCCCGCGGAGTCGTGCGTGCCGGTCGCGGACGAGCGGGCCGCCCGCGAGTGGGCGGCCCGGCACGGGCGGTCCTGGGACACCGAGGTGCGGGTGGAGCCGGCGCGACGGCTGGCGTTCACCCGGATCACCAAGGCGCAGGTGGCTCATCCGCAGATCCTGGCCGCCTTCGAGGCGGTGGAGCAGTGGATGGCCGGGGAGGGCCTGGAGATCGCGGGGCCCTGCCGGGAGGTGTACTTCGCCGACTGGGAGGCGTCGGGGGCGGAGGATCCGGTGTGCGATGTGGCGTTTCCCGTGAAGTGAGAACGGGCGGGGCGGCGGCTTCTACGGTGCGCTGCCCGACGGCTTCTACGGTGCGCTGTCCGACGGCCACCTACGGCGAGTGAGCCGTAGCGGCACGCTCGTGTCGAGAGGGCGAACGCGCGGAGGCCCGAAGGGCTGAGCACGATCGCCCTCTCGACACGAGCTTTGGCGCCCCGGAGGCGAACCGAGCCAAAAAATAAAGGGGCGAGCCCCCTCGGCTAGGACGGCGGGCTGGTCGAGAGGGCTCTGGGTTGGTGCTTGTGCAGTTGTGTTATTGGCGAGGGTCAGGGAGGCCCCCTTACGCCTTGACCGATGCGACGAAGGCGTTCCAGGCGTCGGCGGGGAAGGCCAGGGTCGGGCCCTCCGTGACCTTGGAGTCGCGCACGGCGAGCTCCACGGTCACGGCCGACCTGACCTCGACGCATGCCCCGTTCCCTGCGGAATAGGAGGACTTCGTCCACGTCTCCGTGGCGCCCTGAAGCAGTGCCATTTCCACTCCTGTAGCGAGTTGCTGTAGTGCGATTCACGCCAACCCTGACGATCGATTGGCGCGATCGACGCTACTCGGCAACATCCCTTCCTGGAGAGGCCGTTCACTCAACCGGGTGGCATATTCCAGTGGGCCTTCCGCTGGAGCGTTACACCGAGGTAAGATCCGGCGCTTCACGCGGATCCCGCTCAGCGGGCGTACTCTTTTGCCACACTTGCGATGAATTGCCGGGATTGCTCCACATTCAGGGACTGTGCCCGCAAGTGCTCGTACATCACCGCGTACTTCTGGACGTCGTGCGCCTTCTCCAGGTACAGGTCGCTGGTGACGCCCTCCAGGTACACCACACTGGAGTCGGCCGCGTCGGCGAACTCCAGGATCGCGTACTGGCCGTTCAGCCCGGGATGCGCGCCCACCTCGAACGGCAGCACCTGCACGGTGACATGGGGCAGCTGGGACATCTCGATGAGGTGCTCCAGCTGTTCGCGCATGACAAGTGCGCTGCCCACCACCCGGCGCAGCGCTGCCTCGTCCAGCACCACCCACAGCCGGAGCGGGTTGTTCTCGGCGGCGATACGTTCCTGTCGCCGCATCCGCACCTGGACACGCTTCTCGATGTCGGACGTCGAGGTCTCCGGCAACGCGCCCTGCACCAGGGCCTCCGCGTACGCCCGGGTCTGCAACAGTCCGGTGACGAGCTGGGGTTCGTACACCCGCAGGGACTCGGCGTCGGTCTCCAGGCCGATGTAGACGCTGTACGGAATGTCCCCGAACGCGTGCCACCACCCCTGCTGCCGCGAGTCACGGGCCATCTCCATCAACGAGTCGACGACCCGCTGGTCCTCGACCTCGTACACCCCGCACAGGTCCCGGACGTCACGCTGGCTGATGCTGCGCCGGCCGTTCTCCAGACGGCTGATCTTCGACTGCGACACCAGCAGTCGTTCCGCCACTTCCTCGGCCGTCATGCCCTTGAGCTCACGGAGCCTGCGCAGCTCCTGGCCCAGCCGGCGCCGTCTGACGGTGGGATTGACATTGGACGCCACGGGACGTGCACCTCCGGCTGCCTGCCTGTACCTGACACTTTGTGTATCTGCTGTTGAGCAGACTGCCACCAAGGTGCTTACTACCGCTGGGAAACGGTGGATATGCGGCGGGTACGCGTCAGTTCGGGCACAAGCAGCCGAGCGGGGCGGTGAGACACAGGGTCTCACCGCCCCGCTCGGACCAGCGGCTCCCGTACCGGGTCTGGGGACTGACGGCGCGGCTGTCGTGCGTTGCGTCGCCTTGCGATGCCGTGGGGCTGCGGCTCAGTGGACCACGGCACGCGCCATGGACCCACGGCGCGGCTGCATCGGAACACCACGAGCGGGTTCCGCTGCGGCCCTGACTCCCGGCCCGGCCTGGCGGCCGACGGGGGCAGGGTTGCGGCGCGGCTGGGCCACAGCGCCGTTCTGGACGTCCATCACGGCGTGCGCGACGAGTCCGCCCATGGGATCGTGCCTGATCAGATCCCGCAGCCGAGAACGAGAGGAGCGTCCCTCGTTACCCGGGTACAGGTGTTTGCCGAGGCCGACCGCGTGCGCCAGGGCGGCGAGCGCCGCGGTCCGCGGGTCCGGCGGTACGCCGGTGCGGATCGCGGAATCCAGCCGGGCACGGATCTCCCGGCTGATGGCGGTGTCCGTCGCCTGGTAACGAGTCGTCGGCAGCACTCCGCACATCTGCCCCGGCACGGCGGCAACCATGCCGCACCGCTCCAGATGCGAGAGGTAGGTCTGGCGAAGCCCAAGACGCGGCCCGCCGATCCAGTGGACGGCGCGTACCGGGGCGCCGCGCCTTCGCAGCAACTCCAACGCGCAGTCCAGAGTCGGATCTCCAGTCGGCCGTGGTGCCACCACGGCGATACGATCCCCGTCCGGGGCTATCCGTCCGGCCAGCGCCAGCTCCACTAGCTGTGCTCCGGCCAGACCCAGGTCGAGCGACTGCGGCTGCGCAGTGGTACCCGTAGCCGGGTCCAATGCCAGCAGCAGAAGCTCCTCCGGAAGTGTTCTGCGGCTCCTGCCCATCCATGCCTCCCCGCGTGGATGAATGACAGGGTGACCCCTCTCACATTGGTCTGTCGAGAGGGCGTGACCGGTTCGTGAGGGAACCGGCAGGTATGTCGTTCTCGTCTACCGGAGGGGTTAAGCCCGCACACAGGACACTGGTACATGGTTCGGACAGCGTCGGGGAGGCGCGGTCCGGGCGGCGGTTAGCGGGTTGTTCGGCGGACGCACGGAAGACGTGCGGCACATGGAGGAGGCATCGGTGGCGGGCGAGTCCCCCGACAGGTCGAAGCAGCGCGAGTCGTCGGCAGAACCGACGTCGGGGAGCGCGAGTCCGGTTCCCGAGGCCCGCGACCCGCGTCTCGCGGTGTCCCGCGGCAACGTGGACACCGCTACCCGGGTGCTCTCGGTACGGGACGCGGTGGCTGCCGCCGACTCCCGTACCGAGGACCCCGATACGGGCGACACGGACGACACGGCCGAACCGGACACGAAGAACGACAGCCGCCTGCGCGAGGCCGTGGCGGCGTGGGTCCGCTCGGGCGACTCCGCGACCGACGGCGAGGCGGAGACCGACGTCGAGGCGCAGGCCGACGCCGAGGCGGAGGCCAACGGCGAGGCGGAGGCCAACGGCGAGGCGGAGGCCAACGGCGAGGCACAGGCGGACGCCGACGAGGCGGCCGACCGGACGGACGACGACATCGACGAGGCTGCCACGCAGGCCGACTCCGAGGCCGACGCTGAGACGCAGATCGGCTCCGAGGCGGAGGGCGATGCCGACGGCGAGGCTGAGGACGAGCACGCGGTCGCGGCCGCCGGCAGCGCGGAGGACGAGCCCGAGGCCGAGCCCGACGGCGATGACACCGTTGCCGACGAGCCCGCTCCCAAGGCTGCCGACAGCGAAGCTGACGCCGAAACAGACGCGGAGCAGGACGCCGAGCCGGAAGCGGAGAAGGACGCGGAGCCGGACGCCGACGCGGACACGAGCGCGGCGCCCGAGGCAGCCCCGGCCCCCAAGACCACCACCCCCGACCCGCGAGCCGCCGACGCCGAGGACGCCCCACAGGGGCCACCCGCACCCGACGACGAGACCCGCACGGGCGGTGCGGGTGGGAACGACAAGGCCGAAGGCGAAGCCGAGGCCGACGCCGCCAAGCCCCCGCAGGGACCCCGTGCGGGTGGGAACGACAAGGCCGAAGGCGAAGCCGAGGCCGACGCTCCTGAATCCCCGAAGGGACCCGTCGACCAGCCCACCGCTGTCTTCAAGGCCCCCAAGCCCAAGCCCCAGGTCGACCAGCCGACCACCATGCTCAAGCTGGGCGGCGCGGCCAAGCCGAAGACCCCGGCAACCCCCGCTGCCCCCAAGACCCCCGCGACCCCCAAGGCCCCCGCCGCCCCCAAGACCCCCGCGGCCGACCCCGAGCGCACCAGCAAGTTCGTCGCCCTCAAGCCCCTCGACGACTCGTCGGCCCGCAAGCCGAAGGCACCCTCCGCGTCCTCCGCCGAGGCGACCGCCCTCGTCCCCCAGGTCGGCCCCGAGCGCACCACCCAGCAGCCGCTCCCGCCCAAGCCCCCGCTGGACCTGCTCGCCGAGCTGACGAACACGCCACCGCCGCCGGAGACCCCGGTCCGCACGATCGTCCGCCGGGTCAAGATCTGGACCCCGCTGGCCCTCCTGCTGGTGATCGTCTTTGCGGTCGCGCAGGCTCTGCGCCCCTTGCCCGCCCCCACTCTCGCGCTGACCGCCGACGAGTCGTACCAGTTCAAGGGAGACCAACTCTCCCTCCCCTGGCCTTCCGAGGGCCAAGGCTGGATGGACGTCAACGGCATCAGCACGATGGGCAGCTTCGGCAAGCAGACACCCATCGCCATCGGCTCCGTGGCCAAGACGATGACCGCGTACATCGTCCTGAAGGACCACCCTCTCAAGCCGGGCGAGGAGGGACCGAGCATCACCGTCGACCCCACCGCCGAGAAGGAGGGCGGCTACGACAAGGACGACGAGTCCACCCTCAACAACGTCAAGGCGGGCGACAAGCTCACGCTCAAGCAGGCCCTGTCGGCCGTCATGATCCCATCCGCGAACAACATCGCCCGTCTGCTGGCCCGTTGGGACGCGGGCGGCTCCGAGGCGGCGTTCGTCAAGAAGATGAATGCCACCGCCAAGGAGCTGGGGATGACCAACACGACGTACACCGACCCCTCCGGTCTCAAGGAGACAACCGTCTCCTCGGCCCAGGACCAGGTGAAGCTCGGCAACGAGGTCGTGAAGATCCCGGCCCTCGTGGCGATCACCAGCGCGGCCAGCTGGAACGATCCTCACGGACAGAACCACACCAACTACAACACCCTGCCCTACCTCATCGGCGCGATCGGCATCAAGACCGGCAGCACCACCAAGGCCGGCGGCAACCTGCTGTTCGCCTCCCGCAAGAAGATCGGCGACGAGACGGTCACCCTCGTCGGCGCGATCCTCGGCCAGCACAAGCCGAAGATCCTCGACACGGTCAACGCGGTCAGCAAGACGGCGCTGCTCGCCGCCCAGGACGCGCTGACGTCGGCGAAGATCGTGAAGAAGGGCGACGTGGTCGGGTACGTGGACGACGGCCTCGGCGGGCACACCCCCGTCGTCGTCACCAAGGACGTCACCGCCGTCGGCTGGGCCGGGCTCAAGGTGAAGCTGTCCTTCGCCCCGAATGACGTACCGCACACCGCGAAGGCCGGAACCAAGGTCGGCACCCTCACCGTCGGTGACGGCAAGAACGGCGCGGTACAGGTCCCGGTGGCTCTCAAGAAGGACCTCGCCGAGCCGGTCCTCACGAGCAAGCTGACCCGCCTCGGCTGACCCGCACACTATCCGTCACCGCACCCCGCTGACGGAGCCCCACCCGGGGGCCCCGCGGCGGGGTGCGTGCTAGCGTCGCGAATCGGGGCAGGTCGCCGGTCAAGGGACTCGGCCGCGAACTGGACGGGAAAAGGCCGGGAACACCGAGGAACGCGGCCGAGAACAGAAGACGGGACACGGGGAGTGCCTTCAGGTGGCCACAACGGAGCCGACACGCGCCGACAACGCAGATCCGGGCCCGGAGACCGGCCCGCGAATACGCCTGTCCGAAGCTGACACGGACGGTCACGGCGACCTGTCGTACGGCCATGACCAGGCCCGTGACCAGGCCCATGACCAGGGCCGGGACCAGGACCAACGCCGGAACCAGGGCCAGGACGAGGGCCGCACCGGCAGACGGGCCCGGCTGCTCACCCCCGTCGAGCCCCTTCGGCAGCGGCTGCTGCTGCACCCCGTGCTGTCCATGACCGCGCTCTCCGGTGTGCTGCACATCATCTGGTTCTTCACGTTCGCCAACAGCGGCGGCGACCTCGCGGCCCAGGACGCCTGGGCCGAGTTCGTCGGCCGGCACCCGGACTCGGCGTACAACCTCGCCTGGTACGGCGGTATGCACCCGGTGTCGTACAGCGTCGTGTCGCCGTATCTGATGTCCGTCCTCGGCGTCCGTACGACGATGATGATCGCGGGGACCGTGTCCGGGGGCCTGCTGACGATGGTCCTCATCCGCAGCAGGGTCGTGAAGAACCCGCTGTGGGCCGCGCTGGCCGGTGTCTTCGCGCTGATCTGCAACGCGATCTCGGGCCGGGTGACCTTCGGCCTCGGCACGGTGTTCGCGCTGGGCGCGGTCGCGGCGGTGTTCTGCTGGCCCTACCGCTGGCGGCACAAACGGTGGGCGAAGGCGCTGGTCGCGGCCCCGCTCGCGGCGCTCGCCACCATGGGTTCCCCCGTCGCGGGCCTCTTCGTGGGCCTGATCGCGGCGGCGCTGTTCCTGCAGAAGCGCCGTCCGGGCGCCTGGGCGCTGGGCCTCGCCCCGGCGGCGGTCGTCGCCGTCTCCGCCTGGCTGTTCCCCTTCTCCGGCACCCAGCCGATGACGATCGGCTCCGTCGTCCTTCCCCTGTCGTACGGGCTGCTGTGCCTCTTCCTCGTCCCCAAGGAGTGGACGACCGTCCGGCTGACCGCGGCGGTCTTCAGCCTCGGGGTGGTGCTGGTCTGGCTGGTCAGCTCGCAGATCGGGTCGAACATCTCGCGGTTGCCGATGCTGTTCGCGGGTGTGACGCTGATCGCGGCGCTGCCGTTCGCGGTGCCGCGCTCGCGCAAGTGGTACGTGATCGTGCTGGCGTTCCTCGGAAGCGTCGGCTGGGTCGGCTTCAAGGCGGTCGACGACATCATCCACACGACCCCGGCCGCGTCCTGGGCGCGCGAGCTCGCCCCGCTCGTCAACGAGCTGCAGGAGGTCGGCGCCGAGAAGGGCCGCGTCGAGGTGGTCCCGGCCCGCTCGCACCGCGAGGCCTCCGCGCTCGCGCCGTACGTCAACCTGGCCCGCGGCTGGAACCGGCAGGCCGACATGGAGCGCAACCCGCTCTTCTACGACGACACGCTCAACTCGGCGAACTACCACGAATGGCTCCAGCGCTGGGCCGTCCACTTCGTCGTCGTACCCAAGGACGACCCGGACGGGGACGGCGGCGAGCGTGAGCGGGCCCTCGTCCAGCGCGGGATGCCGTATCTGAAGCAGGTCTGGGGCGACGCGAACTGGCAGCTGTTCAAGGTGACCGACCCGGCGCCGCTCGCCGAGCCCAACGCGGTGGTCGACCGCGCCGATCAGGGCGAGCTGACGATCGAGGTCCGCAGGGCCGGCCACGTCCTCATCCGCATCCCGTACTCGCCGTGGCTGAGCATCGTCGACGCCCAGGGCAAGAGCCTCAAGCCGCCCCAGGAGACGCGGGCCTCCAAGCACCGCGACGAGGGCACGCCGAAGACGTACGACAACGTCAACGGCTGCCTGATGGAGACGCCGGAGGACGCGAAGGGGGACAAGTGGACGATGTTGCTGGCGCCCAAGGCCGGTACGTACCACTTGGCCGCGCCCTACCAGCTGCCGCGAGGCACTCCGTGTCCGGACGAGCTCAAGTGACCGTCGGCCGGTGCGAGCCTGCTGGGGGCTGCCGCCCCCAGACCCCCGCTTCGGCCTGAACGGCCTCGTCCTCAATCGCCGGACGGGCTGGGAACGCGCAACTCGGTCACATAGCGGTCCGTGCCCGGGATCGTGGGGATGAACGGTGCCACCAGCTCGACCCGGCCCAGCCCCGACTCCGCCACCTGCTCGTCCAGGCCCGTGAAGTGCCCCTGCCAGCACTCCCGCGGGTCCGCCTCCAGGAACCACAGCAGGGTGAGCCGGGTGTCGACGCCCTCGACCTGCTTGACATACGTCATCCGGTCGCCGGGCAGGGGCGTCGGCCGGAAGACGGTCACCATCGCCGCCGGTGAACCCGCGACGCGCTTCGGCAGATGACGCGAGCACAGCCACTCCAGCAGTTCGGCGCGCTGCCCGGCCGACTCGGCGTCGACGACCTCGACCACGAGCCCGGCGTACGGGTGGTCGAGGGCGTGGAAGTCGCGGGGACCCGCCGCACCGTCCCGGTAGACCGTCGCCTCATGGTCCTGGAAGGCCGTGAAGACGTGGGTGCGGTCCTGGTAGACACGGGCGTCGCGGTTGAGACGCCTGTTGATGGCCACGGTCCACTTCATGTGGTCGTCGTAGCGGCCGTCGGTGATCCAGTACGTGGAGATGTAGCAGCCCGCGGTGACGGGCTGGGCTATCGCCGACTTCTCCGGGTAGCGCAGGAGCTGGAGGTCCCGGGTCGCCACCCAGCGGCGGCCCGCGTACATCCAGGGCATGGCCATCGCGCCGGCGTAGTAGTGGTCGTCCTCGTACCAGCGGTTGTAGGCGTACTCGTGGCCGGGGTGCGGCTCGACCATGGTGATCAGAGCGTGGCCGAACGGGACCGTGTACGGGCCTGCGGCGGCCAGCTCGGCGTACAGCTCGCTGCGGGTCTCCTCGCTCATGCCGTTCCCCTTCCTCCCTCTTCCTTCCTCTTCCGGACGCCCATACTCTGACGGACCGTCAGATGAAACGCCAGGGCCGGGAGGACCGCAATGTCACTGCTCGCGGGCAAGACCGTCGTCGTCTCGGGAGTCGGGGCCGGACTCGGGCACCAGGTCGCGGCCGCCGTCGTACGGGACGGGGGGAACGCCGTACTCGGAGCGCGCACCGAGGCGAACCTCGCCAAGAGCGCGGCCGAGATCGATCCGAAGGGGGCGCGCACGGCGTACCGGGCGACCGACATCACGGACGAGGGGCAGTGCGAGGCCCTCGCGGGGCTGGCGCGGGAGCGGTTCGGGGGGATCGACGCCGTGGTCCACGTGGCGGCCTGGGACTCCTACTTCGGCGGGGTCGAGGACGCGGACTTCGCGACCTGGCAGTCGGTGATCGACGTGAACCTGCTGGGGACGCTCCGGATGACCCGGGCCTGTCTGCCGGCGCTGAAGTCGTGCGGCGGATCGGTCGTCTTCGTCGGCACGCAGTCGGCGGTGGCCGCGCCCTCACAGGTGAAGCAGGCCGCGTACGCCGCCTCGAAGGGGGCGCTGACCAGCGCGATGTACTCGCTGGCCCGGGAGCTCGGGCCGTACCGGATCCGGGTCAACACGGTGCTGCCGGGCTGGATGTGGGGCCCGCCGGTGCAGGCGTACGTCCAGTTCACGGCGCACACGGAGGGCGTACCGGAGGCCGAGGTGCTGAAGCGGCTGACGGACCGGATGGCGCTGCCGGAGCTGGCGACGGACGGGGACGTGGCGGACACGGCGGTGTTCCTCGCGTCGGACCGGGCCAGGGCCATCACGGGACAGTCGCTGCTGGTCAACGCGGGGGAGCTGATGCGATAGCTGTTCATATAGATGAACAGAAGTCATCTCACCGAACATCTTTACTCTGACTTGACCTTACGGTTGCTTGTCGTGTTCATGTGACCGCACCCACGATCGAGCACATGAACAGTCTCGACTGGGCCGTGCTGATCGGCTACTTCGGAGTGATGGTCGCGATCGGAGTCTGGTCGCACAAGCGCGTGGACAACGTCAGCGACTTCTTCACGGCCGGCGGGAAGATGCCGTGGTGGCTGTCCGGCATCTCGCACCACATGTCGGGCTACAGCGCGGTCATGTTCACCGGGTACGCGGGCATCGCCTACACCTACGGCGTCACCTCCTTCGTCACCTGGTCCTTCCCGATCGCGCTGGGCATCGCCGTCGGCTCGAAGCTGTTCGCGCCGCGCATCAACCGGCTGCGCTCGCGCCTGCATGTGGCGTCCCCGCTGGAGTACCTGAAGAACCGTTACAACCTGCCCACCCAGCAGGCGTTGGCCTGGTCGGGCATGCTGCTGAAGATCGTGGACGTGGGCGCGAAGTGGGCCGCGATCGCGACGCTGCTGTCCGTCTTCACCGGTATCTCGCTGAACCAGGGCATCCTCATCACCGGCGCGATCACCGCGGTCTACTGCACGATCGGCGGCCTGTGGGCGGACGCGCTCACCGAACTCGGCCAGTTCGTCATCCAGTTGCTGGCCGGACTGTCGATGTTCGTCGCGGTCGTGCTGAAGCTGAACGACAAGGGCATCAGCTTCTTCGGCGCCTGGGACCAGCCCGCGCTGCACGGCCACGGCAAGCCGCTGGTCGGCCCCTACGGCACCGTCTTCCTCCTCGCGTTCCTCTTCATCAAGCTCTTCGAGTACAACGGCGGCATGCTCAACCAGGCCCAGCGCTACATGGCGACGGCCGGCCCGCGGGAGGCCACCCGCTCCGCGCGCCTGTCGGCCGCCCTGTGGCTGATCTGGCCGGTGGTCCTGTTCTTCCCGATGTGGATGTCCCCGCTCCTCGTCCACGCGCAGAAGCCGGACGGCTCCGACTCCTACGGCCTGATGACCGAACAGCTCCTGCCGCACGGCCTGCTGGGCCTGGTCATCGTCGGCTTCTTCTCGCACACCATGGCCATGTGCTCCTCCGACGCCAACGCCATCGCCGCGGTCTTCACCCGGGACGTCGCCCCGGTGGTGTCGGCGCGGGCGCGGTCCTGGAACGAGCGGTCGGGGCTGATCGCGGCCCGTATCACCACGGTCGTGTTCCTCGCCCTGTCGATGTCGGTGGCGACGCAGGTCAACTCGCCCGCGTTCAAGGACATCATCACCGTCGTCATCAAGTGGGTGGCCGGTCTGATGGGCCCGATCGCGATCCCGATGATGCTGGGCCTGCTCCGCCCGTTCCGCCGCTCCGGCCCGACGGCCGCGCTCACCAGCTGGGCCGCCGGTCTCCTCGCCTTCTGGCTGGTCAACTACCCGATCAACTGGAACGTCGACGGCGGGGTCCCGCTCCAGTACCAGGTGTCCGTACCGCTGGCCGTGTCCCTGGTCCTGTACATCCTCATCGGCTTCCTGAAGCCGGAGGACACCCCGGAGCGGCTCGCGGTCATCGAGAAGATCAACACCGACGACGACGCGGCGGCGGTCCCGGTACCGGCGGCGGAGACCGAGCCCGCGTAGCTGCGGCGGAGACCGAGCCCGCGCAGCCGCGGGCGGTCGTGCACCCGGCTCAGGCCCGCGGGTACCTCGCCAGCCATCCCGGCGACGCCCCCGCCGGCCCGTGCAGCGCGGGGCCCTGGGTCATCTCCATCGCGAAGTCGTCGGCCAGCTCCAGGATCGTGGGGCGGCCCTCCAGCTCGGTCAGCCAGGCCGGGGGGAGGGCCGTCTCGCCGTACAGGGCGCCGAGCAGACCGCCGGTGAGGGCGCCCGTCGCGCCGGACGGGCCGGCCTGGTTGACCGCCAGGCACAGACCGTGCCGTACGTCCTCCCCCACCAGGGCGCAGTAGACGGCGGCCGCCAGGAGCCCGTCCGCGGCCCCGTCGCCCGCCAGTTCCTCCACCCGCGCCGGCCCCGGCATCCCCTGCCGTACCGCACCCAGCGCGTACTGGAGCGCGTCCGAGACGGGCTGGTGCCCCGGGCGGGCGGCGAGCAGGGCGAGCGCGCGCTGCACGGCGCCGTCCAGGCTGTCGCCGCGGGCCAGCGCGTGCACGATCACGGCGTACGCGCCCGCCGACAGATACGCGGTGGGGTGGCCGTGGGTCTGGGCCGCGCACTCCACCGTCAGCTGCATCACCAGCTGCGGCTCCCAGCCGACCAGCAGGCCGAAGGGCGCCGAGCGGGCGACGGCCTCCGGCCCCAGATCGCCGGGGTTCTTCGGCGTCTCCAGCGTGCCCATGTTCTCGTCCCCGAAGCCGACCAGCAGCGCGCGGGACGGATCACGCCGGGCGTAGAGCCACTCCTCCCGGGCCAGCCAGCCGTCGTCCTTGCGGCGCTCGTCGGGGCCCCAGTCCCGCTGGGTGGCCGCCCAGCGCAGATAGGCCCGGTGCAGATCGGTCGGCGGGTGCCAGGCGCCGGTGTCACGGCGGACCTGGGCACGTATCAGCCCGTCCACCGTGAACAGGGTGAGCTGGGTGTGGTGGGTGACGGCGCCGCGTCTGCCGTACCCGAAGGCCAGGTCGGCGAGGCCCTCCACGCCGTACGACGCCCGGATCTCCTCCATGGTGAGCCCGTCGACCGGAGCGCCCAGCGCGTCCCCGACGGCGGCCCCGAGCAGGGTGCCGCGTACCCGGCCGCGGAAGTCCTGCTGCTCGGCACGGCCCCAGACGGCACCGGATGTCGCACCCACCAAGACCTCCTCACGGCACCGTCCGTACGTACGACAGCACAGCACTGTATTCGACCGGGAACGGTCCGTTCAGGGAGCGGATCTGTATGCGTGGTGTGGACCAGGTGAAACCGAGTGGTCGGTTCCGGGCGGCGACGAGGGCCTCGACCCCGTCCAGGATCCGGTCGGGCCCGACCGACACAGGTCCGGCCGGTGGTGATCGGGGCGCCGGTCAGCGGGTGAGGCCGCTTGTCAGCCGTACCAGGCGATATTCCCAGGGGTCCTGCTCTCCGGCGTCCACGATCCGCTCCAGCTCGCGCAGGCGCTCGGCGCGCGCGGGGTGGCGTTCGATCGCGATGAACACAGCCCAGGAATGCACGAAAGCTAGCAGGGGGGCCAGGCTCTGCGTCTGCTGGGCGTTGGTCGTGGCCCCGAAAAGGTGCTGTGTGAGAGCTGGGAGCCGACTGGGGGCGATGCGTGACACCGCAGTCCTCAGCGCGTCCGGAGTCGGCTCAGGCCTGGGGATCAGGGCCATGGCGCACCCCCGGGACGGTACGGGCCACACGACTCGTCCCCGGCATGCCTACGCCACCTCTCCCACGGTCGCCCGGCATCTGCGGCACCGGCCCGGCGCGGGAGCCCGGAAGGCCAGGTCGCAGCCGTCGCAGTTCTGGAGGGGGTCCGGGCGAAGAGGGGTTGGTGGGGGTGGAGCGACGGGGAGGGGTGGGGGCAGGAGCGTGGCGAGGCGGTGCTCCAGGAAGGCCGCCGGGTGCCGGATCGGGTCCTCGGGCAGGCCACTCGTCAGGGTTCGCCGTACGGCGGTGACGGGCACGCCCCGCTCCAGCCAGGTGTCCACGGCGGGGGCCAGGCGCTTCACGTCCCGTTCGGTGAGCAGCAGGCGCGAGTCGTCAGCGCGCAGGCCGGAGAGCAGGTCGGCGGCCGTGCGGTGTGACGGCGGGGCGGTGGGAGCGGGGGCCTTCGGGGCCGGGGGGTGAGACTCGGAGGGCGGAGCGGCTGCGGCAGCCATCGCGAGCCGGGGCTTGTTGTACGAGGTCGTCCGGGTCGTCACTCGCCCCGATTGAAGACGCTCCCTGGCACGCGTGAGATACCCGTGTTCCTCCAGCTCCCGCAAGGCGGCGGCGATCCGGATCTCGCCCTCGGGGAACTTCGCCGCCAGCGCCTTGATCCCGATCGGGCTTCCGGCGGGCAGCGACTGGATGTGGATCGCCAGGCCGATCGCCGTCAGCGACAGCTCCGGGTGCTGGGCCAAGTGGTTCCCGACCACGGTGAAGTTGTCGTGGTGCGGTTCGTTGACGTGGATGACACCGGATTGGGAATGGGCGGCATTGGCGGACTTCGCGCGCTTGGGCGCGTTACGCTGCTTGTCAGTCATCGGGAAGGGTTGTCTTCCTAGGTGATCAGGCCCTCGCACTGGGATGCCAGTCCCGGCGGGGGCCGATGCATGTGTGGGCTTGTCACGGCTGACGCTGCACCACGAGCGCCTCGCCGCGCCAGCCGAGTTGGGCATATTCACCCCGGCGGGTGATCGACGGGGGCGGTGGGGGTGGGTTCGGTTCTTTCCCCGGTTCTTTGGTCTTTGACGTCGGGACCCGCCGGGTCACGACTCCCCGCGACCCGGGCTCTCCGGTACGAGTTCGGCCCAGACCGTCTTGCCGTGAGCGGGCGCCTCGTCGACACCCCAGCGGTCCGCGTACGCCGCCACGATCCGTAATCCCCGCCCGGTCTCCGCGTCCTCGGCCGCCGGGTCCGGGAGTCGCGGGATCCGGTCACCCCGGGCATCGGTCACCTCGATACGGAGGGTGCTCCACGCCGCAAAGACACCGATTAGCCCGCACAGGCGCCGCGCCGAGTTCCGTAGGGAAGGAACTGGCGTGGTGCCCCCTCGGCACGCACAAGGATCGATGCCGGAGTCCGGGCCCAGGAGGTCGCCTGATCAGCACCGAGCGGTCAGGCGAGCCGGTCGCGGATCCGTCGGACAGCGCTGAGCTCGGCCTGGATCGCGGCGATGTGAGCTCTGTCGGCTCCCGGAACGCGGAGCAGCTCTTCGAGCCTCTCCGTCATCCCGTCGAACACGGTGTCAAGCGCGGCTCGCACCCGGCCGAGGTCCTCCTGTTCCGGACGCCTGCCCTCCAGCAGGTCGCGGTACCGGCAAACGTCTTCCAACGCCTGTGCGGTGGCGTCGAGCTCCAGTCGCACCTTCGCACGCTGGCACAGTGCCCAGGCGTACTCCGGATTCAGCCCCACCGCCCGGTCCAGGTCGGCCAGCGCTTCCTCATAGCGGCCGAGGTTGGACAGGGCGGTGCCTCTGCTCGCGTACGCCGACGCGTACTCGGGGTCGATGGTGAGCGCGCGATCGTAGTCGGCGAGGGCCTCCTCGTCGCGGCCGGCCACGCGCAGGGCGTCACCGCGTTCGCAGTGGCCCCAGCCCCAGTCGGGCCAGAGGACGAGGGCGCGATCGAGGTCGGCCAGTTGCCGGGTGTGGTCGCCGAGGCCGCGCCAGACCCGGGCCCGGCGGCCGAGCGCCCAGGCGTAGTCCGGTTTGAGTTCCAACGCGCGGTCGAGGTCGGCGAGCGCCGCGTCGAGGTCGCCGGCACGCTCCTGGGCGGCGCCGCGGGAAGCCCGGGCGAACTCGCTGGTGGGGTCGCGGCGGATGCCCTCGGTCAGGTCCCGGAGCGCCTCGTCGTGGTGACGCAGAAGGCGGTGGTACTCGCCGCGCAGGATGACGTTGTACGGGTTGTCAGGCTCCAACGCGACCACCCGGTCGAGGCCGGCGACCGCGGCCTCGTAATCCCCAAGGCCGCCCCGGGTCGAGGCCTTCGCGCGATGCGCCCGCACCAGGTCCGGGTCGAGGATGAGGGCACGGTCGTACTCCTCCAGCGCCCGCTCGTAGTCGCCGTCCCGCGCGAAGGCGTCACCCCGCAGCGCCACCGCCTCCGCCCGCCACGGCTCGTCGCCCCGCGCGCGGTTCAGCAGTAGCCGGAGCGCCTCGGCCGGCCCGCTCCCCGCGAGCGTCTCCGTCAGCCCGCTCCCCCAGGCCCGCACGGTCTCCGCGTCCGCGTCCTCACCCGCCTCGGCCAAGGCCCGCGCCCAGCGCAGCGCGACCTCGTCGCCCTGCCCGCAGGCGTGGACGACATCGGCCAGGACCGCGGGCAGGGCGGCCCGGGGCGCCGCGCACAAGGCGTGGTACGACTCCGCGAGCCGCAGCTCCCGCCAGTCACCGTCCGCCCACCGGCGGAGGAGGTCCAGCCCGGCCTCGGCCTCTTCCCGCCAGCGCCCGAACACCTGCGCGAGCCGTCCGTGCCGCTCGGCCCACCCCCGCGGCGACCGTGTCCGCTGCAGCCGCAGCATCGGCGCCCGGACGACATCGTGGTACCGCAGCCGCTCACCGCGCGCGTCGACGAACGGCAGCCCCCTCAGCCAGTCGTACAGGGCGTCGAGTTCCGTCTCCTCGCACTCCACCACCGCCCGGAACACGTCCGCATCCAGCCGCCGGGGCAGCGCGCAGGCCAGGGCCACACCCCGGCGCACCGGATCCCTCTCCCACTTCAGGAACCGCTCCACGGCGTCCGCGCTCGGATCCCCCACGTCGTCCGGATCGGCGGGCCGGGCCTCGGCGAGGGTGGAGACGAGTACCGGCAGTCCGCCGGTCAGCCGCAGCACCTCGGCGACGACGGGCTCGTCCCGCACGCCCCGGTCCGCCAGCAGCCCCCGCGCCTCCCCTTCCGTGAACGCTCCGAGCGGCACGTCGGTCATGAAGTCCGCGAAGCCGCCCCAGCGGGCGGTGTCGAAGGGGAGTTGGCCGGAGGTCACCACGACGACGTTGGCGGGCAGGGCGCCGTACCGGTCGGTGGTCATCAGCTCGTGCAGCCAGCCGTCGAGGAACGGCCCGGTGCGCTCGTACGTGTCGAAGAACAGGACGAGGTACGGGACCGTGGACGCGACCCCGGCCAGCTCGCCCAGCAGCACGGGCGTCAGCACTCGCTCCGGGGACAGCACCAGCTGCACGTCCTCCTGGTTGCGGAAGCGTGCGCTGAGCCCGGCGCGCAGCCGGTCGGCCCCCTGGGCGATCCGGTCAGCGTCCAGCGCCGACGCCAACGCACCGGCGACCGGGACCAGGCCGAGGCCCACCAGACCCGCCCGTGCCACCGCCAGGCTGCTCGCCGACGGCTCGTCCGGCTCCGGTACGGCGACGGCGGCCGCCTCCGCCTCCGCCTCGTGCCGCCGCTCCCGGTGCGCGGCCAGCATCCGGTCCAGATCCTTCAACCGGTGTCCCTGGGAGGCGAGTTGGCGGCCGATCGCGGCCATCGCCTCCGGCACGCTCCCGACACCCTCGTCGACATACGCGGTCAGCGCCCCGCGTTCCCTCGCGATCTGCTCCAACTCCCGTACCAGGAAGGTCTTTCCGACGCCCGCGTTGCCGTGCACGTGGAACAGGAACCGGTGCCGCTCGTCCTCTGGCGGGATGCCGAAGTTCCCCCGGAACGCGGCCCGTTCGGCCCCCCGCCCTACGAAACCGGCCCGCCTGCGCCGTCCGATCAGCTCCTGCATCGACGGCCGTGCCTGCGCCATCCGTCCGTCCCCTCCTCCGGAGCCAACGCCCCTCCATTCTGGCTCAATCCGAGCGGCACACGGCGGGCCGGGCGGGGAAAGATCGCCTCTATGGCCACCCCCACCTCAGGCGCCTCGCGCGCCCTTCGCCTCACCGCCGCCCTGCTCACCGCGACCGTCGCCCTCTACATCTCCCTCGTCGCCCTGGGGAACATCACGGACTTCGGCACCAACCAGCAGTTCGTGCGGCATGTTCTCGCCATGGATACGACGTTCAAGGACGACGACCTGATGTGGCGGGCGATCACGAGCAAGGGGCTTCAGGACGCCGCGTACATCGCCATCATCGTGTGGGAGACCGTCGCGGCGCTCGTGCTTCTCGCCGGGACCTGGTTCTGGGTGCGGCGCGACCACGACCGCGCCCGGCAGCTCTCCACCTACGGTCTGCTGATGCTCATGCTGCTGTTCGGCGCCGGGTTCATAGCCATCGGCGGTGAGTGGTTCTCCATGTGGCAGTCGAAGACGTGGAACGGACTGGACGCGGCGACCCGGGTCCTCGTGCTCACCGGGATCAGCCTGATCGTCGTGCAGCTGCACGAGAAGTCGGCTACTTGACGACCGTCACCTTGGTGTTCGGCTCCGTGCCGAAGGTCCACAGCGCCGTGCCGTCCGCCTTGGGCATACGGATGCCGGCGGTCTGCTTGCCAGCCTCGGCGGGCGGCGGGGACGCGCCGTCGACCGCGTTGGAGAAGGCGATCGACAGGCCCGACTTCGCGGCGAAGTACAGGATGTGCTCGATCTGCACGCCGTCGGAGCCGGTGGTGGACGCCAGGGTCTTGGAGATCACGTAGGAACCGGGGTCCGGGCTCACCGTGCCCGGCCACACCGTGAAGCTGCGGCCGGCCTTGTCGCTCGCGTCGACCAGCCACACCCGCTTCTGCCCGACCGAGTAGACGACACGGCGGCCCGTGCCCGAGGCGGCCGGTATCGCGGGGGCGGCGGACGTCTTCGGCTTCGACGTCGCCTTCGGCTTCGACGGGGCGGACCCGTGCGCGCCCGCCGACGCCGAGGCGCTCGGCTTGACGGCCGCGGCCGTCGGGTGCGGCCCCTTGTCCGCCTGCAGGGCGAGGGCGACGACGGCCGCGGTGGCCCCCGCCGTAAGGCCGGTGACCCAGGCCCACGAGGGCAGTCGGGCAGGCACGGGCACTCATCTCCTCAGCTCCGGGTCCCCCATCGAACAGGGGTCGGATCATCGTACTGTGAGCGCCCTCGGGGGATGCCTCAGTCCAGCACCGGCAGCAGTTCCGGCAGGTGCCCGTCCGACACCTCCGCCGCCCGCTGCCGCTCCTGCGGCACCTCCCCGTACAGCGTCGTGCGCGGCCGCGCCGGGCGGCCGGCCGCCTCCGCCACCGCGACCAGCTCCTTGACCGACTTGTACGAGCCGTAGGACGAGCCCGCCATCCGGGAGATCGTCTCCTCCATGAGCGTGCCGCCCAGGTCGTTCGCACCGGAGCGGAGCATCTCGGCCGCGCCCTCAGCGCCCAGTTTCACCCAACTTGTCTGAATATTGGGGATGTGCGGGTGCAGCAGTAGCCTGGCCATCGCCGTCACCGCCCGGTTGTCGCGCGTCGTCGGGCCGGGACGGGAGATCCCCGCCAGGTAGACGGGGGCGTTGGTGTGGATGAACGGCAGCGTCACGAACTCCGTGAAGCCGCCCGTCTCCTGCTGGATGCGGGCCAGGGTGCGGAGGTGCCCGAGCCAGTGGCGGGGCTGGTCGACATGGCCGTACATCATCGTCGAGCTCGACCGGATGCCCAGCTCGTGGGCGGTCGTGACGACCTCGATCCAGGTGGCCGCGGGCAGCTTGCCCTTCGTCAGCACCCAGCGGACCTCGTCGTCGAGGATCTCCGCCGCCGTGCCCGGGATGGTGTCGAGGCCCGCCTCCTTGGCCGCCGTGAGCCACTCGCGGACGGACATGCCGGTGCGGGTCGCGCCGTTGACCACCTCCATCGGCGAGAAGGCGTGCACGTGCATCCCCGGCACCCGCTCCTTCACCGCCTTGGCGATGTCGAAGTACGCCGTGCCCGGCAGGTCCGGATGGATCCCGCCCTGCATGCACACCTCGACCGCGCCCACGTCCCAGGCCTGCTGGGCGCGGTCGGCGACCTGCTCCAGGGAGAGCGTGTAGGCGTCGGCGTCCGTACGGCGCTGGGCGAAGGCGCAGAAGCGGCAGCCGGTGTAGCAGACATTGGTGAAGTTGATGTTCCGGGTGACGATGTAGGTGACGTCGTCCCCGACGGCCGCCCGGCGCACATCGTCCGCGATCCGGGTCAGCGCGTCCAGCGCCGGGCCGTCCGCGTGGAAGAGGGCCAGGGCCTCGGCGTCCGTGAGCTTCGTCGGGTCGTCGGCCGCGGTCGCGAGGGCCTGGCGTACGTCCGTGTCGATGCGCTCCGGCGCCATCCCCGGGGCGGCCGCCTCGCGCAGGGCGCCCCAGTCGCCGTACACCTCGTCGAAGTCGTCGCGCCGGTCGGACGTACGGCCGTCGGTGTCGATGGTGCGGTGCAGGTCGGTGCGGCCGGTGGCGACGAAGGCCTCCTCGGGCTCCTGCCAGGGATGCCCCTCGACGACCGCGTCCGGCAGCGCCAGGCCCGTCTCCGGATCCGCCAGCGCCCGTACGTGCGGCCACAGCCGCGGGTCCAGCCAGGGCTCGCCGCGCTGGACGAACTCCGGGTACACGCACAGGCGCTCGCGCAGCTCGAACCCGGCCGCCCGGGACCGCTCGGTGAGCTCCTCGATCTGCGGCCAGGGGCGCTCGGGGTTGACGTGGTCGATGGTGAGCGGTGAGACCCCGCCCCAGTCGTCGATACCGGCGCCGATCAGCCGCTCGTACTCGCTGTCGACGAGGTTGGGCGGCGCCTGGAGGCAGGCGGCCGGGCCCATGATGTGGCGCGCCACCGCCACCGTGGCGACCAGCTCGTCGAGCTCCGCGTCCGGCATGCCGCGCATCGCCGTGTCCGGCTTGGCGCGGAAGTTCTGGATGATCAGCTCCTGGATGCCGTGGTAGGCACGGGAGACGCGGCGCAGGGCGAAGAGGGACTCGGCGCGCTCCTCGTACGTCTCACCGATGCCGATGAGGATGCCCGAGGTGAAGGGGACGGAGGAACGGCCGGCCTCCTCCAGGACGCGCAGGCGTACGGCGGGCTCCTTGTCCGGGGAGCCGTGATGGGGGCCACCGGGCTCGGACCACAACCGCGTCGCGGTGGTCTCCAGCATCATGCCCATGCTCGGCGCGACGGGCTTGAGGCGCTGGAAGTCGGTCCAGGTCATGACGCCCGGGTTGAGGTGGGGCAGCAGCCCCGTCTCCTCCAGGATCCGGATGGAGATGGCGCGGACGTAGGCGATGGTGTCGTCGTAGCCGTGCGCGTCGAGCCACTCCCTGGCCTCCGGCCAGCGGTCCTCGGGCTTGTCGCCGAGGGTGATCAGGGCTTCCTTGCAGCCGAGCGCGGCGCCCTTGCGGGCGATGTCGAGGACCTCGTCCGGGGACATGAACATCCCGTGCCCTGCGCGCCGCAGCTTGCCGGGGACGGTGACGAAGGTGCAGTAGTGGCACTTGTCCCGGCACAGCCGGGTGAGGGGGATGAAGACGCTCTTCGAGTACGTGATGACACCGGGCCTGCCCGCCGCCTCAAGGCCCGCGTCCCGCACCCGGGCGGCGGACGCGGCGAGGTCGTCAAGAGCCTCGCCGCGCGCCTGGAGGAGAACGGCCGCCTCGCCCACGTCGAGGGCGACGCCGTCCCGGGCGCGTTTGAGGGCGCGACGCATGGAGTTCTCGGTCGGGCCGGTTCCGGAGGTCGCGGAAGTCGTCATTCTTTGAGCATACGTTCGGGTTGATCAGTGCGGCCGCGTGGCTTTTGCCACGCCGTCGGCCAGAAAATCGCCGTACTCGTCCAGCAGCCGCAGCACCTCCGCCTCCCCCGCCGACGGCAGCTGGACCACCGTCTCCTCGATGCCCAGTTCGGCGTAGTGAGCGAGCTTTCCAGGAGTGGGCAGGACGGCGAACGGGACCACCTGAAGGGCTGACGGGTCGCGGCCCGCGTCCGCCCACACCGAGCGCAGCACCGGCAGCGCCTCGGTGAGCCCGCGCCCGCCGATCGGCAGCCAGCCGTCCGCGTACTCGGCGATGTGCGCGAACAGCTTGGGCCCGGCCGCCCCGCCGACGAGGGTGCGGGGGCCGACGACCGGCCCGCGCGGCTTCTGCGCCGGCTTGGGGAACGCGAAGCTGGGCCGAACACTGCCGAACTGCCCGTCATGTCCCACCGGTTCCTCGGACCACAGCGCCCGCATGAGCCCCATCCTGTCCCGGACCAGCTCCCGCCGCGTACGCCACTCCACGCCGTGGTCGGCGGCCTCCTCCACGTTCCAGCCGTAGCCGAGGCCGAGGGTGAAACGGCCGCCGGAGAGGTGGTCGAGGGTCGCGATCCGCTTGGCCAGATCGATCGGGTCGTGCTGGGCGACGAGCGTGATGCCGGTGCCGAGCCCCAGCCGCTCGGTGACCGCGGCGGCCTGCCCGAGCGCGACGAACGGGTCGAGGGTACGGCCGTACTCGCGCGGCAGCTCGCCGCCGGCCGGGTACGGGGTGGTGCGCTCGACGGGGATGTGGGTGTGCTCGGGCAGGTACAGCCCGGCGAAACCGCGCTCTTCCAGCTCACGGGCGAGCCGGACGGGGGTGATGGTCTCGTCGCTGAGGAAGATCGTGACGGCGATTCGCATGTCCCAGGTGTACCCAGCCCCGCACCACGTGTCCATACCGACCGGTAGGCACCGCTCCGGCAGTCGCGCGCCGATGACGGGACAGAGCGCCGCGTCTAGGTTGGGAAGGGTGAGGACGATACGCGGCACCCTGCTGCCCGGCTCCCCCGACTACGTATACGTTCCTGTCGAAGTCCCCCCAGGCGTATCGGAGTTGAAGGTCTCCTACACCTACGACAAGCCTGCCGTCCCGCCCGGCACCCCCGGCAACGCCCTCGACATCGGCCTCTTCGACGAACGCGGCACCGAGCTGGGCGGCGACGGCTTCCGGGGCTGGTCCGGCGGCGCCCGCACGGAGTTCTTCGTCCGCGCGGACGAGGCGACACCCGGCTACCTCCCCGGCCCGCTGCGGGAGGGCACCTGGCACATCGCCCTCGGCCCCTACACGGTGGCGCCGCAGGGCCTGAGTTACGAGCTGACGGTCACCCTGACGTACGGCGAACCGGGCACCGCCGCACCGCCGGTGTACCCGCCCGCCCGCGCCGGGGGCCGGGGCCGGGCCTGGTACCGGGGCGACGGCCACCTGCACTCCTGGCACTCCGACGGCCGCCGCACCCCGGCGGAGATCGCGGCGCTGGCGCGGGCGGCGGACCTGGACTTCATCAACTCGTCGGAACACAACACGCACGCGGCACACGCGCACTGGGCGGACGCGGCCGGCGACGACCTTCTCGTCCTCCTGGGCGAGGAGGTCACGACAAGAAACGGCCACGTCCTGGCCGTGGGCACGGACCCCGGCACATTCGTCGACTGGCGCTACCGGGCGCGGGACAACCACTGGGCGCGCTTCGCCCGGACGATCCACCGCTCCGGCGGCCTGGCGGTCCCCGCCCACCCGCACGCCACCTGCGTCGGCTGCGCCTGGAAGTTCGGCTTCGCGGAGGCGGACGCGGTGGAGGTGTGGAACGGCCCCTACACACCCGACGACGAGGTGGCACTGGCGGCCTGGGACGCACGGCTGGTGGCTTCGGCGCGCTCGGGCCCGGTGAGCTGGCTCCCGGCGATGGGCAACAGCGACGCCCACCGCGATCCGGACGTGCTCGGCATGCCCCAGACGGTCGTCCTGGCCGACGACCTGACGAGAGAGGCGATCCTGACGGGCCTCCGCTCGGGCCGCTCCTACGTGGCCGAGTCGAAGAACGTGACGCTGGACTTCACGGCGACGGCAGGGGATGCGCGGTGCGCGGGGATCGGCGAGCGCCTGGAGTCGGACGAGGACACGCAGGTGACCGTACGCCTGGAGGCCTCGGGCGCCCCGCGCTGCGCGGTCCGCTTCGTGACCGACCAAGGGGTGCTGTTCACGAGCGACCCCCTGCCGGTGTCAGGGACGGGAGTGGTCGAGTGGCGGACGACTCCGGCGTACGCGGCCTACGTACGGGCGGAGTTGCGCCACGAGACGGCGGCGGGGCCGGTGCCGGGGGCGCTGGCGGCTTTCACGAACCCGATCTTTCTGGGGCGTGGGTGATGGACGTACAGGATGACGAGCCTGCGCGGGTCGGAGCGCCGTCTCAGGATCAGAGGCTCAGGCGCCGGCGGGCGACCAGGGCCGCGATGTCGTCGTCGAGCTCGCCGCCGCTGTATGCGATCAGGTCGCGGTGGAGATGGTCGAGGAGCTGGTGGGGCGCCTCGCCGCTCCATGAGCGGATGCGTTCGGCGAGGGGGTAGAAGACGCCGGAGCGGTCTCGGGTCTCGGTGACCCCGTCGGTGTACAGCAGGAGCTGGTCTCCGGGGTGGAAGGGGGCGAGGTCGACGTGGTACCCGGCGCCCACCAGCATGCCCAGGTTGAGCGGTGGCGAGGGGGCGGCAGGCTGCAGCTCCCGGACGTCGCCGCGGTGCAGCAGCAGCGGGGGCGGGTGGCCGCAGGTGACGGTCCGGACGACCGGTTCGTCGTCCGGGATCTCGGCGAGCAGCGCGGTGATGAAACGTTCGGCGACCTCCGAGCCCGGGACCCCCGGGTGGTGGGAGGCGTGGCGGCTCATGCTCGTCTCCAGGCGGCACGCGAGGTGGGGCAGGTCGGGCGCGTCGTGGGCGGCCTCGCGGAAGGCGCTGAGCAGCGTCGCGGCCGTCTGGATCGCGAGCAGGCCCTTGCCGCGTACATCGCCGATGAGCAGCCGTACGCCGTGCGGGGTGCGGATCGCCTCGTACAGGTCGCCGCCGATCCGGGCTTCCGCCGCGGCGGCCAGGTACAGGCTCTCCAGCGTGACGTGCCCGAGGTGTCGCGGTACCGGATGCAGCACCGCCAGCTGGGCGGTCTCGGCCACCGAGCGGACCTGGACCAGCTGATGGGCGCGTCGGCCGAGCAGGCGGTTGAAGAAGACGGCGAACGCCGCGACCGTCACGAGGGTGGCCAGCTCGGAGTAGGCGGTCGCATCCCGCAGCGCGTTGAAGTACACCGTCAGGCCGACGAAGACGGCGCACGCGCCCACTCCGATGAGCACGGTCCCCCACAGGGGCAACAGTGCGGCGGCGGAAATCATGGCCGTGGCGAGGAAGGCGTCCGGCCTGACATCGCGGGGTGTGAAGAGGCCGACGAGCAGGCCGATGATCAGCAACAGTGCAGGCAGCAGGGACAGCAGCCTGCCCCGCGCACCACCGCCGTGCGGGACTCCGCGTTCCTCAGGAGACCTCGCCACCGTGCCGCTCCCCGCTCCCCGATTTGGGTAATTTTATCGCTGTTCGCCCGTAGCCTACGCACACCCGGTCGCATCCGGTGAGCGGTGCTGACGCGCAGGCGTCACCAGGTCCCCGTGCCGCTCAGCCGATGCCCCGGCGCCACCTGGCCTCGCCGTCCTGCCACTCCTCGGTGGGCGTGAGCCCGGCCGCGGTGGCGACGGCGGCGGACGCGTGGTGGTCCGGGTGGATGTGGGCCACGACAGCGGTCACCCGCTGCCGGGCCAGCCAGTCGGCGAGGGCGCGGGCCGCCTCGGAGGCGATGCCGTTGCCCTGCCAGGGGGTGCCGACCACCCAGGCGATCTCGGCGACCCGGCCACCGTCGGACGGGCCGATCGTCGCCTGGACCGTGCCCGTCAGGCAGTCCTCGTCGCGGAGCCGGATCACCCAGTTCAGCCAGGTGACGGCGGGATCGGGGGAGCCGGCGGTGATGCGCCGGTAGCGTGAACGCAGGGCCTGCGGTGCGTCCGGGGTGCCGCCGATGAAGGTGTGCAGAGCCGGGTCGGACAGCACCCCGGCCATCTCCTCGGCGTGCTCGACCAGGAGCGGCAGCAGGTCCAGCCTGGGAGTGCGGATGGGCTGGGCTCCGATGAGACTCATGGGCGTACCTTCCCATTGACCGAAGTCACCCGCCGCGAGAGGCTCCGACCGCATGTCCCGCTACACCGACCTGAAGCACCGGGCCGTCACCCGTTTCCAGCGCCACGTCGGCAATCCGGTCCTGCGCCGGATCCCGCTCCAGACGGTCCTGGAGACCACCGGACGCAAGTCCGGACTGCCCCGCCAGACTCCGCTGGGCGGGCGCCGGATCGGCGATTCGTTCTGGCTGGTCTCGGAGTTCGGCGTGAAGTCGCAGTACGTCCGCAACATCCAGGCGAACCCGGCGGTACGCGTCCGCATCCGGGGCCGCTGGCACCAGGGCACGGCGCATCTCCTGCCGGAGGACGACGCCGTGGCCCGCCTGCGCAGCCTGCCCCGGATGAACAGCACGGCGGTACGGGCACTGGGGACCGATCTGCTGACGGTGCGGGTGGATCTGACGACCGGGTGACCCGGGGGCCGGCGTGGGCCTGGGCCGGCGTGACCCGGGGCCGGTGTGGGCCTGGGCCGGTGTGGGCCGCGGGCCGGTGTGGGCCGCGGGCAGGTGTGGGCCGGGGGCCGGGCGGTCCGGGGGCCGGGCGGTCCGGGGGCCGGGTGACCCGGACGACCAGGCGACCGGGCGCCGGGCGACCCGGGGGTCCGGGCGCCCCAGGGGCCGGTTGGCCCGGACGCCGCTCACCCCGGCCAGACGATCGCCTGCACCTCGCTGTACGCGTGCAGGGCGTAGACGCCCACGTCCCGGCCCACCCCGCTCTTCTTGAACCCCCCGAACGGCGCCTCCATGTTGCGGCCGACGGTGTTGATCCCGACCCCGCCGGCCCGCAGCCGCCTCGCCACCCGGAAGGCCTTCGCCACGTCGCCCGACCAGACGTAGTCGATCAGGCCGTAGTCGGAGTCGTTGGCGAGGGCCACGCCCTCTTCCTCCTCGTCGAAGGGGATCACCGACACCACCGGGCCGAAGATCTCCTCCCGGGCCACCCGCATGTCGTTCGTGCAGTCGGCGAGGAGGGTCGGGGAGACGTAGAAACCGCGGTCGAGCGGCGGGCGTTCGCCGCCCGTCACCACCGTCGCGCCCTCCTTCCGGGCGAGTTCGACGTACGACTCCACCCGGTCCCGGTGTTCCGCCGAGATCACCGGGCCCACCACCGTGTCCGGCCCCCTCGGGTCGCCCACCCTCAACCTGCCCGCGTAGGCCGCGAGTTGCTCGACGAGGCGGTCGTACACCGCCCTCTGCGCGAGCACTCGCGTCGGTGCCGTGCAGATCTGGCCGCTGTAGAAGGAGAACGTCGTCCCGATCCCGGCCACCGCCGAGCCGATGTCCGCGTCGGCGAAGACGACCGCCGCGCCCTTGCCGCCCAGCTCCATCAGCTGCCGCTTCATCTGCCGCCCGCACACCTCGGCGATGCGCTGCCCCACCGCCGTGGAGCCGGTGAAGCTCACCATGTCGACGTCGGGGGACGCCACGGCCTCCTCGCCCACCTCCACCGATCGGCCGGAGACGACGTTCACCACCCCGGGCGGGGCGCCCGCCGCCTCCAGTGCCTCCGCCATCCGGTAGACGGACAGCGGGTCCTGCGGTGCCGGCTTCACGACCACCGTGTTGCCCATCGCCAGCGCCGGGGCGACCTTTCCGACGGGGTTGGCCCACGGGTTGTTGTAGGAGGTGATGCAGGTGACAACCCCGACCGGTTGGCGGACCGCCAGCGCGCCCATCACGCCCGCCCTCCCCATCGGGCCCGCCTCGTTGATCTGCGGCGGGACGGCCCACTCGGCCGGTTCGACGCGCGCGTAGCGCCGGAAGCGGGCCGCCGCCACCCCGACCTGCATCCCGCGTGCCGTCCCCGTCGTGGCACCGGTCTCCGCCTGGGCCAGCTCCGCGTACGGGACCAGGTGGCCGCGGATGATGTCCGCGGCCCGGGCGAGGACGGCCGCCCGTTCCTCCGGAGTCCTCCGGGACCAAGAGCCGAGGGCCTCGCGGGCCGCGGCACAGGCCGCGCGCACCTGATGCCGCGAGGCCTCCGGCGCCAGGCCGACGGTCTCCTCGGTCGCCGGGTCCACCACCTCGTAGTGGCCGGACTCCGGCTCCACCCAGGCACCGCCGATGAACAGCCGCTGCCCGTCGGACGACGCACTCCCGGACGACGCGCTCCCGGACGACGCACTCACCTGGTGCTCACCGTCCTAGTGTCCCGCCCGGAACGCAGCACCCTCCCGGGTACGGCCCCGCTCACCACGTCGTCCCGGATCGCCTCGACCCCGTTGACCCACACGGCCCGCACCCCGATCGCCCTGGAGTCCAGCCGCGGGCTGTCACCCGGCAGGTCGTGCACCAGGCTGGCCTGGCCGGCGTCGATCCGGTCCGGGTCGAAGAGGACCAGGTCCGCATGCCAGCCCTCCCGGATCCGGCCCCGCTCGCGCAGACCGAAGAGCCGTGCCGGGTCGTCCGTCAGCATCTTCACCGCCTGCTCCAGGCCCACCAGCTTCCGGCCGCGCAGGCAGTCGCCGATGAAGCGGGTGGTGTACGGGGCTCCGCACATGCGGTCCAGGTGCGCGCCCGCGTCGGAGCCGCCGAGCATGACGTCCTCGTGCTGCCAGGTTTCCGCCCGAAGCGCCCAGGAGGCCGGGTCGTTGTCCGTCGGCATGGGCCACAGGACCGTACGGAGCTCGTCGGCCGCGCAGATCTCCACCAGGCAGGTGAAGGGGTCCAGGCCCCTCTCCTCCGCGATGTCCCGGACCACCCGGCCCGTCAGTCCGGCGTTCGCCTCGCTGTAGGTGTCGCCGATGACGTACCGGCCGAAGTTCGCCAACCGCCGGAAGACGCCCGCCTCCTTCGACTGGGCGCGCCGCAGCATCTCCGCCCGCACCTGCGGGTCACGGAGCTTCGCGATCCGCTCGGGGACGGGGAGGCCGAGGACCGGTCCCCACCCGGGGATGAGGTTGAGCGCGCAGAACGTGCCGAGGGACATGTTCATCGGCGTGAGGATCGGCATGGTGAGGGCGACGATCCGGCCGCCCGCCTTCCGGGCCCGCTCGCTCGCCGTCAGCTGCCTGGGCACCCGCTCGGGGACCGCCGCGTCGACCGTCAGGACGTTCCAGTTCAGGGGGCGTCCGGCGGCCGCGCTCATCTCCACGAACAGGTCGATCTCGTCGTCGCCGAACTGGTCCAGGCAGCCCGCGACGATCGCCTCGATCTGCGTGCCCTCGTGCTCCCCGACGGCCTTGGACAGGGCCAGCAGCTCGGCGGGGAGCGCGTGCCGCGAGGCCACCGGCTGCCCGTCGCCGTCCGAGTGGGTCGTGGACTGGGTCGTGGAGAAGCCCCACGCGCCTGCCTCCATGGCCTCGTGGAAGATCCGCAGCATCTCCGCGAGCTGCTGCTCCGTCGGCTGTCCGCCCACCGCGTCCGGTCCCATCACGTACCGCCGCAGCGCGCAGTGCCCGACCATGAAGCCCGCGTTGACGGCTATGCGCCCCTCAAGGGCGGCCAGGTATTCGGCGAACGTGTGCCAGCCCCAGGGCGCCCCCTCCTCCAGGGCGACCAGGGACATGCCCTCCACCTTGGACATCATGCGGCGGGTGTAGTCGGCGTCCTCGGGGCGGGCCGGGTTGAGAGGCGCGAGGGTGAACCCGCAGTTGCCCGCCGCGACCGTCGTGACGCCGTGGTTCAGGGACGGGGTGGCGTACGGGTCCCAGAAGAGCTGGGCGTCGTAGTGGGTGTGCGGGTCGACGAAGCCGGGGGCGAGGACGAGACCGGTGGCGTCCTCGGTGGCACGGGACTCCTCGGTGACGGATCCGACGGCGGCGATACGGCCGTCCCGTATACCGACGTCGGCGGTGAACGCGGGCGCGCCCGTCCCGTCGACGACGGTCGCGCCTTTGATGACGTGATCGAGCATGCCGGTTGCCTCCTTGAGTTCCGGTGCGCCGGGGGCGCCCTGAAGGGGCGCGGGGAACTGCGCGACCAGCCACAGACGGCCCGCACCCCGCGACGGCGATCAGGCGGCTTGGCGGAAACGCGTAGTCCGGTGAACCGGATCCGTGTCGATCTTCGGGATCACGTGCTCGCCGATGAGCCGGATGGTCTGGAGGGTCTCCTCCTTCGGCACCCCCACCGGCAGCCCGAAGCTCAACTGGTCGGCCCCCGCCTGCTCCCACCGCTTGCACTGCCGGAGCACCTCGTCCGGGTCGCCGCAGATCAGCAGCTCCTCCTCGACGAGGAGTTCGACGAACTCGGGCGTGTACTCGGGGAGGGTCTCCGGCCAGACCGGGAAGCCCTCGGGGCGGGGGAAGGTGTCGTGGTACCGGAACACCAGCGAGGGCAGGTAGTGCAGACCGCCGCCGGCCGCGATCCGTATCGCCTCGTCGTGCGTCGGCGCGCAGATCGCGGTGGTCGTCACCATCACGTTGTCGTTGACGAAGTCCCCGACCGGCTCGGCGTTCACGATCGCGGTCTTGTACTGCTCAAGGACCCACTCCATGTCGGAGACCTTCTGGATGCTGAAGCCGAGCACGCCGAGGCCCTTGCGGGCGGCCATGGCGTACGAGGGCGGCGAACCGGCCGCGTACCACATCGCCGGGTGCGACTTCCCGTACGGCTTGGGCAGGACCTTCCTCGGCGGCAGCTGCCAGTGCTTGCCCTGGAAGCCGACGTACTCGTCCTGGAGCCACATCTTCGGGAACTCGGCGATGGTCTCTTCCCAGATCTCCTTGGTGTAGTTCATGTCGGTCACGCCCGGCAGGAAGCCGAGGATCTCGTGGCTGCCGGCCCCCCGCCCGCTGCCGAACTCGAAGCGGTTGCCGCTGAGGTGGTCGAGCATGGCGACCTTCTCGGCCACCTTCACCGGGTGGTTGACCTGGGCGAGGGGGTTGAAGATCCCCGAGCCGAGGTGGATCCGCTCCGTCGCGTGGGCGAGGTAGCCGAGGAAGACGTCGTTGGCGGAGAGGTGCGAGTACTCGTCCAGGAAGTGGTGCTCGGACGCCCAGGCGTACTTGAAACCGGACTTGTCCGCCTGGATGACGTACTCGGTCTCCTCCATCAGTGCCTTGTGCTCGGCCAGCGGGTCGGTCTCGGCTCGCTTGCCCACGTATCCCTGTACAAAGAGCCCGAATTCCAAGGCGGTTCACCGTCCCAGGTCTGCCTTCACGAATTTCTGACGGTTCGTCAGATTCATCTGCGCCCGACTGTCGCACCGCCCGCATGCACCGTCAATAGCTGACGGACTGTCAGATCACGACGGTCGGATCACGACAGTCAGATCACCGACACTCCCGCCAGCCACCCGCCGTCGATCACGAACGGCTGCCCGGTGATGTACGAGGAGTCGTCCGAGGTGAGGAAGAGGGCCAGCCTGGCCACCTCCTCCGGCCGCCCGATCCGGCCGAGCGGCACGAGCTTGCGGTACAGCTCGTCCAGGGCCCGGGTCATCTCCTCGGGATCCGCGTCCGGGTCGAGCCGGGCCGGGTTGGCCATCGCCGTGTCGATCGCCCCCGGGCAGATGGCGTTGACCCGGATCCTCCGCCCGGCCAGCTCAAGGGCGGCGACCCGGGTGAGCCCCAGGACGGCGTGCTTGGTCGCCGCGTACGTCCCCACGGCGGCCATCCCGGTCAGCGCGGTGTACGAGGCGGTGTTGACGATCGTGCCCCCGTCGGCCATCTCGGGCGCGACGGTCTTCATACCGAGGAAACAGCCGACCTGGTTGACCTGCACGACCTGCATGAACTCGTCGAGGGGCGTGTCCACGAGGGAGTTGAACCGCAGGATGCCGGCGTTGTTGACGAGCCCGTCGACACGGCCGTACGCCCGCTTGACCGCCGCCACGGCACCGGTCCAGTCGGCCTCGCTGCCCACGTCGAGGTGGACGTACAGCGCGCCGAGATCCTTGGCGAGATCCTCGCCCTGGTCGTCCAGTACATCGGCCAGGACGACCCTGGCGCCCTCCCCGGCGAAGAGCCGCGCCTCCTGCTCGCCCTGCCCGCGCGCCGCACCGGTGACGATCACGACGCGTCCGTCCAGCTTGCCCATGGCTCTCCTTAATCGAGATGAGGCGCGACCTCGGCCCCGAAGGCGGTCATCTGGTCGGTGAGTTCGGCGCGGCCGCGACAGCGGAACCGCACCTGGATCTGGTGCGCGCCCATGGCCCGGTAGGCGTTCAGCGACTCGGCGAGGGCCTCGGGGGCGCCGGTGAGGGTGCGGCGGCCGACGTCCCAGGAGGGTGTGCCGATGTACAGGGGTTCGGTGATGGCGCCGATGGTCAGGGACGCCACGAGGCCCGCTTCCTCGCGCAGGCGCCTGAGCGTGGCGATCTGGGCGGGCAGCCGGTCCCGCGGATCCCCCTGCGGCAGCCAGCCGTCACCCTTGAGCGCGGCCCGGCGCACGGCGGCGGCGGAGGACCCGCCGATCCAGAGGGGGACGTGCTCCTGGGCCGGCCGGGGCCGCTGCCCGAGCCCTTCGAAGTCGTACAGCTTCCCGTGGTGCTCGGGGTACTCGTCGGGCCCGAGCGCCGCCCGCAGCGCATCGACCGTCTCGTCCAGCACGGCCCCCCGGCGCCGGAAGTCCGCCCCGAGCGCGGCGAACTCCTCCTCCACGTGCCCGGCGCCGACCCCGAGGATCAGGCGGCCGCTCGCGAGGTGGTCGAGGGTGGCGTACTGCTTGGCGGTGAGGAGCGGGTGCCGGAGCCCGACGACGGCGACGTGGCTGAGCAGCCGGACGCGTTCGGTGACGGCGGCGAGGTGGGCGAGGGTGGCGACGGGGTCGTACCAGACCGTGCTCATGGCCTGGGCCAGCCGGCGCGGGATGGCGACGTGGTCGCAGCAGGCGATGTAGTCGAACCCGGCGCGGTCGGCGGTACGGGCGATCTCGACGAGGTCGGCCGGCCCGGCGGAGGCCTCCCACGGCTCCGTGTAAATGGTGCTCTGGGACTGGACGGGTAGCTGGATGCCGTAGGCGAGGCGTTCCTCGGACGGGACGGGCACGACGACCCCCTTGTCGACTGACGGTCCGTCAGATAGGCCGTGACTCGCACATCGTCGCGCCTGACGTACCGTCAGACAAGAGGCAGCCCCGGCGGAACATGTCCGCCGGGGCTGTTGCTCGGGAGAGGGCCCGTGGGGTGTGTCAGCGGGCGAAGCCGTAGCCGAACCAGGCGTCGGTGACGGGCGCGCCGAGGTTGGCGGGCCCGAAGGAGAACGAGCCGGAGGCGGTCGGGCCGGTGCTGGTGGAGCGGAAGCCCCAGACGGCGCCGTCGTAGGTGTTCTCGCCGTACGCGGAGACGTACAGCTCGGCGCGGCCGTCGCGGTTGGTGTCGGCCAGCGCGGTGCGCCCGCCGAAGAGGTCGTTCTTCTCGGCGGTGCCGGGCACACCCGTGGCGTTCTGGTTGAAGGACACCGCGCCGCTGCCGGTGAGGCCGGACGCGCCGCCGCGCAGCACGGCCACGCCGCCCGCCGAGGCGACCGTGCCGATGGCCTCACCCGGGGAGCCGACGGCGACGTCCGCGTACCCGTCGCCGTTCACGTCCCCGACGGAGATGCCCAGGCCGAAGTCGTCGCCCTTCTCGGACACTCCGGGCACGCCCGCCGTGTCCTGGTTGATCACCGTCGTACGGGAGGTGTCGGGCCCGCTCGCCGAGCCGTACACCACACCGACCTGCCCGCCGAGGAGAGCCGGCTCGACGGACTCCTCACCGTGGCCGTCGACGGGGCGCCCGATGACGAGGTCGGCGTACCCGTCCTTGTTCACGTCGCCGATGCCGAGGCTGGAGCCGCCGGGCACGTTGGTGCCGTCGGTCTGCTTCAGGACGACCGGGGCGCTCAGCCCCTGCGTGGTGCCGTGGAGGTAGGCGACGCGGTAGCCGATGCCCGGCCCCTCCTCGTCGTAGGTGTGGATGATCCCGACAAGGTCGGTGATGCCGTCGTGGTCGACGTCCCCGGCGGCGACGTCGTCGATGGCGAAGCCGGCGTCCTCATTGCTGAGGTCGAAGGCGAGGTCCACGGACGCCGCGGCGCCGGCGGTGCGGGTGAACGGGCCGGTCAGCAGGTGGTTGTCCGTGGCCACGTCGAGGTGACCGTCTCCGTTGAAGTCACCGACGGTGGCGTGCCGGGGCCTCACCTGGTCGAGCATGGAGCCGGTCGCCACGACCTTGCCGCCGGACAGCCCCGTCTTCCCGCCCCAGACGACGGTCAGGGTGCCCGCCTCCTGCACGGACCCGACGTCCTCGCCCGGCGCGCCGACGACCAGGTCCGTGTACCCGTCGCCGTCCAGGTCACCGAGGGACAGGCCCCAGCCGAACCAGTCGCCGGTCTCGGCGGCGCCAGGTATGCCGGCCGTGTTCTGGCTGATGACCTGCCGGTGCGTGGTGTCCAGCCCCTTCGAGGAGCCGTACACGACGCTCACGTACCCCGCGCGGCCGTACCCGCCGACCGTGCCCCACGAGGCGGCGACGGCGAGGTCCGCGTACCCGTCGCCGTTGAAGTCGGCACGCACGCTCTGCGCCCCGGCACTCCCCGTACCGGCCGCGTGCGCGCTCACCGGGCCGACGACGGCTCCGGCGACGGCCACGGCGGCCACGAGTCCGAGGCGGGAACGAAAACTGCGCTTGCTCATAGGGAACCCAACTCCTGCGATGGAAGAGCACCTGCCCAACGGAGGAGTCAAGATCCTCCCGCCGTCGCCCGGTACGACTCCCCTGGTGGCGGCAGGGTTGCCCTGGAAGATGGCGGGTGTTTCCAGATCGTTAACCGGCGCCGCCCCCGGGCCACAGCCCGTCCTCCGTCAGCCCCAGCAACTCGATCGCGTTCCCCCGCACGATCCGCTCGACGACGTCCGCCGCCAGATGCCCCATCTGGGCCTCGCCGACCTCCTTCGACTTCGGCCACGTGGAGTCGGAGTGGGGGTAGTCGGTCTCGTACAGGACATTCCCGACACCGATGGCGTCGAGGTTGCGGAGCCCGAAGGCGTCGTCGAAGAAGCAGCCGTAGACGTGCTCGGCGAAGAGCTCGGAGGGCGGCCGGTGCACCTTGTCGGCGACCCCGCCCCATCCCCGGTTCTCCTCCCACACCACATCGGCGCGCTCAAGAATGTACGGAATCCACCCGATCTGTCCCTCCGCGTACATGACCTTGAGGTTGGGGAAACGCTCGAACTTCCCGCTCATCAGCCAGTCCACCATCGAGAAACAGCAGTTGGCGAAGGTGATGGTGGAGCCGACGGCGGGCGGGGCGTCCGCGGAGGTGGAGGGCATACGGCTGCTGGAGCCGATGTGCATGGCGACGACGGTGCCGGTCTCGTCGCACGCGGCGAGGAACGGGTCCCAGTCGTCGGCATGGACGGAGGGGAGCCCGAGGTGCGGGGGTATCTCGGAGAAGGCGACGGCGCGGACGCCACGGGCGGCGTTGCGGCGGACCTCGGCGGCGGCGAGACGGGCGTCCCAGAGGGGAATGAGGGTGAGAGGTATGAGCCGCCCGCGCGCGTCCGGTCCGCACCACTCCTCCACCATCCAGTCGTTGTAGGCACGGACGCAGAGCATGGCGAGCTCGCGGTCCTCGGCCTCGGTGAAGGTCTGGCCGCAGAAGCGGGGGAAGGTGGGGAAGCAGAGGGCGGACTGGACGTGGTTGACGTCCATGTCGGCGAGCCGCTGCGGCACGTCGTACGAGCCGGGCCGCATCTGCTCGTACGTGATGACTTCCAGCTTGATCTCGTCGCGGGAGTAGCCCACGGCGGTGTCGAGGCGGGTGATGGGCCGGTGCAGGTCCTCGTACACCCACCAGTCGCCGATGGGCCCGTCGTCGCCCTGTTTTCCCATGACTGGCTTGAAGCGCCCGCCCAGGAAGGTCATTTCCTTGAGCGGGGCGCGGACGATACGGGGCCCGGTGTCCCGGTATTTCCTGGGGAGCCGGTCCTGCCAGACGTTCGCGGGCTCAACGGTGTGGTCGTCGACGGAGATGATCCGAGGAAGTTCGGTCCGGGTGTCGTTGGCGTCCATGGCGCTCACGGTAGCGCTGATCTGACGGTCCGTCAGCTATCTGACGGCCACCTGTCACCTACCACGCATGGCCGCCCGTGATGGCCGGGTCTGTGCGGAACTGTGCGGAGAGCCTGTGAGGGCCTTGTGCACTCCCGTGCGCCGCTCTGTGATCGGCGTCTCGCCCGGCTGACGCATCAGCCCGGAACAAGGCAAACTGACGGAGTGGTTCGGGATGTCTAAGGGGACGGGCATGGACGGTGTACCGCGGGTACCGGAGCAGCGGCGCCCTGGCTCCTCGGAGGAGCTGGCGGCGCTGCGCTTCAGCGTGCTCGGTCCGGTGCGCGCCTGGCACGGCGAGGAGGCCCTCAACACCGGCTCCCCGCAGCAACGCGCCCTGCTCGCCGCCCTGCTGCTGCGCGAGGGCAGGACGGCGACCGCGGCCGAGCTGATCGACGCCCTGTGGGGCGCCGAGCCGCCCTCGCAGGCGCTGGCGGCGGTACGGACGTACGCGTCACGGCTGCGGAAGATCCTCGACCCCGGGATCCTGGTGAGCGAGTCGGGCGGCTACGCGGTGCGTTCGCTGGGCGAGGGTGCGCTGGACCTCGCGGTCGCTCAGGAGCTTGCGGCGGACGCCGAGAAGGCGCGGAACTCCGGGGATCTGTGCCATGCGCGGGATGTGCTGAAGCGGGCGCTGGGGCTGTGGGACGGGGAGCCGCTGGCCGGGGTGCCGGGTCCCTATGCGGACGCGCAGCGGGTGAGGCTCGAGGAGTGGCGCCTCCAACTGCTGGAGTCCCGCCTGGACATGGACCTGGAACAGGGCTGCCACGCGGAGGCGGTCTCGGAGCTGACGGCGCTGACGGCGGCGCACCCCCTCCGGGAACGCCTGCGCGAGCTGCTGATGCTGGCGCTGTACCGCAGCGGCCGCCAGGCGGAGGCGCTGGCGGTGTACGCGGACACGCGGCGCCTGCTGGCGGAGGAACTGGGTGTGGACCCGCGCCCTGGCCTACGGGAGCTCCAGAAACGGATCCTGCAGGCGGACCCGGCCCTCGCCGAGCCCTCGGCACCGGTGGCGGAGCCGGCGGTGGTGCCGGTGCGTCCGGCGCAACTTCCCGCGACGGTCCCCGATTTCACTGGGCGTTCGTCCTTCGTCTCCGAGCTGAGCGAGGTGCTGGCCTCGGCCGAGGGCCGGGTGATGGCCGTATCGGCGCTGGCGGGCATCGGCGGCGTCGGGAAGACGACGCTGGCGGTGCATGTGGCCCACCAGGCACGGGCGGCGTTCCCGGACGGGCAGCTGTACGTGGACTTGCAGGGCGCGGGGCCTCGGGCGGCGGAGCCGGAGACGGTGCTGGGCTCGTTCCTGCGGGCCCTCGGCACCGCGGACTCGGCGATCCCCGACTCCATGGAGGAGCGGGCGGCGCTGTACCGGTCGGTCCTTGACGGCCGCCGTGTCCTGGTCCTGCTGGACAACGCGAAGGACGCGGCGCAGATACGGCCGCTGCTGCCCGGGACGGAGGGGTGCGCGGCGCTGGTGACCTCCCGGGTCCGGATGGTGGACCTGGCCGGCGCCCACCTGGTGGACCTGGACGTGATGTCCCCGGACGAGGCGCTGTCCTTGTTCACGAAGATCGTGGGCGAGGAGCGGGTGGCGAGCGAGCGGAAGGCCGCCCTGGACGTGGTCGCGGCGTGCGGCTTCCTGCCGCTGGCGATCCGGATCGCGGCGTCTCGGCTTGCGGCCCGCCGTACCTGGACGGTGTCGGTACTGGCGGCCAAGCTGGCGGACGAGCGCCGCCGCCTGGACGAACTCCAGGCCGGCGACCTGGCGGTGAAGGCGACCTTCGAACTGGGCTACGGCCAGCTGGAACCGGCCCAGGCGAGGGCGTTCCGCCTGCTGGGCCTGGCCGACGGGCCGGACATGTCACTGGCGGCGGCGGCAGCGGTCCTGAACCTCCCGGTGGAGGAGACGGAGGACCTCCTGGAGGCCCTGGTCGACACCTCGCTGCTGGAATCGGCGGCGCCCGGCCGGTACCGGTTCCATGATCTGGTCCGGCTCTACGCGCGTGCTTGTGCGGAGAGGGATGAGCAGCCGCCGAGTGAGCGGGAAGCGGCGATGTCGCGGTTGCTGGACTTCTATTTGGCGACGGCGGCGGGCGTCTATGCGATTGAGCGGCCTGGGGACCGCATGGTCGTCCACTTGGCGCCGACGTCCTACAGGGGCCTTTCGTTCACGGGGCGGGCGGAAGCCCTCGACTGGCTCTTCGCGGAGGCTCAGTGCCTACTGGCCTGTGCCAGGCAGCAGACGACCGGCAGCGGGCTCGGTCGAGCCGTTGATCTGCTGTGGGCCGCGAAGGACCTGGCGGAGTCGGGAGCGAACGCGAAGCAGTACGAATCGGCAGCCGTGGCCCTGCGGGATGCCGCGCAGGAGGACACCGATGTCCGAGCGGAAAGCCATGCCCGGACGGCGCTCTCCAATGTTCACCTGGCCGCCGGACGCTACTCCGAGGCGGACGAAGAGGCTCGCTGCGCCGTCGCACTAGCCACCGCAGCGGGAGACGCCGCACCCATCAGCTGGGCCTCCACCGACCGGGGGATCATCGCTCTCAGTCAGGGCCGCTACGAAGAGGCCGAGGAGTTTCTCACCACCGCCAGGGACGGTTATCGAGCGGACGGGAACCGGCCCGGTGAGGCCAGCGCGCTCTGCAACCTGTCGCGGCTCTACGAGCGCATGAACCGCACGTCCGACGCGGTAACTTTGGCGCAGCAGGGCGTCAACATCTTTCAGCAACTCGGCCTTACTCTGCGTCTCGCAAATGGCCGCTACGCCCTCGGCGTCGCACTCATCCAAGCCGGACGCCTCTCCGAGGGTCTCGTGCAACTGACCGATGCACTGGTGATGTTCGGGAACAACCGGCAACGCCTCTGGGAGGGGACGGCACACTTCCGCATCGCACAGCTTCACCTGGCCGCTCGGCGCCCGGCTCAGGCGGCCCAACACGCCGAACAGGCTCTGGCGATCGGATTCATCGGCGGTGATCTAATCCGAGGCAGTGTGCTGAACACGCTGGGCAAGAGCCTTCACGCACTGGGCCAGTTGGACCGGGCACGGGCCTGTTGGCACGAGGCCCTGCTCCTCCTGGAACAGTCGGGAGCACCCGAGGCTTCCGAAGTGCGCCTCCTGCTGGCGCCGCTGGACGCACCATGAGCTCGCCGTCGGCGGCGTTCATCGAACGTTTATGACCGCCTGACAGAGTCGACTCAACGGTTCGTCGTGTCGGGGGACATGAGGGCCGTACCGAGCCCACGGGGGGTGGGTCCGGCTCATGTCCTCTGTCCGGCGATACTCGGGGGAGTCGCCGGACAGAGGCATCTCACCACTTGAACATCACTCCCAGGGGGAGCCTGAACATGAGCAGCAGCGAGAAGCAGACGACGGACGTCACCACGATGGAGAACCACGCACCCATGCCGCCGGCTCTCGACAAGACGGCCACCACGGCAAAGGACACCCAGACGTCCACTCCGTCGACCGACGAGGAGATCACCACTCTCGAGAACCACGCGCCCGTCCCGCCGGCCCTGGATCTGGGCGGCAAGTAAGCCTCATTCCCAACGGGATCGGCCGCGACGGCACGGAGGGGAGCCGCCGCGGCCGAGGTATGTCGGGAGAAAGATCCAAGCCGATCTGTGGCGTGAACCGTTCGAGCCAATCGAACATTCGCCCCTACAGAGCCAGCGTGGCTCGCGCCCGGGACTCCCCTCCTCGACAGGAGCCGAAGTGAGCACGACTTGAGTGGGGCCGAGACCAAACTCGGCCCCCTCGACGTATGCGTAGAAAGCAGCGCGACTGAGCTTGGCCGCAGTGTTCGTACATACGGACTGACCGCTCCATCATCGGCCCACCACTCACTCCGCCTCCGCCTCCGCCAGCTCGCACCACACCGTCTTGCCCGCACTTCCCTGCTCAACTCCCCACCTCAACGCCACCGCATCGAGCAGCAGATGCCCCCGTCCCGCCTCCGCGTCATCCCTGGCGCGCTGCGGCGCCGGGACGGCACCCGTGTCCGGGTCTGTGACCTCGACGCGAATGCGGTCGCCGTCCGTGCGGGCCACCCGTACGCGGACGAGGGTCCCTCCCCCACATGCCGGACGACATTGGTGACGAGCTCGGTGACACAGAGCTGGACGTCGGCACAGGGAGCGCCGAGATACCGGCGCACGGTACGGCGCAGGCACGGCACCGCCTTGGATACGGCCAGGAGATCCAGGTCCAGAGGCGGCGGACTCGGCACCAGGCCCTCCCCCCGCGACAATGCCGCGGCGAGCTGGCGCGCGGTCGCGGTGTTGCAGTTGCCGAGCGCGACCAGGCCCGCGGATGCCTGAGGCGCCGCCGCGAAGCTCGGCAGGTCCACTCGGAGTGACGGCAGCGTGATGCCGTGGACGGCGAGGGCGTCGCGCAGTCCCTCCACGCAGAGGGTCGTGTCGTAGACGCCGAAACCAGGGGAGGACGGCTGTGGGGGCACGGTCGCTTACACCTTCCAGTGCGTTCTGTGACGGAACAGTCACACCATGGCGTCGAGCCGCGTAGCGTTGAAGCCGTTTCGGCTGCGCAAACGCATCTGGCAAACGGCGGTGATGAGTTGTGCCCCCACGCAAGGACCCCGACGCGTCAGCGAACGTCCCCTCCTTCTACGGCGCCGAGTTGCGCTACCAGCGCGAGCTGGCCGGCCTCACGCTCGAACAGCTGGCGGAGGGAAGCTTCCGGGGCGTCCCGTTCCTGAGCCAGATCGAGCGGGGTGAGCGGCGCATGCCGGCGGATCTGGCCCGGCACGTCGACAAGGTCCTGAAGACGGACGGCTTTTTCGAGCGGCGTTGTGAAGATGCCCGCAGGGCACGGCAGTCGGGGCACGCGGAGTACTTCGCGGATGTGGCGGAGATGGAGCAGCATGCGGAGTCCATTGAGGACTGGGCTCCGATGCTCGTGCCCGGGCTGTTGCAGACAGCGCCCTATACGCGCGCCATCGTACGAGCAGCCATGCCCCGAGCCACCGAGGAAGAGGTCGAGGAGAAGGTCACTGCCCGGATGAAGCGGGCCACACTCTTCGACTCGGAGAACCCCCCGAAGTTCTGGGCGATCCTCGACGGGTCGCTGATCCGTCGACCGGTACTCCCCAATCCTCAAATGGCTGAGCTGCTGGATCACATCGCGGAACTAGTCAGGACCACGCACTCCATTTTGCAGATCGTCCCGGAAACCACCGCCGCGCACCCGTTCATGATGGGTACGACGAGGTTCATGACCTTCTCGGAAGCGCCTCCCGTGGTGTACACCGAAGCCCTGCACAGTGGCCAACTCATCGACTATCCGGCGCTCGTGAAGCAGTACCGGGAGTCGTACGATCTGCTCAGGGCCACCGCACTGCCGCCTGAGGTGACCCTTGCGATGATCGAGGCTGCGGCAGAGGACTATCGACATGGCAAGCCACGAGATTGACCTGAGCGCCGCCCAGTGGCGCAAGAGCAGCTACAGCAACGGCACGGGCGGCGAATGCGTCGAGGTCGCCGTCTCTCACCCCGACCTTGTCCCCGTCCGCGACTCGAAGCGGCCCCAGGACGGCCCCGTACTGCTCTTCCGCCCACTCGCCTGGACCACGTTCGTCACCTCCCTGAGGCACTAACCCCTTCCCAGGCACAGCAATAGGCCGCTTCAGGACACCCCTGACCTCTCAAACCCATCCATTCCGCCCCCACAAGTGTCCCAAACCGGCCAATCCACGCGCCCGACCAGGGGACGGCGGGGTTATCCACAGGGGCCACGCTCACCGGCGCGGGTCTGCGATCTTGGCGGGGTGGAGCGGATCGGATTACGGGAGTTGGCTGAGGACGGTGTCCTCCTCACCTCGCGTGCCCTCACGGCCGGCTGGCATCCGCGTCGGCTCAGCCGGACCCTCCGAGCCGAGGGGTGGGCCCAGCTCCAGAACGGCACCTGGATCGAGCCGGGGCGCTCCCCGAACCTGATCACCCGGCTCCGGGCTGCGCGGCTCGTCAGGCCACGGCTCGTCGTGAGCCACCGGTCGGCGGCCGCCCTCTGGCGGATCGAGACCCTCGCCCCGGCCGCCGAGGGACCGCTTGAGTGCACCGATCCGTCCCTCACCCTCCGCCGGGGAGGGGCGGGCGTGCGCGTGCACCGCATCCCCCTCGCCGCGGCCGAGGTGGTGGAGCGGCAGGGCCTACGGGTCACCGTGCCCAGCCGTACCCTCATCGACCTGCTCCGGGACGGGCCCAGGGACGACGCGGTCGTCGCCGTGGACTCCGCCCTGGCCTACCGCACAGTCGGACGCGTCCGCCGCGCCCCGTTCACGAGGCTCGACTCGATCGTCGCCGCGCTCGAAGTCCCCTCACGCGGTACGGTCAGGGCCCTCAGGTGGCTGGCGCTGTGCGACCCTCGCGCAGGCTCACCGGCCGAGACCATCGTACGCCTGCGCATGTACGACGCCGGGCTCCACCCCGAGAGCCAAGGCGAGGTGCACACCCCGGACGGCCGCCGCCGCTTCGTCGACTTCCTCTTCCGGGCGGCAGGCCTTGCCGTGGAGATCGAGGGCTACGCCTATCACGGCACCCGCGACTCCCACCGACGGGACATCGCCCGCTATAACCAACTCCACCAGTGTCCGGAGATCAGAAGGCTCCTCCGCTACAACGCCGAGGATGTCTTCCACCGGCCCGCGCACATGATCGGGGAGATCCGGGGTGTGCTGGCGACGCTGGCCGCACTGGAACAGCGGGACGTCACTGCCGACCGGGGTTGAGTCGGTCCCGTGGGATTCCCGGCTGCTTTCAGTTGGGTGACGTACTTTATCGTCGGTCTGATGTTGTTGGCCTGGACACCGGGAGTGCACGCCCACTCGATGACGCCGGCGCTTGCCGTGGCCACGGCCGGCCTCGTATTCGGGTTGCTTGCCGAACGGCTGGGTATCGGCCGCAGCAAATAACCTGATGCTTTGGGAACCCCATGCGTCTGGGGGCGCCGCGGCCTGGTAACCCGCGGACTCGGGGCCCACTCTCGCTGTTTCCTTCGTTGCAGAAGAACGAGCTGCCGCCAGCGGCCCGCCCTGCCCGAGGGGGCGGGCCAAATCCACTTCTCCATCCCGCCCCCACCCACCCGCCGCAAGCCGCTAAACCGGCCCGGCGTGCAGGCGAGACGCGACCGCGCCCCCTCCACCCACCCACCGCAAGCCGCCAAGCCCACCCGGCGTGCCGCCACCCAGCTGCCGCGCGCCCTCCACCCCGGACGCGAACGCAGTCCACCCCAGGGCCAACGCCCTCAGCCGGCCACTTTCCCCCCGGCCGCCCGCTCGCTTCCAACCCGTGCTGGAGCGGCCCGAGTCAAGGGTGGCCCGCAGGGCCATCGCCGCAGGCGACGCGACCGGAGGGAGCGCCCTCTACTCGGGACGCGGAAGCACGACACTGGCAAGGAGCGGGCGGCCCCCACGGTCACTTCCCAAGTCACCGCCCCCGCAACTCCCCCTTCACCACCTTCCCGCTCGCGTTCCGCGGCAACTCCGCCACGAACTCCACAGCCCTCGGGACCTTGTAGTTGGCCATCTCCCGGCGGGACCAGGCGATCAGGTCGTCCCCGGTGAGTACGGCCCCCGCCCTGCGCACCACGAACGCCTTGCCGACCTCACCCAGTCTGGCGTCCGGGATGCCGATCACCGCCACGTCCGCCACCTCCGGGTGCAGGCCCAGGAGTTGTTCGATCTCCGCCGGGTACGCGTTGAAGCCTCCGACGATGAACATGTCCTTGATGCGGTCGGTGATCCTCAGATTGCCCGCCTCGTCCAGAACGCCCACGTCACCCGTGCGCAGCCAGCCGTCCCGCGTCATCGTCTCCGCCGTCGCCGCCTCGTCCTCGTAGTAGCCCCGCATGACGTTGAAGCCGCGGACCAGGACCTCCCCGGGGGTGCCGGGAGGCACCGACTCGCCCTCGCCCTCACCCTCACCCTCGCCGTCCACCACCCGCACCTCCGTCCCGGGTATCGCCCGGCCGGACGTCGACGCGATCACCGTCGGGTCGTCTCCGCGGCGGCACATCGTGACGATTCCGCTTGCCTCCGACAGGCCGTACGCCGTCAGCACCGTGTCCACGCCCAGTTCGCCCCGCAGGCGTTCCACCAGCCGCAAGGGCACCACCGCCGCGCCCGTCACCACCAGGCGCAGCGCCGACAGATCGTGGGCGTCCCGGGCCGGGTGGTCCAGGAGCTGCTGGTGCAGGGTCGGCGGGCCGGGCAGGACCGACACCCGTTCCGCCGCTATGTTCGCCAGCGCCGTGTCCACGTTGAACACCGGCTGCGGGATCATCGTCGCGCCCCGCATCAGGCAGGCGATCACGCCGGCCTTGTAGCCGAAGGTGTGGAAGAAGGGGTTCACGATCAGGTACCGGTCGGACGAGCGCAGGCCGGCCAGGTCCGCCCAGATCTCGTACGCCCTCAGCGTCTGCCCGTGCGTGATCATCGCGCCCTTCGGACGGCCCGTCGTACCCGACGTGAAGATGATGTCCGAGACGGAGGAGCCGTCCACCTCGCCCGCCCGGCGCCGTACCTCCGCCGCGCCCACGCCCTCCCCTGCCGCCAGGAAGTCCTTCCACGTCCGGAAGTCGGCCGGCGCGTCGTCCGACAGGACCACCACCTGCTCCAGTGCCGGAAGCCCCGACAGCGGGCCGGAGGCACCGGATCCCTCCCCAGCCGCCCGCCGCAACGACGCCACATACGACGTCCCCAGGAACGTCCCCGTGACGAACAACAACCGCGCCCCACTCCGGCGCAGTACGTCCGCCGCCTCCGTCCCCTTGAAGCGGGTGTTCAAGGGGACCAGCACCGCTCCCGCCGACACCGCTCCCAGTGCCGAGACGATCCAGTCGAGGGAGTTGGGGGCCCAGATGGCCACCCGGTCGCCCACCTCCAGCCCGCCGGTGATGCAGGCCGCCGCCGCGCGCTCCACCCGCGCGCCCAGCTCCGCGTACGAGATCCTCGTACGGCCCTCCACCACCGCCTCGGCGTTCGCGTGCTGCTCCGCCGCCGACCGGACCAGGCCCGGGATGGTGCCCCACTCCACGTCACCGCGCACGACCAACCAGCCTCCCCACCCACACGTAGCTGACTGACCGTCAGATTAGCTGTAACCTGACGGACTGTCAGGACGGAATGTCAGGACCGTCAGGACTTTCAGCAGACCATCAGCAGATGGACCTCAGCCCGGAGGTGCGCGCGGCATGGGAAGTTCGGGGCTCAAGGACGCCACCGCCATCGTCGGCATCGGACAGACGGCCTTCGCCAAACGCCTCCCGGAAGACGAGCGGACCCTCGCCTGCCGTGCCGTCCTCGCCGCCCTCGACGACGCCGGGATCGACCCCGGCGAGGTCGACGCCCTCGCCTCCTTCACCATGGAGGAGACGGAAGAAGTAGAGCTCGCCAAGTCCCTCGGGCTCGGGGACCTCACCTTCTTCAGCAAGATCGGGTACGGAGGCGGCGGATCCTGCGCCACCGTCGCGCACCTCGCCGCCGCCATCGCCGCCGGGCAGGCCACGGTCGGCGTCGCCTGGCGGTCGAGAAAACGCGGATCCGGCCCGCGGCCCTGGACCAACACCACCGCCCAACTACCCACCCCCGCCCAGTGGACCCGGCCCTTCGGGCTCCTCCGGCCGGCCGACGAGATCGCCATGCTCGCCCGTCGCTATATGCACGAGTACGGCGCGACCCGCGATCACCTCTTCAACGTCGCCCTCGCCTGCCGGAACCGGGCCAACCAGAATCCGGACGCGATCATGTACGAGCGGCCCCTCACCCGCGAGATGTACATGACCTCCCGGTGGATCAGCGAGCCGCTCTGCCTCTTCGACAACTGCCTGGAGACCGACGGGGCGCTGGCCTGTGTCGTCGTGTCGAGCGAACGGGCGCGGGACTGCCGACGACCGCCCGTGTACGTCCACTCCGCCGCCCAGGGGCTGCCTGCCCAGCACCACGGCATGGTGAACTACTGGAACGACGATCCCCTCACCGGTCCGGCCTGGACCGCCGCCCGCCACCTGTGGAAGCACGCCGACCTCACTGCGGAGGACGTGGACGTCGCCCAGATCTACGACGCGTTCACCCCGCTCATACCGCTCTCCCTGGAGGGGTACGGCTTCTGCGGCCGCGGCGAGGGCGGGGCGTTCACCGAGGGGGGTGCCCTGGAGATCGGCGGGCGGCTGCCGATCAACACCGGGGGTGGCGGGCTCTCCGAGGCGTACGTCCACGGCTTCAACCTCATCAACGAAGGCGTGAAGCAACTGCGCGGGACCAGTACCGCCCAGGTCCCGGGCGCCTCGACCTGCCTGGTCACCGCGGGCGAGGGAGTCCCCACGTCCGCTCTGCTGCTGAGGAGTTGACCGCACATGCCGCACCCGCCGCACCTGCTGTCTCCCGTCATCGACGCCGACGGCGCACCCTTCTGGCAGTACGCCGCCCGGGGCGAGTTGCGCGTCCAGGCGTGCGCCGACTGCGGCGAGGCCCGCTTTCCTCCCCGGCCCTGCTGCCCCCACTGCCGGTCCTTCGCGTGCGAGTGGCGGCGGACGGACGGGCGGGGGCGCATCTGGTCGTACGTCCGTCCCCATCCGCCACTGCTGGCCGGCTACGCCGAGCAGGCGCCGTACAACGTCGTCCTCGTCGAGCTCGACGGGCTGCCCCGGATACGGCTCGTGGGGAATCTCGTCAGCGGGCCCGGGGCCCCTCTCGACTCCGTCGCGGAGAGCCGGATCCGGATCGGGGCGCGGGTGCAGGCGGTGTTCGATCCCGGCAGCGGGCTTCCCCAGTGGATCCTGGAGCGGCCATGAGCGGCACCCCGCGCGTCGGCGTCACCGCGGACAAGGACACCGGCGTCGCCGTCGTCACCCTCGACCGGCCGGAGCGGCTCAATGCCATCGACCTCGCCATGGCCGCCGAACTCGCCGACACCTGGCGGGCGTTCCGGCTCGACGACTCCGTACGGGCCATCGTGCTCACGGGCTCCGGAGAGCGGGCCTTCAGCACCGGCCTCGACCGGGACGCCGTCGTGCCGCAGCCCTCGTCGCCGTACATGCAGGACGATCCGCTGATCGCGATCGGGCCGAAGGCGAACGACCTGTGGAAGCCCGTCGTCGCCGCCGTGTGCGGGATGGCCTGCGGGGGCGCCTTCTATCTGCTCGGGGAGTCGGACTTCGTCGTCGCCGACGGCACGGCCACCTTCTTCGACCCGCACACGACGTACGGCATGGTCAGCGCCTATGAATCCGTGCTGATGGCACAGCGCATGCCGTACGGCGAAGTCGCGCGGATGGTGCTGATGGGGAACGCCGAGCGGATCGGGGCCGAGCGGGCCCACAACATCGGGCTTGTCTCCGAAGTAACCGAGCCGGGCGGGGCATTGGGGGCCGCCGTGCGGTGCGCGACCGTCATCGCCGGGTATCCGACGGAAGCCGTGCAGGGGACGGTGCGGGCGCTGTGGGCGGCCAAGGAGGCGGCACGGGCGCAGGGGTACGCGCAGGCGCCGCATCTGATCGCGCTGGGGAACCTGCCGGGCGAGCGGCAGGCGGAACTGTTCGCCGGGCGGGACCGGACGGACCGCTCAGCCCGCGGGGACCACGGAGACGGACCGACGTACCGTACACGCTGAGTCACCACCCGTACGCGTGGCGGGCACCGTCCGCCGGGCGTAGCGTCTGCTGTGAGAGCGAGGAGCTCTCCCCGGAGCGACGGCCGCCGTCCGCAGCCCCTTCCGTGCGACTACTGGCACGGCGGCCGTCCCCGAGGAGTCCCGTTGAGGACCCCGTTGAGGAATCCCACTGTGAGATCCCGTTGAGGAATCACGTCGTACGCGCGGTCCCCGTCCCCTTCTCCGCGTCCAGGGCGTAGACACAGCGGTCCTTGCTGCACGCGTACACGACCCCGTCCTTCACCACGGGCGATCCGGTGATCTCGCCGCCGGTGGCCAGCTTCCATCTCAGGCGGCCGTCGTCGGCCTTGAGCGTGTAGAGCAGGTGGTCGGTGGAGCCGAAGTGGATGCGGCCCTCGGCGACCGCCGGGGTGCCCACGATGTCGCCGCCGGACTGGAAGCGCCACTTGGGGGTGCCGGTGACCGCGTCCAGTGTGTAGAGGCCCTTGCCGCTGCCGACGTGGACGTGGCCCGCGGCCACCAGGACCGGCTCGATGGAGGCGCGGGACTCGGTGGCGATGCGCCAGCGGTCGCGGCCGTCGGCGGCGTCGAGGGCGTACACCGTGCCGAGGTAGTCGGCGAGGTAGATGCCGCCGCCGGTGACCGCGGGGCCGGGGACGAAGGTGGGCGGGCAGAGGAAGACCGCCGGGGCCTCGAAGTGCCAGCGCACCATGCCGCTCGCCACGTCGACGGCGAGCACGCGGCTGCCGGCCGAGAGGTAGACGTTGCCGTCGGGCGCGTGGGTGAGCCGGATGGGGACTCCGCCGCAGGACGCCGCGTCGCCGATGGGGTACGACCAGCGCTCCTCGCCGGTGCGGGCCTCCAGGGCGCGCAGCCGGGCGTCCTGCCAGACGTAGACCGTGCCGTCGTGGACGGCGGGTCCGGCCTCGGGGGACTCGAAGTCGGTCTGGCAGCCGCTGATCTCCCAGAGTTTCTGCCCGTTGGAGGCCTCCCAGGCCTGGACGCCGCCGCCGCGGGTGCCGGTGACGACCGTGCCCCGGTCGGCGTACAGGGAGTACACCCAGGCGTCCGTGGACAGCCGCCACAGGTCGGCGCCCTCACGGGCCTCCAGGGCGAACAGGGTGGGGCCGTCGGAGGCGTGGATACGGCCGTCCGCGACCGCCATCGACCAGGCCACGTCGCGGGTCTTGAAGCGGCGGCGGCCGGTGGCCACGTCCAGGGCGTGCACCTCGAAGGAGGTGACGTAGACGAGGTCACCGTCGACGGACGGGGTGCCCCAGACGTCGTTGGACATGCGGAAGCGCCAGGGTCGCCAGCCGGCCGCCGCCTCCGGGGGCGCGGGCGGGAGCGCCGGTACGGCCGGGCCTACGGCAGGGTCTGTGCCGTTGACGCCGGGGCGGGGGCGGGACCAGTTGGCGACCAGGCCGGCCTCCGGCGGGGGCGCCTTGACTGCGGCGGCGCGGGCGTCGGCGACGCGTGGGCCGGGACCGATGGGCACCTTGGCGCCGGCCAGCCGGACGGGGCCGGTGTCGGGCGCCCCCGTCGGCGCGCCGACCGGAACGGACGGGGCCGGGATCACCGGGTCGTGCGAGGGCGGGGGCGGCAGCGCGGCCCGGCCGCCGCTGCGTGGGCCGGCGGGCGCGGGCCTGACCGCCGGGCGGCCGCCGCGGCGGGACTCGATCAGGGCGACCGCCTTCTCGGGCAGCCATGCCGACGCGGTACCGCTGTCGTCGGAGCCGGAGCCGAAGAGGTGGGGGGCGAGCTGCGACTGGAGGTCGGCGGGGTTGGGCCGGCCGGGGGCCTCCATCTGCATGCAGGATTCGATCAGGGGGCGCAGCTCGTCCGGGAGGCCCTCCAGGTCGGGGCCCTCGCGCAGCAGCATGAAGACGGTCTCGACGGGGTTGGCGCCGTGGAAGGGCGGGTGTCCGGTGGCGGCGAAGACGAGCATCGAGCCGAGCGAGAAGACGTCGCTCGCGCCGGTGACGCTGCGGGAGTCCTTCGCCTGTTCGGGGGACATGTAGGCGGGCGTGCCGACGGCGACGTTCGTCATCGTCAAACGGGTGTTCGAGACACCCGACGCGATGCCGAAGTCGATGACACGGGGACCGTCCTCGACGACGAGCACGTTGGAGGGCTTGAGGTCCCGGTGGACCAGTCCGGCGCCGTGGATAGACTGCAGGGCCTCCGCCACGCCCGCGGCCAGCCAGCGCACCGCCTGGGCCGGGAGCGGCCCGCACTCGTTCACTATCTCTTCGAGGGAGGGCGCGGGGACGTACGCGGTGGCCAGCCACGGCACGGCGGCGCGCGGGTCGGCGTCGACGACCGCGGCCGTGTAGAAGCCGGAGACCGCGCGGGCCGCTTCCACCTCACGTGTGAAGCGGACGCGGAACAACTGGTCCTCGGCGAGCTCCGTACGGACCGTCTTGATCGCCACGCGACGGCCGGACGCCGAGCGCGCGAGATAGACCAGCCCCATGCCACCGGCACCCAGCCGTCCCAGCACCTCGAACGGCCCGATCCGCCGAGGATCGTGCTGCGTCAGCTGATCCACCACTTGCCTGCCACCTCCCCGTACGGGCCACGTCACCCAGATATGTACGCGACCCCGTGCAGCGTCTCACCACCGCACCGCCATGGCGGCACGCACCCTGATTCTTCCTGGCCCGGGCACAGGTTGCGAACCCGGTGATTAATCGGGGTGTCTCGTGATAAGTGAGACATTTCAGCGCCGTAGCAGCGCGAACGACGCCCCCTGATTGTCCGTGACGACGGCCACTGTGCCGTACGACGTCTCGAATGGCGGCGCCTGCACCCGCCCTCCGAGCCGCTGCACTACCTCCACCGAGGCCGCCACGTCCGCCACCCGGAAGTGGACGAGGAAGTGGGACGGCATCTCGGCCGGGAAGACCTCGGAGACGAGGGCGCGGCCGAAGTCGGGCTCGGTGCCCGCGCCGAACAGGGCCTCGTGGAAGAGGCCGCCATAGAAGGCGTTGGCCGCCTCCTTGTCGCGGGTGTACAGCTGGACCCAGCCGAAGGTGCCCGGCGCGTGCCGCTCGCCGAAGCCCGGGTGGCTGCCCGGCTGCCACAGCCCGAAGACGGCGCCCTCGGGGTCGGTGGCGAGGGCGGCGGTGCCCAGGTCGTCCACCCGCAGCGGTGTCAGGATCACCTGTCCGCCCGTCGCGAGGATCCGCCGGCACAGCGCCTCCGCGTCCGGCGTCGCGAAGTACACCGTCCAGACGGTGGGCATACGGCCGTCCGTCTTGTGCGCGAGCGAGGCGACGGCGGCACCGTCCCTGCGGGCCAATACGGTGGAGCCGTACTCCGTGACGTCCTCGTCGAAGGTCCACCCGAAAAGCTCACCGTAGAACCGCTTGCCCGCCTCCACGTCGGGAAGCTGCGCGTCCACCCAGCACGGGACGCCCTCTCCGTACACCGATGCCCTGTTTTCGGCCATGCCGCCAAAGTAACTGCGTCGCGCGCACCCCGCAGACCAGGCACACCACCCCCCGCACCCCCATGCACCCCATTTGCAGTCGGCCGAATCGCGCTCCCATCACCCCTCGGTAAGCTGACGGCATGACAGGACAAGTGCGTACCGTCGACGGCCGCGTGGCCGGCCGGCGTGGGCAGGCGACCCGGCAGAAGCTGCTCGACTGCCTCAGCGAGATGCTCAGCTCCTCCCCCTACCGGGACGTCAAGGTCATCGATGTCGCCCGGAAGGCGGGCACTTCGCCCGCGACCTTCTACCAGTACTTCCCGGACGTCGAGGGTGCCGTCCTGGAGATCGCCGAGCAAATGGCCGCCGAGGGCGCCGGGTTGACCGAGCTGCTCGAAGGGCGGTCCTGGGTCGGCAAGGCGGGCTGGCAGACCGCTCAGGAACTCGTCGACGGGTTCCTGGAGTTCTGGCGCAAGAACGACGCGATCCTGCGCGTCGTCGATCTCGGCGCCGCCGAAGGGGACAAACGGTTCTACAAGATCCGCATGAAGATCCTGAACTCGGTGAACAACTCCCTCTCGGACTCGATTGCCGAACTCCAGTCCAAGGGCAGGATCGACAAGGACGTGAACCCGGCGGCGATCGCGGGCTCGCTGGTCGCGATGCTCGCGGCGGTGGCAGGGCACCAGAAGGGCTTCCAGACCTGGGGTGTCAAGCAGGCCGAACTCAAGCCGAACCTGGCCCTGTTGGTCCACCTGGGCGTGACCGGCAAGAAGCCGACGAAGTAACAAGGGCCACTCGCGTCCTCTTTCCGGTACCAAGTCCTGTCAGGCGGGCGGCGGTTCACCCAGGTGGGCCACCGCCCGCCGTGCTGTACGGGCACCGGCCACCGCGCCATGCGAGCAACACCGCCGCGCTATGCGGGCAACGGCCGGTCCCGCACCACGTGCTTCATCACCAGCGTGGACGTCAGCCGCTGCACCCCCGGCAGCGTCGCCAGCCGCTCGTCGTACAGCCGCTGGAAGGCGGCGAGGTCGGCGGTGGCCACCCGCAGCAGGTAGTCCGGCTCGCCGAACAGCCGCTGCGCGTCGAGCACGTACTCCACCTCGCTCACCGCCCGCTCGAACTCGGCGACCGTGTCCCGGTCCTCCTGCCTCATGGACACGAAGACCAGCGCCTCGAAGTTCAGCCCGAGGGCGGCCGCGTCCACCACCGCCCGGTACCCCTGGATGGCCCCCGACCGCTCCAGCTCGCGCAGCCGCCGGTGGCAGGGCGAGACGCTCAGCCGCACCCGCGCGGCCAGCTCGGTCACGGTCAGCCGCCCGTCCTGCTGGAGCTCGGCAAGGATTTTCTGGTCCACGTCGTCCATGAAGTAGATATTTGCTCAGAATCCGCGATCATGGGCAAATTTCAGGAACACTTTCGGGCCATTCACGCCTAATGTCCCTGCCATGGATGCGGGAGCGTTGTTTTCTTTCCTGGCCCTGGACCTGCTGCTGGTGTGCGTGCCGGGCGCCGACTGGGCGTATGTGATCGCGGCCGGGCTGCGCGGCCGCTCGGTACTGCGCGCGGTGGCCGGCCTGGTCTCCGGTTACGCGCTGCACACGGCGCTGGCGACGGCGGGCCTCGCCGTCCTGGTCGCGGGCTCGCCCCGGCTGCTCACGGCGCTGACGGTGGGCGGGGCCGGCTATCTGGTGTGGCTGGGGTGGGGAGTGCTGCGCAGGCCCGCGGCGCCCGGGGCCGCGGCGGAGGACGGGCGCGGCTCCGGCGTCTTCCTGCGCGGCGCCACGATCAGCGGCCTCAACCCCAAGGGCCTGCTGCTCTACCTCTCGATCCTCCCCCAGTTCCTGACCCTCAGGGGCGCCCATCTGCCCGTACCGGCCCAGACGGCCGCCCTGGGCCTGCTCCACATGGCCTGCTGTGCCGCCGTGTACCTGACCGTCGGCACCCTGTCCCGCGCACTGCTGGCCGCCCGCCCCGCGGCCGCCCGCGCGGTGACCCGCACCTCGGGCGCGGCGATGCTCGGAATCGGCGCGTTCCTGCTGGTGGAGCGGCTGGCGACGCTGTGAGCCAGGGCCTGCCGCGCCCTACCTCCGTACGATCCGGAAGATCCGGATCTCCCGCTCCACCCGGGCCTGGTACGTCGCGTACGGCGGCCAGAACACCAGCAGCGCCTTCCAGGCCGCCGCCCGCTCCTCCCCCGCCAGCAGCGTGGCCGTGACGGGAATGTCCTCACCCTTCCAGCTGACCGTGGCATCTGGATGCGCGAGGAGGTTGTGGGTCCAGGCGGGATGGTCGGTACGCCCGAAGTTGGACCCGACGAGGATCCAGCCGCGCCCGCCCTCCTCGGGCATGCAGGCCAGCGGCGTCCGGCGCGGCAGCCCGCTGCGGGCGCCAGTGGTCGTCAGCACGACGCCGGGCAGCAACTGCGCGCTGAGCAGCACCTTGCCGCGGGTGATCCGGTGGACGGCCCGGTCGAGGGCGGGAACGACGTGCGGGGCGACCTTCGCGAAGCCCCGCGTGGAGGAGACCTTCTGCACCAGGCGCACTCCGAATCCGGCGAATCCGGCCATCAGACCGCCACCTCCCGCTGCTCGAACAGCCGCGCGGAGTCGGCCGCACGGGCGCGCAGCCGGTGCACCGGCCCGAACAGCAGCTCGTCCCCCGCCGCCCGCTTGAAGTACAGATGGGCCTCGTGCTCCCAGGTGAACCCGATCCCGCCGTGCAGCTGGATCCCCTCGGCGGCGGCCGTCCGCAGCGCCTCCAGGGCCTGCGCGAGAGCGATTCCGCCCACCCGTTCCCCCCGTTCCCCCTGTTCCCCGTGGACGGCCGTCGCCCAGGCGGCGTAGTACGCGGCCGAGCGAGCGGCCTGCACCTGGACGTACACATCGGCCAGCCGGTGCTTCACCGCCTGGAAGGACCCGATCAGCCGGCCGAACTGCTCGCGCTGCTTCATGTACTCGACGGTCCGCTCCAGGGCCCGGCCGGCGGCCCCGACGGCTTCGGCGGCGAGCACGGCGGCGGCGGTGTCGCCGAGGGCGGAGAGGGCGGCGAGCACGTCGGATTCGCCGGATTCGGCGGAGTCGGCGGAGTCGGCGGATCCGAGCAACCGGGCCTCGACGTCGCGGAGTTGCAGGCGCCCCTGCGGCCGGGTGGCGTCGAGGGCAGTCTGCCGTACCCGCACCAGCCCGGCCGCGTCCCCCGCCACGAGGAAGAGCAGGATCCTCGACCGGGCGAACCCCCCGGTGTGGGCGGCCACCACGAGCAGCCCGGCGCTGTGCCCGTCGAGCACCTGCCCCACCTCCCCGTACAGCCGCCACCCGTCCCCCGCCCGTCTGGCCTGCACGCCTCCCGCACGGCCGCCGCCCGCCCACTCCCCGTCGTTGTCACCGGTCAGGGTGAGGACGGCGGCGAGGGCGGTGCCGGGCACGGCGAGGGTGGCGGTGAGCGCACCGGAGGCGAGGCCGGGCAGGAGGCCGGCGCGCTGGGCTTCGGTGCCGAGGGCGAGGATCAGCGGCGCGGCGAGGACGGACGTGGCGAGCAGCGGGGTGGGGGCCAGGGCGCGGCCCGTCTCCTCGCAGGCGAGGGCGAGTTCGGTGGCCGTGCAGCCGACCCCGCCGTACGCCTCCGGGAGGGCCAGCCCCGGCAGGCCGAGCTGCTCGGCGAGGGCGGTCCACAGGGCGGGGTCGTGTCCGGCGGGGGTGTCGAGGGCGGTGCGGAGTTCCTCCGGGCCGCAGCGTTTGTGGAGCAGTTCGCGCAGGGTGCGGCGGATCTCGTCCTGTTCGGCGGTGAGGCGCGTGTCCATGGTTCTTCTCCTCCGGCCCGATCGATCCGAATCCGATCCGAATCCGATCCGAATTCGAATCCGAATCCGATCCGACATCCGACGATCCGATCCGATCCGACCACTGCGAACACCCGATCTGACGGTCCGTCATATTAGGGCGGCGGGGTCGGGATGCCCAGAGGTTCGACACCTGCCGCGTGGCGCCGGATCTGATGTACCGTCAGATTCATGTCACCAGGGAGCAGCAGGAAAGTCGCCGTGGTGGGCGTCGCCCTCTCCGACTGCGGCCGCGTGGACGACGCCACCCCGTACGCCCTGCACGCCCAGGCGGCCCGCCGGGCCCTGGCGGACTCGGGCCTGGACCGGGACCGCGTGGACGGCTTCGCGTCGGCGGGCCTGGGGACCCTGGCACCGGTGGAGGTGGCCGAGTACCTGGGCCTGCGCCCGACCTGGGTCGACTCGACCTCCGTCGGCGGCTCGGCCTGGGAGGTCATGGCGGCGCACGCGGCGGACGCGATAGCGGCGGGACACGCGAACGCCGTCCTGCTGGCCTACGGCTCGACGGCACGGGCGGACATCCGGGCGGGCAGGCGCACGGGGAACCTGTCCTTCGGCGCCCGGGGACCGCTTCAGTTCGAGGTCCCGTACGGCCACACGCTCATCGCCAAGTACGCGATGGCCGCCCGCCGCCACATGATCGAGTACGGGACGCGGATCGAGCAGCTCGCGGAGGTGGCGGTGCAGGCCAGGGCCAACGCGGCCCTGAACCCGGAGGCCATGTTCCGCGACCCGATCACCGCGGACGACGTCCTCTCCGGCCCGATGATCGCCGACCCCTTCACCAAGCTGCACTGCTGCATACGCTCCGACGGGGGCGCGGCGGTGCTGCTGGCGGCGGAGGAGTACGTGCGGGACAGCCGCTCGGCCCCCGTATGGATCCTCGGCACCGGTGAGCACGTCTCCCACGCGGCGATGTCCGAGTGGCCGGACTTCACGGTGTCACCGGCGGCGGTGAGCGGCCGGCTGGCCTTCGAGCGGGCGGGGGTGTCACCGGCCGAGATCGACTTCGCCGAGATCTACGACGCGTTCACCTACATGACCCTCGTCACCCTGGAGGACCTGGGGTTCTGCGGGAAGGGGGAGGGCGGGGCGTTCGTGGAGAAGGGCCGGCTGCTGGTGCGGGGCGGAGAGCTGCCGGTGAACACGGACGGGGGTGGCCTTTCGGCCCAACATCCCGGGATGCGGGGGCTGTTCCTGCTGGTGGAGGCGGTGCGGCAGTTGCGCGGGGAGGGCGGGGAGCGGCAGGTGCGGGTGAAGGGCGGCGAGTTGCCGCGGCTGGGGGTGGCCTCGGGGACCGGGGGGTGGTTCTGCTCCTCGGGGACGGTGGTGCTGGGGCGGGACTGAAGCCCGCCCGGGGATACTCGCTCCATGGCAGCAACGGATCTCCATGAACTCCTGAGGTCGCTGCGGGTCTGGGCCCCCGGTGTCACGGAGCTACCCCCCTTCGACCCGGCCACGGCACCCGCGAGCCCCCTCCCGCTCTTCACGACGTGGTTCGCGGAGGCGGTGGCGGCGGGCCAGGACGAGCCGCACACCATGTCGCTGGCGACGACGGACGAGAACGGCCACCCGGACGTGCGGATCGTGATGCTGCACGGCGCCGACGCCGACGGCTGGGCCTTCGCGACGCACGCCACGAGCCGCAAGGGCCATGAGCTGGCCGCCCACCCCTACGCTGCCCTGGCCTTCTACTGGCCGGTCCTGGGCCGCCAGGTCCGGGTCCGCGGCCCGGTCACGTCGGCCCCCTCCGAGGAGAGCCAGGCGGATCTCCACGCCCGTTCGACGGGGGCGCTGGCGGCGGCCCTGACCGGCCGGCAGAGCGAGGTCCTCGGGTCGGTGGAGGAGCTGAGGCAGGCCTCGGAGGCCGCCTGGGAACGGGCCCGCCGCAACCCGACCGCCCTCTCCCCCACCTGGACGCTCTACCGGCTGCGGCCGGAGGAGGTGGAGTTCTTCCAGGGCGACCCCGACCGGAGGCATGTGCGCCTGCTCTACCGGCGCGCGCACGAAGGAGAGGGCTGGAGCAGGGAACTGCTGTGGCCGTGAGCCATGTGGCCGCGCCCCGGCCCGCTCAGTCCCCGAACCAGTAGACCGTGAAGTCGGCGACCTCCCGATAGCCGATCCGCTGGTACAGCGCGTTGCTGGTGGGGTTCGCGAGGTCCGTGAACAGCAGGACCTCACTCGCCCCGGCCTCCAGCACGGCCCGGCTCACCGCGGCGGTCGCGGCGCCCGCGTATCCGCGTCCGCGCAGGTGGGCCGGGGTGTAGACGGGTCCGACCCGGACCTGGCCCGCGACCTGGCGGGTGACGCCGGCCAGGGAGACGGGGGTGCCGTCGGGGGTTTCCCAGAGGGTGGCCCCGCCGTAGGCGATGCGGGCGTCGGCCCACTCGCCGGGGGCGATGAAGCCGCGTTGTCCGCTCGCCTCGCCGAACTCCTTGAACCAGCGCATCAGAAGGTCCCGGTCGGCGGGCCCGGCGACTCTCGCCCGCCCCTCCGGCATCGGCTCCGGTGCCTCCAGCTTGCCGAGCCGGTAGAGCCGCTGCCGCTGGTGGATCCTCCCGGTGGCTCCCGCCCGCCGCTCCCACGCCTCGGCGAAGGCGGCCGCGGTGGCGGTCTTGCCCGAGACACTGGGGACGGGGTGGCCGAGGGCGAGTAGCCGGGCCGCCAGGGAGTCGGCCTCGTCCGCGGTGAGAGGGGTGAGGTTCAGCTGGTGCGGGGGTGTGTGGATGAGCGCCGCGCGGACTCCGCCGTTCCCCTCCTCGCCCAGGAATCCGAACAGCGGCGCCTGGTCACCGTAGAGGTGCAGCCCACGCTCGCGCAGCGCGTCCGTCACCGTCAGCGGCACGGTGTGCAGGGCGGGGCGCGAGCGCAGGAAGCCGCCCGCGCGGGCGAGGAAGTCGTCCAGGTCTTCGGTGAGCTGCCAGTCGTATGCGGGGGCCATGCCTCATGATCCCGGCAAGCACGTGGGCCGCGCCCGCGAATTAACCCTCGTACGGATCGGGATCCGTGGCTATCCGCGCGTGCAGGTGTACGTCCCGGAACGCGTCGTACCGTCCCGTGTCGAACATCGCGCCGCGCAGTGTCCCCTCGTACGGAAACCCGCACTTCCGCGCGATCCGGCACGACGCGTCATGCCCGACGGCGTGCCCCAGCTCCAGGCGATGCAGCTCCAGTTCCGTGAATGTCCAGCGTGAGACGAGGGTGAGCGCCCGCGTGGCCACGCGGTGGCCGCGGGCCTCCGGGAGGACCCAGTAGCCGACACGGGCGGCTCGGGTGACGCGGTCGATCATGTTGAGGCCGATGTGCCCCAGCGGGGTGCCGCTGTCCGCGTCCGTGACGCAGAAGTGCGCGCAGTTGCCGTCCGCCTCGTTCTCCGCCTGCTTGCGCAGGGAGGCGCGTGCTCCGTCGAGGTCGGTCACCGTCGCCAGGGGAGTGTTCCAGCGCCGGAATTCGGGATCGGACCGGCCACGCAGCCAGACCGCCACGTCGGAGTCCGCGCCCGCGTCCCAGCGGCGCAGACGCAGACCGTGACCGTGGAGCTCGGAACGCCGCCGAGCGGGGATGCGTTCATGTTCGGGAGCCATGGCCCCATTCAATCCCCCGGCGCGTGTCACTCGCCCGCGAGCCGGAACACCGGTGTCCCCTCCCGGAACGCGGCGACCAGTTCCGCCCCCGCCCGCAGCTCCCCCGGCGCGCCCCCCACCACCTCCGTCATCATCCGCGGCCCCTCGGCGAGGTCGACCACGGCGGCGACGTACGGCGTGCGCTGCCCGAAGGGCGGGAGGTCGTTCCGGTGGACCACCGACCAGGTGTAGAGGGTCGCCCGGCCGCTCGCCTCCTCCCAGGTCACGTCCTCGCTCCAGCAGTACGGGCAGAACTCGCGGGGGTAGTGGTGGGCGCGGCCGCAGCCCGGGGCCCCGCAACGGCGTACCAGCAGCCGTTCCTCCGCAGCCGCCTCCCAGTACGTCCTGGTGAACGCGTCCACTTCCGGCAGGTCGAACCTCGCCGCGCCCATCAGAACCACCCCAGAGCCGCGTCCACCGACCACGACTGCCACGCCATTCCGCCGAACCCCACCACCGAGATGAGCGCCATCATCGAGTTCTGCCCCTGCTCCGCCCAGTCGTGGATCATGAGGACGAAGTAGACGAGGTTCAGGAGCAGGCCGCCCAGCAGGGCGACCGGGGTGAGGAAGCCCGCGATCAGCCCCAGCCCCAGGGAGAGTTCCGCGTACGCGACGACGTACGCCATCGCCTTCGGACGCGGCTTGACCACGATCTCGAAGCCGGAGCGGACCGCGTTCCAGCGGTGCTTCCCGGCTATGTCCGCGGCCCAGGCGATCCCGCTCCCCGTGAACCAGGCCTTCTTGTCCTTGTGCCGCCAGCTCTCCAGCCACCACAGGCCGAGGCCGATGCGCAGCACCGCCAGCCACTCCGCGCCACTGAGCCAGATCGCATCCATGAATCTGACGGTACGTCAGTTCCTGGGGAATGCCGAGACCCGGTCCGGAATTGGCTGCGGAACGGCCATGGGGCTGTGGGGCGGCGGCGCGGTCTTTCCCACGATCGGGCCACAACCAGGTCTTCTACGTCACCGGTTCCCCCTATTCCTCGTACATGCGTGATCGATCCGCAACCAATTCCGGTCTTGACCGAGACCCATCAACGTGGGATGTGATTACGCTCGCGTTCATGGCCGACTCCAGCGACTCCAGCACGCCCGCGAGACCCCCCGCACAACCCGCGGACCACACCGACGACCGCACCGCCGATCGTCCCGTCTACGTCATCGGCGGTGGTCCCGGCGGCCTGGCCACCGCGTACGCGCTGCGCGCCCGGGGCGTACGGGCCATCGTCCTGGAGAAGTCCGACCGGGTGGGGGCGTCCTGGCGGCGCCACTACGACCGGCTCCATCTGCACACCACCCGGCGCCTGTCGGCCCTGCCGGGGCTGCCGATGCCGCGCCGGTTCGGGCGGTGGGTGTCGCGGGACAACGTGGTGCGGTACCTGGAGAAGTACGCCGAGCACCATGAACTGGAGATCGTCACCGGAGTCGAGGTCTCGCGCGTCGAGCGCGGGGCCGACGGCACGGGCTGGCTGCTGCACGCCTCCGGCGGGCGCGAGCTGACCGGCGGCGCGGTGGTCGTGGCCACCGGCTTCAACCACACCCCGCGCGTACCCGAGTGGCCCGGGCTCCAGGAGTACGACGGCAAGCTCGTGCACGCCGGTGAGTACCGCAACGCCGAGCCCTACACCGGGCGGGACGTCCTCGTCGTCGGTGTGGGCAACACGGGTGCCGAGATCGCCGTGGACCTGGTGGAGGGGGGCGCCTCCCGGGTGCGGCTGGCGGTGCGCACCACCCCGCACATCGTGCGCCGGTCGACCGCCGGGTGGGCCGCCCAGTACTCGTCCGTGCTGATACGGCGGCTGCCCGTCGGGCTGGTGGACCGGCTGGCCCGGCCGATGGCCCGGCTCAGCGTGCCGGACCTAGCCGACCACGGGCTGCCGCGCCCCGACACCGGTCTGTACTCCCGGGCGAAGGCGGGCGCGGTCCCGGTCCTGGACGTCGGTCTCATCGACGCCGTGCGCAAGGGGCGGGTGGAGGTGGTCGCCGCCGTGGACAGCTTCGAGGGCGGCAAGGTGGTCCTCGCCGACGGCACCCGCATCGAGCCGGACGCGGTCGTCGCCGCCACCGGCTACCTCCGCGGCCTCGATGGCCTCGTCGGCCACCTGGACGTGCTCGACGGCCGGGGCAGACCGGTCGTGCACGGCGCCCGCGCCCCGAAGAACGCCCCCGACCTCTATTTCACCGGCTTCACCAACCCCATCAGCGGCATGTTCCGCGAGCTGGCGATCGACGCGGAGAAGATCGCCAAGGCCGTAGCCAGGAGTTCGGCGGGGAAGCTCTCCCGAATCCCGGGCTGACACAGCGGGCCTCAACTCACTTACGTACGCCTCCTGTTACTTGAGAGTCAGATGTGACGGAAGAGCTGTACGCCGCCGTCGTGCGGGGCCAGAATGTGAGCACTGCTCAACTTTCCAGCTCACTACCTCTCGCTCATCGACGGAGGATGCACGTGGCACGTGAAAGACAGCTCTCCCGACGCTCCCTGCTCGGCGGTGCGGCGGCCGCCGCAGGAGCCGTCGGCCTCACCGCCACCACCGCCGGCACGGCGTCCGCGGCGACCGCCCGCACCGTCGACGTGGCCGTCGTCGGCGGCGGGCTGGCGGGCCTCACCGCGGCCCGCGACCTGGTGGCCGGCGGCAGGTCCGTGGTCGTCCTGGAGGCCCGGGACCGGGTCGGCGGCCGGGTGGTGAACCTGAAGCTGGCCAACGGCGGGGTCACGGAGGGCGGAGCCGAGTTCATCGGCCCCACCCAGGACCGCATCAAGGCCCTGGCCGACTCCCTCGGCGTGGCGACCTTCACCACCTACAACACGGGCAACAATCTCCTCTACAAGGACGGCAAGAGGACCCCGTACGACACCAGCGGGCTGCTCGGCTCCGTGCCGCCGGTGGACGCGGCCGGGCTCGCGAACGCCGCGATCGTGCAGTCCCAGCTCGACAGCATGGCCAAACAGGTGCCGGTCGACGCGCCGTGGACCGCGGCCAAGGCCGCCGAGTGGGACAAGCAGACCTTCGAGAGCTGGCTGAACGCCAACGCCGTCATCCCCTCGGCCAAGTTCCTCCTCGACCTGGCCTGCACGTCGGTCTTCTCGGCCCAGCCGCGCGAACTGTCCCTCCTGTACGTGCTGTACTACATCGCCGCCGCCGGGAACGCCGCCAACCCCGGCACCCTGGAGCGCCTCACCGACACCGCGAACGGCGCCCAGGAATCCCGCTTCGTGGGCGGCTCCCAGCAGGTGCCGATCAAGCTGGCGGCGACGCTCGGGGACCGGGTGGTGCTGGGCGCGCCGGTGCGCTCCATCGCGCAGTCGGGCAGCCAGTACGTGGTCACCGCGGACGGGATCACGGTGACCGCGGCCCGGGTGGTCGTCGCGCTGCCGCCGCCGCTGGCCGCGCGCATCGCGTACGACCCGCTGCTGCCGGCCGAGCGCGACCAGCTGTGCCAGCGGATGCCGATGGGGTCGATCGGGAAGGCGATCGCCGTCTACGACACCCCGTTCTGGCGGGCCGACGGGCTGAACGGGCAGGCCGTCAGCGACTCCGGCGTGGTCCGCTCGACGTTCGACAACTCGCCGCCCGACGGGTCGTACGGCGCGCTGATGGGCTTCATCGAGGCCGACGAGATGCGGGCGTACGACTCCGCGAGCGTGGACGACGTCAAGGCGGCCGTGCTGAAGGACTACGCGAACTACTTCGGGGACAAGGCGAAGTCCCCGGCCTCCTTCGTCCTGCAGCGGTGGGACAACGAGGGGTTCTCGCGGGGCGGCCCGGTCGCCTACGCTCCGCCCGGGGTGCTGACCGAGTACGGGGCCGCGCTGCGCAAGCCGGTGGGCGGGATCCACTGGGCCGGGACCGAGACCTCCACGTACTGGAACGGGTTCATGGACGGAGCGGTGCGGTCGGGCGAGCGGGCGGCCAAGGAGGTGCTGGCGGAGCTGTAGGGGCCGACGGCGGACTCCGGGGGTCGGGGGGCCGGGGGGCCGGGCATCGCCCCGTTCGTCAACCTTTGCGTGCAGGACAGTTCCTGACGTTGCGTCAGTTCAGTAATCTGACACTGCGTCAGTTGGATGTGCTGTCACACAGGAGCGGGCGGAACGATGCTTGGATCAACCCACGGCACCCTCACCACCGACTCCCGCCGGGCCCGGGTCATCGCCTGCGGTGAGCTGCGTCCCGGGCCGGCCGTCCACGGCCGGGCCGCCGACGTGGACGACCTCGACGTGAGCGGGCGGCCGCTGTACGCGGACGTACCGGATCTGGACCGGTTCTTCCGGCCCGGGTCCGTCGCCGTGATCGGTGCCTCGGACACCGAGGGGCGGCCGAACACCGGGATCACAAGGCAACTGCTCTCCTGGGCCGAGCGGGTCGGGGCGCGGGTGCACCCGGTGCATCCCGCCCGGCCGTCGGTCTTCGGCGTCCCCTGCGTCGCCTGCGTCGCCGATCTGCCCGAGCAGGTCGACCTCGCCGTGCTGCTGGTGGCCGATCCGCTCCCGGTGGTCGAGGAACTCGCCGAGGCCAAGGTGAAGTTCGCCGTCGCCTTCGCCTCCGGGTTCGCGGAGACGGGCGAGGAGGGGGCCGAGGCCCAGGCGCGGCTCGCGGCCGCCGTACGGCGGTCGGGGCTCCGGCTGCTCGGGCCGAACACCAACCTCAACGCCTTCGAGCGGTTCCGCGAGGACCTGGAGGGGCCGGCGATCGCCCTGATCACCCAGTCCGGGCACCAGGGCCGGCCCGTCTTCGCCCTCCAGGAGCTGGGCATCCGGCTCTCCCACTGGGCCCCGACCGGCAACGAGGCCGACCTGGAGACCGCCGACTTCATCTCCTACTTCGCCGAGCGGCCCGAGGTCGGCGCCATCGCCTGCTACGTGGAGGGCCTCAAGGACGGCCGTGCCTTCCTGCTCGCCGCCGACCGCGCCGCCCGCCGCAAGGTGCCCGTCGTCGCCGTCAAGGTGGGGCGCACGGAGGCCGGGGCCCGTACCGCCGCCTCACACACCGGCAAGCTGACCGGGGCCGACGACGTCGTGGACGCGGCCATGCGGCAGTTCGGGATCGTCCGGGTCGACGGCCTCGACGAACTCCAGGACACCGCCGCCCTGCTGGCCCGCGCGCGGGCGCCGCTCGCCGACGGGGTCGTCGTCTACTCGATCTCCGGCGGCACCGGCGCGCACGTCGCCGACCTGGCCGCGGGAGCGGGGCTCAGGCTGCCGGTCCTGTCCGAGGACAGGCAGGCCGAGCTGCACCAGTGGATACCCGAGTACCTGAACGTGGCCAACCCGGTGGACAACGGGGGTCACCCGGTCGGGGACCGGCGCGGCCGGAAGATCATCGACTCGATCCTCGACGACCCGGAGGTGGGCGTCCTCATCTGCCCGATCACCGGGCCCTTCCCGCCCCTCAGCGACCGGCTCGTGCGGGACCTGGTCGACGCGGCCGAGGCGAGCGACAAGCTGGTGTGCGTGGTGTGGGGATCGCCGGTCGGCACCGAGCCGGCGTACCGCGAGGTCCTGCTCGGCTCCTCCCGCGTGGCCACCTTCCGTACCGTCGGCAACTGCCTCACCGCCGTCCGGGCCTACCTCGACCACCACCGCTTCGTCCGTTCCTACCGCTCCCCCTTCGACGAGGCACCCCGCACCCCCTCCCCGTCCTTCAAGAAGGCGCGGGCGCTGATGCGGCCGGGGCAGCAGCTGAGCGAGCACGCGGCGAAGCAGCTGCTGCGCGCGTACGGGATCCGGGTGCCGCGCGAGCAGCTGGTGACCAGCGCGGCGGCTGCCGTACGCGCGGCCGGGCAGGTCGGCTACCCCGTGGTCATGAAGGCGTCCGGCGCGCAGATCGCCCACAAGACCGAGCTGGGCCTGGTGAAGATCGGCCTGACCTCGGCCAGCCAGGTCCGGGACGCCTACCGCGAGCTGACCGACATCGCCCGCTACGAGGGCGTCTCGCTGGACGGCGTCCTGGTGTGCCAGATGGTGGAGCGGGGCGTGGAGATGGTCGTCGGCGTCACGCACGACGAGCTGTTCGGGCCGACGGTGACCGTCGGTCTCGGCGGAGTGCTGGTGGAGGTGTTGCGGGACGCCGCCGTACGCGTGCCGCCCTTCGGCGAGGAACAGGCGCGGGACATGATCGCGGAACTGCGCGGGCGGGCGCTGCTGGACGGAGTGCGGGGGCGGCCGCCCGCCGATCTCGACGGGCTCGTCGAGGTCGTCCTGCGGGTGCAGCGCATGGCGCTGGAGCTCGGGGACGAACTCGCCGAGCTCGACATCAACCCGCTGATGGTGCTGCCCCGGGGACAGGGCGCGGTGGCACTGGACGCGTTGGCGGTGTGCAGGTGAGCGGTGACGCGGTACGCCATGAAGCCCACGGCCGGGTCTCGTACGTCACCCTCGATCGCCCCGAGACCCTGAACGCCCTGACACCCGGAGACCGGAACCGCCTGATCGGCCTGCTGGAGGAGGCGTCGGCGGACCCGGGCACACGGGCTGTGGTCCTCACCGGCACCGGACGCGGCTTCTGCGCGGGCGCGGACCTGCGCGGCGGTGCACCCGGCGGGGAGCGCATCCCGGGCGACGTGTCCCGCACGCTCCGCCTCGGCGCCCAGCGGCTCCTCTCCGCCGTACTGGACTGCGAGAAGCCGGTGATCGCCGCCGTCAACGGCACGGCGGCCGGTCTCGGCGCCCATCTCGCGCTCGCCTGCGATCTCGTGCTGGCCGCGGAGTCCGCCCGGTTCATCGAGGTGTTCGTGCGGCGCGGGCTCGTGCCGGACGGCGGCGGCGCCTACCTCCTGCCCCGTCTGATCGGCCCGCAGCGCGCCAAGGAGCTGATGTTCTTCGGCGACGCGCTCGCCGCGGCCGACGCCGAGCGGCTCGGGCTGGTCAACCGGGTCGTACCGGACGGGGAGTTGGACAAGACGGCCCGGGAGTGGGCGGCGCGGCTGGCCGCCGGTCCCACCCGGGCGCTCGCCCTGACCAAGCAGCTCGTCAACGCGTCCCTCGACGGCGACCGGGCCACCGCCTTCGCCGCCGAGGCCGCCGCGCAGGAGATCAACATGACGACGGCGGACGCCCGGGAGGGTCTGCGGGCCTTCGTGGAGCGCAGGAGTCCGGAGTTCGGGGGGCGGTGAGGCTCTCAGCCGGCCGCCGCCGGCTTGAGGATCCACAGCTCGCCCGCGTCCGGGTCGCCGAAGAGCACGAACAACTCGGGAGCGTCCTCGGTGCCGCCGATGGACCAGTGCGTGTCCTCGCCGCAGTCGCCGTCGAGCCGCAGGAGCACGCCGTCCCGCCCGGTGTTGTCCGGGTCGGAGTCGGGCTCCCAGGTACCGGAGCCGCCGCACATGACGAAGTCCTTGGTGCGGAACTCCTCGAAGGTGGGCTCGGTCGCCAGCCTGGTGGCCTCGGCCCGCCCGCCGGGACGCAGCCGCAGCTCCGCCCCGCTCGGGCCGCGCCAGACCCCGGCCAGCTGGGCGGCGGTCAGCTTCGGGGGCTCGTACTCGGGGACCAGGCCTGCGGCGGTGGCCGCGATGCCTCCTCCCAGGGCCAGGACGAACAGGGGGACCGAGGCGAGTGCCGAGCGCCACCAGACGCCCCACGGCCGCCACGCGCGCGTGCGGACGTAGCCGACCCCGAGGGCGGGCAGGGCTCCCAGGGCCGTCAGGGACACGACCGTGGTGACCGGTGGCCAGTCCCACAGCAGCGCCGTGAGCCCGCCCCAGGCGGCCGCCGGGACCACGGGGGCCGCCAGGTTCCAGGCCCACCCGGGGCCGCCGAACCGGCGGGCGGCGAGTCGGGCGAGCACCGCCGAGGGCAGGGTGAGGGTGAGCGCCTGCACCACTCCCAGGAACGGCAGCAGGAGAGGCGCGAAGACGAGCAGGCAGAGAACGCCGAGGGCGGCCGGGGCGCCGCCGTAGCCGACACCGTAGTCGTCGCCGCCGAAGCTCGCGATCCACGCCAGCAGGCCGACCGCCGGGAGCTGCGCCGCGCACAGCGACGCGGCCGCGTTCAGGTCGCCGGACGACCAGGTCAGGCCGGTGATCCGGCGTATCTTTCCCCACCCCATCCGGGCAGCGTACGCGCGGCCCTTCCGGCGCCCGTCGCACCCCTTCCCATCTGACGTACCGTCAGCTTCAATGGACGGTGTGATGGGACACGCAGGGATGGCGGCCGCCGCCGTCCGCTACCTCAGGTCGGTCGACGCCCCGCCCTCGGGGCCCGTCGAGGCGCTGCCGCGCCCGCAGTTGCGCTGTGTCCGGGAGGACGAGCGGGCGCCGGTGGACCAGGGCGAGTTCCGGCGCGTGCTGGGGCACTTCGCGACCGGCGTGACCGTGGTGACGGCACCCGCCGCCGACGGCGAGGACGGCCCCGCCGGCTTCGCCTGCCAGTCTTTCTCGTCCCTGTCCCTGGACCCGCCCCTGGTCGCCTTCATGGTGGGCCGTACGTCGACGACATGGCCGCGGATCGCCCGCGCGGGAGTCTTCTGCGTGAACGTCCTGGGCGCCCACCAGGGCTCGCTGTGCCGTGGCTTCGCGGTGCGGGGTGCGGACAAGTTCGCGGGCGTCGAGTACGGCGCGGCACCCGTCTCCGGCTCCCCGCGCCTGGCCGGCGCGCTCGCCTGGATCGACTGCACCGTCCACGCCGTGCACACCGGCGGTGACCATCTGATCGTCGTGGGACGGGTGGACGCGCTGGGCACGGCCGACGAGGACACGGCTCCCCTGCTGTTCCACAAGGGACGCTTTCTCTAAGCCGCCACCGCTTGGCCCGGCACCGCTGCGGGGACCGCCGGACGCCGGCGGATCACCAGCGCCATCAGGGCCGCCGCCGCGCACAGCGCGCCGGAGGTGTACCAGACCATGTCGTACGAGCCGAAGACGTCCCGCGCCACACCGCCGAGGAAGGCGACGAGGGCCGCGCCGACCTGGTGGGAGGCGAGCACCCAGCCGAAGACGATGGCGCTGTCCTCGCCGTACTGCTCCCGGCACAGGGCGAGGGTGGGCGGGACGGTGGCGACCCAGTCGAGGCCGTAGAAGACGATGAAGAAGATCATCGGCGGGTGCACGCTCGGCGCCAGCAGCATCGGCAGGAACAGGAGCGAGATCCCGCGCAGCGCGTAGTAGACGGCCAGCAGCCGGCGCGGTTCGAAGCGGTCGGTGAACCAGCCGGAGGCGATCGTGCCGACCACGTCGAACACCCCGATGACCGCAAGTAGCGAGGCCGCCGCCGTGACCGGCATGCCGTGGTCGTGGGCCGCGGGCACGAAGTGCGTCTGCACCAGGCCGTTGGTGGAGGCGCCGCAGATCGCGAAGGTGCCGGCCAGCAGCCAGAAGGGCCCGGTGCGGACCGCGGACAGCAGGACCGTGACGGCCCGGCGGGCCGCGCCGGTGACCGGCTCCGGCTTCGGTACGAACTCCTCGGCGCCGTACGGCTTCAGGCCCACGTCGGCCGGGTGGTCGCGCAGCAGCAGCCAGACGAAGGGGACGACCGCGAGGGCGGCGAGGGCGACCGTCACGGCGGCCGGGCGCCAGTCGTACGACTCGACCATCCAGGACAGCAGCGGCAGGAAGATCAGCTGGCCGGAGGCCGAGGCCGCGGTCAGGATGCCGCTCACCAGGCCGCGGCGCGTGGTGAACCAGCGGTTGGTGACCGTCGCCGCGAAGGCGAGCGCCATCGAGCCGGAGCCCAGACCAACCAGCAGTCCCCAGCACAGCATCAACTGCCAGGCCGACGTCATCCACACCGTCAGGCCCGAGCCGACCGCGATCACCGTCAGCGCGACGGCGACCACCCGGCGGATGCCGAAGCGGTCCATCAGCGCGGCCGCGAAGGGCGCGGTGAGCCCGTAGAGCGCGAGGTTGATGGAGACCGCCGCGCCGATGGTGCCGCGTGACCAGCCGAAGTCCCGGTGCAGCGGGTCGATGAGCAGGCCGGGGAGCGACCGGAAGGCGGCCGCGCCGATGATCGTGACGAAGGTGACGGCGGCGACGAACCACGCCCGGTGGATACGCGGCCGGCGGGGAGACAGGGGATCTGCGATGTCTGCGGGGGCTTCCGTTGTCTGGGTCACGACATAAAGCCTCGGGCCTGCGCGTCCTCCGTTCGAGTGGCCCGAAGGCCAGCATTCAATAGGATCGGGCCACGCGGATCAGGACACGCGGATCAGAAGGTGAGCACCCCCCGCGCCACCCGCCCCGCCTCCGCGTCCGCCCGCGCCTTCTCGAAGTCCTCGACCGGGTACGTCTCCGTGACCAGCTCGTCCAGCAGCAGCCGCCCCTGGCGGTACAGCTCGGCGTACAGGGCGATGTCGCGCTGGGGGCGCGAGGAGCCGTAGCGGCAGCCCAGGATGGACTTGTCCAGGTACATGGAGGAGACCAGGAAGGAGGCCTCCGCCGTCGCCGGAGGGACCCCGAGCAGGACCGCCTGGCCGTGCCGGTCGAGGAGGTCGACGGCCTGGCGGATCAGTTCGGTCCGGCCGACGCACTCGAAGGCGTGGTCGGCGCCGCTGGGCAGGAGGTCCTTCACGCCCTCCGCCGAGGTCAGGAAGTCCGTGGCGCCGAACTGCCGGGCCACCGGCTCCTTGGCCGGATTGGCGTCCACCGCCACGATCCGCAGGGCGCCCGCGATCCGCGCGCCCTGGATGACGTTCAGGCCGATCCCGCCGGTGCCGATGACCAGGACGGTGTCCCCGCGGTCCACCCGGGCCCGGTTGAGCACGGCCCCCACACCGGTCAGCACACCGCAGCCCATCAACGCGGCCGACGGCATCGGGATGTCCTTCGGGATCCGGACCGCCTGCACGGCCTTGACGACCGTACGCTCCGCGAAGGCGGAGTTGGACGCGAACTGGTGGACCGGCCGCCCGCCCCTGCTGAAGGGCTTCCCCGGGCGGCCGATGGCCTGCCGGCACATGGTCGGGCGGCCCCGGTCGCACTCCGCGCACGTACCGCAGTTGGCGAGCGTGGACAGGGCCACGTGGTCGCCGGGCGCGACATGGGTGACACCCGCGCCGACCGCCTCCACCACCCCGGCACCCTCGTGCCCCAGCACCACGGGAACGGGGAAGGGTATGGTCCCGTCCACCACCGACAGGTCGCTGTGGCAGAGCCCGGCCGCCGAGATCGCGACCAGCACCTCGCCCGGCCCCGGATCCCGTACCGCCAGGTCGTCCACGACCTGCACCTGCTTGCCGTCGAACACCACGCCGCGCATCAAACGACCCCCTTGGGCTCTCTCGGCAGACCGAGCACACGCTCGGCGATGATCGTGCGCTGCACCTGGTCCGAGCCGCCGTAGATGGTGTCGGCCCGGGAGAACAGGAACAGCTGCTGCGCCGCGTCGAGTTCGTACGGCGCCGACGGCGACCAGTCCGCTGGACCCACGCCCGCCGCCGCCCCGCGCACCCGCACCGCCAGCTCCCCGAGCCGCTGGTGCCAGCCCGCCCACAGCAGCTTGGCCACGCTGGGCGCGCCCGGGTCGCCCGAACCGCCCAGCGTGCGCAGGGCGTTCCAGCGCATGGCGCGCAGCTCGGCCCACTGGCACACGAGCAGATCGCGCACGACCGGGTCGGACGCGGCACCGGTCTCGACGGCCGTGCGCAGGATCCGCTCCAGCTCCTGGGCGAAACCGATCTGCTGGGCGAGGGTGGACACGCCCCGTTCGAAGCCGAGCAGGCTCATCGCGACCTTCCAGCCCGCTCCCTCGCCACCCACCACGTGCTCCACGCGCGCGCGTGCCCCGTCGAAGAAGACCTCGTTGAAGTCGCTGGTGCCGGTCATCTGGCGGATGGGGCGGACCTCGATACGGCCCGGCTGGTCCATGGGGACCAGCAGGAAGCTCAGACCGTGGTGGCGGCGGGAGTCCGGGTCGGTGCGCGCCAGCACGAAGCACCAGTCGGCCTCGTGGGCCAGCGAGGTCCAGATCTTCTGGCCGGTGATCCGGTAGTACGGCTCATGCGGCTCGCGTACGGCCGTGGTGCGGATGCCGGCCAGGTCCGAGCCTGCGCCGGGTTCGCTGTAACCCTGGCACCAGAGTTCGTCACCGGCGGCGACCGGGGGGAGGAAGCGGGATTTCTGGGCGTCGGTGCCGTGGGCGATCAGCGTGGGGGCGAGGAGGTTCTCGCCGATGTGCCCGGAGCGCGGGGGTGCGGCCGAGCGGGCGTACTCCTCGGCCCAGGCGACCTGTTGGGTGAGGGTGGCGGTGCGGTTGCCGTGGCCGTCCTCGGGCCAGCCCAGTCCTATCCATCCCGCCTGACCGAGGGTGCGTTCCCAGGTGCGGCGGTCCAAGGCACGATCGGCATGGGCGGCCAGCCACGCCCTGACCTCTGTACGGAACGCGTCGTCCTCCACAGTGAACCCGAAGTCCATGAGGCCTCCCTTGAAATCACCGGCCGACATCCGCGCCCCCAAAGGGCGCGGGGAACTGCGCGACAAGCCACGAACAAGCCGCAGCCGCCAGACGTGAGGCGCCCCCGAACTATTGGGCGTTGGGCCGAGACCCGTCCCGAGCGGCCCGCTCCATCGCCTCCAGCTGCGCCAGCATCGGCATGGGATCCACCCCCACCGACCCGGGCAGGAAGTCCGCGATCCGCTCCGGCGTCCAGGCCCCCTCCCCGTAAGCCGAACGCAGTTCCCGCGGCTGGGCCCACACCGCGATCTTCGGCCCGGCGACCGTGTACACCTGCCCGGTGATCCCAGCCTCACGAGCCCGCTCGGACAGCAGATAGACCACCATCGCGGCCACGTCCTCCGGCTCGCCGATCTCCTTCAGCTCCATGGGCACCCCCGCCGACATCCGCGTACGAGCCACAGGCGCCACGGCGTTGGCGGTCACTCCGTACTTGTTCAGGCCCAGCGCAGCGCTCCGCACCAGCGAGATGATCCCGCCCTTCGCCGCGCTGTAGTTGGCCTGGGACACCGAGCCCTGGTGGTTGCCGCTGGTGAAGCCGATGAGCGTGCCGGACTTCTGCTTGCGCATGACCGCGGAGGCCGCGCGGAACACCGTGAAGGTGCCCTTGAGGTGGGTGGCGACGACCGGGTCCCACTCCTCCTCGGTCATGTTGAACAGCATCCGTTCGCGCAGGATGCCAGCCACGCAGACGACCCCGTCGAGGCGGCCGTACGCCTCAAGGGCAGTGTCGACGACGCGTTGGCCGCCCACCATCGTGGAGATGTCGTCGGCCACCGCGACCGCGTCCCCGCCGGCCGCCTCGATCTCCTTGACCACGGACTCGGCGACCTCGCTGGTCGGTGAGGTGCCGTCGGTGGAGACCCCGTAGTCGTTGACGACGACCCGCGCTCCCTCGGCCGCCGCGGCGAGGGCGACCGCCCGGCCGATGCCCCGTCCCGCGCCCGTCACGGCGACGACCTTGCCTGCCAAGAAGTTCCCCACGCCCGGCCCCTTCCCGCGGTTTCTGACGGACCGTTAGATTTTATGGCGCGTCAGACCGCGAAGGACAAGCCCCGGGGAGGCCCCGATGTCACTGCCGGACCGGTTCCACGACATCGCCAAGCGCGTCAACAACTGGGGGCGCTGGGGCGCGGACGACGAGATCGGCACCCTGAACCTGATCACCGACGAGGTGGTCCGCGAGGCCGCGGCCTGCGTCCGCACCGGCCGCCGCGTGCCGCTCGCGCTGCCGCTGCGCGAGGACGGCGTGCAGACCGGGATGATCCCGGGGCGGGTCAATCCGCTGCACGCGATGGTGCAGATCAACCAGGAGATCTTCGGGCCGGGCACGGTGGCGTGCAGCGACGACGCCGTGACGATGGGGCTCCAGGCGGCGACCCACTGGGACGCGCTGACGCATGTCTCGCACTCCGGCAAGCTCTACAACGGCCGCCCCGCCCACACCGTCACCGCGCACGGCGGCGCCGAGTTCAGCGGGATCGACAAGGCGCGGCACATCGTCTCGCGCGGGGTGCTGCTCGACGTGGCACGCGCGCGTGGCGTGGACCGGCTGGACGGCGGGCACGCGGTCACCCCGGAGGACCTGGAGGCGGCCGAGGAGCTGGCCGGTACGCGGGTGCGGGCCGGCGACATCGTGCTCGTGCGGACCGGGCAGGTCCAGGTGTATCTCGCCGGGGACAAGCACGGGTACGGCTATCCGTCGCCGGGCCTGTCGGTGCGGGCTCCGGAGTGGTTCCACTCGCGCGATGTCGCGGCCGTCGCGAACGACACCCTCACATTCGAGATATTTCCGCCCGAGATCGAGGATCTGTGGCTGCCGGTGCACGCCCTGGACCTGGTGGAGATGGGGATGCTCCAGGGGCAGAACTGGAATCTCGAAGAGTTGTCCACAGCCTGTGGAGAAGAAGGCCGGTACGCGTTCCTGCTGTCGGCGATGCCCGAACCGTTCGTGGGAGCGACGGGAACTCCGGTGGCGCCGGTGGCCGTCCTGTGAACTCCGGTTGGCGGCGCGGGCGCGGTCCCGCGCGCCGCCATCCGGCTCGACCCACACTCGACGAGGGCTTCCGTCGCCAGGGCCCTCGCCGTCCCCTCACGGCGAATCGCTGAACACAAGCGTGATCAGACGGTCACTTGGCGTCAACACCGGTAAGGTGATTTATTACTTAGATCCCGTTCGTGGCCGACGCGCACGGATGCACACCCGGCGCATCACCGTGCACCGGAACTACACGGCTTCGAACGCCAGTCCGTCGAATGCGGGGACCCCGCCCCCGTACGCCGCCGCCGTGCTCTCCACGCGCTGCGTACAGCGGTCCAGTTCGCACCAGATGCGCTTGCCCGCGCCGTCGGGGCTCCAGCCCCAGCGGTCGGCGAGGCCGTCGACGAGCGCCAGCCCGCGCCCCCCGGTCGCGTCGCCGTCCGCGCACCGCGGCACCGGGGCGCGGGTGCTCGTGTCGGCCACCTCCAGGCGCACCGTCGCCGACCCGTCCTCCGCGCCCGGCAGGGACAGGCGCAGCACGGCCGGACAGCCCGTGTGCACCACGGCGTTGGTGACCAGTTCGGAGACGAGCAGGATCAGCGTCTCGGCCAGCGGCTCGTCGGCCCCTATCCCGGACCCGGCGAGCCGCGAGCGGGCCCACCGCCTGGCCCGGCCCACCTCCGCGGGGTCGGGCCGGATCTCCAGCTGCACTTGAAGCACCTGCACCGCTCACACCATCCGAACCGGCGGACACATGACCCCACGCCATGCGAACGCCACGACGAGGGTCGCAACGAGCACCACGACGAGAGCCACGATCGTAGCCATTTTCTGCATGGCCAGAACAACGGCCAGAGCAAGGGTCACGGAACGTGATTCCCTTACGAGACAGCATGGTTGACGTACAGTCACCCCAACAAGCGCTTCGGGCATATTCCAGCGCGAAGGAGTACGCGTGCGGCATACTGTGCGACGCTCGCTGCGGGGAGTCGAACAGGCGGGGACACAAGCCCTTACCGCCCCGCGTGCGGCCGTGCGCACCGCCGGATGCGGGGTCGCCCCAGAGGCGACTCCGGCATGGCTCGTGCCCGGAACCACTCGCATCCCACAGAAGGTACCGGAGCGGACAGCCGACTCCAGGCCGTGACGAGTCACGCGTTGGACACAACCTGGTATCAACGCTCCGTAGTTCCGGTATGCCACGATCCGCGACATCGGCGACGATCGGACCACGGTTCCCGCAGCCCAGAGGGGTCGCGAGCCACTCAGCCCACCAGGTCGGCGGCGAGCATTTCCTCACTCTCCGTGATTCCCCCAGTACGCTGCGCCCGGACCCAGGCCCGCTTCAGGTGCAGGTGCACCTCGGCCTCCCAGGTGAAGCCCATGCCGCCGTGCACCTGGAGGCAGTCGCGGGCGCCGCGCACGGCGGCCTCGTCGGCGAGCAGCCGGGCCGCCGCGATGTCCATGGGATCGGCGGTGACGGCCGCCGCGTAGACCGCCGCACGGGCCGTCTCGGCCCGCACCAGCATGTCCGCGCACAGGTGTTTGACCGCCTGGAACGCCCCGATCGGCTGCCCGAACTGCTCACGCGTCCGGGCGTGCCGCACGGCCAGCTCGCACGCGCGCGTGGCCGTGCCGAGCTGTTCGGCCGCGGTGAGGAGTACGGCGAGCGGGTCGGGGGCGGCCGGGCGGGCGTCCGGCACCCGGTGCAGGGGTGTCAGCGGATCCACCGACCGCAGCGGCACTGCGCCGGAGGCGTCCCCGCGTACGACGTCGGCCCCGGTCAGCCATTCCACCGGCCCGCCGTCGACGGCGGTCACGACCGTCTCCCCGGTGGCCGCCCCGGGCACGGTCCCGGCCGCGAGGTGCGTGGCCACCAGCGGCCCCGGCAGCAGCGCCCGCCCGGCCTCCTCGAAGGCCAGCACGGCCTCGGGCAGGCCGAGCCCGACCCCGCCGTCCGCCTCCGGCAGGCGCAGCGCGAAGAAGCCCGCCTCGCCCAGCTCCCGCCACAGGGCACGGTCCAGGCCGGGCTCCGTGACCGCGGCCCGCAGCGCGTCCGCGTCGAAGCGCCGGGCCAGCAGCTGCCGTACGCCGTCTCGCAGCGCCCGCTGATCCTCGGTGAGTCGGAAGCGCATACGGCAGGTCACCGTCCCTTCGGCAGTCCGAGGATCCGTTCGGCCACGATGTTCCGCTGGATCTGCGAGGTGCCGGCGGCGATGGTGTACGAGAGCGAGGAGAGCCGGTCGAGGACCCAGGGCCGGCCGAGGTCGAGGGACTCCGTGCCGAGCACGTCCGCCGCCGCGTCGTACAGCTCCTGGCGCGCGTGCGAATACCTCAGCTTGAAGACGGAACCCCCGGTGCCCGGCACCCCGCCGCTCGCCTCCGCCTCGCTCACGTTCCACTGCGTCAGCCGCCACAGCGCGCGGAACTCGGCGTTCAGCCGCCCCAGCCGGCGCCGGAGCGCCGGGTCGTCCCAGCGGCCGTTCTCGCGGGCCTCGCGGGCCAGTTCGCCCAGGACACGGCGGCAGGCGACCACCTCGCCGACGAAGGCCGTGCCGCGCTCGAAGGACAGCGTCACCATGGTCACGCGCCAGCCGTCGTTCTCCGCGCCCACCCGGTTGGCCACCGGCACCCGCACCTCGTCGAGGAAGACCTCGGCGAACTCCGCCGACCCCGCGAGGGTCCGCAGCGGCCGTACGGTGACGCCCGGTGCGGCCATGGGCATGGCCAGCCAGGTGATGCCCCGGTGCCTGGGCGCCGCGGGGTCGGTGCGCACCAGCAGCTCGCACCAGTCGGCGACCTCGGCGTGCGAGGTCCAGATCTTGGACCCGCTCACCACGTAGTCGTCGCCGTCCCGCCACGCGCGCGTGCGCAGCGACGCCAGGTCGGATCCGGCGTCCGGTTCGCTGAAGCCCTGGCACCACACCTCGTCGCCGCGCAGCACGGGCGGCAGCCAGCGCGCCCGCTGCTCCGGGGTCCCTTCGGCGGCGATGGTCGGCCCGGCGTGCAGCAGCCCGACGAAGTTGGCGCCCACATAGGGCGCGCCCGCCTTCTCCGTCTCCTCCAGGAAGATCAGGCGAACGCTCGGTGATCCGTCCCAGTGCACCTCCGCGTACCCGGCGTCGTACAGCATCCGCTGCCACCCGAGGTCGTACGCGCGCCGCCCCGGCCAGTCGTCGGGGGACGGCTTCGGCGGCAGGGCGGGCAGCACCTTCGCCAGCCACTCCCGCAGCCGCGCCCGGAAGTCCTCCTCCTCGGACGTGTACGACAGGTCCATTCCCGGTCACTCGCCCCTTCTCGGTCCCTCGTCCCTTCCCGGCCAACCATCTGATGCTTCGTCAGATCCTCCGGCAGGCTAGCCCCGCGCCTCTGGACCGGCAAGGCGCCCGGCCCTACGCTCTCCGCACGAACTGACGTTTCGTCAGCTTGAGGAGGGTGCCGGGATGAACGCCGCCGCACACGAACTGAGCACGTCCCGCACGCTCTGGGACCTGGCCGTCCGCCGCGCCGGACTCACCCCCGACCGCCCGGTGTTCCTCCAGGACGACCGGGCGCTGACCTTCGGGGAGCTGCGCGACCGCGCCGAGCGGGTGGCGGCGGGCCTGTACGGCATGGGCGTGCGCCCCGGCACGGTCGTCGCCTGGCAGCTGCCCACCCGCATCCAGACGGCCCTGCTCTCCTTCGCGCTGGCCCGCCTGGGCGCCGTGCAGTCCCCGGTCATCCCCTTCTACCGGGACCGGGAGGTCGGCTTCGCGCTGCGGGAGTCCAGGGCGGAGTTCTTCGCCGTACCGGGCACCTGGCGGGGCTTCGACCACACGGAGATGGCGCGGCGGCTGGGCGCGAAGGGGGTCTTCGAGGCGTACGACGAGCTGCCCGACGGCGATCCGGGAGTGCTCCCCGCCCCGCCCTCCGAGGGGACCTCCGTCCGCTGGATCTACTGGACCTCCGGCACCACCTCCGATCCCAAGGGCGTGCTGCACACCGACCGTTCGCTGATCGCGGGCGGCTCCTGCCTGGCCCACGCGCTGCGGCTGTCGGCGGACGACGTGGGCTCGATGGCCTTCCCGTACGCGCACATCGCCGGGCCCGACTACACGGTGATGCTCCTGCTCTACGGCTTCCCGGCGGTGCTGTTCGAGCAGTTCGCGCTGGATCGGGCACTGGAGGAATACCGCAGGCACGGGGTGACGGTGGCCGGCGGGTCCACGGCGTTCTACTCGATGTTCCTGGCCGAGCAGCGCAAACAGCCCGGCGAGAAGGTCATACCGACGCTGCGGCTGCTCGCCGGGGGCGGGGCGCCCAAGCCGCCTGAGGTCTATCACTCGGTGGTCCGCGAGATGGGCGTGCAGCTCACGCACGGGTACGGGATGACCGAGGTGCCGATGATCACCATGGGGTCACCGGACGACACGGCGGAGAACCTCGCGACGACGGAGGGGCGGCCGCCGGAGGGGATGGAGATACGGATCGTGGACGGGGAGGTGCGGTTGCGCGGGGAGGCCGTCTGCCAGGGGTATCTGGACCCGGCGCAGACGGCGGAGGCCTTCGACGCGGACGGCTTCCTGCGCACCGGTGACCTGGGGCAGGTGACCGGGAGCGGTCACCTGGTGCTGACGGGCCGGTCCAAGGACGTGATCATCCGCAAGGGCGAGAACATCTCCGCGAAGGAGATCGAGGACGTGCTGCACCGGCACCCGGGCGTCGGGGACGTGGCCGTGATCGGGCTGCCGGACGCCGAGCGCGGGGAGCGGGTGTGCGCGGTCATCGAGCCGGCCGCACAACCGGAAGGGGCCGGGGAGCTGACCCTGGAGAAGGTGACCTCGTATCTGCGCGCGGAAGGGCTGTCGGTGCACAAGCTGCCGGAGCAGCTGGAGGTGGTGGACGCCCTTCCGCGGAACGAGACGCTACGGAAGGTGCTCAAGTACAAGCTGCGGGAACGCTATTCGGGCACGGTGAAGTAGCGGGCGACGGCCGGTACGACCTCCGCCTCGCCCACCCTGCCGTCGCCGTCGGTGTCGAGCGCGTCGACGGCCGCCCGGGCGATGTCCTCCTGGACGCCGAGGACCGTCAGCACGCGCGTGATGTCCGCCACGGTGGCCGTGCCGTCCGGGGTGGCCGCGAGGTCCAGGGTCGCGTGCAGGAAGGGGCGGGCGATCTCGGCGAACCGGTCCGGGTTGTCGTGCAGGCGCTTGACCGCACCGTTCACGAACTCCCCGCGGGTGATGCGCTGGTCGCCGTCCCGGTCCGCGATCCCCGCCATGCCCTGCCAGAAGGCCTCGGCGCCCGCGTACAGGGCCTGCCCCTTGGCGGACCGGGCCGCCGTCCCGAACTCCGCGAGCAGCGCCTTGGCGGCCGCGTTGAAGTCCTCCCGGTCGATCCAGCCGTTGCCGTCCTGGTCGAACGTGGCGAACCGGGCGGCGATCCTGCGCTCGTTCTCGGTGCTGACCATGTCTTCGGGCCGCCTTACCTCATGTGGGGGGTGCATCCGCCACGGAGCGTACGACGCCGGGGCCGGTCCGGGCCGGGAAATCGACGCTTGTGCCAAGACCGGGGGAATTTCGGGACAACAGTGTGGCAGTGGCGGTACGACCTGCGGTCCGTTGAGCGGGCGTACCCCGGGGGCCCGCTCAGGCCGACAGCGGTTCCGTTCCTTCGGACACCGCCGTCTCGACGTCGGGGTACACGTCGAACAGGCGGCGCACGCCCAGCGCGGTGAACACCCGGTTGACGTGGGAGGCGTCGGCGGCGCCCAGGGCCGGCAGGATCAGGCGCAGTCTGCCCCGGCAGGAGCGGATCAGCCGGCGGGCCGCGATCAGCACGCCGACGCCGCTGGAGTCGCAGAAGAAGACCTCCGAGAGGTCCAGGACCAGGTCGTGGTGACCCTCGGCCACCACGTCGTGGATCCGCTGGCGCAGCGTCGGCGAGGTCACCAGGTCCAGTTCGCCCGCCACCCGGAGCACGGCCCATTCGCCGCGTTCGACGCGGGTCACCTTGAATGCCACGGCCCAGCCCTCCGCTCGCCGGATCTCCCGCAACCGCCTGGAAACGGAAGCGGTTCCTACGTATCTCTCCGCGCGGCTGCCCAGCGGCGGTTCCCTGAAACCCTGGACGACAAACAGAGAGTGATCACCAAGGGACTTGTTTCGGTCACTGTCGATCCTGTTCGATCTGAAGTGGACGGGAAACAGATGGGAAGCGAGAGAAGAGCAGAGCAGGTTCCACTACCACCCCCGACCTGCCAGGGGGCGCACATTGGCACAAAGGAGCGTGCGCTGCCGATGGTGCCGACTACATTCGAGGAGACGGTGGACACAGGCTGGGCACGGGCACGGGGAGGGGGCCGTATGGCGACGAAGGACGCACCACCCCGCTGGGACCACAGGATGCAGCAGCGGCTCGCACGCGGCGAGGCGGCCGCTCTCGGTGAGCTCTACGACAGGTTCGCCTCGCTCGTGTACAGCCTCGCCCACCGCGTGCTCGGCGACGAACGAGCCGCCGACGGCATCACCCGCGAGGTCTTCGCCCAGGTCTGGGAGCACCCGGACGCCTACGACCCCCAGCGGAGCCCCCTGCGCTCCTGGATCGCCGTGCTGACCCACCGGCTCGCCGTGCAGCGGCTGCGCGCCACCGAGACCGCCGCACTCACCCGGGGCGAGGCCGGCTCCACGGAGGAGCTGGAGAGCAAGGTGCGGCACGCCGCGGTCGCCGGCCGCGCCGACTTCATCGTCCACTCCATGCCCGCCCCGCTGCGCGCCGCCCTCGAACTGGCCTACTTCCAGCGCCGCGACTACCGCCAGGCCGCGGTCGATCTCGGCGTCACCGAGGACGAGGCCCGCCGTCGGCTCCGTCTGGGCCTGCAACTGCTGTCCACCGCCCACGACACCGGGCAGCCGCCGGGATACGGGGGTGCGGCGTGAGCGGAGCGGGAGACTTCGAGGCGTACGACGAGCACAAGGGGCACGAGGGGCACGGCGGCCCGTTCGGACCCGACGGACCCGACAGTCCCGGGAACGGGAATGGGAACGGGAACGGCGGGCGCGGCGAGGGGCCGGACCGGCCGGCCCGCATACCGATGCCCCGCGCCTCCGTCGAGGACACCGGGCTGCCGCTGCCCGACCCGCCGCTCGTCCTGCCGCACGACGTCCTGAAGTCGCTGCTCGGGGCGTGGGCGCTGGCCGCCTGCTCGGCCGCGGAGACGGCGACCGTCGAGGAGCACCTCGGCGAGTGCGGCACCTGCGCGGAGGAGGCGCTGCGCCTGCGCGAGGCGGTCGGCCTGCTGCACCAGCCCGAGAGCCTCGACCTCGACCCGACGCTGCGCACCCGGGTCCTGGAGAGCTGCCTCGACCGGCGTCCGGCGAGCATCCCGGTACCCGGGTGGGCGGCGCCGTACGACGCCGAGACCGCGCGTCTCGACGCACTGCTCCAGGACATCGGGGACGCCGAGTGGCACGCGCCGGTGCGGCTGCGGTGGTTCGAGGGCGACGCGGCGACGAGCCGCCGCACGACCGTCGCCGGAGTCATCGCACACCTGGTGTCGGTCGACGGGCTGGTCGCGGTCGCGCTGGGACTCGAGGACCCCCTGGGCGAGGCCGGAGCAGGGGCCGTACGGGGACCGGCCGTGCGCACCGAGGCGTTCTGGCGGGCCTCGCACTTCCCGCCGACCCGCTCCGTGCGGGCACCCTGGCGGGAGCAGAGCCACGGCATCGTACGGACCGTGTCCTTCACGGGCGGCGACGGGAAACTGGCCGTGCCCTACGGCGACTTCGAGCTGCCGCTGCACGACGCGATGCTCGACCGGGCCTTCGAGTGCTGGGTGCACGCGGAGGACATCGCGGAGGCGGTGGACTACCCGTACGACCCGCCCTCGCCGCGTCATCTGAACCGGATGATCGACCTGGCGGCCCGCATGCTGCCGGCGGTCCTCGCGGCACGGCGGCGGGCGGGCCTGGCCGCGCCCGGCGCGGCCCGCCACCTGGTCACCGCGGGCGCCCCGGGACGCACTCTCCGCCTGGAGATCGAGGGCTCCGGCGGCGGCGAGTGGCTGATCCCGCTCGACGCCCCGGGCGCGGTGGGCTCCGCCGACCACGAGGTGGCCCATGTCGCCCTGGACGGCGTCGAGTTCTGCCGGCTGGCCGCGGGCCACGTGTCTCCTGCGGAGGCTGCGGCGGGGCAGGTCGGTGACCGTGAGGCGATCAAGGATGTGCTCTTCGCTGCGGCGTCGATGAGCCGGATGTAGGGGTCGGTCCGGTTCGTCGGCGGCTGCGGGTAGTCGGTGGCTGGTCGCGCCCACGCGGCGGAGCCGCATATCGATACAGTCCCGCGCCCCTGCAGGGGCGCGGGGAACTGCGCGAACGGCCCCCACTCACCCGCAGCCGCCCGCGAGACAGAACCCCCCGAGCTGCTAGGCGAACACGACCGTCCGTCGCCCGTTCAGCAGAATCCGGCGCTCCGCATGCCACTTCACGGCCCGCGCCAGCGCCTGGCACTCCACGTCGCGGCCGATGGCGACCAGCTGGTCCGGAGTGACGTCGTGGGCGACGCGCTCGACCTCCTGCTCGATGATCGGGCCCTCGTCGAGGTCGGCGGTGACGTAGTGCGCCGTGGCGCCGATCAGCTTCACACCCCGCGCGTGCGCCTGGTGATACGGCTTCGCGCCCTTGAAGCTCGGCAGGAAGGAGTGGTGGATGTTGATGATCCGGCCGCTGAGCTCCTTGCACAGGTCGTCCGAGATGACCTGCATGTAGCGGGCGAGGACGACCAGTTCGACGTGCTCCTCGCGGACGATCTCCAGCAGTTGCGCCTCGGCCTGCGCCTTGGTGTCCTTCGTCACCGGGATATGACGGAAGGGAATGTGGTACGAGCCCACCAGCTCGGCGAAGTCCATGTGGTTGGAGACCACGGCCGCGATCTCCACGGGGAGGGCCCCGATGCTGGCGCGGAACAGCAGGTCGTTCAGGCAGTGCCCGAACTTGCTGACCATCAGCACGATGCGCATCTTCTCGTCGGCCCGGTTGAGCTGCCAGTCCATCTGGAAGGAGTCACCGATCGCCGCGAAGCTCGCCCGCAGCTTGTCCACCGTCACCGGCGCCTCCGCCGAGAAGTGGACGCGCATGAAGAACAGTCCGGTGTCGTGGTCGCCGAACTGCTGGCTGTCCTCGATGTTGCAGCCGGTCATGAACAGATAGCTCGACACGGCGTGCACGATGCCCTGCTTGTCCGGGCAGGAAAGGGTCAGGACGTACTGGTCGGCGGGGGCCGCGGCTCGCGTGGACTGCTCGTTCATGCAGCACAGCGTCCCATACGAACCCCGCCCCGCGGGCGGTCGTCCGCTACGCGGACCTGGTCAGGATCCGCAGCACCTCAAGGGTCCGCGGCGGCGTGTCGGGGTCCTCGCCGTCGCTGGCCGCGAGGCGTATGTGCGCGTCCCGCGCCGCCCGCACCGCCTCCGGCCACCCGTGGTGGTCGAGGTAGGCCTGGACCGGTGCGTCCGGCCCGACCTGGTGCATGATCCGCAGCACGCGCAGCACGGCCGTGTCGACGAGCGCCGCCTCCTGCGAGTCCCGGAAGATCGTGCCGACGTACTTCTCGGCGGACCAGCTGTCCAGCCAGGTGTCCTCCACCAGCCGGTACACGGCGTCGGTGACGTCGCCGTACCCGTCCACGCCTGCCAGCCAGACGTCCCGCTGGAACACCGGATCGGAGAGCATGTGCAGCGCGGAGCGCACATTGCTGCGCCAGCGCCACCACGGCATGTCGTTGAGTGGCATGCCGCCCATGGTGGAGGAGCGACGGCCGCGACGGGAAGAGTTCTCCGAACCTTGCACGGTCACCGATCGTACGTTCCCCGCCCCGGGAGTCACACCGACCCCTCTAATTCACCTTTACGTCACCCTCGGCTAACCAAGGATCACTCCCGGGTTAGGGATGTGGCGGAATCGTGCGTGTCCATGACCGGCAGGAGACTCACGCGCAGCACCTTCCTCCCCACCTTCACCCGGCCCGCCAGAAGAACCACCGCGCTTTCCCTAGGCGCACTGGTGGCGTGTGTCTCGCTCACCGCCGGATGCGGGGTCATCCCCGGTGCCACGGGGGGCTCCGGGGATGACCCGATCAAGGTCATGACCTGGGCACCGGAGGACACCAACGCCACCAACAAGCCGGGCATGCCCGCCATGGCCGCGGCGTACGCCCGCTGGATCAACGCCCATGGCGGCATCAACGGCCGCAAGCTCAAGGTCCTGTACTGCAACGACCACAACGACACCGTCTACGCCGCGAAGTGCGCCCAGCGCGCGGCCGACGAGAAGGTGGTCGCGGTCGTCGGCTCCTACAGCCAGTTCGGCGACTCCTTCCTGCCCCCGCTGGAGAGCGCGGGCATCCCGTACATCGGCGGGTACGGCGTGACGAACGACGAGTTCACCAGCCGCACGTCCTACCCCGTCAACGGCGGCCAGCCCACGCTCCTGGCCGGCCTCGGCAAGGCGCTCGCCGCGAGCTGCGGCCCCGTCTCGCTGGTCCGGCCCGACAGCATCGCCGGCGACGAGCTGGCCCCGCTGCTCGACTCGGGCCTGAAGTCCGGCGGACACGCGCCCGCGGACGACCAGCTCGCGGCCGAGGACTCCACCGAGTACAGCGCCCCGTCGGAGCGGGCCCTGCAGGCGGCGAGCAAGGACCCGGCGAAGAAGGGGTGCGTGATCCCCGCGCTCGGGGACCGCACGGACACCTTCATGGACTCCTTCCGGCGGACCCGCGAGAGCTTCCCGTCGGTGCGGACCGCGACCGTCCTCGGCAGCGTCGACCAGACCGTGATCAACTCGACGGGCGGAGCGAGCGGGCCGTACGAGGGGGCGTACATCACCGGCTGGTACCCGGTGGCCTCCGACGCGCGCTGGGACCGGATGAAGAAGGTGATCAACGAGCAGGCCTTCGGCGACAACCGCATCGACCCCGCGGACGCCGGAGTGCAGACCACGTGGATCGCGTACACCGTCCTGAAGTCCGTGCTGGAGAGGATCGGCGACGACGACGTGAGCGCGGACACGGTGCGGCGGACGCTCGACGAGGGTCTCAAGGTCAGCACGAACGGCCTCACCCCGACCCTTGAGTGGCAGCCCTACCACGGCAAGCTCGCCTCCGTCGGCTTCTCCCGCATGGTCAACACCGACGTGACCCTCCAGGTCGTGCAGGGCGGCCGGCTGGTGTCGGCCAGGAAGGGCGGGGTCGTGGACGTGACGAAGACGCTGGCGAACGCGGACGTCGAATAGGGCACGGCCAGTGCCTGTCGGCGCCCCGGGACCGGACCGGCCCCGGGGCGCGCCGGCTCACAGCTGGGTGGGCTGGCGCTGGGTGAGGCCGTACTTCCCGGCGATCGCGTTCCACAGCTGCGACGCCGTGACCTTCTGGGTGCTGGCGGTGCCGCTCGCGTTGTTGCCCGCCCGGGTCTGGCCGGTGAAACGGGCCTGCCCCCTCTTGCAGCCCTTGCCGGAGCTCTGGTCGGCCCAGGCCGCGTAGTGGTTGTCGGCCGACGCGGACGCCTCCCAGGCCTTGGTGAGGGCCGTGGTCAGCGCCGCGTTGTCCGGCAGCTTGTCGACGGACAGCTTCGACAGGCGGGTGACCAGCTCGGTGCGCTGCTTGGCGGCGTCACGCAGGTCCGAGGCGGCCGAGTCCAGGTTGTTGCAGGCCTTCACATTGGCCACCGCCCTGATCACGGACGCGCGGCTGCTGCCGCTGTCGGCGAGCAGCTTGTCCAGCTCGACGGCCTGCTGCTTGGCCGGATCGGCGGCCGCGGAGGCGGATCCGTCCGTCGCGGGGGCCGAGGCGGCCACGTTCTTGTTGGCGTCGGTGTTGTCGCCGCCACCGCCGCCGCCGAGGAGCGCGCCGGCGCCGATACCGAGGATGGCGATGCCCACGCCGACGGCCGCGATGAGCGGCAGCTTCGAGCCGGTACGGCCGCCGCCCCGGCCGCCACCGTCACCGTCCTGTGCCTGGCGCCGCCCTCCGCCGGGTCCCGGCGGGGTGTACGACGGCTGCTGGTACCCGGGGTAGGCGCCCGGGGCCTCCGGGACCCGCGGCAGCTGCTGCGTGGATCCGGCCGCGCTCTCGGCTCCGGGCCCGCTGCGGAAGAGGTTGTCGAACTCGGACGGCGGCTGCCGGTCCCCACCGCCGTACTGCGCGGCAACCGGCGCGATGTACTGCGTGGCATCGGCGTCGGAACCGCCGACGGACGGCATCGAACCCGGCGTCACCGGGGGTATGTACTGGGTCGCACCCTCGTCCACGGGAGCGGGGCCGGCCGCGGGGACCGGGGGCAGGTACTGGGTGGCCCCCTCGTCCACGGGGGCGGCGGGCACCGGCGGGATGTACTGGGTCGCACCGTCGGCGCCGGCCGGCGGGTAGCCGCCCGCTCCGGCGTACGCGTCGGGCACGGCGGGCGGCAGAGGCCCGGCCGCCTGGCCGGTCTGCGCGTACGGCTGCTGGTACGGGTCGGAGCCGTACGGCGACTGCGGGGCGCCGGAGGCGTACGGCGTGCTGCCCGCGCCGTGGTCCCCGGGGCCGTACGCCGGGTTCTGGCCGCCGTACGTGGCGGGCGCGCCCTCCGGGGGCAGCGGACCGGCGCCGGGCGCTGTCGACGCGCCCTGCGGGCTCCACTGCTCGGGCTGCTGCTCCGGGGTGCCCCACGCCTGGGCCGCGGCCGGGGGCCAGCCCTCGCCGGGCTGGTGCGCCTGCTGCTGCTCGGGGCCCCACGGTCGGCCCCAGGCCTGGCCGCCGCTCGGGGCCGTGGCGGAGGACTGTTCGGCCGGAGCGGCCGGGGGAAGCGGGGCGGACCCGCCCGACATGCCCGGCAGCACAGGCTCGCCACCGTCGGAGGGCAGCACGATGCCTTCGCGCGCGGGCTCGCCCTGTCCACTCTGCGTCACCGGGACTCCTACGAATGGGGGACTTTCGGAATCGTCGGGTCACGCTACCGGGTCCCCCGAGCCGGGTGCCACGCAGCTCAGGGCGTGATCTTCCCTCCTGTGACAGCAGTAACAAAACCGCCCCGCGGGGCGCTGATCATGTCACCTCCTGTGCGCCTCCTGTGCGTGAACGGACCGTTTCCCGCCCGTTCACGCACCGACGGGGCTCTTGTTCACGCTGCCTGTTGCAGGTCCAGCCGCGCCCCGAACTCCCGCACCACGGGCTCGTCCCGGTACGGCTCCAGCCGCTGCTGGAAGTCCTCCAGGTACTCGGCGCCACGGTTGGAGCGGACCGTCTCGAGGAGTTCGACCGCCTTCATCCCGGTGTTGCAGGCCTGTTCGATCTCCCGCTGCTGCACCTGCGCCGTGGCGAGCAGCACATAGCCGATCGCCCTCCTGCGCGCCCGCGTCTCGGGATGCCCGGCCAGCGACTCCTCGGCGCACCGCGCCGCCGCCTCGGCCTGTCCCAGGTCGCGGTGGCAGTGCGCCAGCTCGTCGGCCAGGTAGGCCTCGTCGAAGTGCGCGATCCACGCCGGGTCGTCCCCGGAGTCGGCCTCGGCCGACTCCATGGCCGTGATCGCCCGCCCGGACGCCGTCTGGGCGGCCCGGACATCGCCCAGCAGGGCATGCCCGCGCGCCTCGGCCGCGAAGAACATGGCCTCCGCGCGCGGGGTCACGCGCCCGCGCGCCCCCTCCTGCGCCGCCCGTGCCAGCTGCGCGATCTCCCGCGGGTTGCCGAGCTGCGCGGCGAGGTGGCTCATGGAGGCGGCGAGCACATAGCCGCCGTACCCGCGGTCGCCCGCCGCCTGCGCCAGGCGCAGGGACTGGATGTAGTACCGCTGGGCGAGCCCCGGCTGCCCGGTGTCGATGGCCATGTACCCGGCCAGCTCGGTCAGGCGCGCCACCGCGGCGAACAGGTCACGGCCCACCGCCTCCCGGTAGGAGCCGGCGAGCAGCCCGGAGACGACGCTGTTGAGGTAGTGCACGACGACCGGGCGCACGTGCCCGCTGCCGAACTGGTGGTCGAGGTCGGTCAGCGCCTGCGTCATCGCGCGCACGGCCGCCACGTCGGACTGCCCCACGCGCGGTCCCGCCTGGCGTGCCACCTGCGAGTCCGGTGCCGAGATCAGCCAGTCACGGCTCGGCTCGACCAGTGCGGACGCGGCGACGGAGGAGCCGGACAGGAAGTCCCGGCGGCCCACGTCACTGCGCCACAGCTCGCACACCTGCTCGATGGCCCCCAGTACAGTCGGCGAGAACTGGAGACCGACGCCCGACGCGAGGTTCTTGCCGTTGGCCATGCCGATCTCGTCGATCGTGACCGTACGGCCCAGCTTGCGGCCCAGCGCCTCGGCGATGATCGCGGGTGCCCGGCCCCGCGGCTGCTGGCCGCGCAGCCAGCGGGCCACGGACGTCTTGTCGTAGCGCAGGTCGAGACCGTGCTCGGCGCCGCACATGTTGACCCGGCGGGCGAGCCCGGCGTTCGAGCACCCCGCCTCCTGGATGAGCGCCTGCAGCCGTTCGTTCGGCTGTCGCGCGACGAGAGGCCTCGCGGCCATGGCATAACCCCCTGCGAACCCCTGAAGCGGAAAGATCCGGCCGTGAAGATCGATGCCCCGCGTACATACCGAAAATGCGGGACATGCGAGGATTGCCGGGGTAAAGGCTGCTGCCACCCCCACACGTGGCTACCCAGCTCACGCCACGGTTCCTCCCGCGCGCCCCCGCACGTGCACCCATGCGCCCCAGCCGCCGAATCGATGCTCCTCCCCCGCGCACGCTACGCCCGTAACTCCAGGTGAGCGCGGGAGTTGAGTGGAACGTGGACGAGACGATCGCAGGTACCGAAGCCGCCCAGATTCCGAAGCAGCGCGGGGAATCGCTGCTGGAGACCGCCGTACGCTACGCCGAGGAGCGCCACTGGGACGTGTTCCCGGGCACCTGGCTGGAAGCCGTCGACGGGGTGCAGCGCTGCTCCTGCGACGACGCCGCGTGCGCCGTACCGGGCGCGCATCCCACGCGCGCCGACTGGGAGACGCAGGCGACCGGCAGTGCGACCGTCGCGCGCCGGATGTGGCAGAAGCAGCCGGCGGCGTCGATCCTGCTGCCGACCGGGCGGACGTTCGACGCGCTGTCCGTCCCGGAGACCGCCGGGTTCCTCGCGCTGGCCCGGATGGAACGGATGGAGCTGACGCTGGGACCGGTGACGCTCACCCCGGACCGGCGGATGCACTTCTTCGTACTGCCGGGAGCCTCGGCGAAGATGCCGGATTCGGTGCGCAGGCTCGGGTGGGCCCTGGCGTCGCTCGACCTGGTGGCACTCGGCGAAGGAAATTACGTCGCCGCGCCCCCCACCCGCTACGGCTCCAACGGCGCGGTCCAGTGGGCCCGTCGCCCCACTCCGGCCAACCGCTGGCTGCCGGACGCGGAGGAGCTGATCTCCCCGCTCGCCTACGCCTGCGGGCGGTCCAGGTAAGTCCACGCGCCCCTCTCGGGGGAATCCCCGGGGCCATAGTGTTCTGGCATGACCGAGGCAGTGCGTGTGCGGGGGCTCTGGAAACGGTTCGGGCAGCAGATCGCTGTCGCCGGGATCGATCTCGACCTGCCCGCGGGTAAGTTCATCGGGCTCGTCGGACCCAACGGAGCCGGGAAGACCACCACCCTCTCCATGGTGACCGGGCTGCTGCGGCCCGATCAGGGATCCGTCGAGGTGGTGGGCCACGACGTGTGGCGGGACCCGGTGGCGGTCAAGGCGCGCATCGGCGTCCTGCCCGAGGGACTGCGGCTCTTCGAGCGGCTGTCGGGGCGGGAACTGCTCGGCTACTGCGGGCGGTTACGCGGACTGCCGGGCGACGAGACCGACAAGCGGGCCTCCCAGCTCCTCGACGTGCTCGATCTGGCCGGGGCCCAGCACAAGCTCGTCGTGGACTACTCGACCGGCATGCGCAAGAAGATCGGACTCGCGGCCGCTCTCCTCCACAATCCCGAAGTCCTCTTCCTCGACGAACCGTTCGAGGGGGTCGACCCGGTGTCCGCGCAGACCATCCGGGGCGTCCTGGAGCGGTACACGGCGTCCGGCGCCACCGTCGTCTTCTCCTCCCACGTCATGGAGCTCGTCGAGTCGCTGTGCGACTGGGTCGCCGTGCTGGCGGCGGGCCGTATCCGCGCGACCGGCCCCCTGGCCGAGGTGCGCGGTGCGCACTCCACCCTCCAGGACGCGTTCCTTGAGCTGGTGGGCGCGCGGGGGCGCGACGCCGCCTCGGACCTGGACTGGCTCGGGGGCGGGGCCCGATGACGGACATCACCTCCACCGTCGTACGGCTGAAGCTGTCACTGCTGCGCAACGGACTGCGGCAGTCGGGCGGCCGGCGGGCCGCGTTCGTCGCGTCGGCCGTCGTCGCGCTGCTGTTCGCGGCCCTGCAGCTGATCGGCCTGACCGCGCTGCGCGGGAACGCGCACGCCGACGCCGTCGCCGTCCTGGCGACGTCCGTGCTGGCGCTGGGCTGGGCGGTGATGCCGCTGTTCTTCCCGAGCGGCGACGAGACCCTGGACCCGACCCGTCTGGTGATGCTGCCGCTGCGGCCGCGCCCCCTGGTGCGGGCCCTGCTGGCGGCCTCCCTGGTCGGCATCGGGCCGCTGTTCACCCTGCTCCTGCTGACGGGCTGCGTGCTCTCCTTGGCGCACGGGACGGCCGCGTATTTCACCGCCGTCGCCGCCGTCGCCCTCGCGCTGCTGGTCTGCGTGGCCCTCGCGCGCGCCGTCGCCACCGCCAACGTGCGCCTGCTGACCAGCCGCAAGGGCCGGGACCTGGCCGTGCTCAGCGGGCTGGTCATCGCGATCGGGGCGCAGCTGGTCAACTTCGGCGCCCAGCGGCTCGGTTCGGCCGGGCTCGGACAGCTGACCCCGGTGGCCGACGTACTGCGCTGGCTGCCGCCCGCATCGGCCGTGGGCGCGGTGCACTCGGTGAGCGAGGGGGCGTACGGCGTCGCGACGGCCCAGCTGCTGGTGTCCGTGGCCGCGCCGGCCCTGCTGGTCGGGGTGTGGGCGCGCGGTCTGACCCGGCTGATGACCTCCCCCGACGGGTCCACCCTCCAGGCCGCCGACGCCGGCATCCGGGACCGCCCGTCGAGCGGCCTCGGGCGGCTGCTGCCCTCCCCCAGAGCCAAAAGCCTGGGAGGTACCCCCAGCCGCACCGGTACGGTCATGGAGCGCAGCCTGCGCTACGTCTGGCGCGACCCCAAGACCAAGGCCGCGTGGGTGACCTCGCTCGCCATCGGCCTGATCGTGCCGGTGTTCAACGCGCTGCAGGGCACCGGCTCGATCTACTTCGCGTGCTTCGCCGCCGGGATGCTCGGCATCCAGATGTACAACCAGTTCGGGCAGGACACGTCCGCGTTCTGGATGGTGGCGATGGCCATCTCGTCGCCGCGGGACGCGTACGTCGAGCTGCGCGGGCGGGCGCTGGCCCTGCTGGTGATCACCCTGCCGTACGCGATGCTCGTGACCGTGCTGACGACGGCGCTGCTGGGCGACTGGGCCCGGCTGCCCGAGGCGCTCGGGCTGTCCTTCGCCCTGCTCGGAGCGATGCTGGCGACCGGCGCGTGGACCTCGGCCCGCTTCCCCTACTCGATCCCCCAGGAGGGCCACAAGAACGTGGCACCCGGCCAGGCGGGCCTCGCCTGGATCTCGATCTTCGGCGGCATGGTCGCGGCGGCCCTCTTGTGCGCGCCCGTCATCACCCTGACCATCTGGCTGAACGTGAGCGCGGGCGGCGATGCGTGGAGCTGGGCGCTGCTGCCGGTGGGGGCGGCGTACGGCGCCGGCATCACCGGCATCGGGCTACGCCTGGCGGCCCCGCGCACCTCGGCCCGCCTCCCGGAGATCCTGGCAGCGGTGAGCAAAGGCTGAGGGAACCTCGTGGCACAGGGTCCTGCAACGCCCCCGAAGGGGCGCGGGGAACTGCGCGACCAGCCACGCACAACCCGCACCCGCCACGCAACAGAACCCCCTGAGCTCATGGGCGCCCGGCGTCACCCGGCAAGGACCCCGTCAAGGAACGGCTCGATCGCGGCTCGCCAGCCCTCCGGCTGGTCATAGTGAACAAGGTGCCCCGCGTCCGCGACCTCGGCATACTCGCCGAGCGGCAGCACCCGCACCATCTCCTGCGCCTCCGCCCGCCCCAGCTCCCCGTCCAGGCCGCGCACGACGAGCGCGGGGCACCGGACCTGCGCGAGCTCCTCCCAGTGCGCGTCGTACACCCAGGTCTCCCGGGACCTGAGCATCTGCTCGGGCTCGAAGACGGGGCGCCAGCCGTCGGCGGACTCGTGCATGACCTCGGCGTAGAACTCGCCGCGGGCCGGGTTCGGGCGCTCCACCCAGGGGTCGCCCTCCCCGAACCACTTGCGTACGTCGGCGAGCGTGGCGAAGGGAACGGGCCAGGACTTGAACCAGTCGGCCCACTCGCGCTGCGAGGCCGCGCCGAGCGCCGAGGCCCGCATGTCGCAGATGACCAGGCCCCGTACGAGGTCGGGGCGTTTCGCGGCGAGCTGCCAGGCGGTCAGCGCGCCCATGGCGTGTCCGACGAGGACGGCCGGGGCGAGGCCGAGCTGTTCCAGGGCCGCCTCGGCGTCCTCGACGTAGGCCTCACGGGTGAACGCGGCCTGCGGGGGCTTCTCGCTCTGGCCGTGGCCGCGCTGGTCGAGGGCGACGGCGCGGTGCCGCTCGGAGAGCCAGCGGGCGGTGGACGCCCAGTGCGAGGCGCGGCCCATCAGGCCGTGCAGTAACAGCACGCCGGGCTGTGCCCTGTCCGGATCCGTCTTGGGCGGGTCGGCGAACTCCCAGGCCGCGAGGCGTACGCCACCCGCTCCCGTCACGTCGATGCGCCGTGCCATGGGCCTGGCACCCCCCTAGCTCCGCTCTGACCGCTGCCATCCTGCCGTCGTACCGCTGCGTTGCCGTTGCTCCGACCTCAGATTATCGAATGCCCATTCGAAAAAGCTGTCTCCGTGGGCAACACCCCTCAATCGAGTGACAGCTTTCGAGGGTTGATCGCCGCCGTCGAGGGGAGTTCTTCAGCGGGAGGCGGACCGCTCGGGGAAAACGGTCCGAGGGGGATGACCCTGAGAGCTCGGGGCTCCGGGTCAGCACAGGGGAGGACAGGCCCCGGCGCCATAAGGCGCCGGGGCCATCCCCATGTCTGCGGCACATTCTCCCCGCCCCCCTCAGGTCATATGCCTCTCGCGACAGCCTGGCACGCGAAGCGCCCGAGCGCTGCGATTCGGCGCACTGAATCTTGGATTCGTCGCGCCCCACGGGACGCCTCAACTCCCGCTCACGTCACAGGAGTTGGGGACTTCTGAGGTCAGTGGCGGTCAGCGACGATCAGCGGTGATCAGTGGCGATCGGCAGTGATCAGCGCTTGGCGACGAACACATGGGAGGCCACATCCGCCTCCAGCTCGGCCGCCTCGCCACCGCTGCCCACGAGCACACCGCCCGCCGACTCGGTCACGCTCACCACCGAACCGGGCTGCACACCCGCCCGGCGCAGCGTGTACATCAGCTGGGCGTCGGTCTGGATGGGCTCGCCGATCCGGCGCACGACGACCGTCTTGCCGTCGGAGCCCGGGTCGAGGTCGGCCAGCGACACCATGCCCTCGTCGAGGAACGGGTCCGCACCGTCCTTCTCCCCGAGCTCCTCCAGGCCGGGGATCGGGTTGCCGTACGGCGACTCGGTCGGGTGACGCAGCAGCTCAAGGACGCGCCGCTCGACGGCCTCGCTCATCACGTGTTCCCAGCGACACGCCTCCGCGTGCACCTGCTCCCACTCCAGACCGATCACGTCGACCAGCAGACACTCCGCGAGCCGGTGCTTGCGCATCACCCGCGTGGCCAGCCGGCGGCCCTCGCCGGTCAGCTCCAGATGCCGGTCGCTCGCCACCGACACGAGACCGTCCCGCTCCATCCGCGCGACCGTCTGGCTCACCGTCGGCCCGCTCTGGTCGAGCCGCTCCGCGATGCGGGCGCGCATGGGGACGACGCCTTCCTCTTCGAGTTCGAGGATGGTGCGGAGATACATCTCCGTGGTGTCGATCAGTCCGGACATACGTGCCCCTCGATTACCTCTGCCGGTAGCCCGGCGCGTGCGCTGGCCCTGGCACCAATTCTGCCGTACCCCACTGACAAGCGGACGGTACCGGGAAAACGGGGACTACGGCGGTCTTGAGGACTGCAGGCAGTATGCGGCCGGTCGCGCCCACGCGGCGGAGCCGCACATCGACACAGCCCCGCACCCCTGGGACGCCGCAGCCGCGTCGGCCGCCGGCCACGCACAGCTGCGGGCCATCGCGCTTCCGGCCGTATTGACAGCACACTGGTCCAGACCGCACGGTGATCCGCGACACAGACGCAGCGAAGGGGCACCGCATGAGCGACGGCACGCCGGCCGACCAGTTCTTCGACGCCGCGATCGGCCTGCTGCGACGGGTCCGCGACGAGGAGTCCGAGACCATCACGGCCGCCGGGACCCTCCTCGCCGACACCGTCGAAGCAGGCGGCCGCCTGTTCGCCTTCGGCGCCGGCCACTCCTCCCTCGCCGCCCAGGACGTCGTCTACCGCGCCGGCGGCGTCGCCCTGATGAACCTGCTCGCCGTCCCCGGCGCCGTGGGCGTCGACGTCATCCCCGCCACCCTCGGCTCCGCCCTCGAACGCGTGGACGGCCTCGCCTCCGCCGTCCTGGACACCTCGCCGATCCGCTCCGGTGACGCCCTCGTGATCATCTCCCTCTCCGGCCGCAACCCCCTCCCCGTGGAGATGGCGATGAACGCCCGCGCCCTGGGCGTCAAGGTCATCGGCGTGACCTCGGTGGCGTACACCTCGGAGACCAAGTCCCGGCACGCCTCCGGGACGTACCTCAAGGACCACTGCGACATCGTCCTCGACTCGAAGATCGCGGTCGGCGACGCGGAACTCACCCTCGACGCCATCCCGGCACCCTTCGCCCCCGCCTCCACGGTCGTCACCGCCGCCCTCCTCCAGGCGGTCATGGCCACCACGGCCTGCACCCTGGCGGACCGCGGCTTCGAACCCCCGCTGCTGCGCTCCGGAAACGTCGACGGCGGCCACGAGTGGAACCGCCGGATCATGGAGGAGTACCGCGACCGGATCTTCTACCAGCACTGACCATCCACCCACGCGGACCCCGTAGACCCCGCGGACCCCCGCGGGGTCTACGGCGGGCTACTTCTCCCCCAGCACCCCGGCCAGATCCAGCGCCACCCCGATCCGCACCGCCACGTCCTCCGCGTACGTCGCGTCGGACCGCTCGAACCGGCTCCGCCCGGCCCCACGCAGAAAGGTCACGACCCCCAGCGTCCGCCCCCGGCTGCGCAGCACCGCGCACAGCGCGTGCACGGAGTCGTCCGGCCACTGCCGGGCCAGCGCCCACTCCCGGGCCTGCTCCGCCGGGACCGACCCGGCGTCCGCCCGCACCGTCCCGGCCCGCTCCACGCACTGCAGGGCGGGATGCCCCTCCTCGTAGCGCACGGGCAGCCCGGCCTGTCCGGTGAGCTGACTCGGCCCCGGCATCCCGGCGGGCGTCGCGGCCGCCCGTACCAGCCGTACCGGCCCCGCCTCCTCCTCGGCCCGCGCGCCGCCCGCCACCCGGTCGATCAGCGCGTGGTCGGCGAAACCGGCGAGCGCGAAGTCGAGGTGGACGGTGGCCGCCTCCGCGGGATCCTCGCACTCGGCCGCCGCACGGGCCGCCCGGTGCAACTGGTTGGCCCGGAAGCGCAGCAGCGCCGACTCCTGCTCGCCCTGCTTGGCCTCGGTCACGTCCTGGAACAGCCAGCCGACCCCCAACGGCACCGGCTCCTCCGCCAGCGGCGAGGCCAGCCGCAGGAACCCGCTCCGCCAGCACCGCCGCTTGTCGCCCTCCGGCGTCCGCACGCTCACCCACATCTCGGCGGGCGCGGGCGGAGCACCCTCGGCCAGCACATGCGTGAGCGCGCTCTCCAGCTCCTCGGCACCCTGGGCGAGCAGGTCGCCGAGCGGCCGCCCCAGCACCGACGTACGCCCGATGCCCAGCGCCCGGGCCGCATGCGCGTTCACCACGGCCGGCCGCAGATCCGCGTCGACCAGCACGACACCCCACGACGCGTCCTCGAACAGCGCCTCGCTCAGCGCGATGGACCGCTCCAGGTCGATCTGCGCGTGCACCTCGCTGAAGGCGCAGTACACCCCTGCGGGCTTCCCGTCGGGCCCGCGCACGGCGGCGGACTGCGTCCGCACGAGCACCCGGCCGCCGTCCTTGGTGACCAGCGCGAACTCGTGCACCTGCCGCCCGGGAGCGTGCATGACGGACAGCAGCCGCCCCTCGACCTCCTCGGCGTCCGCCTCGCGCACGGCCCACCCGGCGAACCCCTTTCGCCCCACGGCCTCGGTCGCGGTCCACCCCAGGATGCGCTCCGCCTCCCGGTTCCAGTGCGTCACCACCCCGTCCGCGTCGAAGGCGCACAGGGCCGCGTCCATCCCGTCCAGCAGGGCCGCGAGCAGGTCGGAACCGCCCGGGTCCGGGCCGTCCGGGCCGTCGTCGGCCACAGGATGGCCCCGTCCGGGCTCGGGCTCGTCGGGCCCCAGCTCATCAGTGGTCCCACTACGCCGGGAAGCACTCACCTGGACCCCCTGCAGGCTGCGTCCACATGTACGACGCGAAGGTTCGCTCACTCCCCTTCATTCAACTCGAACGTGACGCATCACACACTTGGTTCCCACAAGATTGAAGGAATCGTTGTACGAGCCGACCGCAACCTAGGCTCCGTCGGCCGCCAGCCTGAGATCGACCCAAAGGTCACTCTCCCCGTCCAGCACATACCGCTCGACCTCGACGAACCCGTGCTTCCCGGCGAACCGCAACCCGTCCTCGTTGACCGCCAGCACACACGTCTCGACGACCCGGGCCCCCAGCACACGCGCGTGCGCCAGACCGTTCTCGTACAACGCGGCCCCGTACCCGCGCCGCCGGTGCTCGGGCAGCACCCGCGCGATCACCGTCGCCGCTGCCTCCTCCCCCTGCGGCGGCCGCACGGTGGAGCAGCCCACGACAACGTCCCCCACGTACGCGTTCTCCAGCCGATAACGCCCCGCCCGCTCACGAACGTCGTCCAGATCCATCGCGGCAGGCGGCACGATCACGTTATGAACGTGCCGCCACTGCTCCAGCATGGCGTCGCCGTCCACGACCTCTATCCGAAGATCCCGAAGATCAGTAGTCACACCGGCACACTACGAGGCCCCGACGGCCCGCGCGGGCCGTCGCGCATACACCTCGATCTCGATGCGCAGCGCGAGGAACCCGTTGCCGACCGTCACGAAAGCCGCCTGAGGTTGCCCTGCCCCTGCCGGTCAGTCGATACCACCCAAATCACTTACACGTTCGGAGAACTTGTCAGATTCGCATGACCGAGCGACTTGTGGCTGATCCAGGCAACAGCTCAGCTCTCGATCACTAGCGTCGCCTTCACACGTAGAAGGGAGGTCACTCGCTCCCCAGCCCCAAGGCTGTCGAGTGACCAGCCCAAGTCATCACGATCAACTGATCAAGGAGGTGCCCCCGATGACTACGTTTCCCGCAGGCGAGCAGACCCACCAGGCTGTGCTTCCTCAGCAGCCTGCACTGGAATCCGTGAGAGCAGACATCCCCGGGAGCAGGGACGAAACGGCTCACGGACACCCCGCCACCGCGCGGGGCACCGGCGGGGAACATGGGCCATGGGACAGCACAGCCTCACCACATCGGTCGGCCGGTTCAACGTCTCTCACCGGAATCTGCGGCTCCTGCAGCGGGGCGACAGGTACGGCTACAGCGTCGAGCCGGAATGCCTTGCATCAACATCGCCGAAAAACAGTTGAGCCATCGCAGGCAGCTTCCTAGAGTGGCTGTTACTTCGGAGAGGAGGTGGTTCGGCAGATGTATGCATACCGGACGGAAGAGGTGGCTGCGGGCTAGCGGCCTGCCACCACACCGAGTGCGGTGCCGGACCAGCGTGTGCGAGAAACACGCAGCCGGCCTAATCCAACGCAGTCACCCGACCCGCGAGCTCGCCGGTACGTCCGGCCGGCTCCCCCGCCGCAAGGCGGAGGGACCCGAGCTCGCGGGTCGTCTGCGTTTTCAGGCCAGGCTCAGTTTTCCCGTGCGCCGGGCGCGGGCCTCGCCGATGCGGAGGATCAGGGCGGCCGCGGCCAGCAGCGCGGCACTGGCGGCGGCGGTGATCGGCGACTGGTGGAGTCTGCTGCTGGTCCGGGAGGTGGCGCGCGGGCACCACCGTTTCGACGGGCTCCAGGAGGAGCTGGGCGTCTCCCGCAAGGTGCTCGCGGAACGGCTGGCGCAACTCGTCGACAGCGGGGTCCTGGAGAAGGTGCCGTACCAGACCGGACCCGTGCGCCACGAGTATCGGCTCACCCCGACCGGCCGGGCACTGCTGCCGGTGCTGGTGTCGATGCAGGACTGGGCCGACCGCTGGCTGCTGGGCGACGGCACGCTGACCGCGTCGGCCGGTGACGACAGCGCGGAGGCGCGGAGGATGGCGGCGCTGCCGGGCACCCGGCTGCCGTCACTGACCCTGCCCGCGCACACCGGGGAGGACCTCGACCCGGTGGCCGGAGCGACGGTGCTCTTCTGTTACCCGGCGACCGGCCGCCCCTCTCCGCTGCCGGACGGCTGGTCCGACATCCCGGGGACGGTCGGCTGCACGCTGGAGAACCGGCTGTTCCGGGACTCGTACGCCGATTTCACGGCCGCCGGGGTCGCGGTGCGCGGGGTCAGTACCCAGCGGCCGGACGAGCAGCGGGAGTTCGCGGCGGTGGAGGGGATCCCGTTCCCGCTGCTGTCGGACATGGACCTGCGGCTGTCGGCCGCGCTGCGGCTGCCGACGTTCCGGGCAGGGCAGGCCCTGCGGCTGAAGCGGGCGGTCCTGGTCGTCGACCGGGACCGCGTGGTGCGGCAGGTGCAGTTCCCGGTCACGGACATTCCGGGGGCGGTCGCGGCGGCCCTGGAGGCGGGTGCGTCGGTCGCCCGGGAAGCGGCTGCGTCGGCCGTCCGGGAGGTCAGGGGCTGAGGCGTTCCACTCTCCAGGTGTCGTCCGGTTCCGCCGTGTAGCGCAACCGGTCGTGCAGGCGGTTCTCGCGGCCCTGCCAGAACTCCACCGCCTGCGGTGCGACTCGGAAGCCTCCCCAGTTCGGGGGGACCGGTACCTGTTCGCCCTCGGGGTAGCGGGCGGCGAGTTCGGCGTAGGAGGCGTCGAGTTCGGCGCGGGAGACCACCGAGGACTGGGGGCTGGCCCAGGCGCCCAGCTGGGAGCCGTGGGGGCGGCTGCGGAAGTACGCGGCCGTCTCGTCGCGGCCGGTGCGCAGGGCGGTGCCGGTCACGATGACCTGGCGGGCGACGGCGTGCCAGGGGAAGAGCAGGGAGACGTGTGGGTTCGCGGCCAGGTCCTGGGCCTTGCGGGAGTCGTAGTTGGTGTAGAAGACGAAGCCCCGGATGTCGTACTGCTTCATCAGAACCGTGCGCGAGCTGGGGCGGCCCTCGGCGTCCGCCGTGGAGACGATCATCGCGTTGGGCTCGAAGATGGTGCCGCCCGCCGCGGCCCGCGCGGCCTGTTCGAACCAGTGGGTGAACTGGTCCATGGGGTGTGCGGCGAGGTCGCTCTCGTAGAAGCCTTCGACCCGGTAGTGCTTGCGCATGGCGGCAGGGTCGAGAATGGGATCACGGTCGGTCACGCGGTCATCTTGCCGTATGCACGTACGACTTTGTGTGGCACTGAGTGCCGTGTGCACTCCCCAAAGGTGGCACTCGGGGTTAACGTGGTGGTGCCGTTCCGGTGGGGTGACCACCCGCCGCTCGGGGCATCACCGGGATGACCGTTTCGGACCGCGAGTCCTGAGAGCGACCGTGGAGCCGTTGCGACACCCCGCTTCCTGGTAGTCCGCCGCGCCGCACACATCATCTAGGAGCCGCCTGATGTCCGACTTCGTACCCGGGCTCGAAGGAGTCATCGCGTTCGAGACGGAGATCGCCGAACCGGACAAGGAGGGCGGCGCCCTGCGTTACCGGGGCGTCGACATCGAGGACCTCGTCGGTCATGTCTCGTTCGGCAACGTGTGGGGGCTGCTGGTCGACGGCGCCTTCAATCCGGGGCTGCCGCCCGCAGAGCCGTTCCCGATTCCCGTCCATTCGGGTGACATCCGGGTGGACGTACAGTCGGCGCTCGCCATGCTCGCCCCGGTGTGGGGCCTGAAACCGCTCCTCGACATCGACGCGGAGCGGGCCCGTGACGATCTCGCCCGTGCGGCCGTCATGGCGCTGTCGTACGTCGCCCAGTCCGCGCGCGGGCAGGGCCTGCCGATGGTGCCGCAGCGGGAGATCGACAAGGCGCACTCGGTCGTGGAGCGGTTCATGATCCGGTGGCGGGGCGAGCCCGACCCGAAGCACGTGGCGGCCGTCGACGCCTACTGGACGTCGGCCGCCGAGCACGGCATGAACGCCTCCACCTTCACCGCCCGGGTCATCGCCTCGACCGGCGCCGATGTGGCGGCCGCGCTGTCCGGTGCGGTGGGCGCCATGTCCGGGCCGCTGCACGGCGGCGCCCCGTCCCGCGTCCTCGGGATGATCGAGGAGATCGAGCGGACGGGGGACGCGGAGGCGTACGTGAAGAAGGCCCTGGACAAGGGCGAGCGGCTGATGGGCTTCGGGCACCGGGTGTACCGGGCCGAGGACCCACGCGCGCGTGTGCTGCGCCGCACGGCGCGCGAGCTGGGCGCGCCGCGGTTCGAGATCGCGGAGGCGCTGGAGAAGGCGGCCCTGGAGGAGCTGCACAACCGCCGTCCGGACCGGGTCCTGGCCACGAACGTGGAGTTCTGGGCGGCGATCATGCTGGACTTCGCCGAGGTTCCGGCGCACATGTTCACGTCGATGTTCACGTGTGCCCGTACGGCGGGCTGGTCGGCGCACATTCTCGAGCAGAAGCGGACGGGGCGGCTCGTGCGGCCGTCCGCTCGGTATGTGGGGCCGGGTCCGCGCAACCCTCGGGAGATCGAAGGGTACGCGGACATCGCCCACTGAGGGTTCGTGCGGGGGGCGCTGATCAGGCCGGAGCCAGCAGGTCCGTGTGGTGCCGTTCCGCCGCCAGCGGGTGCGCCCTCAGCTTGCCCTTGAGCTCGTTGTAACCGTACTCGGCGAACAGCGGGTTGGCCGGGTCCTCGGTGATGCCGGGGGCGGTGGCGGCGTACGGGAAGGACAGCGGCTCCACACGCGCGTCCAGGCGCGGGTTGTAGAAGAACGGGACGGAGAAGCGTTCGGTGGCGCCGGGCGGGCTGACGACACGGTGGTTGGTGGCGATCAGGTAGCCGTCCGTCGCCACTTCCAGCAGCTCGCCCAGGTTGACCACGAAGGCGCCGTCCAGCGGCGGCACGTCGTGGAAGAGGCCGTCCTCGCGCTGGACCTGGAGTCCGCCGATGGTGTCCTGGAGCAGCAGTGTCAGGAAGCCGTAGTCCTTGTGGGCGCCGACGCCCTGGTCGGTGCCGTCGCCGGCGCTGCCGGGGTAGCGCACCAGCTTGAGGTGCGGGTGGGCGCGGTCGCCGAAGATCGGGTCGTAGAAGTCGGCGGGGGCGCCGATGGCGGCCAGCAGTTCGTGCAGGAGCCGGCCGGCGACGCCGCTGAGCCTGTCGATCCAGGCGAGTGCGGCGGTGCGCAGTTCGGGGAGGGCCGCGGGCCACTGGTTGGGGCCCTCCAGCCACCAGTACGCGGGTTCGCCCGGCGCGGGGACGTGGGCGGGGCGTTCGGCGCCTATGTCGAGCTGGTCGCGCCAGTCGCGGGCGCCCTGGGTGCGTTCGTCACCGGTGCGGGTGTAGCCGCGGAAGTGGGGCGAGTTGACGTTGTCCAGGGCGAGGCGGTCGGCCTCGGGCAGGGCGAAGAAGGCGCGCATGGCGGTGAGGAGCGCGTCGGTGTCGGCCCGGGTGACGCCGTGGCCGACGAGCTGGAAGAAGCCGACGTCGTGGGCGGCGCTGTGCAGCTGGGCGTGGAGGAGGGCGCGGGCCTCGGGGCCGCGGTCCGCGGCGGAGAGGTCGATGATCGGGAGTTGTTCGTACGACGGGGTCGTCGCGGGGTGCGTCGTCATGGGTGCGTCCACAGGGTGTGTGGGCCACGGGCAGGCCGCCGAGGGTAGGGGGCGGCGCCCAGAATGCCGTAAGAAAGGGGAGAAGAAAGGGGCTGATTCAGGCCGAAAGCCGACAGCCCATGCTCGTGACGCGCACGTAGTCCACGTGACGGCGTCGAACGAGCATCGGAAGCATGCGGCAAGGGTACTGCGGGTCCGCGGAAACGACTGTGGCGCACCTCATGCTCCCGGCCGGCTCCTGCACCGCCGGCCCGCCCTCCCCCTGCGGCCTCCTCGGCCCGGCGTCTCCTCCCTCAGCCCAGCGTCTCCTCCAGCAGCGCCGCCCACTGGGCGACCACCCGTTCCCGGCGGCCCGCGTCGTCGGTGAGGAGGTTGGCCAGGCCCAGGCCACGGGCCATGTCGAGCAGTCCCTGGACGGTCTCCCGTACGCCGGGCCGGGACTCGTCCGCGTCCAGCAGGTCCACCGCGATGCGGTGGGTCTCGCGGCCGACGCGGGCCTCCAGCTCGGTGACGCGGGGCCGCAGCTGTTCCTCGTTGGAGGCGGCGACCCACAGGTGGAGGGCGGCGCGGAAGAGCGGGCCGGTGTAGAGGTCGACGAGGGCGGTGACGACGGCGCGGCGGTCGGTGGTGCCCTCGGGGAACAGGGCGCGCAGGGCGGTGGAGCGTTCCTCGGCCACGTACTCGACGGCCGCGGTGAAGAGGTCCTCGCGGGTGCGGAAGTGGTGCTGGGCGGCGCCCCGGGACACGCCGGCGTGTTCGGCGACGACGGAGACCGTGGAGCCTGCCCAGCCGTACTCGGCGAGGCAGGCCACGGCGGCCTCCAGGAGCCGTTGCCGGGTGGCCCGGCTGCGTTCCTGCTTGGGGAGGCGGTCTCGTTCGGCCGTACTCACACTCATCTTGCGCTCACATCACCCATGAGGGATCCCGTCGTTCCAGGAAGGCCGTCATCCCCTCGCGTGCCTGCGCTGAGGAGAACAGTCGTGCCGAGAGCGCGGTCAGGTCGGCCGCGTCCCGGTCGAGGGCCTCCAGCACCCTAGCCGTGAGCAGCCGCTTCGTCTCGGCCAGGCCCTGGGGGGACGATCGGCGCAGGCCGTCCAGGATGGGGGCCAGGACGGTGTCCACGTCTTCGCCGGCGCCCCCGGCCGCCGTCAGGAGGCCGATCCGGGCCGCCTCGGCCGCGTCGAAGCGCTCGCCGGTGAGGTAGTAGCGGGCCAGGGCGCGCGGGTCGGTGCGCGGGATCACCGGGAGCGAGATGACGGCGGGCGCGACCCCGATCCGTACCTCGGTGAACGCGAAGCTGGACTCGGCGGACCCGGCCGCGATGTCGCAGGCGGCGAGCAGCCCCAGGCCGCCCGCCCGCACGTGCCCGGTCACCCGGGCGACGACGGGCTTGCTCAGCTCGACGATCTGCCGCAGCAGGCCGACCAGGGCGTCGGGGTGCGGAGGGTCGCGCAGGTCGGCTCCGGCGCAGAAGGTGTTGCCGGTGTGGGTGAGGACGACGGCCCGTACGTCGCCGTCCTTGCCGCAGTCGGTCAGGGCGTCCGCGAGCTCGCCGACGAGCGCGGCCGACAGGGCGTTGCGGGTGTCGGCCGAGTCCAGGCTGAGGGTTTCGATGCCACGCGCGCGCGTGCGTCCGATCAACGTCATTGCCGCTCCTTGGGTTCGCGCTGTTCCCGCAGTTCCCGGCGGAGGATCTTGCCGGAGGCGGCCCGGGGCACGCCGTCGATGAAGGTGACCTGCCGGACGCGCTTGTAGGGGGCGACGCGTTCGGCGACGTACATCATGACCTCGCCCTCGGTGAGGCCGGTGGCGCCGGGCCCGCGGACCACGAACGCGTGCGGGACTTCGTTGTTGTCCTCGTTGTAGACGCCGATGACGGCGGCGTCCGCGATGCCGGGGTGGGTGAGGAGCAGGGCCTCCAGTTCGGCGGGTGCCACCTGGAAGCCCTTGTACTTGATGAGTTCCTTGACGCGGTCGACGACGAACAGCCAGCCGTCGGCGTCCACATGGCCGACGTCGCCGGTGTGCACCCAGCCGTCGGCGTCGATCATGGCGGCGGTGTCGTCGGGGCGGCCCAGGTAGCCCTTCATGACCTGGGGTCCGCGGATGAGGATCTCGCCGGGCTCGCCGGTGCCCAGGTCCTTGCCGGGGTCGTCGAGGGAGACGATGCGCATCTCGGTGCCCGCGATGAGTTTGCCGACCGTGCCGGGGGGTGCCTGGTGCATGGCGTCGAGCGGGACGACGTGGGTGCCGGGCGAGAGTTCCGTCATGCCGTAGGCCTGGCCGACCGGCGGCAGGCCCAGGCGCTCGGAGCAGGCGGCGGCGAGCTGGGCGTCCAGGGGGGCGGCGGCGCTGATGATGTACCGCAGGGAGGACAGGTCGTAGCGGGCGACGGCCGGGTGTTTGGCGAGGGCGAGGACGATCGGCGGGGCGACGTACAGGCCGGTGATGCGGTGGTTCTCGATGGCCGCGAGGAACGTCTCCAGGTCGAAGCGGGGCAGGACGACGACGGTGGCGCCCTTGCGCAGGGGCGCGTTCATGAGCGCGGTGAGGCCGTAGATGTGGAAGAAGGGCAGGACGGCGAGGATGCGGTCGCCGGGGCCGGCGTCGACGGCGGCTTCGAGCTGGGCGAGGTTGGTGGCGATCTGGCGGTGGGTGAGCATCACGCCCTTGGGGATGCCGGTGGTGCCGGAGGAGTACGGCAGTGCGGCGATGTCCTCGGCCGGGTCGACAAAGACGTCCGGTTCGGGCGCGTCGCAGGCGAGCATGTCGATCAGGGAGCGGTGTCCCGGCGCGCTGTCGCAGACGAATATCTCCCGTATGCCGCCCGCGAGTTCGGCCGCCCGGCGGGCCGTCTCCAGCAGTGGGGAGACGGTGACGATCCAGCGGGCGGCCGAGTCGCGCAGCTGCTTGGCGAACTCCTCGGGGGTGGCGAGCGGGTGCACGGTGGTGACGGCGGCACCCGCGCGCGTGGCGGCGTAGAAGGCGGTCGGGAAGGCGACGGTGTTCGGGCTGTGCAGCGCGAGGACGTCGCCCTTGCGCAGGCCGGCGTCGGCGAGCGCGGCGGCGACGCGCCGGTGGAACCGGTCCACCTGTTCGTACGTGAGGGTGGTGCCGTCCGTGCCGTCGATCAGCGCGGGCAGCTCGCCGAACTCGGCGGCCCGGCCCAGGACGGCCTCGTGGATGGGGAGTTCTACGGCCGGAACGTCTGCGTACTCACTGCGGAACACGGTTCCTCCTCGCACGACGGTGTGCGCCGACAATGCCTGGTACGACCGGCAAGGCCTAGTAGGACTTGGGCAGGCCCAGGGTCTGGTGGGAGACGTAGTTGAGAATCATCTCCCGGCTCACCGGTGCTATACGAGCCACGCGTGCCGCCGTTATCAAGGAGGCGAGCCCGAATTCGCGCGTGAGCCCGTTGCCGCCGAGGGTGTGCACGGCCTGGTCGACGGCCTTCACACAGGCCTCCCCGGCCGCGTACTTGGCCATGTTGGCGGCCTCGCCCGCGCCGATGTCGTCCCCTGCGTCGTACAGGTGGGCGGCCTTCTGCATCATCAGGCGGGCCAGTTCGAGGTCGATGTGCGCCTGGGCGAGGGGGTGGGCGATGGCCTGGTGGGCGCCGATGGGGGTCTTCCAGACGGAGCGGTCGCGGGCGTACTCGATCGCCTTGGAGAGGGCGTAGCGCCCCATGCCGATCGCGAAGGCGGCCGTCATGATCCGCTCGGGGTTGAGTCCGGCGAACAGCTGCAGCAGCCCCGCGTCCTCGTCGCCGACGAGCGCGTCGGCGGGCAGCCGTACGTCGTCCAGGACCAGCTCGAACTGCTTCTCGGCGCCGTGCAGTTCCATGTCGATCTGCCGCCGCTCGAAGCCTTCGGCGTCGCGCGGGACGATGAACAGGCAGGGCTTGAGGCTGCCGGTGCGGGCGTCCTCGGTGCGGCCGACGATCAGGACGGCGTCGGCGTGGTCGACGCCGGAGATGAACACCTTGCGGCCGGTGAGGAGCCAGTCCCCGCTGTCGCCGTCCCGGCGGGCGGTGGTGGTGATGCGGTGGGAGTTGGAGCCGGCGTCGGGCTCGGTGATGCCGAAGGCCATGACACGGGTGCCGTCGGCGAGTCCGGGGAGCCAGGCGCGCTTCTGCTCCTGGGTGCCGAAGCGGGAGATGACGGTGCCGCAGATCGCGGGGGAGACGACGAGCATGAGGAGGGGACTGCCCGCGGCGCCCAGCTCTTCGAGGACGATGGAGAGTTCGGAGATACCGCTGCCTCCGCCCCCGTACTCCTCGGGGAGGTTCACGCCGAGGTAGCCGAGCTTGGCGGCTTCCGCCCAGAGTTCGGTGGGCTGGCCGCCTTCGGCGACGACGCGGGCGAGGTATTCGCGGCCGTAGCGCTTGCCGAGGGCGGCGACGGCCGATCGCAGGGCCTTGTGCTCCTCGGTCTCCAGAGTGGTGCTCACTGGTCCTGAACCTCCTTCTGTACTTCCTCTACGACTGCGAGCAGGGCACCCACCTCGACCTGCTGCCCCGGGGCGGCGTGCAGGGCGCTCAGCGTGCCGGTGGCCGGGGCGGTGATCTGGTGCTGCATCTTCATCGCCTCCAGCCAGACGATGGGCTCTCCGGCCCGTACGGCGTCGCCCACGGCCAGGCCGTCGGCGACGCGGACGACGGTGCCGGGCATGGGGGCGAGCAGGGAGCCGGGGGCGTGGTGGGCGGCCGGGTCGGGGAAGCGGGGCAGGGCGGTGAGGGTGGTGGCGTTGACGTGCACCCGGTCGCCGTACCGGGTCACGTCGAACTTCCGCCGTACGCCGTCCACTTCGAGTACGACCAGACGCGCGTCGGCGCGCACGACCCGGACCCCGTCCACGGCGAGGCCGTCCCTGGTGTGCCGGTAGTGGACCTCGTGCTCCTCGCCCGCCATGAGGTAGCGCTTGGCCTGCGGCTGGGAGGGCAGGTTGCGCCAGCCGCCGAAGCGGGAGCGCCCGTGGGCGTCGGCGAGGGCGGCGGCCAGCGGCGCGTACGGGTCGGGAGCGGGCCCGGTGAGGTCGCTGAGGTGGCGGTCGTAGAAGCCGGTGTCCATGCGGGCCGCGGTGAACTCCGGGTGGCGCAGGGAGCGGACCAGTAGCTCGCGGTTGGTGGCCGGGCCGTGGACCTGCGCCCGCTCCAGGGCGCCGGCGAGCTTGCGGAGGGCCTCCGCGCGCGTGGGAGCGTGGGCGACCGTCTTGGCGAGCATCGGGTCGTAGTGGACGCCGATCTCGTCGCCGTCGGTGTAGCCGGTGTCGAGGCGGACGCCGTCCGGTACGGCGAGGCGGTGCAGGGTGCCGGTCTGCGGGGCCCAGTCGCGGGACGGGTCCTCGGCGTAGAGGCGGGCCTCGATGGCGTGGCCACGCGCGCGTGGGGGGTCGGCGGCGAGGGCGTGGCCCTCGGCGATCCGGATCTGCTCGGCGACCAGATCGATGCCGAACACGGCTTCCGTGACGGGGTGTTCGACCTGGAGGCGGGTGTTCATCTCCAGGAAGTGGGCCTTGCCGTCGGCGACGAGGAACTCGACGGTGCCGGCGCCGGTGTAGTCGACGGAGCGGGCGGCGCGCAGGGCCATCCCGTAGAGGTCATCGGTGAGTTCGGATGTCAGACCCGGCGCCGGGGCCTCCTCGATGACCTTCTGGTGACGCCGCTGCAGGGAGCAGTCGCGGGTGCCGAGTGCCCAGACCGTGCCATGGGTGTCGGCGAGGATCTGCACCTCGACGTGGCGGCCGCGCTCCACATAGGGCTCGACGAAGACCTCGCCGTCCCCGAAGGCGCTCGCGGCCTCGGAGCGCGCGCTCTCCAGCGCGCCGTCGAGCTCCTCCAGGCGGCGCACGATCCGCATCCCGCGCCCGCCGCCGCCCGCCGCCGCCTTCACCAGCACCGGCAGGTCGGCCTCGGTGACCTCGCGCAGCGGCTCGATCCCCATCAGCTGCTTGGCGCGCGTCTTGGACGCCATCTCCTCGATCGCCTCCGGAGGCGGCCCGATCCAGACCAGGCCCGCGTCGAGGACGGCGCGCGCGAAGTCGGGGTTCTCGGAGAGGAAGCCGTAGCCGGGGTGCACGGCGTCCGCGCCGGCCGCCACGGCGGCCTTCACGATCAGGTCGCCGCGCAGATACGTCTCGGCGGGCGTCGCACCCGGCAGCCGTACCGCCGTGTCGGCCACGCGCGCGTGGAGGGCGTTCTCGTCGGCGTCCGAGTGGACGGCGACGGTCCGGATACCCAACTCACGGCAGGTACGGAAGATCCGGCAGGCGATCTCGCCCCGGTTGGCGACGAGCAGAGTCGAAATCATGAGCCTCACATCCGGAAGACGCCGAAGCCACCGCGCGCGCCCTCGTAGGGCGCCGTGTGGATGGCGGACAGGCACAGCCCGAGGACGGTGCGGGTGTCGCGCGGGTCGATGACGCCGTCGTCGTACAGCCGGCCGGACAGGAACATCGGCAGCGACTCGGACTCGATCTGCTGCTCCACCATGGCGCGCAGGGCGGCGTCGGCGTCATCGTCGTACGGGTGCCCCTTGGCCGCCGCCGACTGCCGGGCCACGATCGACAGCACGCCGGCGAGCTGCTGCGGGCCCATCACGGCGGACTTGGCGCTGGGCCAGGCGAACAGGAAGCGCGGATCGTAGGCCCGCCCGCACATGCCGTAGTGCCCGGCTCCGTACGAGGCGCCCATGAGAACGGAGAGGTGGGGGACGCGGGAGTTGCTGACCGCGTTGATCATCATCGAGCCGTGCTTGATGATGCCGCCCTGCTCGTACTCCCGGCCGACCATGTAGCCGGTGGTGTTGTGCAGGAAGAGCAGCGGGATGTCGCGCTGGTTGGCCAGCTGGATGAACTGGGCGGCCTTCTGCGACTCCTCGCTGAACAGCACGCCTTGCGCGTTGGCGAGAATCCCGACGGGACGGCCGTGCAGGGACGCCCACCCGGTGGCCAGACTCGTCCCGTACAGCGGCTTGAACTCGTCGAAGTCGGAGGCGTCGACGATCCGTGCGATGACCTCGCGGGGGTCGAAGGGGATCTTCAGATCGCCGGGGACGATGCCGAGCAGCTCCTCCGGGTCGTACTTGGGAGGGGCCGCCGGGCCCGGGTCGTCGTACGCCTTGCGGTGGTTGAGGCGGGCGACCACGCGCCGCGCCTGCCGCAGCGCGTCCTGCTCGTCCACGGCGAAGTAGTCCGCGAGCCCCGACACGCGCGCGTGCATCTCAGCACCGCCCAGGGACTCGTCGTCGCTCTCCTCGCCGGTCGCCATCTTCACCAGCGGCGGCCCGCCGAGGAACACCTTCGCCCGCTCCTTGACCATGATCACGTGGTCGGACATGCCGGGGATGTAGGCACCGCCGGCGGTGGAGTTCCCGAAGACGACGGCGACGGTGGGGATTCCGGCGGCGGAAAGCCGGGTCAGGTCCCGGAAGATGGCACCACCGGGGATGAAGATCTCCTTCTGGGACGGAAGATCGGCGCCCCCGGACTCGACGAGGCTGATGCAGGGCAGCCGGTTGGCGAGCGCGATGTCGTTGGCGCGGAGGGCCTTCTTCAGGCTCCAGGGGTTGCTGGCGCCGCCGCGCACGGTCGGATCGTTGGCGGTGATCAGGCACTCGACGCCCTCCACCACCCCGATGCCGGTGACGAGAGAGGCGCCGACGGCGTAATCACTGCCCCAGGCGGCCAGCGGCGACAGCTCCAGGAACGGCGTGTCCGGGTCCAGGAGCAGCTCGATGCGCTCGCGGGCGAGCAGCTTGCCGCGCCCCCGGTGCCGCTGGACGTACTTCTCGCCGCCGCCCGCGAGGGCCTTGGCGTGCTCGGCGTCGAGGTCGGCGAGCTTGGCGAGCATGGCCTCGCGGTTCGCCCGGTAGTCCTGGCCGTTGATGTCCAGGGCGGAGGAGAGGACGGTCACAGGAGGACCTCCGGGATGTCCAGATGGCGGGAGCGCAGCCATTCGCCGAGGGCCTTGGCCTGCGGGTCGAAACGGTGCTGGGCGGCGACGCCCTCGCCGAGGATTCCCTCGACGACGAAGTTCAGGGCGCGGAGGTCGGGCAGGAGATGGCGGACCACGGGGAGCGGGCGACTCTCGGGTATCAGCTGTCGAAAGCGCTCGACTGTCAGCTCGTGGGCGAGCCACCGCCAGGCCTCGTCGGTGCGCGCCCAGACGCCCACGTTGGCGTTCCCGCCCTTGTCACCGCTGCGGGCACCGGCGATCAGACCGAGGGGGGCGCGGCGCGTGGGGCCTGGGGGGAGGGGGTCCGGCAGGGGCGGCTGCGGTACGTCAGTGAGTACGGCGGTGTCGTGGGGCGAAGCCACATGAACGCGCCGCCCATCCTCAAGGACCGCCACATGGTCGACGGCACCATGGGGGACGTACACATCCTCGAAGACCCCATAAGGCGCACCCTTCCCTGGTGGCGCCAGCACATGGAACCCGGGGTAACTGGCCAGCGCCAGCTCGATCGCGGCCCCGCTCAGCGCACGCCCCACGACTCCCTGATCGGGGTCCCGTACGACGAGGCGCAGCAGCGCGCTCGCCGTCTCCTCGGTGTCCGCGTCGGCCCGGTCGGTCCGGACCAGCTCCCACCGCACCTCACCGGGCTGCGACTTGGCGAGCGCGTCGGTCATCTGCTCCCGCACGAGCGCTGCCTTGGCCTCGATGTCGAGCCCGGTCAGCACGAAGACGACCTCGTTGCGGAAGCCGCCGAGCCGGTTGAGCCCGACCTTGAGCGTGGGCGGCGGCGCCTCCCCGCGCACCCCCTCGATGCGCACCCGGTCGGGACCGTCCTGGGTGAGCCGCACGGTGTCGAGGCGGGTGGTGACATCGGGCCCGGCGTACCGGGCGCCGGCCGTCTCGTACAGCAGCTGTGCCGTGACCGTACCGACGTCCACGAACCCGCCGGTGCCATGGTGCTTGGTAATAACGCAGCTGCCGTCGGCCTGGATCTCGGCGAGCGGGAAGCCGGGCCGGCGGACGTCCCCCTCACCGAAGAAGGCGTAGTTCCCGCCGGTGGCCTGCGTCCCGCACTCCAGGACGTGCCCGGCGACGACGGCGCCGGCGAGCCGGTCGTACTCCCCCGGCTGCCAGCCGAAGTGGGCGGCGGCGGGCCCGGTGACGAGGGCCGCGTCGGTCACCCGCCCGGTGACCACGATGTCCGCGCCCGCCCGCAGGCACTCCGCGATACCGAAGCCGCCGAGGTAGGCGTGGGCGGCGAGGCTGCCCGGGTGCGCGGCGGTCAGGTCGTCGCCCTCGACGTGGGCGACACGCACGGGGATACCGAGCCGGTCGGCCAGTTTCCGCACCGCGTCGGCGAGTCCGGCCGGGTTGAGGCCGCCGGCGTTCGTCACGATCTTCACGGACCGCTCGTGGGCGAGGCCGAGACAGTCCTCCAGCTGCCGCAGGAAGGTGCGGGCGTATCCGGCGGCGGGGTCCTTCAGCCGGTCCCGGCCCAGGATCAGCATCGTCAGCTCGGCGAGGTAGTCGCCGGTCAGGACGTCCAGCTCGCCGCCGGTGAGCATCTCTCGCATGGCGTCGAAGCGGTCGCCGTAGAAGCCGGAGGCGTTGCCTATGCGCAGGGTCACTCCGCGTCCCCCTTCGGAGGACGTCCGGCGCCGGGCGGGCCCGCGAAGGCCTGGGCGATGTCGAGCCAGCGGTCGGCGTCGGGGCCCTCGGCGCGTACGGCGAGGTCGGCGCGGTGGGCGCGCTGGGTGACCAGGAGGCAGAAGTCGAGGGCAGGGCCGGTGACGCGCTGGGGGGCGTCACCGGGGCCATAGGTCCATATGTCGCCGGAGGGGCCGAGGATCTCGACGCGGAACTCTTCGACGGGCGCGGGCAGCCCGTGCGCCCCGAAGGCGAAGTCCCGTGCGCGCACACCGATGCGGACCACATGCTTCAGCCGGTCGGTGGGGGTTCGAACCACACCCAGGGTGTCGGCGACGTCCTGGCCGTGGGCCCAGGTCTCCATGAGCCGGCCGGTGGCCATGGAGGCGGCGGACATGGGCGGCCCGTACCAGGGGAAGCGCGCGCCGGCCGGGGACTCGCGCAGGGCCCGGTCGAGCGCGGCCCGCCCCTCGCGCCACGTCGACAGCAGTGCGGAGGAGGGGAGCTGGGCTCCTGCCCCGGCACCCTCGTCCACGAACGTCTCGGGCGCCGCGAGGGCCTTCTCGACGAGGCCGTGAAAGGCGTCGACGTCCGTGACGGCGAGTAGAGCGGAGCGGTCGGTCCAGGTGAGGTGGGCGATCTGGTGGGCGACGGTCCAGCCGGGGGCGGGGGTCGCGAGCGCCCACTGTTCCGGGCTCAACTCGGCCACGAGCCGGTCGAGTTCTTCGCTTTCGTCACGCAGATCATCGAACACGGGCGTCGGATCGGACATGGGGGGAGCATGGCAGGGGCCATGAAAACAATCAAGCATGCTTGCATGAATTTGTTTTCCCACAACCTGTCACTCGATTGCGATTACCCAGCCACTCTCGGTGCCCGGAGGCCGGACGGACCGGTCATCCCACCAGCCACATCGGCCTCACCCACCACAGGTCGACCAGCAATTGGACGCTTTGGACCACCGCAGAGAAGACCCCACCCCTTTCACCTGCATGCTCGCCTCCATCCCTGACCCAAACCGACCAATTCACCACCTGAGGAGCGTCCAGCACCCCTCAGCGGCGCCCACGCGACGAAACGCCCCGGACCCGGCCCACCCGGCCGACGCACCCCCGTCTCACTCACCATCCGCAGGTCGCCAAACCCACCCGGCATGCCGCCACCCCGCCCCCACCCACCACCAACCGATCGCCGCCAAACCCACCCGGCGTGCCGCCACTCGGTCGATGCGCCCCCACCACCCCGGCCCAGAACGCAGCCCACCCCAGGGCAAACACCCCAAGCCGGCCACTTTCCCCGGGCTGCCCGCTCGCTTCTCACCCGGGCTGGAGCGGCCCGAGTCAAGGGTGGCCCGCAGGGCCATCGGCGAAGCCGACGCGGAGCGACAGCGGAGCGCCCTTTACTCGGGGCGCGGAAACACGACACTGACAAAGAAGCGGGCGGCCCCACGGCAACCACTCAGCCACCGGTTGTCCGACCCCATCGCCTACGCCGAAGTCCCGGGCGCCGCGCCTGGCACATCTCCTCCGCCGAAGCCCCGGGCCCCTGTCACATCTCCTCCCTCCCGTCCGTCAGACCCATGACAACGCAATCACGGGACGGAAACCGAGGGAGAGACATCGATGAGCGAGGCCAAGAAGATCGCGGTGGCCGGGGCGACCGGGCGGCTCGGGCGGCATGTGGTGGACGTGCTGACGGAGCGGGGGCACGACGTGGTGCCGATGTCGCGGGCCACCGGGGTCGACATCGTGACCGGTGCGGGGCTGGCGGAGGCGTTGGAGGGCGTGGACGTCGTGATCGACGCGGCCAGCACGCCCTCGCCCGACCAGCAGGTGGCGACGGAGTTCTTCACGGCGACGGCCCGCAATCTGCACGAGGCCGGGGCGAAGGCGGGGGTCGGCCGGATGGTCGTCGTGTCGATCATCGGCATCGACGGGTCGGTCGCCGGCTACAACGCGGCCAAGCTGGAGCAGGAGCGCGCGGTGCTGGCCGGGCCGGTGCCGGTGCGGGTGCTGCGGGCGGCGCAGTTCCATGAGTTCGTGGAGCAGCTGACGCAGTGGGGACGGCAGGGCGACACGGTGTACGTCCCGCAGATGCGGACGCAGTTGGTCGCGGCCCGGGCCGTCGCGGAGGCACTGGTGGACCTGGCGGAGGCCGACGAGGCACCGGGGGCGCGGTCGCCGTTCCCGGAGGTGGCCGGCCCGCGCGAGGAGAGCCTGGAGGAGGCGGCGCGGCTGCTGATGTCCCACCGGGACCCGGCGGTGAAGGTGGTCGCCGTGAGCGATCCGGCCAACCCGGAGCGGGACCTGTTCGAGAACGGCGGGCTGCTGCCGGGAGCGGAGGCACGGCTGGCGGGGCCGACGTTCGAGGAGTGGGTGGAAACGGCCTCCTGAGGCGGAGGCCTCACCTCGCCGTGCGACGACATCTGGCGATGGTCACGACAGCGGGTCGGGCATGATCTGCCAGGTACTGACGAGTTCCGAGCGTGGCGTGACCATGTACACGAAGAATCCGCCCGCCACGAACGCGTGCTTCGCCCCTTCGTCGGCCCCCTGATACCTGGGGCCGAGAAGGTAAAGCGCCTCGGCCGCCCGGACCAGTTCGTCCGCTGTCTTCTCGACTTCGGCGACAAACCCGGGCGGCGCTCCGGCTGCCGCCGTCTCCTCGTCCGGGACGTACTCCCAACTTCAGGTCACTCCGCGAGCGCCGCCTTGGCGGCGGCACGACAGATGCCGCTGGCGGTGGTCAGATGCTCGCGTGCCTCGTCCGGCTCGGTCGCGACATGGGCGAGGTATTCGGCTCGGTGGTACGCCTTCGGGTTCAGGGCACGAGGCCGGCTCTAGTCCCCACACGCCTGGCCCTGCCGCAGGAACCGTCAGGAACCGTCAGGAAGCGCCCGTCGACCCCGCTGGCCCCGTCGACCCCGCTGGCCCCGTCGACCCCACCGACCCCGTCGTCTTCCCCCGCCCCACCTGCGTCCGCACCGCCCCCATGCTCGCCCCGATGACCAGCGCGATCGCGATCGTCTGGGTGGTGGAGAGGGACTGGTGCAGGATGAGGAAGCCCGCTGTCGCGGCCAGGGCCGGTTCCAGGCTCATGAGGACGGCGAAGGTGGAGGCGGGGAGGCTGCGCAGGGCCAGGAGTTCGAGGGTGTAGGGGAGGACCGAGGAAAGGACCGCGACCCCGGAACCCAGGGCCAGCGTGGTCGGGTTCAGGAGCCTGGTGCCCGACTCGGCGATCCCCAGCGGGAGGAACAGCAGCGCGGCCACCGCCATGGCCAGCGCCAGGCCGTCGGCCTGCGGGAAGCGGCGACCCGTGCGGGCGCTGAAAACGATGTACGTCGCCCACATGGCGCCCGCCCCCAGTGCGAAGGCGACGCCCACCGCGTCCAGGTCGCTGAAGCCTCCCCCGCCCAGGAGGAAGACGCCGGCCACGGCCAGGCCCGCCCAGACCGCGTTGACCGCGCGGCGGGAGACCAGGACCGAGAGGGCCAGGGGGCCCAGAACCTCCAGGGTGACGGCGGGACCGAGAGGGATGCGCGCGACGGCCTCGTAGAAGAGGCCGTTCATCGCACCCATGGTGATCCCGAAGGCGATCACCGTGCCCCAGTCCGTCCGCGAGTGGCCGCGCAGGCGGGGGCGGCAGACCACCAGCAGGATCAGCGCGGCCGCGAACAGTCGCAGGGTCACCACGCCCAGCGCGCCGGCCCGTGGCATGAGCGTCACGGCGAGCGCTCCGCCGAACTGGACCGAGATACCTCCGGCCAGCACCAGCCCGACCGGCCCGAGCGAGCCCAGCGAGCCGAACCGGCGGGGCGCGCCGCTCAGGGGGGTGGGCGCGTGGTCCGTCGTGGAGGTGGGTGAGGACGACGGGGTGGTGGCGCCGGCGCTGGCGCTGGAGGTGGTCACGGGCGGTCCTGGTGGCTGGCTCGGATGAAGGTGTGTTCATCGTGATGTACTACCGAGTCCAGGGTAATAGACTTCGTCAGGAGTGTGAACCACTTATGTAACTGTCCTGGATGCTGAGATCAGATGCCGGGCCAGGGCTCCTCGTCACGGAACAGGGGACGACCGTCGGGGAGACCGTCGGGAATCGTGCCCGGGACGGTCGCGGGAGCTTCGTACGTGGGCGCGGGTTGCACCCAGAGCCCCGCGGCGGCGTAGGCGTCGTACCTGTAGTACTCCGGTCCTTGCCCCTGGTCGTAGCCATAGGCGTTGCCATGCGCGTTGCCATACGCGTTGCCGTGCCCATTGCCATACCCGTTGCCGTGCCCGTAGCCGTCGCCGTACGCCATCTGGGCCGCCTCCTGCGCAACCGGTACCGAAACCGGGACCGAAACCGGCACCTGAACCGGCACCTGAACCGGCGCGGCCCCCTCCACGAACAGCGGCAGCCGCAGCTCCCCCGTGTCCATCGCCGCGTTGTTCTGCGAACGGTGCAGGCGGGAGTACGCCCCACCCCGCGCCAGCAGTTCCTCGTGCCGGCCCGTCTCCACGATGCGGCCGCGGTCGACGACGAGGATGCGGTCGGCGTCGGGGGCGAGGTTGAGGTCGTGGGTGATCATGATGGTCGTACGGCCCGCCGTCAGGCGGCGGAGCGGCTTCACCACCCTGCGTGCGGCCATCGCGTCCAGACCGGTCGTCGGCTCGTCGAGGACGAGGACCGGCGCGTCGCGCAGGATCGCCCGGGCGATGGCGAGGCGCTGGAGCTGGCCGCCGGACAGGCGGGCCGAGTTGGGGTCGACCTTGGTGTCGTAGCCGTCGGGGAGGCGCTCGATGAAGTCGTGCGCGTCGGCCGCCTTCGCCGCCTCGATGATCGCCTGCTCGCTGGCGCCGGGGCGGCCGCAGGCGATGTTCGCGCGGACCGTGTCGTGCAGGACGAGCGTCTCCTGCGGGAGCAGAGTCACGTACTCGCGCAGGCGGGCGAGCGGGAAGTCCCGCAGCGGTACGCCGTCCAGGAGGATCTCGCCCGCGTCGGGGTCGTAGAAGCGGAGCAGGAGCTTGGACACCGTGGACTTGCCCGCGCCGCTCGGGCCGGTGATGATCACGAGCTCGCCCGGGTTGACCGTGAAGGAGAGGCCCTCCAGGGCCGTCGTGTCGGAGCCGGGGTAGCTGAACGCCACGTCCCGGACCTCCACCGTGCCGTCGGGGCGGCCGGTCTCCGCGCCGTGCCGGGGGTCGGTGACCGACGGCTTCACGTCGAGGATCTCGATGAGCCGCTCGGCGCCCGCCGTGGCCGCCGTGATCGTGAGGCCGAGCTGGGCGAGGCCGCGCACGGGCGGGTAGAGGTAGCCGAGGAAGGCGGAGAAGGCGAGGAGCTGGCCGAGGGTCATGCGGCCGGTGGAGATCTCCCAGGCGCCGATGCCGATCACCGCGAGGACACACACCGTCTCGATGACCTGGACGAGCTGTTCATACGCCTCGTTGAGGCGCGCCGAGCGGACGGAGGCGCGGAACCAGGCGTTCGCCTCCTCGCTCAGCCGCCGCCGCTCCGCGTCCCGGCGGTCGTACGCCTGCGTCAGCACGATGTTGCCCAGGGACTCCTCGACCACGGAGGTGATCGCGCCGTCGGCGACCCGGCCCGCGCGCGAGACGTCCTTGATAGAGCCGGAGAAGCGGCGGGCCGCCAGCCAGAACAGGGGGGCGAGGACGAAGGTGGCGGCGGCCAGGTCCCAGCGCAGCCAGAACGCGGCGGCCGCGTAGAAGAGGGCGGAGAAGGCCGCCGAGGCGGCGCCCACGAGACCGGACACGACCATCGTCTCGATCGCATCGACGTCGCTGGTCAGGCGGGACAGCAGGTCGCCCTGGCGGTGACGCTGGAAGAAGTGCGGGGGCAGCCGCTGCACATGGTCGAAGACGTGTTCGCGCAATCTCATCACGAAGCGCTCCGTCGCCCATGCGGCGAGGGAGTTGCCCCCGTACGCGACGACCGCACCGACCACCGCGACACCCAGCCACTTCGCGGCCGGACTCCAGAACGCGCTGAGCGAGCCCTTCTGCAGGGCGTGGTCGGTGAGCTCGCTGAAGAGCAGGATGGCCTCGGTCTCGGCGAGCGCGGCGATCACCGTGCACACCCAGACGACCACCAGCCAGCGGCGCAGACCTCTGGTCAGCGGCCAGAAGCGGCGGAAGGCGGTACGGGCGGGGATGGTGGGAGTTTCGCCCTCGTATCCGAGTTCTTCTTCCTCATCGACGTCCATTTCACATCTCCTCCGCTTTCCGTCGCCCGGCCTATTTGAATTCAGGAATGCGCAAAGGGGGTCGACGGTGCACCATCGACCCCCTTTTGCTCAGCCCCGGATCACTGGTCCCGGCCGGGCAGCGGCTTGGGCGCCGGCTTGGGCGCGCGCTTCTTCGGCTTCGGCTGAGGCGGCGGGGGAAGCTGCTTCGACTTGGGCTTGGGGGGCAGCGGGGCCAGCTTCTTGAAGCTCATTCCGACTCCTAGCGTTTCGCGGTTCTGTGCTTCGGGAATTCCGCTTCCGGATCCCGATGAACAAGAAACTACACGGCTCGCATGGGGCTGGACGGCAAAAATGGCAAAGGGCCGCTGTGAATCCCCTTGGAAATCCTTGGAGTTTGTTTGAGAACCTGAGAGTGCCCTCAGCGTCGGGCCATGTAGACGTCAAGTGCCCTGTGCAGCAGCCGGTTCAGCGGGAAGTCCCACTCCCCCAGGTACTCGACGGCCTCGCCGCCCGCGCCCGCCTTGAAGCGGAGCAGGCCCAGGAGGTGGTTGGACTCCTCCAGGGTGTCGGTGATGCCCCGGAAGTCGTAGACGGCGGCGCCCAGCCGGTGGGCGTCGGTCATCATGCGCCACTGCATGGCGTTGTTGGGCTGGACCTCGCGCTTGCGGCTGGTGGAGGCGCCGTAGGAGTACCAGACGTGGCTGCCGACGACGAGCATGGTGGCCGCGGCGAGGACGTCGCCCTCGTGATGGGCGAGGTAGAGCCGCATGCGGTCGGGGTGCTCGGCGGCGAGGGCGGTCCACATGCGCTGGAAGTAGGACAGGGGGCGGGGGATGAACCGGTCGCGCTCGGCCGTCTCGGCGTACAGGCCGTAGAAGACCGGCAGGTCCTCGTATCCGCCGCGGACGACCTCGACCCCCGCCTTCTCCGCCTTCTTGATGTTGCGCCGCCACTGCTGGTTGAGCCCGCGGTGGATGTCGTCCAGCGACCGGCCGGCGAACGGCACCTGGAAGACGTACCGGGGCTGCCCGGCGGCGAAGCCCTCCTCGGTGCCGGGCTCGGTCTGCCGCCACCCCATGCGGCGCAGCCGGTCGGCGATGTCGAAGGCGTGCGGTTCGTACGAGGTCGCCTCCGCGTCCCGCAGCCGCCTGGCGCCGGGATCGGCGATCGCCGCCTTGACCGCCTCCGCGCTCCACCGCCGTATGGCCACGGGCGGCCCCATCTTCACCGAGAAGGCGCCCTGCCCCTTCAGGTGGGCGAGCAGGGGATCCAGCCAGCGCCGCAGGTCGGGGTCGTGCCAGTCGATGACGGGGCCCTCCGGCAGGTACGCCAGGTACCGCTTCACCTTCGGCAGCGGGCGCAGCAGCACGAGCCCCGCCCCGACGATCCGCCCCTGCGCGTCGAACCAGCCCAGACTCTCCGCCCGCCAGTCCGGCTTCACGTCCCCCCAGGACGGCACCTGCATGTGGCTCACCGAGGCCCGGCTCGCCACGAACGCCAGATGCTCGGCCCGGCTGATCGGCTGAAGGCGGAGGGTCATACGCGGAACTCCCTACGAGGATGGATCAGTTGTCCGAGCCTCAAGGATCCGGCATCCGCGTGGCATGACCTCGTCCCCGCGGGGTGAGTCGGCCTCGTCCCCACCGGACGAGTCGGCCTCGCCCCCGCCCGGCGAGTCGGTCAGCTCCCCTTCTTCTCCGGCGCGTCCTCCGGCGCGTCCTCCAGCGCGTCCGCCAGCACCTCCGCCAGGTGCCGCCCGCGTACCCCGGCCAGCTGTTCCAGCTGTGTACGGCAGGAGAACCCGTCCGCCAAGATCACCGTCCCCTCGGCCGCCTCCCGTATCGCCGGTAGCAGTTGTTCCTCCGCGCAGGCCGCCGACACCTCGTCATGCCCCTTCTCGAAGCCGAAGTTGCCCGCGAGGCCGCAGCAGCCACCGCTCAGCTCACCGGTGAGGCCCGCCGCCTCACGCAGCCGGCGGTCGGGGGCGTCGCCCAGCACCGCGTGCTGGTGGCAGTGGGTCTGGCCGGCCACCGGGCGGGCCACCGACGGCGGGGTCCAGTCGGGCGCGTACCGCTCCAGCGCCTCCGCGAAGGTCACGACCGCCGATGCCAGCCGCTTCGCACGCGGATCGTCGTGCAGCAGCTCGGGCAGGTCGGTGCGGAGGGCGGCCGCGCAGCTGGGCTCCAGGACGACGACCGGCGTCAGGTCCTCGGCGGCCAGTTCGGGCAGCAGAAACGGCTCCAGCAGGTCGAGCGTGCGCCGCAGCACCGCGCGGGCACGGTCCAGCTGGCCCGTGGAGATGTACGTCAGCCCGCAGCAGACGCGGGCGCGGCGCGGCGACCACGGGTTGACGGCGATGCCCGCGAGATCGCCCTCCGTCGTCCGCTTCACCGTCGGGACGACCGTCGGCGTCAGCAGCACCCCCACCCCCGCCGCCTCCAGGACGCGCACGGCGGCCTTGCCCACGGACGGCGAGAGGTGCTCGGTGAAGGTGTCCGGCCACAGGAGCACGGCGTGGCGCGGGCCCGTCGGTGCGCCGCCCGCCTTCCATTCGGCCCTCGCGCGCCGCATCTGCGCCCGGAACCTGCGCCGCCACCACCGGCTGAACGTCTCCGGCGCCAGCCGCGGGATCTCCCGCTCCGGCGCGATCCCGGCCAGCCGCTTCCCCGCCCACGCCAACGGCCGTACCGAGGCGAGCACGTTGACGAGCCGGGCCGTGCGCGTGCGGGCCACCCAGCGCAGCCAGAGCGGCAGCCACCCCATCGCGTAGTGCGCGGCCGGCCGCCGCCGCCCCCGGTAGTGGTGGTGCAGGAACTCCGCCTTGTACGTGGCCATGTCGACCTCGACCGGGCAGTCGGAGCGGCAGCCCTTGCAGGACAGACACAGGTCCAGCGCGTCCCGGACCTCGGTCGAGCGCCAGCCGTCCGTCACCAGCTCGCCCGCGAGCATCTCGTGCAGCAGCCGGGCCCGCCCGCGAGTGGAGTGCTGCTCCTCGCCGGTCGCGCGGAACGACGGGCACATGACGGCGGAGCCCGCCACCGTCGTCGTACGGCACTTGGCGACCCCGACACACCGGCGCACCGCCGCCGAGAAGTCGCCGCCGTCGGCCGGGTAGCCGAAGGCCACGTCCACGGGCTCGGGCGGCAGGACCGAGAAGCGGAGGTTGGAGTCCAGCGGGGCGGGCCGCACCAGCATCCCCGGGTTGAGCAGGTCGTCCGGGTCCCAGATCCCCTTCGCCCGCTCGAAGAGGGCCACCGTCTCGTCGCCGTACATCTTCGGCAGCAGCTCCGCCCGGGCCTGCCCGTCGCCGTGCTCCCCCGACAGCGAGCCGCCGTGCGTCACGACCAGTTCGGCGAGTTCCTCCGAGAAGCGCCGGAAGCGGCCGATTCCCGCCTCGGTCATGAGGTCGAAGTCGATGCGGACATGGATGCAGCCGTCCCCGAAGTGGCCGTACGGCGTCCCGCGCAGGCCGTGGGCGGTCAGCAGCCCTCTGAAGTCCCGCAGGTACGCGCCCAGCCGGGGCGGCGGCACGGCGCAGTCCTCCCAGCCGGGCCAGGCTTCGCTGCCGTCCGGCATCCTGGTCGCCGTGCCGCTCGCGTCCTCCCGGATGCGCCACAGGGCCCGCTGGGCGGCGGGATCGGTGACGACCGACGCGTCGAGGACGTCGGCCGCGCGGACGACCGCCTCCGCACGCGCGCGTGCCTCCTGCGCCGTCTCCCCGCCCGTCTCCACGAACAGCCAGGCGCCGCCCCTGGGCAGCCCGGCCGCGGACGGCACCAGGTCGGCCGCCATGCCCTCGACCGTCAGCGGGTGGTACGGCAGCAGCCCGGCGGCGGCTTCGGCGGCCGCGCTCTCGTCGCCGTACCCGAGGACGGCCAGGGCACGCGCGCGGGGCGCCTCGACGAGCCGTACGACCGCCTCCGTCAGGATGCCCAGGGTGCCCTCGGAGCCGCAGAAGGAACGGGCGACGTCGGCGCCCTTCTCGGGGAGCAGGGCGTCCAGCGCGTACCCGGAGATGCGGCGGGGCAGTTCGGGGAAGCCCGTGCGCAGCCGGGCCTGTTCGCCCTCCGCCAGCTCCCGCAGGCCTTCCGGCGCCCCGGCCCATCCCTGCCCGAGCCGCAGCCGCTCGCCGCGCGCGGTGACCACGGCCAGCTCCCGCACGCTGTCCGCCGTCGTCCCCCAGGCCACCGAGTGCGAGCCGCACGAGTTGTTGCCGATCATCCCGCCGAGCGTGCAGCGGCTGTGCGTCGCGGGGTCGGGACCGAAGCGCAGGCCGTGCGGGGCGGCGGCCTCCTGGAGGCGGTCGAGGACCAGGCCCGGCTGCACGACGGCCGTGCGCGCCTCGGGGTCCACCGACAGCACCCGGTTCATGTGCCGGGTGAAGTCCAGCACCACTCCGGTGCCTGTCGCCTGCCCGGCGATTGACGTGCCGCCACCTCGCGCGACGACCGGTACGCCGTGCGCACGGCACACACCCAGCGCCGCCGCCACGTCGTCCGTGTCCCGGGGAGCCACCACGCCGAGCGGCACTCTGCGGTAGTTGGACGCGTCCATGGTGTGCAGCGCCCGCGCCGTCGTACCGAAGTCGACCGTGCCGCGCACCGCCGCGCGCAGCTCGGCCCGCAGCTCAGCCCGCAGCGCGGCGGCGTCCGCGTCCGCGGCGCCGGGCTGTCGCTCCCCACGATCCGTCATGTTTCCCAGGATGCCTCCGACCGTTTCCCAGGAATCCTCCGACCACTGACAGTGACCGGTGCGGAGCGTGCCGAAACCTCACAGGCGACGGGCGGATGATGAAATTTCAAGCAGGAGTGGTCCATTGTGATCACGGACTCTCCTATAGTTACGCCGATTGAGCATCAGGGGTCACTTCTCGTCCGCCGGCCCCACGCGCCACAGTCCCTGGACACGACCGAGGCCGACCGAGGAATCCATCCATGACCGCCCCCATACCGTCGGGCGAGCGCCCCGCCGTCCGCACCGCCGCAACAGCCGCGCTGGGCACCGCCGTTCTGGCGGGTCTCGCCGTCGTCGCCGCGGTCCTGGTGGCGCCGACGGCCGGCGCCCCCCTCGCCTGGTGCGGCGCCGCCGCAACCCTGTTGCTGGCCGCGGCCGTCGCCTTCGCCGTGCACGGCACCGGATCGGCGCGGCTGGCGCGCCGTCAACTGGACGCCGCCACGCTGGAGGCGAGCCGAGCGATCCAGGAGCGCGCCCGGCTCGCCGAGGAGTTCAGCCGGGAGCGGGGCCGGCTGACGAACGATTCCATCGAGGAGCGCGTAAGGCAGCGCGACGAGTTCGAGCGGGAGCGGGGCCGGCTCGCCGAGTCGTTCGCGGGGGAGCAGGCCCGGCTCACCGACGAGTTCGACCGGGAGCGGACCGCCCTCACCGACGAGTTCGCCCGGGAGCGGACCGCCCTCACCGACGAGTTCGACCGGGAGCGGGCCACGCTCACCGACGAGTTCACCCAGGAGCGGACCGCCCTCACCGAGGAGTTCACCGAGGAGCGGACCGCCCTCACCGACGACATCGCCCGGCTCACCGCGGAGCGGACCCGTCTCACCCACCGGCTGCGCCAGGCCACGAACACGCGGGACGCGGCCATCTCCATCACCGCCAACGTCGCCGGCCGCATGCAGGCCCTGGCCACCGGCATGCTCGCCGACCTGCGCACGATGGAGGACAAGCACGCGGACGAGGACGTCCTCGCCGACCTGCTCCACCTCGACCACCGCACCGCGCAGGCGGGCCGCCTCGCCGACTCCGTCGCCGTCCTCGCGGGCGCCCGCTCCGGCCGCCGCTGGGCGCGCCCCATCGTCATGGAGTCGATCCTGCGCGGCGCGATGGGCCGCATCAGCGGCTACCAGCGCGTCCGCGTCCACTCCTCCAGCGACGTCGCGGTGGCCGGGCACGCCGCCGAGGGCGTGATGCACGCGCTCGCCGAACTCCTTGACAACGCTGCCAACTTCTCCCCGCCGACCGCCGAGGTCCATGTCTACGTCGAGGAGGTGCCCTCCGGGGTCATCGTCTCCGTGGAGGACTCCGGCCTGGTCATGGGCGACGTACAGCTGCGCCGCGCCGAACGCGCCGTGTCCGGCGACATCGGCGAACTGGACGGGCTCACCGGCACCCGGCTCGGCCTCCCGGTCGTCGGCCGGCTCGCCCGCAAGCACGGCCTGAAGGTGTCCTTCCGGCCCTCCGCGCGCGGCGGTACGGGCGTACTGGTGCTGATTCCGCAGGACATCCTGTCCCAGCCGGAACTCACGGCCCCCTCGGTTCCCGCCCCGGACCAGGTCGCCGACGCCGCCCCCGCGCGGACCGCCGACGAGCACCGGCCGTCGTACGCCGCCACCCGTGCCCCGCTGGACCTCGACCCGGACCCGGTGCCCACGCACGAGTCGCCCACCGACAAGTCCCCCCGGCCGGACACCGCCGACGCCGGCGGACTGCCCCGGCGCCGCCGCGGGCACACGCTCGCCGCGGCCGAGCGTACTCACTCCGCCGACCGCGCCGAGCGGGAGCCGCGCGCCGCGGACGACACCGCCAAGGCGCGGGCCGCCCGCTTCGGCAGCTTCCGCCAGGCGGTCCGCAACGCGCTGCCGGACCAGGACGCCGTCCAGGGCACGACGGAACCGGAAGCCGCACGGGAGGCGGCACCGAAGCCGGAGCCCGACGGCCCCCGACGGGACGCACAGACACCCGACACGACGAGCGGGCCGCTCTGAGGTCCGACGCCCGAGCCCGCATCGGATCCCACCGCACCGGAACCGCTCCCCGACCCCGCCGCACTCGAAACAGCGGCCACCCCCTCGTACCCGGAAGGCAACACCAACCCATGACCGGCACCACCACCGCCGACGAGAAGCTGACCTGGCTCATCCAGGGCCTGCTGGAGCGCACCCCGGGGGCCCGGCACGCGCTCGTGCTGTCCCGGGACGGGCTGAAACTGTGCCGCACCCCGGAGCTCTCGGTCGACCAGGCGGACCAGCTCGCCGCCATAGCCGCCGGCATCCAGTCGCTGTCCCACGGCGCGTCCATCGAGTTCGGTGACGGCAGCGGAGGCGTGCGCTCGGCGATGGCCGAGTTCTACGGCGGGGTCCTGTTCATCGTCGAGGCGGGCGAGGGCGCGCACCTCGCCCTGGTCACCACCGAGGACGCGGACGCGGGGCTCGTCGGCCACAACATGAGCGAACTCGTGGAACAGCTCGGCGAATATCTGACCGCGCAGCCCCGTACGTCATGAGCCGCCCCGGCAGGGACGACGCGCCCGACCGGCTCTACACCCTCACGGGAGGGCGCAGCCGGTCCGACTCGGCGGACCGGCTCGACCTGGTGACACTGATGGTCGCCGAATGCGACCCGACGCCGGGCATGCAGTCGGAGCACAGCGCGATCCTGCGGATGTGCGAACGGCCGACGGCGGTCGTGGAGATCGCCGCCGAGCTGCGGCTGCCGGTGAGCATCACACGCATCCTGTTGTCCGATCTCCTCGTGGCGGGCCGCGTCAGCGCCCGCCACCCCCGTGTCGCCACACTTCCCGATCCCGACATCCTGGAGCAGGTGCTCGTTGGACTCCGCAACCTCTGACGAAAAGCCCTCGGACACCCGCACTCCGCTGGGTGCCCAGGCCGAGAACGGTCTGAAGATCGTGGTCGTCGGCGGCTTCGGCGTCGGCAAGACGACCCTCGTCCGTTCGGTGAGCGAGATCCGTCCGCTCAGCACCGAGGAGACGATGACCCAGGCCGGCGAGTCGGTCGACGACGTGACCGGGGTGCGGGAGAAGTCCGCGACGACCGTCGCCTTCGACTTCGGCCGCATCTCGCTGGACGCCCGCAACGTGCTGTATCTGTTCGGCGCTCCGGGCCAGGAGCGGTTCTGGTTCCTGTGGGACCGGCTCTTCTCCGGCACGCTCGGCGCGGTCGTCCTCCTCGACACCCGGCGTATCGACGACTCGTGGTACGCCATCGACCGCCTGGAGCGCCACGGCATGCCGTTCATCGTGGCCTGCAACGACTTCGGCGGACCCCGCCACACGCACGACGAGATCCGCGCGGCCCTCGACCTCGACCCGCAGATCCCGCTGATCGACTGCGACGCGCGTTCCCGCGAGTCCGGCAAGCAGGTCCTGATCACACTGGTCGAGCATCTGCAGCACCTCTACGCCGCCCACGCCCCCAAACCCGAACAGGAGCTGGTGTGACCACCGCCCCCGTGCCCCTGAGCGGGCCCCGGTTCCAGACCGAACCCGCAGAGCTGTACCGGGAGATGCGGCGCGACCACGGTGCCGTCGCACCGGTCGTCCTCGACGGCGACGTACCGGCGTGGCTCGTGCTCGGCTACCGCGAGCTGCACCAGGTGACCGGCGATCCCGTGCTGTTCAGCCGGGACTCCGACCTGTGGAACCAGTGGGACAACATCCCCGACGACTGGCCGCTGCTGCCCATGATCGGCCGCAAGCAGCCCTCGATCCTCTACACCGTCGGCGAACGCCACCGCGAGCGCGCCACGATGATCAGTGACGCCCTGGAGGCCACCGACCCGTTCGAACTGCGCGGCCACGTCGAGCGGTTCGCGGACGAGCTGCTCGACACGGTGTGCGGCAAGGGCGAGGCGGACCTCGTCGCGGACTACGCGATGCTGCTGCCCGTGCGCGTCCTGGCGGTCCTGTACGGCTTCGCGGACGAGCAGGGCCCTGGTCTGGTCAGCGCCCTCAACGACATGATCGACGGCCGGGAAGGGGCGCTCGCGGGCCAGATGCATCTGGTCACGTCCATGACCGCGCTGCTGGCCGACCGCAAGGCGAACCCCGCGAACGACGTCGTCTCGCGCATGCTCGCCAACGACAGCGGCTTCACCGACGAGGAGGTCACCCAGGACCTCATGGTGATGATGGCCGCCGGCCACCAGCCGACCGCGGACTGGATCGGCAACTCGCTGCGGCTGATGCTGACCGACGAACGCTTCGCCGCCTCCCTCTTCGGCGGGCGCCACAGTGTCGCCGAGGCCATGAACGAGGTTCTGTGGGAGGACACGCCCACGCAGAACGTGGCGGGCCGCTGGGCCTCCCGCGACACCCGCCTCGGCGGCCATCACGTCCGCGCCGGCGACCTGCTGCTGCTCGGCCTCCAGGGCGCCAACAGCGACCCCCAGGTGCGCGTCGACGGCGCCGCGTTGACCGGCGGCAACAACGCGCACTTCTCCTTCGGGCACGGCGAGCACCGCTGCCCGTTCCCGGCGCAGGAGGTGGCGGAGACGGTGGCGCGGACGGCCATCGAGGTCGTGCTGGACCGGCTGCCGGACATCGATCTCGCCGTACCCGCCGAGACGTTGACGCGTCGTCCGTCGCCGTGGCTGCGGGGACTGACGGCACTGCCCGTGAGGTTTACGCCCACCCCTACCCTTGGAAGCCCTACCTCATGATCTCTAGCGACGGATCCCCCATAGCCCTGGACCCCTTCGTCTCCGACCTGGACGCGGAAAGCGCCCGGTTGAGAGAAGCGGGACCGCTCGCCGCCGTGGTACTGCCCGGCGGTGTTCCCGTGTGGGCGGTCACCCACCACGCCGAGGCCAGGCAGTTGCTGACGGATCCCCGGCTGGTGAAGGACATCAACGTCTGGGGCGCCTGGCAGCGGGGCGAGATCGCCCCCGACTGGCCGCTGATCGGGCTCGCCAACCCCGGCCGCTCCATGCTCACCGTGGACGGCGCCGACCACCGGCGGATGCGCACGCTGGTCGCGCAGGCGCTGACGCCGCGGCGGGTGGAGGAGATGCGCGAGCGGATCACGAAGCTGACGGAGGGTCTGCTGGACCGGCTGCCCGCGGACGGCGGCGTGGTCGACCTCAAGACGGAGTTCGCGTATCCGCTGCCGATGTACGTCATCGCGGACCTGATGGGCATCGAGGAGTCCCGGCTGCCTCGCCTGAAGGAGCTGTTCGAGAAGTTCTTCTCGACGCAGACCCCGCCGAACGAGGTCATCGCGACGCTCACCGAGCTGGCGGGGATCATGGCGGACACGGTGGCGGCCAAGCGCGCCGCCCCCGGCGACGACCTCACCTCCGCCCTGCTCCAGGCCTCCGAGAACGGCGACCACCTCACCGACGAGGAGATCGTCTCCACCCTGCAGCTGATGGTGGCGGCGGGCCACGAGACGACGATCTCGCTGATCGTCAACGCCGTGGTCAACCTGTCGACCCATCCGGAGCAGCGGAACCTGGTCCTTTCCGGTGAGGCGGACTGGTCCGCGGTGGTCGAGGAGACCCTGCGCCACTCCACCCCCACCTCCCACGTCCTGATCCGCTTCGCGACGGAGGACGTGCCGGTGGGCGACAAGGTGATCCCGGCGGGGGACGCGCTGATCGTGTCGTACGGCGCGATCGGCCGCGACGAGAAGGCGCACGGCCCGACCGCGGGCGCCTTCGACATCACCCGGGAAACAGAGAACCGGCACATCTCCTTCGGCCACGGCCCGCACGTGTGCCCCGGAGCCGCCCTGTCCCGCCTGGAGGCCGGGGTCGCGCTGCCCGCGCTGTACGCCCGCTTCCCGTCCCTCGACCTGGCGGTCCCCGCGGCGGAACTGCGCAACAAGCCGGTGGTGACCCAGAACGACCTCTTCGAGCTGCCGGTACGGCTGACCTCGTAGGACGTGGCGGACCCCGGCCGGCCCGCGGAGAGAGGCCGTCGCGGACTGGTAGGTCCGCACAAGTCCACGGGCCGGAGGGAGTCGTCTCATCGAACGGACACGTTTCCGTCCGGTTTCACCGAAGGGATACCCTCCGGCTCGTGGCTGAGATCCAGATTCCTGCTGACATGAAGCCCGCGGACGGTCGATTCGGCGCGGGTCCCTCCAAGGTGCGGGTGGAGGCGCTGGACGCGCTGGCCGCCACCGGTACGTCCCTCCTGGGCACCTCCCACCGCCAGGCCCCGGTCAAGAACCTGGTCGGCAAGGTCCGTGAGGGGATCTCCGAGCTGTTCTCCCTGCCCGAGGGCTACGAGGTCGTCCTCGGCAACGGCGGCTCCACCGCGTTCTGGGACGTCGCGACGCACGGCCTGATCGAGAACAAGTCGCAGCACCTCACCTTCGGCGAGTTCTCCTCCAAGTTCGCCAAGGCCGCCAAGCTCGCCCCGTGGCTCGCCGAGCCCACCGTCATCTCCTCGGACCCGGGCACGCACCCGGACCCGCAGGCCGAGGCGGGCGTCGACGTCTACGCCTTCACCCACAACGAGACCTCCACCGGTGTCGCCGCCCCGATCAAGCGGGTCGCGGGCGCCGACGAGGGCGCGCTGGTGCTCGTGGACGCGACGAGCGGCGCCGGCGGTCTCCCGGTCGACATCGCCGAGACCGACGTCTACTACTTCGCCCCGCAGAAGTCCTTCGCCTCCGACGGCGGCCTGTGGATCGGTGTCTTCTCCCCCGCCGCGATCGAGCGCGCCGAGCGGATCCACGCCTCCGGCCGTCACGTCCCGGAGTTCTTCTCCCTCCCGACGGCGATCGACAACTCCCGCAAGAACCAGACGTACAACACCCCGGCCCTCGCCACGCTCTTCCTGCTCAACGAGCAGCTGGAGTGGCTCAACGGCCAGGGTGGCCTGGCCTTCTCCACCGGCCGCACCAAGGACTCCTCGACCCGCCTGTACTCCTGGGCGGAGGAGTCCAAGTACGCCGCCCCGTTCGTCTCCGACGCGGCCAAGCGCTCCCAGGTCATCGGCACCATCGACTTCGCCGAGGAGATCGACGCGGCCGCCATCGCCAAGGTGCTGCGCGCCAACGGCATCGTCGACACCGAGCCCTACCGCAAGCTCGGCCGCAACCAGCTGCGCATCGCGATGTTCCCGGCCATCGACCCGGCCGACGTCGAGGCGCTGACGAAGTGCGTCGACTACGTGATCGAGAAGCTGTAGTCGTTCCCCGTACGACGCGAAGGGCGCCCGGTATGTACCGGGCGCCCTTCGCATGTCCGGAGATCAACATTTCGGTGAGAATTGTTCTGTTTTCTGTCGATATTCTGTGACAAGTACGGGATGGAACTGTAGAACGCGCTTGCATAACGTGTACGAGCGCCGCAACGGCAAGGAGCGGCATGCGACTCCTTTCTTCCGGTTTCACGGCCACCATTTCGAGGAGCTCTTCCATGCAAGCCGTGCACGCAGGTCACCGCCGCTCTCTCCTGACCGCCTCGGCACTCGTGGGCGCCCTGGGCGCCACCGCCCTTCTGCCGGCGGCGGCCGCCTCGGCCGCCCCCGCCACCAACCCGGCCGCCACCAACCCGGCCGCCCGCTACGCGGGCAAGTCCGTCGCCATCGGCCAGGACATGGTGGCCGTCCTGCGCAACGACCCCGGCGCCGGCGGCCCCGAAGCATGGATCCGCGCCGTGTCACCGCACTGGCGGCAGGGCGACGCCTACATGTACCGCGTCCTGGACATGCTCGACGGCTCCCATGGGACGGGCAAGGAGCGCGGTCTCTCCCTGAGCCTGGTGGGCGCCAAGGGCTCCGCCCCCGCGCTCAGGGTGACCAGCGCCAAGAACGGAACGCACACCTTCCCGCTCCCGAAGGCCGGCACCCCCGACGCACGGGGCTGCACCATCATCGACGAGACCTCCATCGGGGCCGGGACCGTCGCCGTGCTGAGCAACGGCCCCAAGGGACCCTCGGCCTTCTTCAAGAACGAGGGTGACGGCACGCGCGTCGGCGGCGTCGTCGACCGAGCGCACCCCGAACTGCCGAAGAGCGCCGGCTTCCTCGCCAGCATCATCGACCCCAACGGGTCGGCCCCCAAGCTCCTCACCAACCTGGAGGGCGGCGGCCACCCCGCGGGCACGACGCCCTTCCCGGCCCCCGGGTGTGTGAAGTGACGTACTAGGAACGGGAGCCGCGACGCCGCAGCCGCCGCAGACCGAACAAGGCGGCCACGACCACGGCCACCGCCACCCCGCCGGCCTTGAGACCGTCGCCGGCAGCGCCGCCCCCGCTCCCGGCCGCCGCCGGACTTCCGCTGTCCGAGGAGGACTTGCCGGACCCGCCCCCGCCCGGCGCGTCCTGCGCCTGCACCGCGCTGTCCGCGCCCTCGCTGCCGTACATGAGCTTGGTGCCGTCGGCTGAGTAGCTGACCGACTCCCCCTGCCCCTGGAGGGGCACGTCGAGACGGCCCTTCCGCTTGATCCTCCCGCCGTTCCAGTCGTAGTAGATGCCGCCGAAGTAGCCGCGTACGGCGAGCTGTTCGCCGTCGGGCGAGAACGCGGCGTCGGTGGCCCACAGGTCGACGGCGGCGACCGGCTTGAAGATGTTCGCGCCGGAGGTGGAGAGCCGGGCCGGGCCCTCGAAGAGGTGCCCGCCGTCCTCCTTCTTGTCGATGATGTAGACGCGGCCGGTCTTCGGGTGGACGACGAGCGACTCCGCGTTCCGTGCGCCGTCCGAGTACTTCACCACGTACTGCGTGGCCTTGATCGTCTGGTCCTTGAGGACCTTGGGCTCGGACAGCCGGTAGATCCACACGTACGACCAGCTGCCGTCGAGGTTGTCGCCGATGTCGCCGACATAGATCTGGTTGTCCGGCCCGATGGAGATGGCCTCCACATCGCGCGGGGAGCCGATGCCGCTGAGCGTCACCGTGGCGACGGTCTTCCCGGTCGCGCTGTCCACGGCGTAGATGTACGGCCCGTCGTCGCTGTCGTTGTGGGTCCAGTAGATGCCGCGGTGGAGGTGGGAGGCGGCGAGGCCGCTGGACTCGGTGATCCGCGGATCCTTGATGGTGAACCCCTCGTCACCGCCTGCGGCGGAGGCGGGCACGGTGAGGGCGCCCGTGAGCAGGACCCCGGCGAGGAGGGCGAAGGATCGACGCATGCCCCCAAGCCTGCCATCCCGCCGGGGGGTTCAGGTGCGCGGCGGCGACGTGGTGGGCACGTGGTGGGCCTCACACCCCACCCGCGACCGTGATCGTCCATCATGAGCGGATGCTCAGGTTCATGCCCGTCGGTGACTCCATGACGATCGGAAGCGCGGGCGAACACACATGGCGCTACCGGATGTGGCAGCACCTGTGCGCGACGTACGGCGGCCCCTTCACGCTGGTGGGCCCGCGCGAGACGCTGTACGAGAAGGCGACGGACAGTCCGACGTCGTACGACTACGCCGACCCCGGCTTCCCGCGCGCCCACCTGGCAGGCTGGGGCGAGGGCTGGATGCACATGGCCCCGCTGATCGGCGGCGCGGTACGCGAGTGCCGGGCCGACGTCCTGCTGGTGTCGCTGGGCCTGATCGACCTGGGCTTCTACACGAACGCGGAGCAGACGGCGGAGAACGTACAGGCCTTCGTCAGCGCGGCCAGGACGGCCAACCCGCGCATACGCATGGTCCTGCTGCCGGTGATCCCGAACGTCCGGGCGCAGTCGGACACGCCCTTCGCCGAGCAGGTGGACCGGTTCAACGTCCTGCTGGCGAAGGCCGTGGCCGACCTGGACGAACCCCGCTCGGCCCTGCTCCTCGCCTCGCCCCCGCCGTCGTACGACATCCATCAGGACACCTACGACGGCACGCATCCCAACGCGAGCGGGGAGCACAGGATCGCGGCGGCCTTCGCGGAGGCGATGTACCAGGGGTGGGGGCTGGGCGAGGCGTACGAGGGCGGCTGAGGGGCGCCGGCGGGGCCGGGGCCGCCCCAGGGCCTGTTGCCCTAGATGTCGCCGGGGGCCGGTATCCGGAGGCTGTCGAGGAGCTGCTGATGCGCCTCGGCCACCGACGCCTTCTGCTGCTCGGGACCAAGGCTCACCAGCTCGACGAGGTGGTGGCCGTCGTCGATGAGGCGCAGGAAGCCGACGGTTCCGTCCTTTGCCGAAAGCCGCGTGTCGAGGACCCGTTGGCCGCCTGACGTCGTCACCTTGACGGCTGTACCGGTGAGCTCACTGCGCGGGGACCGGGATTCCTCGTTGTAGCCGTCCAGGAAGCCCCGGAGATTCTGCTTGAGGTCCTTCACGCCGGCCGCGTCCGCGACCGCGAAGCCGGCGACCCCGGTATCGGTGGCCGCCATGTAAATACGGCCGTCGACGCCGTCCTTGGCCTTGGTGAGCTTCTGGACCTCGGGATTTCCGGGAAGCCGGACCTTTATGCCGCTCGGAGCGTCGGTGGTCTCCACCCATCGCGCCGGTGCGGGCGCGCTGACGGATCTGGGGAACGGCGGCGGCACCTGCGGGGCGGCGAACGCGCCACTGGGCAGCAGCACGGCTCCGGCGGCCACGACGGTCGAGGCGGAGAGCAGCAGACGGCGCTGGATTTGACTGCGGAAAGACATGGAAATGCACATCCTGCGGTAGTGGGGGATTTCGGAAAAGTTGCCGAACGGCATATGTCCATTAGGCCCGGACCCCCGAATCGGGTCATGCCACTGCATCGCGTGGCAGGAGAACTCGGGACTTGACAGCGAGGCCCTTGCATAGAGCGCACTCCAAGCCGTTGGCTTGTGGACCATGAAGTACACGCAGCTCGGACGCACGGGACTCAAGGTCAGCCGACTCGTCCTCGGCACCATGAACTTCGGCCCGCAGACCGACGAAGCCGACAGTCACGCGATCATGGACGCGGCGCTGGACGCGGGCATCAACTTCTTCGACACCGCCAACGTGTACGGCTGGGGCGAGAACAAGGGCCGTACGGAATCCATCATCGGAAACTGGTTCGCCAAGGGCGGCGAGCGGCGCGACAAGGTCGTGCTGGCCACCAAGGTGTACGGCAACATGGCTGCCGACGGCGACGCCTGGCCCAACCAGGACAAGCTGTCCGCCCTCAACATCCGACGGGCCGTGGACGCCAGCCTCAAGCGGCTCCAAACCGACTACATCGATCTCTACCAGTTCCATCACGTCGACCGCCGGACGCCGTTCGAGGAGATCTGGCAGGCCATCGACGTGCTCGTGCAGCAGGGCAAGATCCTCTACGTCGGGTCCAGCAACTTCCCCGGCTACAAGATCGCCCAGGCCAACGAGATCGCCGCGCGGCGGGGCGGCACCATCGGGCTCGTCAGCGAGCAGTGCCTGTACAACCTCGCCGAACGCCGCGCCGAGATGGAGGTGATCCCGGCGGCGCAGGAGTACGGGCTGGGGGTGATTCCCTGGTCGCCGCTGCAGGGCGGGCTGCTGGGCGGCGTGATCAAGAAGGAGGTCGAGGGCGGGCGCCGGGCGTCCGGACGGGCCGCCGACACCCTCGCCAACCCCGCCGCACGCGCGCAGATCCAGGCCTACGAGGACCTGCTGGAGAAGCATGGCGTGGAGCCGGGTGAGGCGGCCCTGGCCTGGCTGCTGACGCGCCCCGGGGTGACCGGCCCGATCGTCGGCCCGCGCACCGCCGAACAGCTGGCGTCGGCCCTCAGGGCCGTGGAGCTGGAGCTGCCGGAGGAGCTGCTGGCGGGGCTGGACGAGATCTTCCCGGGTCCGGGGCCGTCCCCCGAGGCCTTCGCCTGGTAGCCGGAGACCGGCGTACGGCGGGGCTGCGGCGGTCTACTTGCCGACCATCGCAGCCACCGCCACCACCACGAACATCAGCACAAGCGCACCGGCCATGATCCGGTTCCGGGTTTTCGGGTCCACGGTCCCGAGCCTAACCGGCCCCGCCGAGCGCCCAGCGGGCGACCGTCTCGTACCGGGGCTGCTCCCCGGGCACCCCGGACCTGGGCAGGTTGCTGCGCACCAGGGCGAGGTCGGCCACCGTCCAGGTGCGGCTCGTGAAGTCGCGGAGGCTCTTGACGTACGGCCGTACGTCCACCGCGTCCCGGCCGCGCGCCACCGTCAGGTGGGCCTTGTACCGCCGGTGCTCGCCCATCGGCACCCCCGCCTTCCGCGCCGCCGACTCCGTCCGGTCGGCCAGCAGGCGGAGCGTCTCCAGGTCGCCCTCGGCCCCGGCCCACAGGGCCCGCCCGTGCCCGAACTGGCCGCCGCCCGAGACGGCCAGGGGGAAGGGGGGCGTGTGGTGGGCCGCGCGCGCCAGCCGGTCGGACAAATCCGGCACGAGTTCGTCGTCGACCTCGCCGTAGAAGGCGAGCGTGAAGTGCCAGCCGGGACGGCCGGTCCAGCGCAGCCTCTCCGCGCGGGGCAGTTCCCGCAGCCGGGCGACCTCGGCGGCGACCTCGTCCGTGACGTCCTCCGGGGGGACGACGGCGGCGAAGAGTCTCATGGCCTCACCTTTCCAGGGAACGGATCGCCCGGCCAGCCGCCCGCGGCGCGGAAAGCGGCTGCCCCGGCCCGCCCGGCCGGGGATGATCGACGGCATGGAGCAGAACGGGAAGATCAGCATCAGGGACGGCGGGCCGGACGACATCCCCGTGATCCTCGGCATGTTCGACAGTGCCGTCGAGTGGCTCGTGGCGCAGGGGCGCCCCCGGCAGTGGGGCACCACACCCTGGTCGGAGAACCCCAGGGCGGTGGCGATGATCACCCGGTACGTCACCGAGGGCGCCCCGTACATCGCCGAGTACGACGGTGTCCCGGCGGCCACGCTGACCCTCACGGACGCGCCGGGTGACTATCTGAGGCCCGCCGACGAGCCCGAGCGCTTCATCCACACCCTCGCCTCCGACCGCCGCTTCAAGGGCCATGGCGTCGGAGCCGCGCTGCTCGCCCACGCGGCCGAGGAGACCCGCCGCGCCGGGATCTCGCTCCTGCGCGTGGACTGCTACGCGGGCGACGACCGCAAGCTGGTGGCCTTCTACGAGCGCAACGGCTTCGTCCCGACCGAGTCCTTCACCGTCGACACGCCCGACGCGGAGGCCTGGCCGGGTCAGGTGCTGGCCCGGAGGGTCCGGTAGGAGTCCCCCGGGCCAGGGCGGGCCCTGGGGCCGCTCAGGCCGCCGTGGCCAGCTGCTCCCGCTCTCTCGGGACGAACCGCAGCCGCGGGTGGCCGTGGTGCCAGCCCACCGTCAGGCGCAGGCCGCCGATGCGGGCGAGGGCCAGTCCGATCGCGGCTGCCGCGCCGGCGGAGATGACGCCGCCGAGGACGAAGCCGACGCGGGGGCCGTAGGCGTCGGTGATCCAGCCGACGACCGGCGCGCCGAGCGGCGTACCGCCCATGAACACCATCATGAACAGGGCCATCACCCGGCCGCGCATGGCCGGGTCGGTGGCCATCTGCACGGCGGTGTTCGCGGTGACGTTGACCGTCAGGCCGAAGATCCCGATCGGGACCATGAGCAGGGCGAACAGCCAGTACGACGGCGCCAGCGCGGCGACGACCTCCAGCGTGCCGAAGGCCACCGCGGCGGCGATCAGGACGCGCAGGCGGGCCGTGCCGCGGCGGGCGGCCAGCAGAGCGCCGCCGAGCGAGCCGACGGCCATCAGGGTGTTGAAGAGGCTGTAGGCGCCGGCGCCCGCGTGGAAGACGTCGTCGGCGTAGGCCGACAGCCACACCGGGAAGTTGAAGCCGAAGGTGCCGATGAAGCCGACCAGGACGATCGGCCAGATCAGCTCGGGCCGGCCGGCGACGTAGCGCAGGCCCTCCCGGAGCTGGCCCTTGCCGCGCGGGGCGCGCTCGACCACGTGCAGCTCACGTGCGCGCATCAGCAGCAGGCCGGCGATGGGGGCGACGAAGGACAGACCGTTGAAGAGGAAGGCCCAGCCCGTGCCCACACCGGTGATCAGCAGGCCGGCGACGGCGGGGCCGACCAGACGGGCGGACTGGAAGTTCGCGGAGTTCAGGCTGACCGCGTTCTGCAGCTGCTCGGGGCCGACCATCTCGGAGACGAAGGACTGCCGGGCCGGGTTGTCGACGACCGTGGCGAGGCCGACGGCGAAGGCGGCGACGTAGACGTGCCACACCTGGACGTGGCCGGTGAGGGTCAGCGCGGCGAGCGCGAGGACCGTGACGGCCATGGACGTCTGTGTGACGAGCAGTGTGGGGCGTTTGGGGAGTCGGTCGACCAGGACACCGCCGTAGAGGCCGAAGAGCAGCATCGGCAGGAACTGCAGGGCCGTCGTGATGCCGACGGCCGCTGAGGAGCCGGTGAGGCTGAGCACCAGCCAGTCCTGGGCGATGCGCGCCATCCAGGTGCCGGTGTTGGAGACGACCTGGCCGATGAAGAAGAGTCGGTAGTTCCGGATCCTCAGCGAGCTGAACATCGAGGATCCGCGGGTGCGGCCAGGGGTGGTGAGGGTGGTCGGTGCGGGGGCGGAAGGTGCTCCGGATCCCGTACTCAAAAGGGTTCGCCTCCTTGCGTCACGTGCTTACAGATGTGCGAGCTTCTCCAGTACGGGGGCGGCGGCGCGGAGTTTCGCCCACTCGTCCTCGTCGAGGCCGTCGACCAGGCCGGCCAGGAACGCGTTCCGCTTGCGGCGGCTCTCTTCGAGCATCGCTTCGGCCTGCTCGGTCCTGGTGACGACCTTCTGGCGTCTGTCCTCGGGGTGCGGCTCCAGCCGGACCAGGCCCTTGGCCTCCAGCAGCGCCACGATGCGGGTCATCGACGGCGGCTGGACATGCTCCTTGCGGGCGAGTTCGCCCGGCGTGGCCTTGCCGCAGTTGGACAGGGTGCCGAGCACCGACATCTCGGTGGGGCTCAGCGACTCGTCGACCCGCTGGTGCTTGAGCCGACGGGACAACCGCATCACGGCGGAGCGCAGGGAGTTCACGGCGGCAGCGTCGTCGCCATGGGTAAGGTCCGGCATGTTCTTTAGAGTAACTCATTACTCTCTCTAAAGACCACCGGCGACACGCCCGGATGCCCGTGACCCTTGCCACTGAACGCTTTCAGGGCCCATTCATCACTCATACGAGTGAGCCGGTTCCGGAAAGTGACGCGCCGGGCAGCCGGATGTGGCGACCCTCGTGTGCATGGGGACCACAGTGCTCAGCCTGCGGATAGACGGGGAGCTGCTCGAACGGCTCCGGCATCATGCGGCAAAAAGAGGAATGAGCGTTCAGGACTACGTGGTCCGGACTCTTGTCCGGGACGACTTCGACGAACGCTTCAAGACAGCTGTCGAAGAGACCAAGAAGTTCTACGACGTGGGACAGGGCCACCCATGAGCTCCGGCTCGTCGAAGTCGTCCCGAGTCGACCGCTCCCCGGCCCAGTAGCCGGTGCCCGCCCGGCTTGAGGGCGAGACCAGGTTGACCAGCTCAAGTCATCCGCGAATGGAGGTGCCATGGATGGCTACGTTTCACGCAGGTGAGAAGACCCACCCCGCCGTGCTTCCTCAGCGGCGGGCTCTGGAATCAGTGAGACCAGACACCCCTGGGAGCAGGGACGAAACGGCTCACGGACACCCCGCCGTCGCGCAGGGCACCGACATGGAACATGAGCGAGGGGAGATCTCTGGCAGTGGCACCCGACGCCAGAGGCGTCACCCTGTTGCTCCGGCTGCGGCCGAGGCCTCAGGAGAGACCAGGAACGGTGACGTTCCCGTCAAGAGCAGCACTGACCGCGGAAGTGCAGGGGCAGGACGAGTCTTCGTCCTCGCTAAGGACGGCTCACCTCTGATGCCCTGCCATCCCGCTCGGGCACGTGCACTGCTTGCCGAAGCAGAGCGGTGGTGGCCCGCCACAGTCCGTTCACGATCCGTCTCAAGGACCGTACCCAGGAGCAGTCGGAGGTCGAGGGTGTACAGGTGAGGATCGATCCGGGCTCAAGGGCCACGGGCATCGCCGTCACAGACGAGAAGAAGGCAACTCGCCGAAGCACTCAAGGCCCACGAGACTCCCGTGTACTGCTGGTCAGGCGGTCGGACGAAGTGGAACCGTACCGCCATGGGCCTTGCAAAGACCCACACCCTCGACGCCCTTGCAGTTGGTTCTCTCGACCACGAACAGGGGGACGCCATTGTGCGCATCCCCAAGCAGGTACTCGTTGTCACAGCAACTGGACGTGGCTCGTACGCTCGCACGCGGCCCGACAAATACGGCTTCCCGCGCTTGCTCCTCACCCGTACCAAACGGCACTACGGCTACCAAACTGGCGACCTCGTGCGGGCGACAGTTCCGTCTGGCAAAAGAGCCGGAGTATACACAGGCCGGGTCGCCGTCCGATCCAGCGGGAGCTTCAACGTCACTACTGCGCACGCAACCATTCAGGGAATTCGGCACAAGCGTATCCGCCTGCTTCAAAGAGCAGACGGATACGCCTACAAAGTGAAGCCCGAGATTACGTGAGGCCGAGGGCCGGCATCAGGTAGTAGAAGGTGAACACGGCGGCGACGACGTACATCGGCACCGGGATCTCGCGGGCGCGGCCGACCGCGAGCCGCATCACCACAAAGGCGATGAAGCCCATGCCGATGCCGTTCGTGATCGAGTAGGTGAACGGCATCATCACCATCGTGATGAAGGCCGGGACCGCGATGGTGTAGTCGGCCCAGTCGATCTCCTTGACCGAGCCGGCCAGGATCAGGAAGCCGACCGCGAGCAGCGCCGGGGTGGCGGCCTGGGACGGGACCATCGTGGCGACGGGGGTGAGGAACAGGGCCACGGCGAACAGCGAGCCGGTGACGACGTTGGCGAAGCCGGTGCGCGCGCCCTCGCCGACGCCGGCCGTGGACTCCACGAAGGCGGTGGTGGCCGAGGAGGAGCTGGCGCCGCCCGCCGCGACCGCGAGACCGTCGACGAAGAGCACCTTGTTGATGCCGGGCATCTCGCCCTTGGCGTTGGTGAGCTTGGCCTCGTCGCTGACGCCCATGATCGTGCCCATGGCGTCGAAGAAGCAGGACAGCAGGACGGTGAAGACGAAGAGGATGCCCGTCAGGAGGCCGACCTTGCCGAACCCGCCGAACAGGCTGACCTGGCCGATGAGCCCGAAATCGGGGTTGGCGAAGGGGTTGCCCGGCCACTTCGGGGTGGTGAGACCCCAGGAGGGCACCTTGGCGACGGCCTCGATGATCAGCGCGAGCACGGTCATCGAGACGATCGAGATGAGGATCGCCCCGGAGACCTTCCGCACGATGAGCGCGAGGGTGAGCAGCGCGCCGAGGATGAAGACGAGGACCGGCCAGCCGTTGAGGTGACCGTCCGCGCCCAGCTGGAGCGGGACGGTGGTGTGCGCGGCGTCCGGGATGCGGCTGATGAAGCCGGAGTCGACGAGGCCGATCAGCATGATGAACAGGCCGATACCGATGGAGATGGCCTTGCGCAGGCCGTAGGGCACGGCGTTCATGACGCGCTCGCGCAGCCCGGTGGCGACGAGCAGCATGACGACGAAGCCGGCAAGCACGACCATGCCCATCGCGTCGGGCCACGACATGCGCGGCGCGAGCTGGAGCGCGACGACCGAGTTCACCCCGAGTCCGGCGGCGAGCGCGATGGGGACGTTGCCGACGACGCCCATCAGGAGCGTCGTGAAGGCGGCGGTGACGGCGGTGGCCGTGACCAGCTGCCCGTTGTCGAGCTGATGCCCGTACATGTCCTTCGCGCTGCCGAGGATGATCGGATTCAGCACGATGATGTAGGCCATCGCGAAGAACGTGGCGAAACCGCCACGGATCTCACGCGACAGCGTGCTGCCCCGCTCCGAGATCTTGAAGAAACGGTCGAGCGCGCCGTACGCGGGCTCAGCGCCCGGCTGTTCGGGGGCGGGGACCTTGGCAGGTGCCGAGGTGGACATGCGGGACCTCATCACCAAAGGAGCTCCCCCGAGAACCTTTGGACTTTCCTACGAGCAGAAGTGGCCAGAGACAAACGGTTTCAGTATGAACGTATGAGTGCCAGATCGCTATCTCCGCGCGTAGACCCCGTAGCCCCCTGAGGGCTCCGCTCGCTTCCGGTCGCCTCGTAAGCTGTGCGCATGGCGAAGTGGACCCCCAAGCACGAGGCGCCGGAGCCCCTGGAGGGCCCCGTGGTCGCCACCATCACCGGCGGCACGATCCTCTGGTTCGTCCTCTTCCTGGTTCAGCTCCCCTTCTACGGCTGGTTCGACGAGCACGGCCACACCTGGTGGCTGTGGACCTGTCTGGCCGGCGGCGGGCTCGGCCTGATCGGCATCTGGTACGTCCGCAAGCGCGACGCGGCGATCAAGCGGGCGGCGGCCCCGAAGGCGGCGACGGCCGAGTAGGCCGTACGGAGGGCCGTACCGAGCGGGCCGTACAACCACCGCACGACATCCCTCATCCCCAGGGCGGGTCTTCCGGCCACTCGGCATGTGAAGCCGTAAATCCACACGTACCGTCGAATGCATGACGCACATCGACGCGGGCGCGGAGCTCGACCCCGTGCACCCGGTGCCCGTCCCGTCAGCGCCCCCGTCGACCGGCCTGTCCTCCGCCGAGGTCGCGGAACGCGTCGCCCGTGGTCAGGTCAACGACGTCCCGGTCCGCAGCAGCCGCACGCTCACCGAGATCGCCCGCGCCAACGTCTTCACCCGCTTCAACGCGATCATCGGCGTCCTCTGGCTGATCACGCTGTTCGTCGCCCCGATCCAGGACAGCCTCTTCGGCTTCGTGATCGTCGCCAACACCGCCATCGGCATCGTCCAGGAGTGGCGGGCGAAACAGACCCTCGACTCACTGGCCGTGATCGGTGAGGCCCGCCCCACCGTCCGCCGGGACGGGGTCGCCGTCGAGGTCGGCACCTCCGAGCTCGTGCTCGACGACCTCATGGAGATAGGCCCCGGCGACAAGATCGTCGTCGACGGGGTGTGCGTCGAGGCCGAGGGGCTGGAGATCGACGAGTCCCTCCTCACCGGCGAGGCGGACCCCGTCGTCAAACACCCCGGCGCCGAGGTCATGTCCGGCAGCTTCGTCGTCGCCGGCGCCGGCGCCTTCAAAGCCACCAAGGTCGGCCGCGAGGCCTACGCGGCCCAGCTCGCCGAGGAGGCCTCCCGCTTCACGCTCGTCCACTCCGAGCTGCGCACCGGCATCTCGACGATCCTGAAGTACGTCACCTGGATGATGGTCCCGGCCGCCATCGGCCTGATCGTCACCCAACTGGTCGTGAAGAACGACGACCTGAAGGCCGCGATCGCCCGCACCATCGGCGGCATCGTCCCCATGGTCCCGGAGGGCCTGGTCCTCCTCACCTCCGTCGCCTTCGCGATAGGGGTCATACGCCTCGGCCGCCGGCAGTGCCTCGTCCAGGAACTCCCGGCCATCGAGGGGCTCGCCCGGGTGGACACCGTCTGCCTCGACAAGACGGGCACGCTCACCGAGGGCGGCATGGACGTCAGCGAGCTCCGGCCGCTGGACGGCCTCGACGAGACGTACGTACGCAAGGTCCTCGGGGCGCTCGGGGAATCGGACCCCCGGCCCAACCCCTCCCTCCAGGCCATCATCGACGCCTATCCGGACAGCGAGGAGTGGCGCTGCGTCGAGTCGCTGCCCTTCTCCTCCGCCCGCAAGTACAGCGGCGCCACCTTCAGCGAGGGCGACGGCGAGACCAGCACATGGCTCCTCGGCGCACCCGACGTCCTCCTCACCGACGGCGCCCCGGCCCTGGCCGAGACCGAACGGCTCAACGAGGAGGGCCTGCGCGTCCTGCTGCTCGCCCGTGCCACCCGCGACCTCGACGACTACGACGTCGCCAAGGACGCCACGCCCACCGCCCTCGTCGTACTGGAGCAGCGGCTGCGCCCCGACGCCGCGGACACCCTGCGCTACTTCGCCGACCAGAACGTCCGCGCCAAGGTCATCTCCGGCGACAACGCGGTGTCGGTGGGCGCCGTCGCGGCCAAGCTCGGCCTCAGCGGTACGACGGTGGACGCGCGCCGCCTGCCGGAGCGCAAGGACGACATGGCGACCGCGCTCGACGAGGGCACGGTGTTCGGCCGCGTCACCCCGCAGCAGAAGCGGGACATGGTCGGCGCGCTCCAGTCACGCGGGCACACGGTCGCCATGACCGGCGACGGTGTGAACGACGTGCTGGCGCTGAAGGACGCCGACATCGGCGTGTCGATGGGGTCCGGATCCGAGGCCACCCGGGCGGTCGCCCAGATCGTGCTCCTCGACAACAGCTTCGCCACCCTGCCCTCGGTGGTCGCGGAGGGCCGGCGGGTCATCGGCAACATCACCCGGGTGGCCACGCTGTTCCTGGTGAAGACCGTCTACTCGGTACTGCTGGCCGTCCTGGTGGTGTGCTGGCAGGTCGAGTACCCGTTCCTGCCGCGGCACCTGACCCTGCTCTCCACCCTCACCATCGGCATCCCCGCCTTCTTCCTCGCCCTCGCGCCGAACGGGGAACGCGCACGGCCCCACTTCGTGCGGCAGGTGATGAAGTACTCGGTCCCGGGCGGGCTGGTGGCCGGAGTGGCGACCTTCGTGACGTATCTGCTCGCCCGCCACTACTACACGGGGGCGGGCTCGCTGGACGCGGAGACCAGCGCGGCCACGCTGACGCTCTTCCTGATCTCGATGTGGGTTCTGGCGATCATCGCCCGCCCCTACACCGTGTGGCGGGTGGCCCTGGTCGCCTCGATGGGCGTGGCGTTCCTGTTCGTGCTCGTCGTACCCGCGCTGCAGAGCTTCTTCGCGCTGAAGCTCGTCGGGGTCGCGATGCCGTGGACGGCGGTGGCCGTCGCCGCGGTGGCGGCGGTCGCCCTGGAGTTCCTGTGGAAGTGGGTCGACCGCCGCTTTCCCGCTTAGCGCCCGGTTCGAGAAGGGAGCGCCCCGCGCCCCTTTCGGGGCGCTGTCCTACTGCACGTCGACGTAGTCGGCCGCGGAGCTCACGGACGACGTGGTGGAGGTGCCCGCGAAGCTGTAGCGGTAGTAGCCGTCGGAGCCGGCCGTGACCGTGGTCTTCAGGGCGCCCGTGGAGGACGACGTGATCGTCTTGACGGTGGTGTAGGTGGTGGTGCCCGCCTTGCGGAACTGGAGCTTCACCGACTGGCCGCCGAAGCCGCCGTAGGTGCCCTTCTCCCAGTTGGCGCGGGTCAGCTTGCCGGTAACGGTGAGGGTCGCGCCCTTCTTGACCGGCTCGGGGGTGGCGTCGGCGGTGAGCTTCGCGGCGCGGCGGACCGGGATGGTGCCCAGGTCGTTCTGCCACTTCATGGCGTGGGTCGTCCGGTTGACGGCGAGCCCGCCGGTCTTCCAGGTGCCGGCGTCCGAGTTCCACAGCTCGTCGGCGGGGATGGTGATCGTGGCCGAGCAGTTCACGGTGGTGGAGTTCGCCGTGGTGCAGGTGCCCGGAGTGTCGCTGACGACCTGCGTGTCGGCGCTCTCCGCCGAGGTACCGCGGTAGAGCACCGGGCCGGTGTCGATGTTGCTGAGGGAGACGGTGGAGGGGTGCGTCACGGTGTAGGTCGCCTTGACCTTGACGATGGACGTCGCGCCGATGGTGATGGCCTTGCCGCTGTTGACCTTCATGTTGGAGAAGGTGACGTTCGGCGCCGTGGTGGCCGCGTGCGCGGCGGGGACGGCGAAGGCGGAGAGAGCCAGGGCGCCGGAGACGGCGGCCACGGTGGCACGTATGCGCATGTGCGTTTCCCCTGGGGGAGAAGTGATCGAGGAGTCGGTTGACTCAGGCGATCAGATCCATGAGGGGTGTGACTGGTTGTACGGCAAGAGCGCTTTCCGGCCAGATTTTGGCCTCGTATTGCCAGGCCATGACGCAAGTAAGAGGAAGCGTTCCGGCTCCGGAAACGGCAGGTGTCCGGAGCCGGAACTCAGCGCTTACTGCACGTCGACGAAGTCACCCGTGGCGTTGACCGCCGGGGTGGTCGAGGTGCCCGCGAAGGAGTAGCGGTAGTAGCCGTCGACCGACGCGGTGGTCGTGGTCTTCAGGTAGCCCGTCGAGTCCGACTTGATGGTCTTCAGCGTGGTGTAGGTGCTGGAGCCCGCCTTGCGGAACTGGAGCGCGACCGACTGGTTGGTGTAGCCGTGGTACTCGTGGTCCTCCCAGTTGGCACGGGACAGCTTGCCCGTGACCGTGATGGTCTTGCCCTTCTTCACCGGCTCCGGCGAGGCGTTGACCGTCAGCTTGGAGTAGCGCTGGACATTGGTGGCCCCCAGGCCGCTCTGCACGGTGCTGTCGTTGGTGCTGTACTGGATGGCCAGCGCGCCGCCCGACCAGGTGCCGGCGTCGGAGTTGATCAGCTCGTCGTCACCGGGGTAGATGTCGATGAGGCCCGTGCAGGTGGCGGTCGTCGACGAGGTGGCGGTGCAGTCGGCCGGGGCGTCGCCGAACAGAACGTTGTCCGCCGTCTCGGGCGAGGAGCCCTTGTAGATGAAGGGGCCGTTGGCGAAGTCGTCGGAGCTGATGTCGTAGTTGGCCCCGTGGGTCAGCGTGTAGGTGACCGTGGTGGAGACGTGGTTGGTCGTACCCACCTTGATCGCGCTGGCGATCTTGAAGTCCGAGAAGCTGACACCCAGGTCGGCCGCCGTGGAGGCGGTGAACGCGGACTTACCGGAGGCGGAGAGCGCCTTCACGGCCTCCGTCTTGTAGGACGGGGCGTCGGCGGCGTGCGCGGCCGGCACGACAAAGGCGGAGAGGGCCAGGGCGCCGGAAGCGGCGGCCACAGTGGCACGAATGCGCATGCGTTCCCCTGCATGGAGAGGGGCCCCGACGGCGGTCGTACCACACGACTCGTCGACGCCGCGGGGCCCAGGTGATCATGGAGTCTGTTGACTCGAATGATCAGATCCACGGTGACTGGAAATGGTTGTACGGAAGTTGAAGATTGAGCCAGTTAATTTCGAACGACCGGACAACGGGCCGAACGGTCCTCAGTCGAACCAGCGGTCCCGCGCCAGTTCCTCCGTCCGGGACGGGTCCTCCAGAAGTGCCGCGACCTCGAAGCGGCGCGGCCACTGACCGGCCGCCCAGGCCAGACCGGCGGCCACGCCCTCCAGGGTGGCGGCGTGCAGGACGCCGTCGTTCGTCAGCCGCCAGTCGATCTCCACGCCGTCGACGACGAGCTCCTCGTGCTCGACGTACGTCTCCGGGGTGCGCGGGCCGAGCAGCACCCGCACCGGCTCCGGCACGTCGTGCTCGGCGCCCTCGGAGTCGACGGAACCGGTGACGGACTCACTCAGCCGCCGGACCTGGAACAGCTCGGCGAGCTCGGCGGCCCGGGACGGCCGTACGGGCAGCAGCGGCACACCCTCGGTGAACGGCAGCAGGTCGGGCGAGTCGACGACCACGGCGTCGGCCGCGTCCACGACCGTCACCCGCCCGTCCACCATGGCCCGCAGCTCGTCCGGCAGGGTCACCTGCTCGGGGTCTAGCTCCGCCAACGCGCTGTACAGACCGTGCAGCTGCGCGGACGAGACCCGGCGCTCCGGGTCGGCGAGCCGGTCGAGCAGCTCGGCGGCGCCACCGGGCTCGTCGAGCAGCGCGGCGACGGAGGTGCGCACCCCGAGGGCCCGCAGCACCTGCTCGTCCTCGAACCCGGTGGCGTCGGCCTCGTCGTACAGCCCGCGCAGCAGCGGGTCGCCACCGGCCGCCAGCAGACCGGCGGGCCGGCGCCCGTCCAGCACCGGGTGCCCGCGCAGCCACCACGCCGTGTACGGCCGTACGACCTCGTGCGTGCCGTCCGGCAGCAGGATCCGCAGCGACTGGGTGAGCGCGTCGCGCAGCGGCGGTCGGGCGAGCAGGGCGAGGGCCTGCGGCCAGTGGTCGTCGTCGACCAGGTCCAGGTCGCGCACGGCGACCAGTTCGGTGGCCACCGGCGGCACCGGGCTGTCCGGGAAGCGGTCGAGGATGTCCTCGCACCACACGTCCACGGCGTCGAGGAGTCCGGCGTCGTCGGGCTCCGCGAAGTCCCCCTCGCGGGGCTCCAGCTCGTCCGGGTCGAGGACGACGTCCGTGGCCCGGACGAGGGCGAAGTCGGCGAGGACACCGCACGCGGCCAGCGGCCGCTCGCCCCACTTCTCCGCCAAGTCGGCGTCGACGGCGGCCAGTTCACCCTCACGGATGACCTGTGCGAAGGGGCTTCGGGGGAAGACCAGTTCGCCGGCGGGGGCGAGTTCGCCGTCCTCGTCGGGAAGGGCGAGGGCGCCCAGCCAGGGCTCGTCGCCGGGTTCCAGGCCCGCGTCACGGACGAGGGCGAGGACGGTGTCGGCCAGCTCCTCGGCGTCCGGGGCGTCCTCCTCCCAGCTCACCCCGCCCTCGTCGTCCAGGGAGGCGGCGACGGCGGCGCGCACCTGGGGCGTGGTGAGGACGGCGCGGGGGGTCGCGGGCAGGGCACCGAGCTTCTCCAGGAGCGGATGGGCGGCGTCCGGATGGGCGACCTTCAGGCCGAGCCGGGCGAGGATCTCCGGGTCGATACGGGTCTCGTCCGCGGTGGGCAGCAGGACCTGGCGGGGCCCGATGGTGGTCCGCCCGTCGGCGAGCGGCACGGGCAGGCCGGACAGCCGGTCCGGGTCGACCCCGGCAAGGCTGTCGTAGAGCCGGTGCCACCAGTCCGGGTCCTTCTCCAGGCCGGCCAGCCGGTCGATCACGTCGGCGAGCGGGAGGCGGGCGACGCCCAGCGTGCGCAGCTCGACCCGGCGTTCGAGGCCGGCGGGCAGCAGGGTGGGCAGGACTTCGGCCAGGACGCGGACGGTGTCGGCGCCCGCGCCCTCGACGACCTCGGCGTCACGGGGGCGCAGGACGTCGGGGAGGTCCTCGGCGCCCTCGCCCGCGGGCTCGACGGCCGGCGGGAGGAAGGCGGTGCGCGGGAGCCGGTCGAGGACCGCCTGGCGGAGCGCGCCGTCGAGCTCGCCCTTGCCCAGGGGGCCGGGCACGAGGTCGACGATGCCGTCGCTCACCGGGCGCCATTCCGCGAGGAGTTGGGCGTACGCGTCCGCCGCGCGCTGCACCAGGAAGTCGGTCAGCGGGCCGGGGGCGGCATGGCGGCGGGTGGTGTCCAGCGGGAAGGAGGCGATGAGCAGGGCGGGCACGCCGAGGGGCTCGTCGCTGGGGGTCGGGGCGTGGACGACGGGGGTGGTGCGGGGGTGGACGGGGCTGCCGTAGGCGTCGACGGGTACGGCCCAGGTGACCGACCAGTGAGGGCGCAGCCGCTCCTCCACCGGGCGGTCGGTGAGGAGGTCCGGGGTGAGCGCGCCGTGCGCGACGGAGGTACGCCAGTGGGTGACGCCGTCGCGGGAGTCCTCCACGATCGTGAAGGGGCCGTCGGTGCGGCGGCTGAGCGTGCGGGGGGTCTCGCCGTTGATCTCGACGACCACTTCCTCCAGGCCGGGCAGGGCGAGGAGGAGGGCGTCGTCGATCCCCTGCAGGAGGCGCTCCGCGAGGTCGGTGGCGGCCGTGTCGCGCAGCGGGAGGATGACGACCGTGTCGTACGGGTCCGGGGCGGTGCCCTCGGCGGCGAACGGGAGGCGCAGGAGGGGGACGTGTCCGTCACGCCGGCGGATCTCGTCCCCCAGCCCCGGGCTGTGGCGGGCGGTGTCGGAGGCGAGCTCGCGGGCCTCGGCGAGGGACCAGCGGACGCCGCCGTGCCGGCCCACTACCGCGGGCTCGTCGGTGACGGCGAGTACGGCGGCGAAGCCGACGCCGAAGCGGCCGACGGCCCCGTGGGCTTCGTGGGTCTCGTGGGCCTCTCGTTTCGCGGAGGCGCGGAGGGTGGAGAGCGACTCGACGCCGGCCGCGTCCAGGGGGGCGCCGGTGTTGGCGGCGGCCAGGACGCCGTCGCGGAGGGTGAGGCGGAGGCGGCCGGGTGTCTTCGCCCGGGCGGCGGCGTCGGCGGCGTTCTGGGCGAGCTCGACCACGAGTCGGTCCCGGTAGCCGCCGAGGACCAGGTCCTCCTCGGCGTTGGCGTCCTCGCGGAAGCGGGCGGGGCTGGTGGCCCAGGCGTCGAGGACACCGCGACGCAGGCGGGCGGTCCCGAACGGGTCGGCGCCTTCTGCGGCCGGCCGCACGAACTTGCTCACGTTGACTCTCCTCATCGGCGTGACTGTGAAGGTACCGTGTCGCTGCTGCTGGGGCTTGGGGGTGACGTGCTCGCCCCCCCCACCCGCCCGACTCGGTGGGCCGAGAGGCCCCGCCACGGGGCTCCGCCCCCGGCTTTTGCCCACCCGCCCACCCGACTCGGTAGGCCAAGAAGTGACCGCCACAGGGCTCCGCCCCGGACCCCGGCGAGGACTGCGTCCCGGCTTTTGCCCACCCGCCCGCCCGACTCGGTAGGCCAAGAAGTGACCGCCACGGGGCTCCGCCCCGGACCCCGGCGAGGACTGCGTCCCCTGCACCCCTCGCGGGCCTTCACCCGCGCACCCCCACAGACGCGTCCCGCTCACTCGCCGGTCCGCACCGTCCAGCCTGTCCGGCGTTTGAGGACGAGGCCGTTCAGGCCGAAGCGGGGGGCCGGGGGCGCCGGCCCCCGGGACCGTTGTCGCAGGCCGGTCGTACAGCCGCCCGCTACGAGTGACCCAGCTCCGCCGCGTCCTCGTCGGAGGCGGCCGGTACCGAGCCGGAGTCGGGGGCCGGGCGGAGGGGGAAGGGGTCCACCCTCGTTTCGTCGATGACCGGGGCCGCCGGCTGGGGCGGCTTGGGCATGACCGCGGCCTCCGAGTGGCCGCCGCAGCCGTACGTGAGCGACACGACACGCCCGTCGGCCGGGGAGAACTCGTTCGCGCACAGGCCGAAGGCCTGGCCGAGGGAGCCGCCGAGGGGGACCAGGAAGCCGCAGGTGACGCAGGACGCGGGGGCCGCCTGGGCCATGGGGGTCTTGGCGCCGAACGCGTCGTCCCAGCGGTCTGCGGCGGTGTGCAGGCCGTAGCGGGAGAGGACTCGGGCGCGGCGCATGCCGAGTTCCTCGGCCACCGAGGCGATCGAGCCCCGGGAAGGTGTCGTGGGCAGCGTGGCCGGGGCTACGGGAGTGACCTCCGCGTCCTCCGCCTCCGCCAGTTCCGCCATCTCGTGCGACACGGGGGAGCTCGGCAGGGGCTCGTCCTCGCCGGAGTAGCCCGGCTCCAGGCGGAGGTCCTCCGCGTCCGTCGGGAGGAGGTCGCCGGGGCCCATGTCGCCGGGGCGCAGCCGCTCGCTCCACGGCACCCATTCCGGGGCGAGGAGCGCGTCGGAGCCCGGCAGCAGGACGACCTCGTCCAGCGTCACCACCTTCGCGCGGGACGCCCGGGCAACGGTCGCCGCCCAGCGCCAGCCCCGGTATCCGAGTTCCTTGCACTCGAAGAAGTGCGTGACAACGCGGTCCCCCTCGGACACCAGGCCCACGTGCTCGCCGACCACACCGGGGGCGGCGGCCTCCTCGGCCGCGGCACGGGCGAGGTCGACCGCCTCGGCGCACAGGCGGTCGGGGGTGCGGCTTCGCGTTGTCGCTGCGCTCACAGGTATCGCTTCTCTCCTACGCCGTCTCACGGGTGCGCCTGCCTCCGGCGGTGGGGCGGACGGAGCGGACCTGTGGGCCGCATCGACGTCCGCGTCCGATCGCTCTCGGGCGCACCTCTGCCATCCATTCTGCGGGATGGCTGAGATACGCACGCTACCTGTTCGAGTGCGCTCGGCCTACACCGACGGGACTCATTCGCCGCTTCCCGGTGTCGATTCCCGGTTCCGCGGCCCCTCGGACCCGCCCCCGCAACGCCTCGTAACCGCTCGCGCGGCGCCTGATTGCCGCCCGGCCGCCCGACTCGCTCGGCTGCAAAGTGCCCTACGGACAACGTTCTCAGTGCACTATGAACGTCGTGGCAGCCGCAAGGTCGTCCCAGGACGCCACCGGGGTCGGTGGGGTCAAGGGGAGCAGTCGAGGTGGCGGTGCGGGCCGGATGCGCGGTGCCGTCCGCTCCGTCGGCCGTGCCCTGCACTTCCCGGTCACCGGCACCGCCCGCGGCATCCGGAAGGCGACCCACGCGCACGGCGCGGGGGAGTCCGGACTCGGCAAGCTGATCGAACTGCACGCCGTGAACGGCGCCGGCGACGTCATGGTCACCGTCGCCCTCGCCTCCACCGTCTTCTTCTCGGTGCCGACCGACGAGGCCCGCGGCCGCGTCGCCCTCTACCTCGCCATCACCATGGCCCCCTTCACGGTCCTCGCGCCCGTGATCGGCCCGCTCCTCGACCGTCTGCCGCACGGCCGCCGCGCCGCGATGGCCGGCGCGATGTTCGCCCGCGCCCTGCTCGCGCTGATCATCTCGGGGGCCGCCGCCAGCGGCAGCCTGCAGCTGTACCCGGCCGCGCTGGGGGTGCTCGTGGCCTCGAAGGCGTACGGGGTCGTGCGGAGCGCGGTCGTGCCCCGGCTGCTCCCGCCCCCGATGTCCCTCGTGAAGGCGAACTCCCGGGTCACCCTCGGCGGGCTCCTCGCCACCGGCATCGCCGCGCCCGTCGGTGCGGGACTGCAGGCCATCGGGTCGAGCTGGCCGCTCTACGGCGCCTTCCTGATCTTCGTGGCGGGTACGTTCCTCTCCTTCTCCCTGCCGCCGAAGGTCGACTCGGCCAAGGGCGAGGACTTCGCGTTGCTCGCGGCCGACGAGGAGCATCTGCACGGGCCGCACCGCAAGCCGGTGAAGCGCCCGGGGCTGCGCACGGTCGGTCCGGCCGTCACCCACGCCCTCGGCGCCAACGCCTCCCTGCGCTGCCTCTCCGGCTTCCTGATCTTCTTCCTCGCGTTCCTGCTGCGTGAACACCCGCTGACCGGCGAGAGCGCGGCGGTGTCCATGGGGATAGTGGCCGTCTCGGCGGGCGTGGGCAACGCGCTCGGCACGGCGGTCGGGGCCTGGCTGCGGTCACGGGCACCGGAGATCATCATCGTGACCGTGGTCGCGGTGGTGCTCGGCACGGCGGTCGTCGCGGCGTTGTTCTTCGGCGCGTTCCTGGTGGCCTGCCTGGCCGCGGTCGCCGGGTTCGCGCAGGCTCTCGCCAAGCTGTCCCTGGACGCGCTGATCCAGCGGGACGTGCCGGAACTGGTCCGTACGTCGGCGTTCGCGCGCTCCGAGACGATGCTGCAGATGGCGTGGGTGTTCGGCGGCGCGGTCGGCATCGTGATGCCGCTCAACGGCACGCTGGGCCTGGCCGTGGCCGCCGTGATCGTGGCCATCGGCTGGCTGACCACCCTGCGCGGGCTGCTGAGCGCGGCACGCCAGGGCGGCCGGGCACGACCGCGAGTGGCGTAACTGGCGTAACGAACCGGGCACGCCGCACCCCACGTAGGGGGACGGCCCGGGGGGCCCGATAGCCTTCGACCATGACCACGATGCAATCCGTTGTGCGACGCCGCCGCGCCGTCGCCGCCGCCGGCGCCGTTTCCGCCGGACTGCTCGTTCTGTCGGCCTGCGAGAAGCCGAGTCCGATCGCGACGATCACCGTCGGCACCAGCTCGGTCAACTCCGAGGCGACCTGCTACAACGACGGCAACGCCTTGGACACGGCCTCCCTGGCCAAGTGTCTGAAGGACACCGACATCAAGTCCATCACGGTGGACCCCGACGAGACCGTCCGCTTCGGCGTCGACCCGAAGATCGCGGACAGCGGCTGGACGATCCTGATGAACGGTCAGCCGCTCACCGACTCCAGCAAGAAGACGTACCGCACCATCCCGGGCAGCGTGTTCTTCAATGCCCAGTACGGCGCCCAGGGCAACTCGACCCTGGTTTCCGTCAAGCAGGGCGAGAAGGACGTCCAGGGCCTGTGGTCCTTCAAGCTGAAGAAGAGCAGCTCCTGACCACGTCTTCCATGCGTGTGCTCGTGGCCACCGCGGTCCCCGCCGAACGGGACGCGGTGGCTCGGGCGTTCACCGGGCCGGTACGTGAGCTGGTGCTCCCCGGGGTGGTGCTCCGACGGACCGCCGGAGCGTACGACCTCCTCGCCGCCGGTGTCGGCCCGGCCCTCGCCGCCGCCTCCACCGCCACGGCGCTCACCGCCGCCGCCCTGGAAGGCGCCCCCTACGCCCTGGTCGTCTCCGCCGGGATCGCCGGCGGTTTCCAGCCCGGGGCCCCCGTGGGCTCCCTGGTCGTGGCCGACGAGATCACCGCCGCCGATCTGGGCGCCGACACGCCCGACGGCTTCCTTCCGGTCACCGAGCTGGGCTTCGGGACCGTCAGCCACCGTCCGCCGAAAACACTCGTACGAGACGTCGCCGCCGCGGCCGGAGCGCGCACGGGAGCCGTACTCACCGTCTCGACCGTGACCGGCACGGCCGCCCGCGCGGCCGAACTGCGCGCCCGTCACCCCGGTGCCCTCGCCGAGGCCATGGAGGGCTTCGGGGTGGCCGAGGCGGCCGCCGCGCACGGCGTGCCCGTCCTGGAGGTGCGCGCGGTGTCCAATCCCGTCGGCCCGCGTGACCGCGCCGCCTGGCGTATCGGCGACGCCCTCGCGGCCCTCACCGAGGGCTTCGGGAAGCTCTCGCCGGTACTGGAGAGTTGGAACCCACATGAGCCGAATGAGCCCACTGAGCCCCACGAGTCCCCTGAGCCCTGAGAGCCGTCCGGTGCGGATCGCGTACTCCCCCTGCCCCAACGACACGTTCGTCTTCGACGCCCTCGCCCACGGCCGCGTCCCCGGCGCGCCCGCGCTCGACGTGACGTTCGCGGACATCGACATCACCAACGGAATGGCCGAGCGCGGCGAGTTCGACGTACTGAAGGTGTCGTACGCGGTGCTGCCGTACGTCCTCGACGAGTACGCGCTGCTGCCGTGCGGGGGCGCGCTGGGCCGGGGCTGCGGGCCGCTGGTGCTGACGCGCGAGGCGGGGACCGACCTGACGGGCCGTACGGTCGCCGTGCCCAGCGAGAAGTCGACCGCCTACCTGCTCTTCCGCCTGTGGGCGGCGGACACGCTGCCCGGCCGGGTCGGTGAGATCGTCGTCATGCCGTTCCACGAGATCATGCCGGCCGTGCGGGACGGGAAGGTCGACGCGGGGCTGGTGATCCACGAGGCGCGCTTCACGTACCAGAACTACGGGCTGCACAAGCTGGCGGACATGGGCGAGCACTGGGAGGACACGACCGGGCTGCCGATTCCGCTGGGCGCGATCATCGCCAAGCGGTCGCTGGGCGCGGACACGCTGCGGCTGCTCGCCGAGTCCATCCACACGTCCGTGCACGCGGCCTGGGACGACCCCGAGGCCTCCCGCCAGTACGTCATGGAGCATGCCCAGGAAATGGATCCGGCCGTCGCCGACCAGCACATCGGGCTGTACGTCAACGAGTTCACGTCGGATCTCGGCGAGGACGGATACGCGGCGGTCAGGGGTCTGCTGACGCGTGCGGCGGCCGAGGGACTCGTCCCGCCCCTCGGCCCGCAAGCGCTCGATTTCGTGTGAGCGGCTATACGTCCAGCTGATCGGCGACGGCCCGGAGCAGACCGGCGATCTTCTTGCCGGCGGCCTTTTCGGGGTACCGGCCGCGTTCCAGCATCGGCGTGATGTTCTCCAGGAGGGTCGTCAGGTCCTGCACGATGGAGGCCAGTTCGTCCGGCTTCTTGCGCTGGGCGGCCGCGACCGAGGGCGTCGGGTCGAGGACCGTGACGGAGAGAGCCTGGTCGCCGCGCTGGCCGGCGACCACTCCGAACTCCACGCGCTGCCCCGGCTTGAGCGCATCGACTCCGGCGGGGAGAACAGAGGAATGGACGAAGACGTCACCGCCGTCGTCGCGGGAGAGAAAGCCGAAGCCCTTCTCGCTGTTGAACCACTTGACTTTGCCGGTAGGCACGTCTGTCCTCGTCCTCGTACTCGTCGGAAAACTGCTTCGGAAACGGCTCTTGATAGCACTAGAGCGGGTCGTCGACGACCCGCCGGTACCCAGGCTAATGGTCTTGGGGCGGGTGACAAGACGTCGCCCGGTTGTTCCTTCGGGCTGGGAACTACCCTGGTCCGGTGCGTGACAAAACCCAAACGAATTCCGCCGGGCCCGGCGACGGACTGATCCGTGCCGGTGCCATCGTGTTCTTCATCGGTGCCGTGGCCACTCTCGTCACCGTGGCACCGCTGTTCCTCGGGGCGAAGCCTTTTCCGACGTACATGTTCGGCCTGAGCATGCTGATGGGCGTCGGCTTCCTCGTCGCGGGCGCGGGGCTGCTCCGGTCCATCTCGGCGGGCCGCCGTCAGGCGCGCGCCGACTCCCGGTAGCCGGTCAGCCACTGCGGGAACGCGGCCAGGTCGTCGAGGACGACGTCCGCGCCCGCCGTGCGCAGTTCCTCCGCGTCGCACGGTCCGGTGACGACGGCGACCGACAGGGCTCCGGCGGTACGGGCGCCGCGCACGTCCCCCACATGGTCCCCGACGTACACATGGGCCCCGTGCTCGCGCAGGGCATCCGCCTTCTGCTCCGCCCACAGGTCGCCGACGACCACGTCCGGCTCCAGGCCGAGGTGGGACAGGTGCAGCTTGGCGTTGGGCTCGTACTTCGCGGTGACCACGATGGCCCGCCCGCCGGCCGCCTGGACCGCCGTGATCGCCTCCCGGGCACCGGGCATCGCGGGCGTCGCGGCGACGGCGATGGCCGGGTACATCGCGCGGTACAGGTCGCTCATCGGCCCGACCTGCTCGGCCGGGAACCAGTTGACCAGCTCCTCCGCGAGCGGCGGCCCGAGCCGCGTGATCGCCAGATCGGCGTCGATGTACGTCCCCGTCCGCTCGGACAGCGCCAGGTAGCAGGCGTGGATGCCGGGCCGGGAGTCGATCAGGGTCATGTCGAGGTCGAACCCGACGGTCAGCGCGGAAGAAGTCATATGGGTCATTGTGCCCAGGCGGTACGGCGTCCAGGCAGCGCGGGACTGTGAGGTGGGCGACCCCACCGGGCCCAGGTCTGGCCCAGGTCTGACTCAGGTCTCACCCCGGTCTGACCCAGGTCTGGCCCAGGCCTGACTCAGGTCCCGTCGGACTAGCCGCGGCGCTGGGAGCGCCAGACCAGGTAGAGGGCCGAGGCCACGGCGGCGCCGCGCACGACCCATGGCCAGGTCTCGGCGACGGCGGCGTTCATATGTCCCTGGGCGATGGGGGTGCCCCAGCGGCCCTCGTTCCTCCCCCAAAGCCAGACCACTCCCGCCGCCAGCGCCAGTCCGGGCATGCCCATGACCGCCCACTTGGTCTCCAGCGGGGTCAGACGGCGCGAGCCGTACGCGATGAGCCAGCCCAGGATGAGCCCGAACCAGTTGCCGAGGACGGCACCCGCGACGAGCAGCCCGGCGGCGAGCAGGAGGAGGGGGTTGGTCCAGCCGGCAGCCGGCCGGGGCAGGGCGAGCCGACGGCGCCGGGCGGGGGCGGCGGCAGCGGCGTCGGCGTCCGGTTCGGCCGGCCCGGTCTCCTCTTCCCTTTCCTTCTCCTTCGTGTCCCGCGTGTCCCGCGTGTCCCGCGTGTCCCGCTCCGGTGGCTTCTCCTTCAGCGGCGGCTTGAGCAGCTCCGGGATCTCCACACCGCCGACGAACCCCGGCACGCTGTCGCCCTCCCCGAACGGGCTGCTGTCCATCCGCCACCAGTCCGGCCGCAACGCGCTGTCGCCGAGCTCGTGCTCTCCGGCCAGATGCGGCGGGGACGGCGCGTCCGAGCGGGCGGGCGGCTCCGGTTCGGCGGGGCGCGGCCGCGGTACGACCCGGCGCAGCCGCTTCGGCTCGGGGCCGGGCCGCGCCGGCTGTACGGGCACGGAGGCGGGCGGCGCCGACGGCGCACCGGCGGTGCCCCCCGCGGCCGCGACGACCTCGTCCGGGGTGCCCAGGCGGGCGATGATGCGGCGGACGGCGGCGGGGCTGTCGACGGAGACCTTGGCGCGGTGCCGGTCGATCTCGTTCCGCAACTCCGAGACCAGGCGCATCCGGTCGGACGACGGCAACTGCCGCTGCTGCGCCACATCGCCGACGCGGCTCAGATACTCGTAGACGACCTGGTCGCTCTCGATACCCACGAAGTCCCCTCCGGGGCTGACATGTTGTTACCCGGCGGGACGAAGGTAGCGCAGGTCGGCACCGGCCAGCCCGTCCGGCTCCGGGCACGAGGCACCCCCACCGGGCCGTACCTCATCGGCGAAACCGCCGGGGGCGACCCGCTACCGTGGGTCAGATGAGCACCGAGGACCGTCCGGCGCCCCGCTCCCTCGCGGAGGCGCTCCGCGCCAGGGACGACGCCTCCCTGGCCGCGCTCCTGCGCAGCCGCCCCGACCTCATCACCCCCGTCCCCACCGACCTCACCCAGCTCGCCACCCGCGCCGGAACCCGTTCCTCGGTCCTGCGCGCCCTGGAGCGCCTGGACCGCTTCGCGCTGCAGACGGCGGAGGCGCTGGCGGTGGCGGCGGACCCGGCGACATACGCCGAGCTGCTCGGCCTGATGGCCGGGGACGCCGGTGAGGCGGACGATCCGGCCGTGGCCGCCGCCCTTCCCCGCGCCCTGTCCACCCTCCGCGAGCAGGCCCTGGTGTGGGGCGACGACGACCGTCTCCGCCTGGTCCGCACGGCCCGTGAGGTGCTGGCCCCGTCGCCGCAGCACCCGTCCCCGACGGGCCTGGGCCCGACCGTGCAGGAGGCGACCGCGGGCATGTCGCCGGGCCGGATCCAGGAGATCGTGGCGACCGCGGGCCTGCCCTCGACGCACGACGCGGTCTCCGCCGCGGCCTCGTTGACCGCCCTGTTCAGGGACCGGAAGAGGATGGCCGCGCTGCTCGCCGAGGCGTCCGAGGAGTCCCTCGACGTCCTGACCCGGCTGGTCTGGGGCCCGCCGTACGGCCAGGTCACCCACGACCCGGCGCCCCGTCTGCGCTGGCTGCTCGACCGCGGCCTGCTGCTGCCGACGTCGCCCGGCACGGTCGTACTCCCCCGGGAGGTCGCCCTGCACCTGCGCGAGGGCCGTGCCCACCGCGCGCCCGAGGCCGTACCGCCCGCCGTCGAACCGGCCGCGACGCACGCTCCGCGGATGGTGGACGCGACCGCGGCCGGCCAGGCGTACGGCGCCCTCGCGACCGTCGAGGAGCTGCTGAAGGACTGGGACGAGGGCGGCCCGGCGGTGCTGCGGGCGGGCGGCCTGAGCGTCCGGGACCTGAAGCGGACCGCCGTCGCGCTCGACGTGCCCGAGCCCGTCGCCGCCTTCTGGGTCGAGCTCGCCTACGCGGCGGGCCTGCTGGCCTCGGACGGCGAGGCCGACGAGCGGTACGCGGCGACCCCGGCCTACGACGAGTGGCTGGAGCAGCCCCCGGCCGAGCGCTGGGCCCGGCTCGCCGAGGCGTGGCTGACGGCAACCCGGACGCCGGGTGTGGTCGGCGGGCGGGACACGAAGGACCGTGTGCTGTCGACACTCGGGCCGGGACTCGACCGTTCCGCCGCGCCCGAGGTGCGTCACCGCGTCCTGTCCCTGCTGGCCGCTCTCCCGGAGGGCGCGGCCCCCGCCCCCGACTCCGTGCTGGCCCGCCTGCGCTGGGAACGCCCCCTGCGCGGCCCCCAGCGCGACGACGACCTGCGCTCCCGTCTCGCCCAGTGGACCCTCTCGGAGGCGGAACTGCTGGGTGTCACCGGACGCGGGGCGCTGTCCGCCCAGGGCAGGGCGCTCCTCGGAGCACCGGCGCCGGGCCGTCCCGCGCAGGGCCCGGCGGCCGCCGAGCCGGTCGGTCCCGGCGACAAGCTCCCCGCCCACCACCATCACCACCGCGCGCCCGCGCCCCACGAGTCCCTCTCCCCGTCCGAACAGGCGGTGGCCTCCACCGCGGCCGCCCGTCTCCTCGCCCCGCTCCTGCCCGAGCCGCTGGACCACGTGCTGCTCCAGGCGGACCTGACGGCGGTGGCGCCCGGACCGCTGGAGCGCCCGCTGGCCGACATGCTGGGGGTGCTCGCGGACGTGGAGTCGAAGGGTGGCGCGACGGTCTACCGGTTCACCCCCGCCTCCGTACGCCGTGCCCTCGACGCCGGCCGCACGGCCTCCGACCTGCACGCCTTCCTGGCCGCGCACTCCCGCACACCGGTCCCGCAGCCGATGGCGTACCTGATCGACGACGTGGCCAGGAAGCACGGCCATCTGCGCGTGGGCGCGGCCTCCGCCTATGTGCGCTGCGACGACGACGCCCTCCTGAACGAGATCCTCGCCGACCGGCGTGCGGCCGCCCTGCTCCTGCGCCGCCTGGCCCCGACGGTGCTGGCCGCGCAGGCCGATCCGGCAACGCTCCTGGAGGGGCTGCGCGCGATGGGCTACGCCCCCGCCGCCGAGTCCGCCGAGGGCGACGTCCTGATCACCCGTGCCCACGCCCACCGCACCCCGCCCCGCACGGCGCCCGAACCGGTCCCGGAGGGCCCGCCCACCCCGGACGGCACGCTCCTGTCGGCCGCGATCCGTGCCATCCGGGCGGGCGACCTCGCCGCCACGACCCCGCGCAAGACCGCTGGCGCCCCGGCCGCGAGCGGCGACCTGCCCCGGACCAGCTCCGCCGAGACCCTCGCCACCATGCAGGCAGCGGTCCTCACCGGCGAGGCCCTGTGGATCGGCTATGTGAACGCCGAGGGCGCCGCGAGCCAGCGCGTCATCGCCCCCGTCCGTGTGGAGGGCGGCTTCGTGACGGCGTACGACCACACGGCGGACGAGGTGCGGACGTATCCGCTGCACCGGATCACGGGGGTGGCGGAGCTGGCGGACGAGTGATCCCGCGGCCGGCCCTGATCGTCGGCCGGTAGGGCACACTGGACGTTTGGCCGATGAAACGGCCGTAGGGAAAGGGTGCCGCGCGTGAATGGTCCGCTGATCGTCCAGTCCGACAAGACCCTGCTCCTGGAGGTCGACCACGAGCGGGCCGACGACTGCCGTCGGGCCATCGCTCCGTTCGCCGAGCTGGAGCGGGCGCCCGAGCACATCCACACCTACCGGGTGACGCCGCTGGGGCTGTGGAACGCGCGGGCGGCCGGGCACGACGCCGAGCAGGTCGTGGACGCGCTGGTGGAGTACAGCCGCTACCCGGTGCCGCACGCGCTGCTGGTCGACATCGCCGAGACGATGGACCGGTACGGGCGGCTGACGCTCAGCAAGCACCCGGCGCACGGGCTGATCCTGACCTCCACCGACCGCCCGGTCCTTGAGGAGATCCTGCGCTCCAAGCGGATCATCCCGCTGGTCGGCGCCCGGATCGACCCCGACACCGTCGTCGTGCACCCCTCCGAGCGGGGGCAGATCAAGCAGACGCTGCTGAAGCTGGGCTGGCCGGCCGAGGACCTCGCCGGGTACGTGGACGGCGAGGCGCACCCGATCGAGCTCGCCGAGGACGGCTGGGCGCTGCGTCCGTACCAGAAGCAGGCCGTGGAGAACTTCTGGCACGGCGGCAGCGGTGTCGTGGTGCTGCCCTGTGGAGCCGGGAAGACGCTGGTCGGTGCCGGGTCCATGGCGCAGGCCAAGTCGACCACCCTGATCCTCGTCACCAACACCGTCTCCGCGCGGCAGTGGAAGCACGAGCTGGTGAAGCGGACGAGTCTCACCGAGGACGAGATCGGTGAGTACAGCGGGACGCGCAAGGAGATCCGGCCCGTCACGATCGCCACGTACCAGGTGCTGACGACCAGGCGGAAGGGCGTCTACCCGCACCTCGAACTCTTCGACTCCCGTGACTGGGGTCTGATCGTCTACGACGAGGTCCATCTGCTGCCGGCTCCTGTCTTCAAGTTCACCGCCGATCTGCAGGCGCGCCGGCGGCTGGGGCTGACGGCCACCCTCGTGCGCGAGGACGGCCGGGAATCGGACGTGTTCTCCCTCATCGGGCCCAAGCGTTTCGACGCCCCGTGGAAGGAGATCGAGGCGCAGGGCTATATCGCGCCCGCCGACTGTGTCGAGGTGCGGGTGAACCTCACGGACTCGGAGCGGCTCGCCTACGCCACCGCCGAGGCCGAGGAGAAGTACCGCTTCTGTGCGACCACCGCGACCAAGCGGAAGGTCACGGAGGCGATCGTGAAGCGCTTCGCGGGGCAGCAGATCCTCGTCATCGGCCAGTACATCGACCAGCTCGACGAACTGGGCGAGCACCTGAACGCCCCCGTCATCAAGGGCGAGACCTCCAACGCGCAGCGCGAGAAGCTCTTCGACGCGTTCCGCGAGGGCGAGATCAGTGTGCTGGTCGTGTCGAAGGTCGCCAACTTCTCCATCGACCTGCCGGAGGCGACGGTCGCCATCCAGGTGTCGGGTACCTTCGGCTCCCGCCAGGAGGAGGCCCAGCGCCTCGGCCGTGTCCTGCGCCCCAAGGCCGACGGCCACCAGGCCCACTTCTACTCCGTGGTCGCCCGCGACACCATCGACCAGGACTTCGCCGCCCACCGCCAGCGGTTCCTGGCGGAGCAGGGGTACGCGTACCGGATCGTGGACGCGGACGAGATGCTGGCGGAGGGCTGAGCGACGGGGACCCGGCGCGCCGCTGCGGACCACTGCTGCGCCGAGGTCTCACGGCCGGTCGGCGTAGGTGACCAGGAGCCCGGGATCCGGCTCGCCTCGCAGATCCTCGCGGAGTGCCCGGTCTCCCGGGAGCGACCGCTGCCCGAGGACGCCAGACCCCGCCAGCAGCGCCAGCCCCAGCATCGGATACGGCGCCGCGAGCGGCTGTGCCCACCAGGGCAGCCGTAGGTCCAGGTCGCCCTGGTGCGGCAGCAGCCACATCGTGCGGGCGGTGAAGACCGTCAGGGTCAGGGCCACCAGGCGGGTGCGGCCCTCCGCGAGGAGTACGGCGGTGAGCGGGACGCACCACACCCAGTGGTGGGACCAGCTGATCGGTGAGACGAGCAGGGCGGTGAACGCCGTCAGCAGGATGCCGTGCCGTTCCTCCCCGGCCCCTGCCGCGAGCCACAGTCCCAGCGCCCCGATGGCGGCCGCCGGGAGCAGCCAGGCGAGGCCCGGCGCGGGGTCGCCGAAGACCCGCGCGACCAGCCCTTGCAGGGACTGGTTGTCGACGATCCAGCCCTTGCCCACCCGGCCCGTCTCGTACAGCCGTCTCGTCCAGAAGTCCACGCTGGCCGCGGGGAGCAGCAGCGCGCCCAGCAGGACCGTGCCGCCGAAGGCCGCCGTCGCCGTGGCTGCCTCGCGTCGGCGTCCGGTCAGGAACAGGTAGGCGATGAAGACGGCCGGGGTGAGTTTGATGCCGGCCGCCAGGCCCAGGGCGACGCCCTTGCCCCGGGCGCCCGGCCTGCGGGTGAGGTCCCACAGCACCAGGCAGGTGATCGCCAGGTTGATCTGGCCGAACAGGAGCGTCTGGAAGACCGGTTCGAGCCAGAGGGCCAGGGCGGTGGCGGTGCACAGCAGCGGCACGGGTGCCGTCCGGCCCGCGAGGCGGGCGGAGAGGTGGACGAGACCGGCGAGCAGGAGCGCGTTGCCCGCGAGGAACGCCGCCTTCAGGGCCGGGAGGGCGATCCAGGTCGTCGGGACGAACAGGACCGCCGCGAAGGGCGGATACGTCGCCGGCAGCCGCCACTCGGTGACCGTGAGGCCGTAGAGGTCGCCGCCGTGGGCGACGGCCTCGCCCTCGGCCCGGTAGACCAGCACGTCCGCCATCGGGATGCGTTGCAGGAAGCAGAGGGCGGCGAAGGAGGAGAGGGACGCGGCCAGGAGAAGCAGGGGAAGGGGTGAGAACGTCACCATCCGTTTCGGCACGGATGTGACCTTATGGGGTTACTTGTGGCGTATGCCCGCTTCCTCGCCGTACTCACCGAGGACCACCACGCTGAACGCCGCTTCCGCGAACACCTTGATGGCGCGGAGGGCGCTGCCCAGGCGGTGGTGGTGGACGCCGGCGACGGCGGTGGCGCCGGACGGCCGGGCAGGGACTGGATGGATGGTTGCTGCGCTCATGTCTCCATGGTGGCTCCGGGGCGATGTGATCGGCATCGGTCTGCGGAGCCAACCCGCACCGCCTCCCCGTCCACCCGTGGATGGACCCCTCCCCCTACTCCGGGGCGGCCCCGCCCCCTAGGGGACGAAAATCCATTGGCCCTCGCCCGGCCCACCTCACTAGAATCTCCGCTCTTGCCCGCCTCCCCATCGGAGTGCCGCCGCCCGGCCGGAAACCGGACGGCATCCATGTCGCAGACACGCAGCAGCCCCACCGGAGGCACCCCCTTGTCCACGTCCGCCGGCGACCCCCTCGCCCGTGAGCGCTCCCACCTCGCCGAGTCCCGTGCCGCCCTGCGTGTCATGCGGGAGGACGCCGAGTCGCTCGACATCAGCGACGTCACCGCGAACTGGGTGAACGCCGAGGTCCTGGCCCGCCAGATCGACGAGCGCATCAAGGCGCTGGCCGACCTCAGCGACACCCCGCTGTTCTTCGGCCGCCTCGACTATCTGCACGCTCCGGGCGCCGACCGGGCGGAGGGCGCGGAGGGCGAGAGGTTCTACATCGGACGCCGGCATGTGCACGACCACGACGGCGACCCGATGGTCATCGACTGGCGCGCACCGGTCTCGCAGCCGTTCTACCGGGCGTCCAAGAAGGACCCGATGGACGTCGGGCTGCGCCGCCGCTTCGGATACACCCGCGGGGACATCACGGCGTACGAGGACGAGCACCTCTCCGACCCCGCTGATCCATCGGGGGCCGCCACCACCAGCAAGCTGCTCCAGCAGGAGATCGAGCGCCCCCGCGTCGGTCCGATGCGCGACATCGTGGCCACCATCCAGCCCGAGCAGGACGAGATCGTGCGGTCCGGTCTGTCCGGCACCGTCTGTGTGCAGGGCGGCCCCGGCACCGGGAAGACCGCCGTCGGCCTGCACCGGGTCGCCTACTTGCTGTACGCGCACCGGGAGCGGCTCGCCCGCACCGGCACCCTCGTCATCGGCCCGAACAAGTCCTTCCTGCACTACATCGAGCAGGTGCTGCCCGCCCTGGGCGAGCTGGCGGTGCGGCAGGCCACCGTGGACGACCTGGTCGCCCACGTGGAGGTGCACGGCACGGACGACGCGGCCGCCGCGCTCGTGAAGGGCGACGCGCGCATGGCGGACGTCCTGAGGAAGGCCGTGTACGCGGACGTGACCATGCCGACCGAGCCGGTCGTGGTGGTGCGTGGCTCGCGGCGGTGGCGCGTCCCCGCGTACGAGCTGGAGGAGATCGTGCGGGAGCTGCTGGCCCGGGACATCCGTTACGGCGCCGCCCGCGAGGCCCTGCCGCAGCGCATCGCGCACGCCGTGCTGGTGCAGATGGAGCGGTCGGGAGAGGCGCCCGACGACCGGGTGCAGGACTCCGTCGCCCGCAACAGCGCGGTGAAGGCCGTGGTCAAGGAGATCTGGCCGCCCGTCGACCCGGCGAAGCTGGTGCTGCGGCTGCTGACCGACGCGGACTTCCTCGCCGCGCACGCCGAGGGGATCCTCGACGAGGACGAGCAGAAGACGATCCTGTGGGCGAAGCCGGTGCGCAGCGTCAGGTCCGCCAAGTGGTCGGCCGCGGACGCCGTGCTGATCGACGAGGCCACCGACCTCGTGCAGCGCACGCACTCGCTCGGGCACGTGGTGCTGGACGAGGCGCAGGACCTCTCACCCATGCAGTACCGGGCCGTCGGCCGCCGCTGCACCACCGGCAGCGCGACCGTCCTCGGCGACCTGGCGCAGGGCACCACGCCGTGGGCGACCCGGAGTTGGGACGAGGCCCTGGCCCACCTGGGGAAGTCGGACGGGGTGGTCGAGGAGCTGACCGCGGGTTTCCGCGTGCCGACGGACGTCATCACCTACGCCTCCCTGCTGCTGCCGCACATCGCGCCCGGTCTCACGCCGGTCGCGTCGGTCCGTGAGAACCCGGGCTTCTTCGAGGTCCGTACGATCTCCGACACCGCCGACGTGGTCGCCGCCTGCGCGGAGTTGCTGCGCAACGAGGGCTCCACCGGTCTGATCGCCGCCGACGCCCGCGTCCCGGCCCTCGCCGAGGCGCTCACCGCCGCCGGCATCGGCTACCTGGCCCCCGGCGAGGAGACGACCCGGGAGACCCGGCTGACCCTGGTCCCGGCCTCGCTCGCCAAGGGCCTGGAGTACGACTACGTCGTCCTGGACGAGCCCCGGGCCGTGGTCGACGGCGAACCGGACGAACGCACCGGCCTGCGCCGCCTGTACGTCTCCCTGACCCGAGCGGTGTCGGGCCTGATCGTGACCCACATGGCCCCACTGCCGGAGCAGTTGGGCTGACGGGATCCCCGGCCCTGAGCGGGTCCGGCGAAGTCCGGTGCGGTTCGGCAGCGCCCTGAAGAGGCGCGGGGCTGTATCGATATGCGGCTCCGCCGCGTGGGCGCGACCAGCCACGACGGACCCGCGGACGACACACCGGACTTCCAGCGGAGCGCTCAGGGCTGCGGAACCCTCAGGTCCAGCGCCTGCCGCCACTCGGCCACCGCCGCCGACGACACCGGCCCCGCCCAGCCCTCCGGCCGTGCCGCCCCGCCGATGTGGAAACCGTCGATGCCGGCGTCCAGGAGGGTCGGCACGTGGTCGAGGCGGAGTCCGCCGCCGACGAGGAGCATCTGCTCGTACCCCGGCTCCCCGCGCCGCAGCGCCTCGGCGTGCAGCGTGGGGAGTCCGTCGTCCACGCCCGACGCCGAGCCGGCGGTGAGGTAGGTGTCGAGGCCGGGCAGGTCGGCCAGTTGCTTGCGCAGGGCGTCCCGGTCCGCGGTCCGGTCGATCGCCCGGTGGAAGGTCCACCGGCAGCCTTCCAGCTCGGCGACGACCCGCTCCACCGCCGCCAGGTCCACCCCGCCGTCCGCGTCGAGGAAGCCGAGCACGAACTGGTCGGCCCCGGCGCTCCGCATCTCCCCGGCCACCCGCACCAGGCCGACGACGTCCCCGGCCGCGAATCCGTCGGCCAGCCGCAGCATCACGCGCAGGTCGATGTCGACGGCGGCCCGGATCGCGGCGAAGGTCCGGGCCGGCGGGGTCAGTCCGTCCGCCGCGATGTCGGTGACCAGTTCGAGGCGGTCCGCGCCTCCGGCCTGGGCGGCGACCGCGTCCTCGGGGCCGAGGGCGATCACCTCCAGGACTGCACGCGTGCTCATAGGACCCCTTCCGTCGGTGTTCCCCTGGAGCGGCTACAGGTCTAGTCCAATCTCAGGGTACGTCGGGAAGGCGCGGGGCCGCGAGATCGCCCCCCGGTCGCCCGGGATTCGTCCGGGAGTCAGTCGTCCGGGAGTCACCCGAAGATGTTCATCTCCCGCGCCCGCGCCCCCACCAGTTCGTACGACGCCTGCGCGACCGGCCGTCCCGAGTACAGCCGTACGAGCGTGGGGGCGTCCCCGATGAACCGCGCCGGGGTCCGCGACCCGCTCGCCTCCCCCAGCCGCAGCGGCTCGTCCAGGTCGTCCAGGTCGGCGTGCACCGGCAGATGCCCCCTCTCCCGGGTCACCCGGGCCAGCAGGGTGAGCGCGTACGGCACCCCGGCCCCGGAGTAGGCGCCCGGCTCGCCGAAGGTCTCGCGCACATCACCGGCGTGCACCCATTCCCCCAGCGCGATCATGTCCAACACCCCGCCCGCCCTGGCGATCACCGGCCCGGCCTCGGTCAACCCACGCTCCAGTTCGTCGACGACCCGCGCGTTCGTCCTCCCCCACTGCCCTAAAGGCGTGGGAGGTGCCCCCACGGCCCGCTCGACGATGTCCCGGTCGTTCGACTCGGGCGAGAACACGCCCTTCTCGAAGCGGCTCTCCCACCCGGATCAGCGCGGCCGAACAGTGCGCGAGCACGTCCCGCACCGTCCACCCCGGACACGCGGCGGTCGCCAGCGCGAAGTCCGCGTCGGGCCGGGCCCGCAGCAGGGGTATCAGCGCGTCGCGCTCGACGGCCAGCAGCCGTCCGGGCAGTTCGGGATCGCGTGCACCATGAACATCAGTCATGGCGTCCAAGCTAGGCGGCCCGCACGCACGCGCGCGCAAGAATGACCCCATGGCCGACCTCGACGCCCTCCGCACCCGCTGGACCCGAGCCCTGGAAGGAGCCCGCGGCCCCGGCGGCGGCCCCGACCCGGTCCCGTACGCCGACAACCTGCTCGCCCGCTGGCAGGAGCCGCAGCGCCACTACCACACGCTCACCCACCTCACCGCGGTCCTCGACCACGTCGACGTGCTGGAGGAGCACGCGGCCGACCCGGACGTCGTACGCCTGGCCGCCTGGTTCCACGACGCCGTCTACCTCCCCGACCGCTCCGAGAACGAGGAGCGCTCGGCCCGGCTCGCCGAACGCGCGCTGTCCGAGGCCGGGGTGCCCGACGACCGGACCGCCGAGGTGGCCCGGCTGGTCCGGCTCACCGTCACCCACGACCCGGCCGACGACGACCGCGACGGCCAGGTGCTGTGCGACGCCGACCTGGCGATCCTCGCCGCGCCTCCGTCCGCGTACGCCGCCTACACCGCCGCCGTCCGCGAGGAGTACCACTTCGTCCCGAACGACGACTTCCGCGCGGGCCGCTCCGCGATCCTGCGTCAACTCCTCGACCTGCCACGCCTGTTCAGGACGCCGTACGGCGAAACGAAGTGGGAGGCGACCGCCCGCTACAACCTCCGCTCCGAGCTGGAAATGCTGTCGACCCCGGCTGACCCGACCACCTAGTGTGCGGCCCATGCGTGCATTGGGCGGGGAACAGGTGGAAGAGGCCGTCGCGGACTGCGTGGCGGCGCTGCGGACCGTGCTGGACCGGGACTGGACAAAAGTGACGGCCGGCCGGCTGGAGTGGAGTTGCCACAAGACGGCCGAGCACATCGCGAGCGACCTCATCGCGTACGCCGGGCAACTGGCCGGACGCGCACAGGACTCCTACGTCCCCTTCGAGATCAGCCTCGACGAGGGCACCGACAACGCGGGCCTGCTGCACGTGATCGAGACGACCGGCACCCTGCTCGCCACCACGGTCGGCACCACCCCGCCCGACGTCCGCGCCTGGCACCCGTACCCCTTCCGCAGCGCGGACCGCGAGGGCTTCGCCGCGATGGGCATCGCCGAGATGCTGCTGCACACGCACGACATCGCCGAGGGCCTGGGGATCTCCTACACGCCGTCCGAGGAGCTGGCCGAGTCCGTCCTGACCTGGCTCTTCCCGCACGTCCAGCCCGGCCCGGCCGCCTGGCCCACCCTGCTGTGGGCGACCGGCAGGGGCGAGCTGCCCGGCCGCGCCCCGGTCACCGAGTGGCGCTGGCGCAACAACCTCGTCATCCCGGCCGAGCGCCTCACCCTGACCGGCGTGCGCCCCGCCGCCGCCCGCGACCTGCGCCTGGGCGGCGACGGCGGCTTCGAGTGGATCGAGGGCGGCCCGTACGAGGGCACCCGGGACGCCGCCGGAATGACGGTCAAGGCGTACGAGGCGGGCGTGCACCGGCCGGAGTTCGGGCTGTTCGTCCTGGTCCGGCGGGAGGACGGCCGCGCGATCGGCGGCATGGGCTTCCACGGCGCCCCGGACGAGGAGGGGCGCGTCGAGATCGGCTACGACCTCGTCGAGGGCGCCCGCGGCCAGGGCTACGCCACCGAGGCCCTGCGCGCGCTGGCGGACTGGGCGCTGGCACGGGACGACGTACGCACGCTGTTCGCGACGGTCGAGCGGGACAACACGGCCTCCCAGGCCGTCGTCACCCGGGCCGGGTTCACGCAGGTGAGCGCGGACGAGGAGGAGTTCGCCTACGAACTGCGGCGCGCTTAGGCCCGGTTACCGGGCCCGCCCGATGTCACCGGCCCGCCCGATGTCGACGGCCCGCCCCTTGCGCCTGCGCAGCCCGGAGGCGTGCAGCAGCCGCACCACCTCGCGGCTGCCCACCTCCACCGCCCCGGCGGCCACCGCGTCCGCGTACCGGTGCGACGGAAGGTCGTAGTGGTCGCGCTCGAAGGCCCGCCGGGGCACACCGAGTTCCGCGGCGAACAGGTGCAGTTCGTCGTACGACGCATCGCTCACGAGATGCGACCACAGGCGCCCGTGTCCGGGCCAGGTCGGGGGGTCGATGTACACCGTCACGAGGAGGACATCCCGCCCGTCGCCCGCCCCAGTGACCCGACCGCCGCGACCTTCACGCCCGCCTTGTGGCACACCCAGTGCGGATCGGGCCCGAGCTCCGGCTCGACGTCCAGCGCGTGCGGGTCGCCGGAGCCGCAGACGGGGCACAGCGGCCAGCGCCCGTACCGGTCGAGCAACGCGTCCTGCACGTCCTGGGCCACCAGCCCGGCCAGGTAGCCGGCCCCGTCCGGCCACTGCTCGATCCACCAGCGGCGCTGTACGACGGAGTCCTCGACCAGCGAGACGACGTCCGCCTCGGCGACCTCGCCCGCGACCAGATCGGCGAGCACCAGGGCGCGGGCGGCATGCAGAGCCTGCTCCAGAGGGCTTACGGGGTCCATGCTCCCATTGTGCGCGGTCTTGACCACTGCACCGAGCCGAAAATATCTTTCATACGTGACCCAGGATGTGAAGGAAATTTTCGGCAGCCCGGGCAACCCCGGAAGCACCCCGCCGGCCCCCGCCGCCCTCGCCGCCAAGGTGCGCACGCTCGGCCCCACCATGACCCGCTCCATGCAGCGCGTCGCCGAGGCCGTCGCGGGCGACCCGGCCGGCTGCGCCGCCCTCACGGTGACCGGCCTGGCCGAACTCACCGGCACCAGCGAGGCGACGGTCGTCCGCGCCGCCCGCCTGCTGGGCTACCCCGGCTACCGCGACCTGCGCCTGGCCCTCGCTGGGCTCGCCGCGCAGCAGCAGTCCGGGCGCGCCCCCGCCATCACGACCGACATCGCGGTCGACGACCCGATCGCGGACGTCGTCGCCAAACTCGCCTACGACGAGCAGCAGACCCTCGCCGACACGGCCGCCGGTCTCGACACCGCGCAGCTGGGAGCGGCCGTCACCGCGCTGGCCGGCGCGCGGCGGACCGATGTGTACGGCATCGGCGCGTCGGGGCTGGTCGCCCAGGACCTCACGCAGAAGCTGCTGCGAATAGGGCTCATAGCCCACGCGCACAGCGATCCGCACCTCGCCGTGACGAACGCGGTGCAGTTGCGGACGGGGGACGTGGCGATCGCGATCACGCACTCCGGGTCGACGGGGGACGTCATCGAGCCGTTGCGGGTCGCGTTCGAGCACGGGGCGACCACCGTCGCGATCACCGGGCGGCCGGACAGCGCGGTGACGCAGTACGCCGACCATGTGCTGACCACGTCGACCGCGAGGGAGAGTGAACTGCGGCCGGCGGCGATGTCCTCGCGAACCAGTCAGCTGCTCGTCGTGGACTGTCTGTTCGTGGGGGTCGCCCAGCGCACCTACGAGTCGGCCGCGCCGGCGCTGGCCGCTTCCTACGAGGCTTTGGCTCATCGGCATCGGAGTGGTTCCCGATAGACCGTAGGACCGGAGACTGCACCGACCCGCGACGGAAAGAGCCGCCCGCATGACCTCCACGTCCAACCCCCGTGACCTCCGCGCCGAGTTGGAAACCCTCACCACCGAAGCCTTCCGCCCCGAACTCGCCGACATCGACCGGCTGCCCACCCTCGGCATCGCACGGCTGATGAACGGTGAGGACTCGGGCGTCCCCGCCGCCGTCGCCGAGTGCCTCCCGGAGATCGCCGCCGCCATCGACGCCATCGCCTCGCGCATGTCCCGGGGCGGCCGCCTGGTCTACGCCGGCGCGGGCACCGCCGGGCGGCTCGGTGTGCTGGACGCGTCCGAGTGCCCGCCCACCTTCAACACCGACCCCTCGCGGGTCGTCGGCCTGATCGCGGGCGGCCCGGAGGCGATGGTCACCTCCGTCGAGGGCGCCGAGGACTCCGGGGAGCTGGCCCGCAAGGACCTCGACGCGCTGGTGCTGACGCCCGACGACACGGTGGTCGGCGTCTCGGCCTCCGGCCGCACCCCGTACGCGATCGGCGCGGTCGAGCACGCCCGCGCCCTGGGCGCCCTGACCGTCGGTCTGTCCTGCAACAGGGACAGCGCGCTCGCGGCGGCCGCGGAGCACGGCATCGAGATCGTCGTCGGCCCGGAGCTGATCACCGGCTCCACCCGGCTGAAGGCCGGTACGGCCCAGAAGCTGGTCCTCAACATGCTGTCGACGATCACGATGATCCGCCTGGGCAAGACGTACGGGAACCTGATGGTCGACGTGCGAGCCTCGAACGACAAGCTCCGGGCCCGCTCCCGCCGTATCGTCGCCCTGGCCACGGGCGCCACGGACGAGGAGGTCGAGAAGGCCCTCGGTGAGACCGGCGGCGAGGTGAAGAACGCGATCCTGACCATCCTGGCCGGCGTCGACGGCCCGACGGCCGCCCGCCTTCTGGAGGAGTCCGGCGGCCATCTGCGTGCCGCGCTGGCGGACGCGGGCCGCTGACGCGCACGCTCGGGGGGTGCGCAACGACCCCGCCCGGACCCCCGCCTCCACCGCCGCCGCGATCCTGCCCCTGGTCGGCGGCCCCGCGAACGTCATCTCCGTCGCCCACTGCGTGACCCGGCTGCGGCTCGGCCTCGCCGACCCGGCCGCCGTCGACGAGGAGGCGCTGCGGGCGCTGCCCGGGGTGCTCGGGGTGGTCGTGGACGGGGGCTCGTACCAGGTGGTGCTGGGGCCAGGGGTGGTGGCGGAGGTCACGGCGGAGGTGGAAGGGCTGGTGGCGCCGGCCGCCGCGGACCGGCTGGCCGCCCGGGGTGCCGAGTTGAGGGCGGCACAGCGGCAGCGCAACGCGACCGGTCTGAAGACCGCCCTGCGCCGCGTCGCGAACGTGTTCGTCCCGCTGATCCCCGCCCTGATCGGCTGCGGAATCCTGGCGGGCGTGGGCGGGCTGCTGGTCAACGCCGGTTGGCTGCCGGGCCTGACCCCCGCCCTCGCCGCGATCGCCTCCGCCTTCATGGCGCTGATCGCGGTGTTCGTCGGGTACCGGACGGCGAAGGAGTTCGGCGGCACGCCGGTGCTGGGCGGGGCGGTGGCGGCCGTGATCGTCTACCCGGGCGTCGAGAAGGTCACGGCGTTCGGCGTGCATCTGGCACCCGGTCAGGGCGGGGTGCTGGGCGCGCTGGCGGCGGCGCTGCTGGCGACGTACGTGGAGCGGTGGTGCCGGGGCCGGGTCCCGGGCGCGCTGGACGTCCTGCTGACACCGACGGTCACGGTCCTCGTCGCGGGCCTGGTGACGCTGTACGGCCTCATGTACACGGCCGGAGCCGTGTCGTCCGCGATCGGCACGGGCGCGGACTGGCTGCTGCGGACGACGGGCGCGTTCGCCGGACTGGTCCTGGGTGGACTGTTCCTGCCCCTCGTCATGCTGGGCCTGCACCAGGCCCTGATCCCCATCCACACCACCCTCATCCAGCAGCAGGGCTACACGGTGCTGCTGCCCCTGCTGGCCATGGCGGGCGCGGGACAGGTGGGTGCGGCGATGGCGGTGTACGTCCGCCTGCGCCACGACACCTCCATCCGTACGACGATCAGGTCGGCTCTTCCGGCCGGGCTGCTGGGCGTGGGCGAACCGCTCATCTACGGGGTGTCCCTGCCGCTCGGCCGGCCGTTTCTGACGGCCTGTGCGGGCGGGGCGGCGGGCGGGGCGTTCGTCGGGTTCTTCGCGATGCTCGGGGACAAGGTGGGGGCGACGGCGATCGGACCGTCGGGCTGGGCCCTGTTCCCGCTGCTCGCGGGGAACAGGAGCCCGGCCCTGACGGCGGCGATCTACGGCGGAGGCCTGCTGACCGGTTACGCCGTCGGCTTCCTGGCGACGTACGCGGTGTTCAGGCCCGGCAGCCCGAGACCCGGCCGATCCACTTGATGAACTCGCCGGGGTCGTTGTCCGCTCCGTGTCCGGCGTCCCAGTAGTACTTGATGTCCACGTCGTCACCCAGGTTCTCCAGGCGGGCGGCGAGGTTGGCGGCGACGGTCAGTGAGGTGTCGCTGTCCTTGGTGCCGAGGCGGATCCACCAGTGCTTGGCGCGGTGCGGGTTGGCCCTCTCCACCAGGTGGAACATCGGGTTCATCTGGTGCAGTTTCTCGGGGATGTCGCTGTCGAGGCGCGCGCTCGCGCCCTCGGCGTGGCGCAGGCTGTAGAGGGTGAAGTGGCGGGCGGCGGTGGTCCCGGCGCCGTACAGGTTGCACTCCGGGGTCGACAGGTCGAAGGCGTCGAAGGAGGGCGCGCCCTTCTTGCGGGCGCCGACGTGGGTGAGGAACTCGTCCCAGGAGAAGGTGGCCGTCTCGCCGTCCCAGGCGATGAACGTGTTGGCGGCGAGGTAGGTCTTGCGGTCGGTGTCCGAGAGGGCGGTGAGATAGCGGGTGGCCGAGGGTTCCAGGTGGGTCCTGACCAGGTACTCGTCCAGGTTGCGTGCGGTGAGGCGGCCGAAGCCCGGTGCCGTCAGGTGCAGTTCGGCCACGTAGTCGGTGAACTCGGCCTTCAGGTCGGCGGACACGGCCTGGTCGACGGTCGAGCCGTCGGCGAGCGGGTTGGCGCCCCAGCACCACTCGTAGGAGGCGTCGGCGTGTTCGAGGTCGGTGATCGGGCACCAGTCGCCGCTGGCGAAGACGGCGTCGCTCTCGTCGGCCGCGCCCAACGCCGCCAGCGCCTCGGCGTAGAGGGGACTGTCGCCGGAGGCGCCGAGCAGCGCGGAGAGCGCGCCACCCGCACTCGTACCGGACGAGACGATCCGGTCCACGTTCCCCGGGATCCGGCCCCGGTTGGACTTCACGTACCGCACCGCTGCCTTGAGGTCGACGATCGCCGCGGGGGCGGTGCCGTAGTAGACGCCGTTCGCGTCGACGAGGGTACGGCCGCGGGCGCCCGGCTCGACAACCACGTATCCGGCGAGCAGCGCCAGCTGCGTACGGCTCGGCCCGCTGTTGCCGCCACCGCCGGGGCCACCCGGACCACCCGGCCCACCCGGGCCGCCCGCGCCACCGCCTCCCCCGATACCGGTCGCGCTGGCCACCGAGGAGGGCATGTAGCCGCCGACGTTGTTGGCGAACAGGATGGGCGCGTGGGTGGCGTCGACGGCGGTCCCGTCGACGCTCACCGGGACGCTGACGTTGAGGCCCTGGTAGGTGGTGTCCACCGGGTTCGCCACATAACTGGCGACCTTGTAGAAGTGGTACGTCACCGAGTGGGCCGTGCCCTCGGTGTCGGTGATGCTGGTGGTCAGCTCGGTGTAGGCGTCCGGGTCGAAGACCAGGGACGTGTCCGAAGCCGCGGCGGACCTGGTCGCTGCCCGGGCGCTGCCTGCGAGCCCGACGGCCGGCACGACGGCGGCTGCCGCGGTGAGCCCCATGACCACAGTTCTGCGCTTCACTCGCTTCACATCCGTCTCTTCTGTAGGCGGCTCGTGCGGTTCAGGAGTGCAGCAGCGGTTTCTGAGAGTCTCCTCTGAACTGGATGACTTGTCGCCAAAATCGTCAACACTTGGGGTTCCGGGTGCGGAAGTTGGCCTGATTCAGCGGGCCACTGGGCCCGCCCGGCGAGTCAGGGCAGCCGCCCCTGCCGATTGATCTGCCGTGCACGGGCCAGGAGTTCCTCACCGACGGACATGGCACGCAGTACGTCCGTCAGATGCTCGGCGGTACACACATTGCGCCGCCCCAGGTCGACCAGGGCGAACGGCTCGTCACTCGCACCGGTCACGGGGTCGACGCGCAGCGACGGCAACACGACACCGACGCCCGCGAGTGCGTCCCGCAACGACTCCACGATCTCTTCGGTCGACCGCACCTTCCCTACCTCCACGCTGAGTTCCGGGTACGCCACACAGCGTGTCCGACACGCCGCTAACCTGGCCAGACACGACGCCCCAACAACCCCACTTGTTCAACAGGGAGTCGCCGCCATGCCAGGACCGAAGGATCTGGACCCGTCCTCCTCACCCCGGGCCCTGCTGGGCGCCGAACTCCGCCACGCCCGCGAGAAGGCCGGACTGAGCCAGGAGGAGGTGGGGCAACGGCTGTTCGTGAGCGGGTCGTTCATCGGGCAGCTGGAGGCGGGGACACGGCGGATGCAGCCGGAGTATGCGCGGATGCTGGACGAGGCGCTGGGGACGGTGGACTTCTTCGGGCGGAATTGCGCGGCTTCGGCCAGGTCCAAGTATCCAGACCACTTTGCGGAGGCGGCGGAGGCGGAGGCCAGAGCTACGGCGATCAGTCAGTACACGACGCTGCTGATCCCGGGACTGCTGCAGACGAGGGCGTACTCGGAGGCGGTGTTCCGAGCGTACGAGCCGACGGCGACGGACGAGGAGATCAACGCCCGGGTAACAGCGCGTATCGAACGCAGCCGCCTGCTAGACGATCCAACAACCCCGTTGTTGTGGGCGGTTCTGGACGAGGCCGCGCTGCGGCGGAATGTCGGCGGCGGCGCAGTGATGACGGAGGCCCTGCGCCACGTAGTGGACCTGGCGCGCAGGCACCGCATCATCGTGCAGATGCTGCCGTACAGTTCCGGGGCGCACGCGGGGATGGACGGCCCGCTGAAGCTCATGGAGTTCGACGACGCACCTCCGCTCTCCTTCGTCGAAGCACCGGACATGGGGAAGCTGCTGGACGACCCGGCCACCGTCGCCCGACACACCCGGATGTTCAAACTCCTCGTAGCCGCTTCCCTTACTCCGGCGGACTCCCTGGTCTTGATCGAGTCTGTGGCGCAGGATTACGAACATGAGGAGCATCCCTGAGCACGAACTGGACGCGGTTACCTGGCGCAAGTCCAGCTACAGCGGCGGCCAAGGCGGCGACTGCCTGGAAGCGACCCACGACTTCCGCACCCTCATCCCCATCCGCGACTCCAAGAACCCCCACGGCCCGAAGCTCGTGTTCCGAGCGGCAGCGTGGACGGCATTCGTGTCGGACCTGAAGCGTTGAGCGAACCGCGCGACCACGAACCGGTCTTCATCAGAAAATGGGGCCGTTCGTACTACAACACCCGCAACCCGATCGGCCTCGCCCTCACCATCGGCTCGCTGCTGTTCGCGGCCGGGGGCATCTACTACGTCGAGGCGAGCTCGAAGTGGAGCGAGGGCGAGCTGCGGACCGCGGTGCACGAGGCGGCGACCGCCTTGGAGAAGAAGCAGGTCGTGGACGACGAGTACACGGGCTTCACGGCCTACATAGACGAGGCCATCGACGCCACCGGGAAAGGCCCGTCGACCGGCGCGGTGGTGGACCAGGTGTCCCCCACCTCGGACGACTACACGATCACCGGCCCCGGAACGGACGCGGCGTTCTGCATGCACATCCAGCCCACACCGGTGAACGACACGTACGCCACCCTGACCGTCCAGGTCGAAGACGGCGCCTGCTGAAAGCCCCCGGGGCTCAGACGCCGAGTTCCGAGCCGTCTTTCCAAGGAACGGGTGGAGGGCCTCAACCCACCCGCCCACCCTGGCGAGTTGACTTGACGCATTCGACTTGCCACGCAGAGTCACGAACCTCTAGCGTGCGCACATAAGCAACAGCCCCCGCCGGTGCTACCAACACCTGGGCGGGGGCTTAACCAACGAGATCGATTACGAGGCTCGATCCCATGGCTGACGCCAACTTTAGTGCTGCCGACCTGTCCGCGCACCCCTCCCCGCACCCAATGGCGAACCCGGGCTACGGCAAGCGCTCCGCTCCGGACCAACGCCCGCGCACCAAACACGACTTCGCCCACCTCCCACCCCGCGAAGCCGCCATCGCCGCCTACCTCGACCGCCTCCCCGACGGCGCCGACATCTCCGTGAAGACGCTGGCCAAGACGCTGCCGTACGGACAGTGCGCACTCCGGACCGCCCTCAACCGCCTCCAACAGGCTGGGCACTTGCGGCGAGGACGTGAGCGGCTGGCCGGTACCGAGAACGTCCGCTGGATCACCCGAACGTGGTTCTCCCGCACCGCACGCGACGATGACTGGTGGGCGGCCTTCACGCGCGGCGACGTACCGGAGGAGCCACAGCCACCGGACCCGCCCCGCCGGACCACCCGCTCCCGCGCCCTCATCCTCCTCGCCGCCCTCGGCCGCACCACCCCCGCCCTCTCCCTCTCCCAGTCCGACTGTGCTGCCCTCGCCCCGCTGCTCACGGAGTGGTTCGCGCGAGGTGCCACGGACGAATATGTACGCCAGGCCCTCACCAGCGGCCTCCCCTCCCCCGTCCACCACCCGGCCGCCCTGCTCCGCAAACGCCTCGTCGACAAGCTCCCGCCCGAGCCGGTGCAGCCATCCGCTCGCCGGCCGCTCCGCATCCTGGAGTGCGCGAAGTGCGGCGTGCCCGGCCGCCCGGAGGCCTTGCCGGGTGGCATCTGCGGCGCGTGCCGGGGTGAACGCGCCCCCAGTAGCCACACCACGCCCCTGTCACCTCCCGAGGTCCGCTCCCGCGCCGCCGAGATCCGTGGCGCGATGAATCAACGACACGAAAGGACACCCGTATGAAAGTCCCGATGCCCATCGGGGACTTCGAGGAACTGGCCGAAGCGGCCCCTGAACACGTGCGCCTCGAATTCGTGGACGGGCGTGTCCGCACCAAAGATGCGCTCAGCGTCGAGGATTTCGAGGAGTTGGAGCGCCGCGCCCCTGAGACCGTCCGGCTTGAGTACCTCAACGGGAAACTAGAGGTCAAGGCCCCGCAGGACGGCAACCACTCCTGCATTCACGCGTGGCTGATGCGTCAGTGCCTCCTCCAGCGCCCCGGCCATGGCCTCTATCCCTACTCCGGCGTCAAGACACAGGTTCACCGCAACGGACGAGCCCGCACGGACGGCGCCTTCGCGCGGCGCGGGCACTTCACAGGGCATGGCGAATGGTCCGACCCCGACGGCATCCTGATGGTCGTGGAGATCACTGTCCGCGACCACGACACCAACCAACGCGACCGCATCGACAAGCCCATCGGCTACGCCGAGGCCGAGATCCCCGTCTACCTCCTCATCGACCGCGACGACGACACCCTCACGGTCTTCAGCGAACCCAAGGACGGCCGCTATCAGCAGTCCCCGTCCCACCCCTGGGGCACCACCGTCGTGCTCCCATCCCCTGTCGACATCACCCTCGACACAGAGCCGCTCAAGAAATACGCCTGACCCTCTCACCGATCGACGAAGGTCCAAGAAATGAGCACACTGCACACACCCGCGGGTGTGTACACTTTTTCCATGGAGACGTATCCGCTTGTGGAGGCTCGGAATCAGCTCGGCCAGCTAGTCAGCAGGGTCCGGCACGGGCAGGAGCACATCCTGATCACCGAGTACGGCAAGCCCGCCGCCGCGCTCATTCCCATAAGCGAACTTGAGGAGCTTCAGAGGCTCCGGGACGAAGCAGACATCGCCGAAGCCCGTGCGCGCGAGGCGGCTCCGTCCGGGCCCTCGATGGCACACGACGAGTTCATGGCGCAGTTGGAGGAAGAGGACCGCCGAGGGGTCGCTTCGTGATCCACGCGGTGGTGTGGAAACACCACGCCATGAACGAGTTCCGACGGCTGCGAGCAATCGATCCCGTGGGCGCCAAGGCGACTGCCGCAGCAGTACGAGCGCTTGCCGAAGAACCTCGTCCGGAGGCGGCCCGCGCATTGGGAAGGTCCGGGTACTACCGCCTGCACGTCGGCGCTTGGCGGGTGCTCTACCAGCCGGACAGCGACACCGTCACGGTCTGTGTGCTCAAAGTCGGTCGCAGCACCTGACATCACACGCCGACGTCGTTGTCAGCGCCGTATGCCACGCTGGTTCACATGAACCACGCCCAGCTCACCGCCCTCGGCCGCGCCCTCCGCCTGATCGGCGAGCACGGGGAGGCCCTCACCGCCGACACCCCGGACGCCCGGCTGCACGAGGTGAAGGCCGATCTGCGGCGGGCTCTGGAGCTGCTCGACGAGAGCGTCACCTCGGGCGCGGCCACCACCCGCTGCCCCGAGCACCCGAACGGGCCCGTCGACGAGAGCGCGCCCGACCTGTGTCTGCTGTGCGAGACGCGGCGGCGGGCCGCGCGTCGCTCCGAGCTCCACGGCACCCGTCCCCTGCCGGGCGCCGACCCCGCCTCCCCCTCTCCCTCCCGCTATGGCGTCCGCTCCGACCGCCCCCAGCCCCAGCAGCGCTGGCTGCCGGAGCTGTGGAACGGGCACGAATGGCAGCTGTGCGGTACGCCGCGACGAGACCGGCGCGAGGCCGACCTGTATCTCGCCGCCCAGCGGCGCGGCTCCCGGCCCGCCATGGCGTACCGGCTCGTGCACGAGTTCACGGACTACGAGGTGCTGCGGATCTGGGGGACGCCCGTGCAGGTCGACATCGAGCCCATGGGCAACCTCTAGCTTCTCATCCGCAGATCAGCCGATCAGCGGCAGCGGCCCGAAGTCGTACCCCTCCCACAGCTTCCGGCTCCTCTCCTCCGGGTACGCCACGACCGCTGGCTCCGCGTCCAGCACCTGTACCAGCCTTCGCTCTCGGTCGTACGCGGGCCATCCCGGATCCCCCGTCCTCGCAAATACCGTCCACGACCGGCGAAAACGCGACGACAGCTCCTGGGCGTCCGCCGAGGCGGAGGCATCCACCCCGGCGAACAGCAGATTCCCCAGGTCCGCCCCGAACGTGCCGAACAGCAGCGGGATGTCCAGGCCGTGACAGGCCCCCAGAACGCCCCCGTTCCCCGGGGCCGGCCAGGTCAGTTCGTACACGTGCGCCCGGCCGCCGCCCGCCAGCTGCGCCTCCGCCAGACGCAGTGACGGCATGTTGAACAGCCAGTCGGTGTGGACGCGTTCGTACAGCTCACCCGGCGAGGCTTCCGGGAAGGCGGCGCGGTAGGCCCGCTCGCCCTCCTCCCCGCCCGGTGCGAACAGACGCAGGGCCTCCGTCGCCCGGTCCTCCGTGATCTTGCCCAGCATTCCGCCGAGGACGAGGAACAGACGGAACTCGTCCCGGTTGTGGCCCACGACCAGGTCGACGTCCCTGGCCGATCCCGACGCCAGCGCCCGCCAGGGAGTCGTCGGCAGCACCTCGCCGTCGACCACCGGTGAGAAAGGGGTAACCGTGGGTGCGGCCTGGCCCCATCTGTCCTGATGCTGAAGCATCTTGGCGCTCAGCGCCTGCCCGGCCTCCGTCAGCCGGCGCGGATCCACCGTCGACAGGTCCGCCGCCGTCGGGCGCAGCCCCGCCTCCGCCGCGAGCGCGGACGCGATGTCCCGGGCCAGCTCGTCGGAGAAGAACGTCCCCGGCACGCTCTGCGCCATCGCCCGCCGGAAAAGACCGTGCGCCTTCGGCATCGCCAGCAGCGACGCCACCGAGCCCGCCCCGGCCGACTCCCCGAACACGGTGACCTGACCGGGGTCGCCCCCGAACGCTGTGATGTTCTCCTGCACCCACTCCAGCGCCGCCACCTGGTCCAGCAGGCCCCGGTTCGCGGGCACCCCTTCGATACGGGCGAAACCCTCCATTCCCACGCGGTAGTTGAAGGTGACCACGACCACGTCACCGTCCCGCGCGATGTGCTGCGCGTCGTAGCCCGGCTGGCCGGAGAAGCCCAGCTTGTACGCGCCGCCGTAGATCCACACCATCACCGGCCGCCCGGCCGAGGGGGTCGGGTCCGGCGTCCAGACGTTGAGCGTCAGCCAGTCGTCGCCCATGGGGCCGTTCACCACGCCCGTGCGTCCCTGGATGCCCACCTCCTGCGGGGGCGGCGGCCCGAACTCGAACGCCCCCCGTGTCCCGTCCCAGGCCCGCACCGGGCGAGGTGCCGCGAACCGCGCCTCCCCCACCGGGGGTTCGGCGAAGGGTATGCCCCGGAAGACCGCCAGCCCGTCCTCCCTGCGGCCACGCACCGCACCGGCGGAGGTCCGTACCACGGGTCCGGACGGCGCGGAAGCAGGGTGGTCGGGGGACTCGGTCGTCGTCATGATCGCTCCTCGATTCGTTGTCTGTGGAACGGCCGGGCACACGAACAAGTGCCGGACGGCCACCACCCCACTCATACGGGTGACGGCCGCCGACTTCCGGTCTTCTTCTGCCCTGTTACGCCTTCGCTTCGGCGGCCTCCACCGCCCCGGCCTGACCGACCGCCTCCGGCGCCTGCGCCGCGTCGGCCCGCTGGCCCGGCAGGAAGGAGGCGAGGAGGAAGGCCAGGACGGCGGCGCCGGCGCCGATCGCCATGACGACCTTGAAGGCGTTCTCGGACGGGAGGGAATGGCCGCCCAGACTGATCGTCATCTGGGCGAGGATCACGCCCGCGACCGCGCTGGCCACCGAGGTGCCGATGGAGCGCATCAGGGTGTTGAGGGAGTTCGCGGCGGCGGTCTCCGACGCCGGGACCGCGCCCATGATCAGGGCGGGCATGGCGCCGTAGGCGAAGCCGACACCCGCGCCGATGACGCAGGACACCAGGACCAGGTGCCAGACCTGGCTCATCAGGACGATGTTCAGGCCGTATCCGCAGGCGACGATGACGGCGCCGATCATCAGCGTGATCTTCGGACCCCTGGTCTTTGTGATCATGGCCGACAACGGAGCCGTCGCCATCATCACCAGGCCCTGCGGGGCCATGACCAGGCCGACGGTGAGCATGGACCGGCCCAGGCCGTAGCCGGTCTGCGTGGGCAGCTGGAGCAGCTGCGGCAGGACCAGGGACATCGCGAACATCGAGAAGCCGAACGCGATCGAGGCGAGGTTCGTGAACAGCACCTGGCGGCGGACGGTGGTACGAAGGTCGACCAGCGGCTGCGCCGTGCGCAGCTCCCACCAGCCCCACACCAGCAGTACGACGACCGCGGCGGCGAACAGAGTCATGGTCACCGGGTCGGTCCAGCCCCAGTCGGCGCCCTTGGAGATGGCGAGGAGCAGGGAGACCAGCGCGGCGGACAGGCCGAGCGAGCCGACGATGTCGAAGTGGCCGCCGGTGCGTACCTTCGACTCCGGGATCAGCGTCAGGACGAGGGCGAAGGCCACCACGCCGAGCGCGGCGGACGTCCAGAACAGTACGTGCCAGTCGAAGTGGTCCGCGATGAAGGCCGCGGACGGAAGGCCCAGGGCGCCGCCGACCCCGAGCGAGGCGCTCATCAGCGCGGTCGAGCCGGCGAGCCGCTCCGGCGGGAGTTCGTCGCGCATGATGCTGATACCGAGCGGGACCACGGCGGCCGCCAGTCCCTGGAGCGTGCGTCCGACAATCATCGGGACCAGCGAGTCGCTCAGCGCGCAGACCACCGAGCCGGAGACCAGCAGGACCAGGCTGGTCAGCAGCATCAGCCGCTTGCCGACCATGTCCCCGAGGCGGCCCATGACGGGAGTGGCCACGGCTGCCGCGAGGAGTGTCGCCGTCACCGCCCAGGCCGCGTTCGACGCGGAGGCGTGCAGATAGCCCGGCAGCTCCGGGACGATCGGGATCACCAGGGTCTGCATCAGCGACACGACGATTCCGGCCAGGGCCAGCACCGCCACCACGCCGTTCGACCTCGGCGGGGCGGACCCCCCGGCCTCAGCGGGCCGGGCAAGGGCTTCGGACATGGCTGGGCCTCCTCGGGAACACGCGAATGCTTGACTTACGCAACCTTATACATATTGATTGACTTAAGCAAGTGAATTCTGCCGAGGATGCCGCCACAGGGCGTCCGACCAGCGGCTTTACGTCAGCCGCGAGGGCCGAAGCGGTCGAGGAATTCCCGGGTCCGTTCGTCGTCCAGCTCGTACACCGGTTCGTGGGCGCGTGGGTCCGGCGCATGGAAGGTGTGGAACATCGGGCCTGACGGCCCGCCCAGCTCCACCAGTGACGCCGACGCCCCGCGCACCGCCCGCTCCGTGCCGGGGCGTGCGGTCAGGTCGATGCGGTTGACGACGCCCGGCGTGACCCACACCGGGGTGCGCTCCAGGAAGCCGAAGAGCTGGAGGTGGAAGTGGCCGGTGAGGATCACCCGGACGTCCGTGTCCCGGACCGCGTCGGCCAGGTCGTCGGGGTTCAGCAGGCCGAAGGCGCGCTGGGTGGGGACGTCCAGGGTGACCGGCGGGTGGTGGAAGGCGAGGACGGTGCCCCGCTCGGCGGGCGTGCGCAGCACCTCGCGAAGCCACTCCAGTTGGGCGGCACCGAGGCGGCCGTACACCTCGCCCGGCACCAGCGAGTCCAGGGTGACGAGGCGGTATCCGCCGACCGTGCTCACGGCCGCCCGCTCCCCCGAACCCGACGTGGCCTCCGCACGGTCCGTGCCGTCGGGGTCCAGGTGCCCGCTGCCCAGCACCTTGGCGAACGCCTCGCGCTCGTCGTGGTTGCCGGTCGTGTACAGGACCGGCGCGTTCCAGGTGCGGGCGAACTCCCCGACCAGCTCTCGCAGAACGGTGTACGCCTCCACCGCGCCGTCGTTCGCGAGGTCCCCCGTGACGACGACCGCGTCGACGTCCCGTTGGTGGCGCAGTGCGGCGAGCATCAGGCGCAGGGATCCGGTGGCATCGACGCCGTGCCGGTTGGGGGCGTCGGTGCGTTCCAGATGGGTGTCCGAGAGATGCAGTATTCGCATCTCCCGGACTGTACAAGCGAGTTGGGGCTCGGCGTCAGCTCAGCGTCTTGAGCGCGGCCGCGTCGTACGGCGCCAGTTCGTCGAAGCGGCCGGAGAGGACCTTCACCGCCCACTCGGGGTCCTGGAGCAGCGCGCGGCCGACGGCCACCAGGTCGAACTCGTCGCGCTCCAGACGGTCGAGCAGGTCGTCGATGCCCTTGACCGGGGAGCCCTCGCCCACGAAGCCCTTGATGAAGTCGCCGTCGAGGCCGACGGAGCCGACGGTGATGGCGGTCTTGCCGGTGAGCTTCTTGGTCCAGCCGGCCAGGTTGAGGTCGGAGCCCTCGAACTCGGGGAGCCAGTAGCGGCGGGTGGAGGCGTGGAAGGCGTCCACACCGGCGGCGGCCAGCGGGGTCAGGATCGCCTCCAGCTCCTCCGGGGTCTCGGCGAGCCGGGCGTCGTAGGCCTCCTGCTTCCACTGCGAGTAGCGGAAGATGACCGGGAACCCGGGGGAGACGGCCTCGCGGACCGCGGCGACGATCTCGGCCCCGAACTTCGTGCGGGCCACGGGGTCGCCGCCGTAGGCGTCGGTGCGGCGGTTGGTGCCCGCCCACAGGAACTGGTCAACGAGGTAGCCGTGGGCGCCGTGCAGTTCCACGCCGTCGAAGCCGATGCGCTCGGCGGCGGCCGCGGCCTCGGCGAACGCGCCGATGACGGCGTCCAGGTCGGCCCGGTCCATGGCCTTGCCGGTGGCCTCGGTGGCACCGATGCGCAGGCCGGAGGGGCCGACGGCGGGGGCGTCGGCGAACGGCGGCTGGCCCTGCTCGCGGACCATGCCGATGTGCCACAGCTGCGGGACGATCGTGCCGCCGGCCGCGTGCACCGCCTCGGCGACCTTCGCCCAGCCCGCCAACTGCTCCTCACCGTGGAACCGCGGGATGCGGTTGCTCTGCCCGGCGGAGTCGTGCCCGACGTAGGTCCCCTCGGTGACGATCAGGCCGACACCGGCGGCGGCGCGGCGGGAGTAGTAAGACGCCACGTCGTCACCGGGGATGCCGCCCGGGGAGAACTGGCGGGTCATCGGGGCCATGGCGATCCGATTGGGGACGGTCAGGCCGTTGATCGAGACCGGCCGGGAGAGGATCTCGGCGGCGCGGGAGGGTGCGGACTCGGTGACGCTCACGTGGGCGACTCCTCGTTAGGGTTGACCGGGTGGTATGTGCACATGCATCAGGTGCCTCTGGCAACAAGAACTCCCCCGGCCCCGGCACCATTCCGGCCGGGCCGATGAACCCCTGTGATCCCGGCCACGCACCCGCCCACGAGACGGAGGCGACGGCCCGCGGTCGCCTCGCACTACGCCTCCCGCTGACCGGCACGGGCCGTGCCGGAAAACGCCCGAGGGCGGCACCCCCTGCCGGAACAGGGGGTGCCGCCCTCGGAAAGGACAGGCTGATCCGCGGGGATCAGAAGTCCATGTCACCGCCCGGCATGCCGCCCGGAGCGGCCGCGGAGGCCTTCTCCGGCTTGTCGGCGATGACGGCCTCGGTGGTGAGGAACAGCGCGGCGATGGAGGCGGCGTTCTGCAGCGCGGAACGGGTCACCTTCGCCGGGTCGATGATGCCTTCCTTGACCAGGTCGACGTACTCACCGGTCGCGGCGTTCAGGCCGTGGCCCGGGGTCAGGTTGCGCACCTTCTCCACCACGACACCGCCCTCGAGGCCGGCGTTGACGGCGATCTGCTTCAGCGGGGCCTCGAGAGCGAGCTTGACGGCGGCAGCGCCGGTCGCCTCGTCACCCTCCAGGTCCAGCTTCTCGAAGACGGTGGACGCCTGGATGAGCGCCACGCCACCACCGGCGACGATGCCCTCCTCGACGGCCGCCTTGGCGTTGCGGACGGCGTCCTCGATGCGGTGCTTGCGCTCCTTGAGCTCCACCTCGGTGGCGGCACCGGCCTTGATGACCGCGACACCGCCGGCGAGCTTCGCCAGGCGCTCCTGCAGCTTCTCGCGGTCGTAGTCCGAGTCGCTGTTCTCGATCTCGGCGCGGATCTGGTTCACACGGCCATTGACCTGCTCGGACGAGCCGGAGCCGTCGACGATCGTGGTCTCGTCCTTGGTGATGACGACCTTGCGGGCGCGGCCCAGGAGGTCCAGGGTCGCGTTCTCCAGCTTGAGGCCGACCTCCTCGGAGATGACCTCGCCGCCCGTGAGGATGGCGATGTCACCGAGCATGGCCTTGCGGCGGTCGCCGAAGCCCGGGGCCTTGACGGCGACGGACTTGAAGGTGCCGCGGATCTTGTTGACGACCAGGGTCGACAGGGCCTCGCCCTCGACGTCCTCGGCGATGATCAGCAGCGGCTTGCCCGACTGCATGACCTTCTCCAGGAGCGGAAGCAGGTCCTTGACGGAGCCGATCTTGGAGTTGGCGATGAGGATGTACGGGTCGTCGAGCGACGCCTCCATACGCTCCATGTCGGTGGCGAAGTACGCCGAGATGTAGCCCTTGTCGAAGCGCATACCCTCGGTGAGCTCCAGCTCCAGACCGAAGGTCTGGGACTCCTCGACGGTGATGACGCCTTCCTTGCCGACCTTGTCCATCGCCTCGGCGATGAGCTCGCCGATCTGGGTGTCGGCGGCGGAGATGGAGGCCGTGGAGGCGATCTGCTCCTTGGTCTCGACGTCCTTGGCCTGCTCCAGCAGGGCGGCGGAGACGGCCTCGACGGCCTTCTCGATACCGCGCTTGAGGGCCATCGGGTTGGCACCGGCGGCGACGTTGCGCAGACCCTCGCGGACCAGCGCCTGGGCGAGCACGGTCGCGGTGGTCGTACCGTCACCGGCGACGTCGTCCGTCTTCTTGGCGACTTCCTTGACCAGCTCGGCGCCGATCTTCTCGTACGGGTCCTCGAGCTCGATCTCCTTGGCGATGGACACACCATCGTTGGTGATCGTGGGGGCGCCCCACTTCTTCTCGAGGACGACGTTGCGGCCCTTGGGGCCGAGCGTCACCTTCACGGCGTCCGCGAGCTGGTTCATGCCGCGCTCGAGGCCGCGCCGCGCCTCCTCGTCGAACGCGATGATCTTGGCCATGTGAAGTGGTCCCTCCAGGACTGGGGGTGATTCCTTCGGACCGCGCCCGCGCCCGCGACGGACGGCTCGCAAACCCCGTGGTTCCTTGCCCCACTTGGCCTGCGGGCCTCACCGACCCGGTCCTTCATTGTCACTCTCACCTTCAGAGTGCTAACGCCAATGATTAGCACTCGGCCCTGCCGAGTGCAAGCGACTCCTGGGGATCGGCAGGTGAGCGGCGGTGGCGTCACGGAGCCGGGGCAGGCCGAAGGGCCCGTACCCCTAGGGGGTAACGGGCCCTTCGAAGGATGAACGAAGAACGTCGCTGACAGTCGACGCGTGCTTCAGCTGGTCGCCAGCCGGACCATGTCCGCCTGCGGGCCCTTCTGGCCCTGCGAGATCTCGAAGTCGACCCGCTGCCCCTCTTCCAGGGTGCGGTAACCGTCCATCTGGATCGCGCTGTAGTGGACGAAAACATCCGCACCACCGTCGACCGCGATGAAGCCGTACCCCTTCTCCGCGTTGAACCACTTGACGGTGCCCTGAGCCATGCCTAACTCCCCTATTACTGGCCCTTGCACAGATCCACACTTCGCGGATCCGGGTCAGACCTCACCCCCCATTGGCTTGGGGGCGTGCGCCGGAACGCGTCGACCGCGGCTGAATGTATCTGTCCAACTGCCCTCTGCAACAGGTCAATCGGACGAGAATTCTGGACGCACAGGATGCGGGAAGTGGCGAGAATTCGCCTGAATTCAGGGCAACTCGGGCCCCATAAAAGGAACAAAAGCCGCAGAAAGCCCGCGCATTTTGGCTACTTCTTGTCGGGCCTACGGCATGAATCCAGGGCTTCCGACCTGGGGATCGGGAGCTGTTCCCCAACTGTACCGCGCTCAACCACACTGAATTGCCCCCTCCGCTTCTCTCGCGGAGGAGGCAATCAGATGAACACTCGGTAACTGAGGTTACCCACGGTAATTGATCAGCCGCCCGCGACCGCGGGAATGATGGAGACGCCCGCGCCTTCGGGGGTCGCCGTCTCCAGTCCCTGCTCGAAGCGGACGTCGTCGTCGTTGACGTACACGTTGACGAAGCGGCGCAGCTTGCCCTGGTCGTCGAGGACCCGGGCGGCGATCCCGGTGTGGTTCTTCTCCAGGTCCTCGATGACCTCGGCGAGGGTCGCGCCCTCGGCCGTCACCTCGGCTTTGCCGCCCGTGTAGGTGCGCAGGATGGTGGGGATGCGGACGGTCACGCTCATGCGAGGCCAGCCTCTCGGAAGGAGTCCAGGTTCGGGCGGATGGTCGCGGTCAGGCCGGTGCCGGCCACCGCGTCGAGGGTCTTGAGGCCGTCACCCGTGTTCAGGACGACGGTGGTCTTGGTCGGGTCGAGGACCCCGTCCTTGATGAGCTTCTGCGTCACGCCCACCGTCACACCGCCCGCGGTCTCCGCGAAGATGCCCTCGGTGCGGGCCAGCAGCTTGATGGCGTCCACGACCTGCTCGTCCGTCACGTCCTCCACCGCGCCGCCCGTGCGGCGCGCGATGTCGAGGACGTACGGGCCGTCGGCCGGGTTGCCGATGGCGAGGGACTTGGCGATGGTGTTCGGCTTCTGCGGACGGACGACGTCGTGGCCGGCCTTGAAGGCGACGGACACCGGGGAGCAGCCCTCGGCCTGGGCGCCGAAGATCTTGTACGGCCGGTCCTCGACGAGCCCCAGCTTGATCAGCTCCTGCAGACCCTTGTCGATCTTCGTGAGCTGCGATCCGGAGGCGATCGGGACGACGATCTGGTCCGGGAGCCGCCAGCCGAGCTGCTCGCAGATCTCGTACGCCAGGGTCTTCGACCCCTCCGCGTAGTACGGCCGCAGGTTGACGTTGACGAAGCCCCAGCCCTCGCCGGCCGGGTCGCCGATCAGCTCGGAGCAGAAGCGGTTCACGTCGTCGTAGTTGCCCTCGATACCGACGAGCTCGCCGCCGTAGACCGCGGCCATGACGACCTTGCCCTGCTCCAGGTCGTGCGGGATGAACACGCAGGAGCGCAGGCCGGCGCGGGCGGCCGCGGCGCCGACGGCGCCTGCGAGGTTGCCCGTGGAGGAGCAGGACAGGGTGGTGAAGCCGAAGGCGCGGGCGGCCTCCAGGGCCTGGGCGACGACGCGGTCCTTGAAGGAGTGCGTCGGGTTGCCGGAGTCGTCCTTCACGTAGAGACCACCGGTCACACCCAGCTCGCGCGCCAGGTTGTCGGCCTTGACGAGCTTGGTCCAGCCGGGGTTGATGTTCGGCTTTTCGGCCACGTCCGCGGGGACGGGCAGCAGCGGCGCGTAGCGCCAGATGTTCGCGGGTCCCGCTTCGATGCGCCGGCGCAGTTCCTCGGTGTCGTAGGCCGAGAAGTCGTACGCGATCTCCAGCGGGCCGAAACACTCCTCGCAGGCGAACACCGGTCCGAGGGGTACCCGGTGACCGCATTCCCGGCAGCTCAGCGCAGCGGCTGGGCCGAGGTCGACGGTGGAATCGGTGGTGGTGGCAACGGTCTGCACAGCCATGAGAGGCGAGGCCCTTTCTCCTCATCTTCCTCACGACGCATCTCGCCGTGAGACGGATTTGGCACCTTCCCTAGCCGGGAGCCTCGCTGCACAGGTCAGGAGTACCGACTGGAGGGTTGCCGGGGCTTCATCGGGCCGTGTCCCTCTGCCCCTCTGGATGAGCTGTATTCGGTTGTCGACGCCCTTGGCCCTCGACATGCGATGGTCATCGGCGTTGTTCAAGACTGTAACCGAAGGCCAGGACAGTTGAGATAGTCGTCCGTACCGCGAGACACGTGAGGAGCCGCTGACTGTGCTGGAAGAAGTCGAGCGCTGGCTGGCCACCCACTCCTGGTCCGTGACCGATCGCCCCCTCCACAAGATCCTCGCCGCCAAGCAGCGGACGGCGCAGTCGGTCTCCGTCGTCCTGCCCGCGCTCAACGAGGAGGAGACGGTCGGCGACATCGTCACCGTGATCCGCCACGACCTCATGCGACAGGTTCCGCTCGTCGACGAGATCGTCGTCGTCGACTCCGGGTCCACCGACCGCACCTCCGCGGTGGCCGCCGCCGCGGGCGCCCGGGTCGTCCACCGCGACGACATCCTGCCGCGCATCCCGGCCGTCCCCGGCAAGGGGGAAGTCCTGTGGCGCTCCCTGCTGGTCACGAGCGGGGACATCGTCTGCTTCATCGACGCCGATCTGAGGGAGTTCTCCTCCGACTTCGTCTCCGGGATCGTCGGCCCGCTGCTCACCGACCCCGAGGTCGATCTGGTCAAGGCCATGTACGACCGCCCGCTGGGCACTGAGCTGAATTCGCTCGCCTCCGGCAAGACAGCGGGCCAGGGCGGCCGGGTCACCGAGCTGATGGCCCGCCCCCTGCTGAACATGCACTGGCCGCAACTGGCCGGATTCGTGCAGCCGCTCGGCGGCGAGTACGCAGCCCGCCGCTCGCTGCTCGAACAGCTCCCGTTCCCCGTCGGCTACGGCGTGGAGCTGGGCATGCTGGTCGACGCCCTGCACCTGGTGGGCCTGGACGCCCTCGCCCAGGTCGACGTGGGCGTGCGCAAGCACCGGCACCAGGACGGGCAGGCGCTGGGCCGGATGGCGGCGGCGATCTACCGCACCGCGCAGCTTCGCCTGGCCCGCGGTCACCTCATCCGTCCCTCCCTCACCCAGTTCGAGCGGGGCGACGACGGCTTCGAGCCACGCACCTACTCGGTGGACGCGGAGGAGCGGCCGCCGATGGCGGAGATCGCGGAGTACGCCTCGCGCAGAGTGGCCTGATCGGGCGGAATGGCCTTGATCGGCTGGAGAACGGCTGTATACGGCCCCCTCGCACGGTGGAACGTACGTTTGAGCGTTTCCGGGCCGGGCTAAGTTGAGGCGTATGGCTTCCACGCACGGCGCTGAGGTGCTGGTCGCGTCCAATCGCGGCCCGGTTTCGTACGAGGTCCTTGAGGACGGTGCGCTGCACGCCAAGCGGGGCGGCGGCGGGCTGGTCTCGGGGCTGTCGGCCATCGGGCCGCACACGGACGCGGTGTGGGTGTGCGCCGCGCTGAGCGACGCCGACCGGGAGGCCGTGCGCCGCTCGCACGGCGGCCGCCGGCTGTCCGTGGACGCGACCGGCGGCCAGCAGGTGCGGATGCTGGACATCGACGCGACGGTCTTCTCCGACGCGTACAACGGCGTCGCCAACTCCGTGCTCTGGTTCGTCCACCACATGCTGTACCAGACCCCGCTGGAGCCGGTCTTCGACGCGGAGTTCCGGCGCCAGTGGGCGTCGTACGAGGCGTACAACCGGGCCTTCGCCGAGGCGCTGGCGGAGGAGGCCGCGGAGGGTGCCGCGGTGGTGATCCAGGACTACCACCTCGCCCTCGCCCCCCGGATGCTCCGGCAGCTCCGGCCCGATCTGCGGATCGGCCACTTCTCGCACACCCCGTGGGCCCCGCCGGACTACTTCCGCCTCCTGCCCGACGACATCGCGGCCGAGCTGCTGGGCGGCATCCTGGGCGCGGACCGGGCGGCCTTCCTCACGCACCGCTGGGCGGACGCGTTCACCGCCTGCTGTCACGAGATCCTGGGCCCCGGCATCCCGTCCGGCACGCGCATCGGCGTGCACGGCCTCGGCGCGGACGCGGACTTCCTGCGCAAGCGGGCGCACGAGGCGGACGTGGCCGAACGGATGACCGTGCTGCGGACGGAGATCGGCGAGGGCCGCCGGACGATCGTCCGGGTCGACCGCACCGAGCTGTCGAAGAACATCGTGCGCGGGCTGCTGGCGTACCGGCAGCTGCTGGACGGCCACCCCGAATGGCGCGAGCGGGTCGTGCACGTGGCCTTCGCCTACCCCTCCCGGCAGGACCTGGCCGTGTACCGCGAGTACACGGCGGAGGTGCAGCGCCTCGCGGAGGAGATCAACGCCCGGTACGGGACGCCGGGCTGGACCCCGGTCGTGCTGCACGTCAAGGACGACTTCGCGCGCTCCCTGGCCGCCTACCGGCTGGCGGACGTGGCCCTGGTGAACCCCATCCGGGACGGCATGAACCTGGTCGCCAAGGAGATTCCGGTCGTCTCCGACGAGGGGTGCGTGCTGGTGCTGTCGCGAGAGGCCGGGGCGTACGAGGAACTGGGCGAGGACGCGATCACGGTGAACCCGTACGACATCGTGGGCACGGCGAACGCCCTGCACCAGGCGCTGACCATGCCCCCCGACGAGCGGGCGGAACGCACGAAGCGGCTGGCCGCCGCGGCCACGGCGCTACCGCCGGCACAGTGGTTCCTGGACCAGCTGCACGCGCTGGACACCGGTCAGTCCAGCTGAGCCGCCAGCGTCCGCAGCAGTCGTACGACCCCTTCCGGACCGTCCACCACCAGGTCCGCCCGTTCGGCCAGCTCCGTCACCTCGGAGCTGCCGCTGCACACCAGCAGGCCCGGGACGCCGTCGGAGCGGAGCTTGTCGACGGCGGCGTAGGCGGGCAGGTCGCCCAGGTCGTCGCCGACGTACGTCACCGACTCGGCTCCGGCCTCACGGACGTACTCCAGGAGGGCGACGCCCTTGTCCATGCCGGGCGGACGGAGTTCCAGGACCATCCGCCCCGGCTCGACGATCAGGCCGTGCCGGGTGGCGAGCTCGGCGAGAGGTGCACGGAGGGCTTCGAAGGCGGCCTGCGGATCCTCGGCGCGGCGGGTGTGGACGGCGACGGCGCGCCCCTTCTCCTCGATCCAGGTCCCCCGCCAGGCACCGATCCGGTCCAGGAACCCCGGCAGTTCGGCGCGGACGGCGGCGACCCCGGGGTGCGAGGGCGGCGCGCTGACGGTGCCGCTCACGGCGTCCCAGCGCTCGGCGCCGTAGTGGCCGAGCACGACGAGGTGCTCCAGGCCTGATACGCCCGCGAAGCCGCCGTGCCGCACGGCGACCCCGGCCGGGCGGCCGGTGATCACGGCGACGGAGGCCACCTTCGGGGCGAGGGCGGCGAGCGCCGGCACGGCCTCGGGGTGGGCCCTGGCCTGCTCGGGGTCGGCGACGATCGGCGCCAGCGTGCCGTCGAAGTCGAGCCCGATCACCGCGGCGCCCGGTCGCGCGAGCAGCGCCTCCAGCCCTTCCCGTCCGGCCCGGGTCGCGGGGGTCGGCAGCGGGTCCGTCGGGTTGGTCGAGTCCGTCGTATGGATGCCCATACGGCGACCCTATCCACGGGAGGGCGGGCGCACCCATGGCTCATATGGCTCATGGGGGCGCACAGGGAAGCGCCGTCCTCCTCAGCGCTCGGAGCGCCGGGCCTCCCGGACCCGCCGCAGGCGGTTCACCGTCACCGGGTCGTGCGCCAGCGCCCGCTCGTCGTCCAGCAGGGCGTTCAGGAGCTGGTAGTAGCGGACGGGGGCCAGCCCCAGCTCCTCCCTTATCGCCCGCTCCTTCGCCCCCGGCCCGGGGAAGCCCCGGCGTTCCAGCGCGAGGATGGCCTGTTCGCGTCGGTGGAGTTCCTGGCGTTCTTCCCGCTCCATGCCCTGAACCGTAGCGCCGGGCGCCGACAACGGTTCACCCGGCGTCACGGCCATGGCTCACCCGGCGTCGCGGCAGCGGATCACCCGACGTCGCGGCTGTCCGCCGTCGTCGCCGCCGTCTGCAGCCGGCTCAGGACGGCGGCCGGACTGCCGGCGGGGGTGACGGCCCGGCCGACCGTCTTCTTGATGTCGGCGCTGACCGCCGCCCAGGAGGTCTTGCCGACGGGGTAGAGCTCTGAGGTGGTGAGCTGGTCCAGGAAGGGGTGGAGGTCCGCGTCCTTCGTGGACCGGGCCATGGCGTCCGACGCGGAGCCGGTCACCGGGAGCAGGCCGTACTCGCGGGAGAAGTCGAGGACGTTCTTGTCGCTGTAGACGAAGTCGAGGAAGTCGCCGATCTGCTCGGCGTGGCCGTTCTGCTTGAAGGCCATCATCCAGTCGGCGACGCCCATCGCGGACTTGGACTCCCCGGTCCGCCCCGGCATCGGCACCATGCCGAACTTCACGCCCTTCTTCGCGGCCTGCCGCATCAGCGTCGGATGCCCGTCGAGCATGCCGACCCGGCCGTCCGCGAAGGCGGCGAAGGCGTCGGCGCGGTTGAGCCGGTCCGGCGCGACCGGCCCGGTCAGGCCCTTGCCGACGAGCTCGTCCTTGAGCCAGGTGAAGGTCTCGATGTTCTGCGCGGAGTCGATGCTGTAGGTGCCGGCGTCGTCGGTGTAGCCGTCGCCGCCGCTCAGCAGCCACTGCATGGCCTCGGCCTGCGCCTCCTCGGGGCCGAGGGGCAGTGCGTACGGGTACTTCACGCCCGCGGCCTTCAGCGCCTTCGCGTCGGCCGCGAGCTCGCTCCAGGTGCTGGGCGGGGTGATGCCGGCCCTGGTGAAGAGGGTCTTGTTGTAGAAGAGGACGCGGGTGGAGGCCGCGAACGGGATGCCGTACTGGGCGTGCTGCCACTGCCCCGCCTCGGAGAGCTGGGAGAGGAAGGACGCCTGTACGGGGATGGAGAGCAGGTCGGAGACCTGGTACAGCTTGTGCGCGGCCGCGTAGTCGGCGTACGCGCCGATCTGGGCCATGTCGGGCGCCTTGCCGGCGGCGACCATCTCCTTGACCTTGCGGTCGACGTCGTTCCAGGAGTAGACGCTGACCTCGACCTTCACCCCGGAGTGCTCGGCCTCGTACTCCTTGACCAGCCCGTCCCAGTACTTCTTGGAGCTGTCGGCCGCGGAGCCGCCGTAGTCGGCGGCGACCAGTCTGAGGGTCACGTCCGAAGAACCCGTGTTCCCACAGCCACCGAGAACCGCCGTCATGCCCATTGCGGACACCACCGCGATCATTCCTGCCCTACGCCGACCCACTACTACCGCACCAACTCTGCTGTCTAGCCGTTTCACCATATGGACCAAGAGGTCTACACCAAGGTCTACACCACGCGAATGGACTAGACCTCTTGCGGGTCGGAGGTCCACACTGTCTCCCGTGAGACATGTCATCGCCCTCGACGTGGGCGGCACCGGGATGAAGGCCGCCCTGGTCGGGGACGGCGGCACACTGCTGCACCAGGACCGCCGCGCGACCGGCCGGGAGCGCGGGCCCGGCGCGGTGGTCGAGGACATCCTCGGCTTCGCCGCCGACCTGCGCGCGTACGGCGCCCGGCGGCTGGGCGAGCCGGCGGCCGCCGTCGGCGTCGCCGTCCCCGGCATCGTCGACGAGGAACGGGGCATCGCCGCGTACTCGGCCAACCTGGGCTGGCGGGACGTACCCCTGCGCGAGCTGCTCGCCGAACGGCTCGGCGTCCCGGTCGCCCTCGGCCACGACGTACGCGCCGGCGGGCTCGCGGAGGGCCGGATCGGAGCGGGCAGAGGGTCCGACCGGTTCCTGTTCGTGCCGCTCGGCACCGGGATCGCGGGCGCCATCGGCCTCGACGGCCGGGTGGAGGCGGGGGCGCACGGCTTCGCGGGCGAGATCGGGCACATCGTCGTACGGCCCGGGGGCGCCCCCTGCCCGTGCGGGCAGCGCGGCTGTCTGGAGCGGTACGCGTCCGCGGCCGCCGTGAGCGAGGCGTGGGCCGCTGCCTGCGGGGATCCGGACGCGGATGCCGCGGACTGCGCGAAGGCCGTCGCGTCCGGTGATCCGGATGCCGTCCGGGTCTGGCAGGAGGCCGTGGACGCGCTCGCGGACGGACTGGTCACCGCGCTCACCCTGCTGGACCCGCGCACGCTCATCATCGGTGGCGGCCTGGCCGAAGCGGGGGAAGTCTTGTTCACACCGCTGAGGGAGGCCGTCCAGCGGCGCGTCACCTTCCAGAAGCTGCCGTCGATCGTCCCCGCCGCCCTCGGGGACATCGCCGGATGCCTGGGCGCGGGAATCCTCGCCCGGGATCTCCTCGAAACCACTGACCCTTCGGAGGTAACCGCCTGATGGCCCCCACCATGGTTCTCGCCGGTGCCCGGGTGGTGCTGCCCACCGGGATCGTGGACGACGGGCGTGTGATCGTCGAGGGTACGAGGATCGCGGGCGCGGCGTCCGCGGATGCCCAGGTCGTCGACGTGAGCGGCCACTGGCTCGTCCCCGGCTTCGTCGACATCCACAACCACGGCGGCGGCGGCGCGTCGTTCTCCGGTCCGGTGGACGACGTACTCACCGCCATCCGCACCCACCGTCTGCACGGCACCACGACCCTCGTCGCCTCCACCGTCACCGACGACATGGACATCCTCGCCCAGCAGGCCGGGCTGCTGAGCGAGCTGGCCGAGCAGGGCGACATCGCCGGCATCCACTTCGAGGGCCCGTTCATCTCGCCGTGCCGCAAGGGCGCGCACTCCGAGGCACTGCTGCGCGACCCGGACCCGGCGGACGTCCGCAAGCTGATCGACGCGGCGCGCGGCAAGGCCAGGATGGTCACCCTCGCCACCGAACTGCCGGGCGGGCTCGACTCGGTACGGCTGCTGGCGGAGCACGGGGTCATCGCGGCCGTCGGCCACACGGACGCGACGTACGAGCAGACGGTCGAGGCGATCGACGCGGGCGCCACCGTCGCCACCCACCTCTTCAACGCCATGCCCGTCCTCGGCCACCGCTCCCCCGGCCCGATCGCCGCCCTCCTGGAGGACGAGCGGGTCACGGTCGAGCTCATCAACGACGGCACGCATCTGCACCCGGCCGCGCTGGAGCTGGCGTTCCGTCACGCGGGCGCCGACCGGGTCGCGTTCATCACCGACGCGATGGACGCGGCCGGCATCGGCGACGGCCGCTACATGCTCGGCCCGCTGGAGGTCGAGGTCAGCGAGGGCGTGGCCCGGCTGGTGGAGGGCGGCTCCATCGCGGGCTCGACGCTGACCCTGGACCGTGCCTTCAAGCGGGCGGTGACGATCGACCGGCTGCCGGTGGAGGACGTGGTGGCCGCGCTGTCCGCCAACCCGGCCCGGCTGCTGGGCATGTACGACACCATCGGCTCGCTGGAGCCGGGCAAGGACGCCGACCTGGTGCTCCTGGACGCCGACTTCGAACTCAAGGGCGTGATGCGCCGGGGAGAATGGGTGGTTGCTCCCCAACTGCCCTGATCAGTACCCCAGTAGAGAGACGGTGGCCGAACCGAGGTCTGGGCCGGTCGCCGTCTCTTTGGCATGATCAGGGCCCGAACGGACGGCAGCACACACACTTCGAGGGAGGTCGAACGGGTGATCCTCACGGTCACACTGAACACCGCTCTCGACATCACCTATCGCGTACGGTCCCTGCGGCCCCACGCCTCGCACCGCGTCTCGGACGTCACCGAACGTCCGGGCGGCAAGGGCCTGAACGTGGCCCGGGTGCTCGCGGCCCTCGGGCACGAGGTGACGGCCACCGGCTTCGCGGGCGGCGGCACCGGACGGGCCGTGCGGGAGGGCCTCGCGGACACGCCGGGCGTGCTGGACGCGCTGCTCCCGATCGGCGGGGCGACCCGGCGCACGGTCGCCGTCGTCGACGAGCTGACCGGCGACACCACCCAGTTGAACGAGCCCGGCCCGCAGATCACTCCGGCCGAGTGGGGCGCCTTCCAGGAGGTGTACGGCGAACTCCTCGCCGGAGCCTCGGCGGTGGCCCTGTGCGGCAGCCTGCCGCCGGGGGTGCCGGTGGGCGCGTACGCGGGGCTGGTACGGACCGCGCGCACCGCCGGTGTCCCCGTCCTCCTCGACACCAGCGGCGAACCGCTACGGCGCGGTGTGGCGGCCCGCCCGGACATCCTCAAGCCGAACGCCGAGGAACTGGCCGAACTCACCGGCTCCCACGACCCGCTGCGCGCCGCCCAGGACGCCCGGCGGCGGGGGGCCCACGCGGTGGTCGCTTCCCTGGGCGCCGACGGCCTGATCGCCCACACCCCGGAGGGCCGCTGGCATGCTGCCCCGCCCGCCCGCATGGACGGCAACCCGACCGGCGCCGGCGACTCGGCGGTCGCGGGTCTGCTGTCGGGACTCGTGGACCGCCTGCCCTGGCCGGACCGCCTGGCCCGCGCGGCAGCACTGTCGGCGGCAACCGTACGAGCGCCCGCGGCGGGCGAGTTCGACCGTGCCACCTACGAGGAACTGGTGGAGCGGGTCGCGGTGACAGCCGAGGTCACCGCGGCCTAGGCGTACAGCACTGGCCCTACCGCTTGACCTGGCCCTTCTTCAGGTACAGCTGGTCCAGCAGAACATTGCACTTGTCGCCGTCCTGGCAGGAGATCGAGAGGGTGTTCGTGCCCTTGGTCAGGGTCGGCCAGGAGTATGTCGTGGTCCAGCCGTTGGCGAAGTCGCCGTCGGCGGCATGCCGGTAGTTGTCGAAGCCGACCTTGCTGCCGAACGGCTTGCCGTTGACGAGGAGGGTCATCGACTGGTCCTCGCCGGCCGCACTGTAGTTCGCGAAGACGGTGTAGGTGCCGTCCTCCGGAATGCCGTTCACGGTCCAGGTGACCCCGGAGCCGGTCTGGTTGAGGCCCGTCACGTAGATGCCGCCGTCGGACTCCGCGCCCTTGACGTCCGAGGCCGTGGTGGCGGTGCCGTCCAGGTGCAGCGTCTTCGCATCGACCGGCGGGATCTCGCCCGTACTGGAGGCCGAGCTGGTGCTGGACGGTTTGACCGAAGGGCTGTGGGACTGGGTCGGGGAGGTCTGGACCTGGTTGCTGGCTTTGTTGTCGTCGTCGGAGCCGCCGTTGATTATGGCGATGCTGATGCCGATGACGACCGCGGCGACCACCGCGATGGCGCCGATCAGCAGACCCTTGGTGTTCGGGCCGCTGCCGCGTCCGCGGCCCCCGCCGCCCGGAAGGGGCTGCTGGGTGGTCGGTGCGCCACCCGGGAGGGTCTCCGGCGCCTGATAGGCGGCGTTCGGCTGGCCGTAGGCGCCCTGCTGCTGCGGGACCGTCTGGCCGTACTGCGCCTGCTGTCCGCCGTAGGTGCGCTCACCGACCGGGCGCACTCTGCTGACCGAGTTCGGGTAGCCGTAGCCACCGGACGGCGGCTGGGCCCCTCTGGCCTGACCGTCGGCGTAGAGATAGCCGAACGGGTCGTCGTCCTCGGGCGTGCTCGCGCCGTTGTCGCCGGGCGTCATCCCTAGGTACTCCTCAACAGGTGCGGGCGGATGCGGTACAGGTATTGAGTGTCGAGCCTACCCGCTCTCGCTGGCCCAAACGGGTGACTCAGACCGCTTCAGCGCACTGACCTGGGGATCATCCCGCTCGACGATGTTGTTTGGGACGAGATCGTTTCTCGACGTACATCCGTTCGTCGGCGGATTTCAACACTTCGTCCGCGGTCATGCCGCAGTGTGCCCACCCGATGCCGAAACTGGCGCCCACCCGGACGGCCCGGCCCTCGGCCCGGATCGGCTGGATGATCTCGTTGCGCAGGCGTACGGCGAGGTCCTGCGCGTCGGCCTTGCCCAGCCCGTCGGCGAGGATCACGAACTCGTCGCCGCCGAGCCGGGCCACGGTGTCACCGTCGCGCACGCCCCGGGTGAGCCGCCGGGCGACCTCGATGAGGACCGCGTCGCCCGCGTTGTGCCCGAACCGGTCGTTGATCGACTTGAAGCCGTCGAGGTCGCAGAAGAGGACCGCGAGTCCCTTGGCGCCGTCGTCCGGCTCCCCCTCGGGGGCGATCGTGTGCACATGGTGGTCGTAGCCGTCGTACGTCTGTGTGCCCGCCGCGAAGTCGAAGCCGTGGCCGTTGACGTCGAAGGCCGGGTGGCCGTAGGCCGCGTCGAGGGACTCGATCTCGCCGGCGTGGGTGGACCGCCGGCACAGGCGGGACGACAGGCGCGAGCGCAGCTCCGCCGAGTTCGGCAGGCCGGTGAGGGAGTCGTGGGAGGCGCGGTGGGCGAGCTGGAGCTCGCGGCGCTTGCGCTCCTCGATGTCCTCGACGTGGGTGAGCAGAAAACGGGGGCCGTCGGCCGCGTCGGCGACGACGCTGTTGCGCAGGGACACCCAGACATAGGTGCCGTCGCGGCGGCCGAGGCGCAGCTCCGCGCGGCCGCCCTCGGCGGAGGTGCGCAGCAGCGTGCCTATGTCCTCGGGGTGGACGAGGTCGGAGAAGGAGTAGCGGCGCATCGCGGAGGCGGGGCGGCCGAGCAGCCGGCACAGCGCGTCGTTGGTGCGCAGTATCCGGCCGTGCTGGTCGCCGCCCATCTCGGCGATGGCCATGCCGGAGGGGGCGTACTCGAAGGCCTGCCGGAAGCTCTCCTCGCTGGCCCGCAGCGCCTGCTGCTCGCGCTCCAGGCGGACCAGGGCGCGCTGCATATTCGCGCGTAGACGCGCGTTGCTGATGGCGATGGCGGCCTGGAACGCGTACATCTGGAGCGCCTCGCGCCCCCACGCGCCGGGGTGGCGGCCGTTGCGCGGCCGGTCCACGGAGATCACGCCGAGCAGTTCACCGCAGGAGCCGCCCTGCGCGCCGGGCGTGTACATGGGCGCGAAGAGCCGGTCGGAGGGGTGCCACTCGTCCTCGAAGCGGGGCGCGGGACCGTCGGTGTACCACTGCGGTACGTCGTCCTCGTCGAGCACCCAGCCCTCGGTGTGCGGTATGAACCGCAGGTCGCCCCAGGCCTCGCCCATGCTGAGGCGACGGTCCCAGGAGGGGCGCGAGCCGACGCGGCCGGTGATGAGCGCCTCGGCGGCGGAGTTGCCGGAGAAGGCGGCGACGACGAGGTCGCCGTCGGGGCGCACGAGGTTGACGCACGCCATCTCGTACCCGAGGGCGTTGACCACGCCGTCGGAGACGGTCTGCAGTGTGTCCGCCAGGCTGCGTGCCGTGTTCATGTCGGCCATGACCTGGTGCAGCTGCCGCAGGGACGCAAGACGGACATACGGCTCCGACTCGGCCTCCATGTTCGCCCTCCCCCCGAGACCTCGCAGCGAATCAAGGGTTCTCTTCGGCGCTTCTTTTCGGTGACGCTCTTGCCGCGGTGCTCTTGCAGGTTTCCCCGCCACTGAATCACAGCGCGCTGCCCACTCGGTACACAGGGTCAACAATTAATGACCCTTGTGACTCAAGTCACAGCGGAACGTGAACAATTGAGTGGAGTTTCTGCATTTTCCCTGTGCGTTTACTGAACGCAGACTGTGCGGGTGTGGGGACATGATGCACGAAGAGGCGGCCTCATGGCCTTCCAGGTGTCCTTCGGTGGTCCTAGGACCCGGCTCGGACCGAGGCCCGATGCGGTGCGCGCAGGGCGGAGATTAGCGTTTCGGCGTGCTGAACATTCCCGCTGTCCCGTCTTCCCCCACCGCCACGGCCGCTTCCCGGCATCCTGAGGGGGTGAGCAACGACGAGTTCCGGGCCGCCATGACCAGGCTGGCCGCGGGTGTGGTCCTGGTGACCGCGCAGGAGCCGCCGCTCGACCCGGACGACCCCCTGGCACCGGGCGGCGAGGACGTCGGCATGACCGCCACCGCCTTCCTGTCGGTCTCCCTGGACCCGCCGCTGGTCCTGGTCAGCCTGCGCAACGGGTCCCGCATGGACGACCTGCTCGACGAACAGCCCCTGTGGGCGGTCTCCGTCCTCTCCGAGAGCCAGCGCCATGTCGCGGGCCGCTTCGCCATGAAGGGCCGCATCAGCGACCGGCTCCTGTTCGAGGACATCGCGTACGGCCGCGGCGAGGTCTCCGGCGCCCCTTTGGTGGGCGGCGCCCTGGCGACCCTGGAGTGCCGGACCGAGCAGCGCGTGCCGGCGGGGGACCACACACTGGTGATCGGCCGCGTGCTGACGGCGCGGGTGCCGAGCGCGGACGGGGGGCCACTGCTCTATTTCCGGGGCCGCTACCGGCAGTTGGGGTAATCGGGGTGACGGAGTAGAACGGAGTAGAGCAGCGGAATTCCGTGGCCGCTTTTTGACTGCTCCCCTCCCTGAGGGAAGGGGGTTCCTTCCTTCAGGATTGAGTGGGGATTCCTGGCTCAGGCTGCCTCTGGGAGCAGCGCTCCCGGAGGTCTTGCGCCCTCGGCACCAGCCGGGTTCAGACCTGCCCGGACGAGCATCACGCGGGCGGAGTTCTTGTCTCTGGGGGTATCGGGGCTCGGGGTCGGGCTCGGACGGGGCTCAGCCCCAGTCCCGTCCGGACCTTCCCCGCTTGGTGTCCGAGCGCTGCTTCTTCTCCCTCAGCCGCCGTTCGTTGATCCCGCGCGGGATGCGGGTGGGCTTGCGGGGCTTGGGCGGGGGCGCGGTCGCCTCCGCGAGCAGGGCGGCCAGGCGTACGGCGGCGGTCTCGCGGTTGCGCCACTGGGAGCGGTGCTCGGAGGCGCGGACGGTGACGACACCGTCGACGAGCCGCCCGGCCAGCCGCTCCAGCGCCCGCCGCTTCCACACCTCGGGCAGGGCCTCGGTGTTCGCCAGGTCGAAGCGCAGCTCCACCTGGGAGTCACTGGTGTTGACGTGCTGTCCGCCGGGCCCGGACGACCGCGAGAAACGCCACATGAGCTCGGCCTCGGGCAGGGAGACGGAGCCACGGACGAGGTAGGGACCGGACATGTGGTCCATGTTCCCGGCCTGTCCGGTCCACGTCACCTGTATTTTTCGCGACACGCCCGTCCCGATTGGTAAAAAAGGTAAAGGGATCCGGAACCATGGGGACCCCTCCCGGCGTTCTCCCGGGTGACGGTAGCTTCGAGCGCACACAGAACTAGGGAAGGGACTCCCAACAATGGCTGTAAGCCTGTCCAAGGGTGGCAACGTCTCGCTCACCAAGGAGGCTCCGGGCCTGACCGCCGTCACCGTGGGCCTCGGCTGGGACGTCCGCACCACCACCGGCACGGACTTCGACCTGGACGCCTCCGCCATCGCGGTGAACGGGCAGGGCAAGGTCTACTCGGACGCCCACTTCGTCTTCTTCAACAACAAGCAGACCCCGGACAACACGATCGTCCACACCGGCGACAACCGCACGGGTGAGGGCGCCGGCGACGACGAGGCGATCAACGTCAACCTCGCCGGCCTCCCGGCCGACATCGACAAGATCGTCTTCCCGGTCTCCATCTACGACGCGGAGAACCGCGGCCAGAACTTCGGCCAGGTCCGCAACGCCTACATCCGCATCGTCAACCAGGCCGGCGGCGCCGAGATCGCCCGCTACGACCTGTCCGAGGACGCGGCCACCGAGACGGCCATGGTCTTCGGCGAGCTCTACCGCAACGGCGCCGAGTGGAAGTTCCGCGCGGTCGGCCAGGGCTACGCCTCGGGTCTGGTGGGCATCGCCCAGGACTTCGGCGTGAACGTCTGAGCCCTTCCCGCACCTCGCCGGAGCCCCCAGCCGCACAACAGCTGGGGGCTCCGGCGTTCCCGCGCTAGCTTGCCCTGGTGATCCTGGAACCTCTGCCCTCCGGTGACGACATCCCGGGCCCGCTGCTCACCGAACTCACCGCGCTCTACGCCTCCAACCGCGACTTCCACGCCCTCAGCGGCGACTTCCCGGACCCGGACGACATCCGGCCGGAGCAGGTCGCGAAGGCGCTCGCCGACGAGCTGGTGAATCCGGGCGTGGAGGTGCTGCTCGCGCGGAGCGAGGGGCGGCTGGTCGGGGTCGCCGTCACCCTCGCCCACCACCCCGACCCGGCCGATCCGGATCCATGGATCGGGCTGCTGATGATCGACGCGGGTGCGCAACGGCAGGGCCACGGACGACGGATCGCCCGACGGGTCGAGGACCGCTTCCGCGCCGAGGGCCGCACCGCCGCACGGCTCGCGGTACTCGACAACAACCCGAGGGGCCTCGCCTTCTGGACCGCCCTCGGCTACGAGGTGATCGACCACCGCAGGGACCGCCAACTGGGCCGTCCCTGCGCAGTGCTGCGCAAGGCGCTCCACGAACCGGACCGGGCCTGACCGGCCCTGCGCGCGCCAGGTGTGACGGTTGGGGCGTCAATTGCGCTGAGACAACAGGGAGTTGACGGGACCCGGAGCGTTCGGATAACGGATTCCAGCCGACGGCTTTCGGATACGAACACGTAAAGTCTTGACTGCGGACTGCCAAACGGGCCGTTCCGGGTGTCACCCTCTCCTCGCTCGCCGCAACCCTGTGCACTTCCTTTGCCCCACCTGTGCCTCAACCATGAGGCCGGTCAGAAGGAGACCGAGTGAGACAGCAGCACCGCTCCACCCACCCCTCCCGCAAGACCGCCGTGCGTGCCGCCGCCCTGGTCGGCTCCGCGGCGATGGTCGTCCTCGCCCTGCAGAACGGTCCCGCCACCGCGGCCCCCGAGCACCGCAACGGCGCCACCGCGCTCCCCCTCACCGCGTCGGCCCGGGCCGCCGCCGTCAGGTCGGCCCAGGAAGCGGCCGGTTCGACCGCCCGCGAGCTCGGGCTCGGCGCCCGGGAGAAGCTCGTCGTCCGGGACGTCGTGAAGGACGCGGACGGCACCGTCCACGTCCGGTACGAGCGGACGTACGCCGGTCTGCCCGTCCTCGGCGGCGACCTCGTCACGCACACGGCGAAGAGCGGCGCGCTCAAGGGCGTGACCAGGGCGACCAAGGCCCGGATATCCGTGGCGTCCACCGACGCCACCGTCTCCGCCGCCTCCGCCGGGAAGTCCGCGCTGAAGGCCGCCGACTCCGCACGGGCCACCGCCTCCACCGCCCGCAAGGTCGTCTGGGCCGCCGACGCCAAGCCCGTGCTCGCCTACGAGACGGTGGTCAAGGGCCTGCGACACGACGGCACCCCGAGCGAGCTGCACGTCATCACCGACGCCGGCACCGGGAAGAAGCTCTACTCCTACGAGGCCGTCGACACCGGCACGGGCACCAGCGAGTACAGCGGCAGCGTCCCACTGGGCACCACCGCCTCCGCCTCCGGCGGCTTCGACCTGATCGACGGCGGCCGCGGCGGCCACAAGACGTACGACCTGAACGGCGGCACGAACGGCACCGGAACCCTCTTCCACGACGCCGACGACGCCTGGGGCGACGGGACCCCGGCCAACCGTCAGACCGCCGCCGTCGACACCGCCTACGGTGCAGCCGTCACCTGGGACTTCTACAAGAGCGCGTTCAACCGCAACGGCATCGCGGGCGACGGCAGGGCCGCGTACTCGCGCGTCCACTACGGCAACGCCTACGTCAACGCCTTCTGGTCGGACAGCTGCTTCTGCATGACGTACGGCGACGGGCAGGGCAACGTCAAGCCGCTGACCTCGCTCGACGTGGCCGGCCACGAGATGAGCCACGGCTTGACCGCTTCCACGGCCGGGCTGAAGTACAGCCGGGAGTCCGGCGGCCTGAACGAGGCCACCTCCGACATCTTCGGCACCTCGGTGGAGTTCTTCGCGGGCAACGCCTCCGACCCCGGTGACTACCTCATCGGCGAGAAGATCGACATCAACGGCAACGGCACGCCCCTGCGCTACATGGACAAGCCCAGCAAGGACGGCGGCTCCGCCGACTACTGGTCGCGCAGTGTCGGCCGCCTCGACGTGCACTACTCGTCGGGCGTCGCCAACCACTTCTTCTACCTGCTCAGCGAGGGCAGCGGCGCGAAGACGATCAACGGGGTGTCCTACAACTCCCCGACGTACGACGGCTCCACGGTCACCGGTATCGGCCGGACCAAGGCCTACCAGATCTGGTACAAGGCCCTGACCACCTACTTCACCTCCTCGACCGACTACGCGGGCGCACGCGCCGCGACCCTCAAGGCGGCGGGCGACCTGTACGGGGCCGGCAGCGCGGAGTACAACGCGGTGGCGGCCGCCTGGAAGGCCGTCAACGTCAACTGATCAGCGGCACAAGGCGGTGAAGGCCGGGCCACACCTCACCGGTGGTCCGGCTTGCCGTCCCCGTACAGCCAGTCGTCCCAGATGGCGTCGAAGTCCTTGTCCGGCGCCATCTTCTCGACGTACGCCGTGAACTCGGCGGTGTCCGCGTTGCCGTGGCGGTGGGCGGCCGCCCAGCCCTGGATGATGTCGTAGAAGGTGTCGTCACCGACCTTCTGCCGGATCTTGTGCAGGACCATGGCGCCGCGTTCGTAGACCGGTCTGTCGGAGATGTGCGCGGCGCTCGACGGCTTCGCGGGCGGGAAGGCCCAGATGGCCTTGGCCTGGTCGGCGTTGTCGAAGTAGTCGCCGTCGTAGACCGCGTCGAAGGTCTGCTGCACGGTGTCGCCGCCGTGGTCCTCGTCCCACAGCCACTCCGCGTACGTCGCGAAGCCCTCGTTGAGCCACATGTCCCGCCAGGTCTTCGGGGTCACGGAGTCGCCGTACCACTGGTGGGCGAGCTCGTGGACGAGGGTCCCGGTGTCGGGGGCGCCGGGGAAGACGGGGCGGGTCTGGGTCTCCAGGGCGTAGCCCGCGTCGTCGGGGCGGTCGACGATCGCGCCGGTGGAGGAGAAGGGGTACGGGCCGAAGTTGTACTCCTCCCACTCCATGATCTCGGGGATCTTCGCCAGCACCTTGCGGCTCGCCTCGGTCTGCTTCGGGTCGACGGCCACGTACACGGGCAGACCGCTCTTGGTGGTGTAGCGGGTGATGTCGTAGTGGCCGATGGCGAGCGTGGCGACGTAGGTCGCCATCGGTTCGGCGGTGTGCCAGGCGAAGGTGGTACGGCCGCCGGTGGTCGTCTCGCGCGTCAGCTCCCCGTTGGAGACGGCCTGCAGGCCCTTCGGCACGGTGACGGCGATGTCGTACGACGCCTTGTCGGAGGGGTGGTCGTTGCCGGGGAACCAGGCCATCGAGCCGGTGGGTTCGCCGAGGGCGAGCGCGCCGTCCGCCGTGCGCAGCCAGCCCTCCTCGGATTCGTCGGGGTCGGTGATCGTCTCCGGGGTGCCCGAGTAGCGCACCGTGGTGCTGAAGGTCTCCCCCTTGTCCAGGTCGTCGTGCGGGCGGACGGTCAGCTCCTGGCCGGCGCGGCTGAAGCGGGCGCGGCTGCCCTCCACGGTGACGTCCTCGACGTCCAGGCCCTTCAGGTCCAGGTCGAAGGCGGAGAGGTCCTCGGTGGCGCGGGCGGTGATCACCGCCTTGCCGGTGAGGCGGTGGGTGCCGGGGTCGTAGGAGAGGGTGAGGCCGTAGTGAGTGACGTCGTAGCCGCCGTTTCCCGCCTTGGGGAAGTACGGGTCGTGCACGCCGGATCCGCCGGGGGTGCCGTGCACTCCGCCGTCGCATGCGGTCAGGGTGAGGGCGAGCAGGGCGGCGAGGGCCGGGGTGCCGACCGGGACAAGGCGTGCGGACCTGGACATGTCAGAGATCCTAGATCCCGTGCCGTTGTGCACAGGGGGACGGGGCGTGATCGGGAGGTGCCGGTGTCCGGATCCGGCCGTGACACCATCACCTACGTGCTCGACATCGGCTACGCCCTCTCCAACCGTTTCCCCGACCCGCCCCAGACCGACTACCGCCGCGCGGACGTCCACGCGCTGCGGCACGACCTGTTCTGCGGGGACGTGTACCTCGCCGACACGAAGGCGGACCGGGAGTTGTCCACAGCCTGGGGATGGGTGCCGGTTCTCGACTTCGCGTGGGCGCTGTGCGACATCGTGGAGCGGATCGACCAGGACCCGGCGGGCTCCCGCGCCTCCCGCCCCCAGCGGGCGGAACTGGACTTCACCGAGTCGACCGACCGCATGCTGTTCGAGCGGCGGTTCGGGTGGGTGGACATCGAGTCCGACTGGATGCCGGCCGAGGAGCCGCCGCTCACCTTCTCCCACGCGGAGCTCCGCCGGGAGGCGCGGGACTTCCTGCACGACCTGATCGCCGACCTGACCGACCTGCACGAGTCTCTGGCCGAGAACCCGGCGATCTGGACGCTGCAGGCCCGCTTTCCCCGGGTGCGGTGAGCGCCTGGCAACCCACGGCTGGAACACAGCCTGAGCACAGCCGTACCTCAGGCTGAGACGGGACCATCGCGGCATGTCCCGCACTGCCGCCCGCGTAAGCGGGGTTCGTGTGCTCATCGTCGATGACGAGCCCGAGCTCACCGACCTGCTGTCGGCAGCGGTCGCCGAGGCAGGCTGGCACCCCTTCGCCGCTGAGGACGGGCGCAGCGCACTGCGCATCGCGCGGGGCTGCGCCCCGCACGTCGTCGTGCTCGACGGGATGCTCCCCGACGTGGACGGGATCGAGGTGCTGCGCCGCCTGCGGAGCGAGAACGACAGGCTGCCCGTACTGATGCTCACCGCCCGGGATGCGCTGGAACACCGGATCGACGGTCTGTCGGCGGGAGCGGACGACTACGTGACCAAGCCGTTCTCGGTGGAGGAGGTCATGCTGCGGCTGCGCGGTCTTCTGCGCCGGGCCGGAGCCGGGGAGCCGGGGGACGACGGGCCGGTGCGGGTGCTGGGGGACCTCGTGGTCGCCGGCAGGACGCGCGAGGTGCGGCGCGGCGGGACGTCGATCCCGCTCACCGCCAAGGAGTTCGACGTGCTCTGGTTCCTGATGAGCCATCCCCACCAGGTACTGAGCAAGGCGCAGATCCTCGACCACGTCTGGAACGCCTCGTTCGACGGCGAGGGGAACCTGGTCGAGGTCTATGTGTACAGCCTGCGCGCGAAGGTGGACAAAGGGCGGACACCGATGATCCACACGGTGCGCGGAGTCGGATATGCGATCAGGGCCGGGGAGGGCTGAGATCACCGGGCGGATCATCGGGCAGCTCACCGGGCACGGCCGCACCGGCTCCCGGGGACGGTCGCTGCGCGCCCGGCTCGACCAGGGGAGGCCGCTCGGGGCGGCCGAGGTGAATCTCGCGACCCTGGTCGCCGAGGCCGTGTGGGATGCCCGGGCCACGGGCACCGACCATGACTGGCAGCTCGCGCTGCGCCTGGGCGTCCCCCCTACGGTCGTCGGTGACCAGGCCCGGCTCCACCAGGTGGTGGAGAACCTGTTGGCCAATGCCCGTGTGCACACGCCTGCGGGCACCAGGATCACCGTCGATGTGGAGGCCACGGAGACACACTGTGTGATCCGGGTCCGGGACAACGGTCCCGGCATACCGTCCGTCCTTCTCCCCTCGGTCTTCGAACGCTTCACGCGTGCCGATGCCTCACGGACCCGTGCCACCGGCGGTTCCGGCCTGGGGCTTGCCATCGCCGTGGCCATCACCGAGGCGCACGGCGGACGCATCGAAGTGGACAGCTGCCCGGGCCGCACGGAGTTCACGGTGTGGCTCCCCGCCGCGACGTGAACGTCCGCCGTCGCGTCCGGGAGTCCCGCGAACTCAGTCCCGCGAACTCTAAGCATCCCCACAGACGTGCAGCTCAGAGCTGCTTCGTGGGCTGACCGCGGCCGTCTTCACGGTCGTGTGCCGCGACCGCTTCAGGCCCGGCTCAGGTTGATCCCCGACTGTGGTGCGCCCGGGCGGTCCAGCGGGGACGCGCCCACGACGAAGGGATACAGCGACGATGACCGAGCTCGACGCGGGGGAGCCGACCGCCGGGGTGCCGACCGCCGGAGAGCCGCAGTCCGACGGCGGCCGTGGCGCCCACGCGAGCCGCCGCAACTTCATGCGGAAGGTCTTCTTCGCCGGCGGCGCCACCGCTGTCGTGACGATGGGCGGCGCCGGTGCCTGGACCGCGCTGGCCGACGACACCACGGCCACGGCCGACGCCACGGCGAGCGCCTCGCCGAGTGCGGCTCCCAGCGGCGGACCGGGCGGAGGCACCGGAGGACCCGGAAACCAGTCGCTGACCGAGGAGTTCTTCGGTCTGACCACGGACGGCAAGCGGATCGACGACCTGTTCACGATCCACGCCACCAAGGTCGCCACCGCCCCGGTGATCTCCGCCGCGAACGCCTTTCTGGCGGGCCTCACCGACACCCAGAAGTCCTCGGCCCAGTTCACCGTGCACTCCACCGAATGGCGGCTGTGGAGCAACATCGACTCCTACGAGCGCCAGGGCGTCTCCCTCGCCGACCTGAGCGACGACCAGAAGGCGCTGGGCACCGCCCTGTTGAAGGCGGCTCTGAGCGCGGACGGCCTGGAGACCACCGAGAAGATCCGGAAGATCAACCAGGCGGCCGGCGAGGCGATCGGCAACACCACCTCCTTCAACGAGGACGCCTACTACTGGACCCTCATGGGCACGCCCTCGGACAGTGAGCCGTGGGGCTTCCAGTTCGACGGCCATCACCTGGTCGTCAACTACTTCGTGCTCGGCGACCAGGTCGTGATGAGCCCCTGCTTCTGGGGCTCGGAGCCGACCTCGATGGAGATCGACGGCGAGACGGTGACCGTCTGCCACGAGGAGGTCGTCGCGAGCCTCGCCTTCATCAACTCCCTCACCGAGGCACAGCGGAAGACCGCCATCGCCTCCTCGACCAAGTCGGACGAGTCGATGAAGGCCGGCGCCTTCTCCGACAACACGGTCCAGGCCTACGAGGGCCTCCGGGGCAAGGAGCTCACCGCGGCGCAGCGGGCGAAACTCCTCGGCATCGCCGAGGCCTTCGCGGGCCGGGCGAAGGCGGATGCCGCGAAGGTGCGGATGGCCGAGGTCCGCAAGCACCTGGACGACACCTACGTCACATGGGCCGGCGGCACCGGCGACGACGACGCCTTCTACGTGCGCGTGCACAGCCCCGTCGTGTGGATCGAAGTCGACTGCCAGTCGCCCGGCCCGCTGGCCGGCGCCTACGGCGCCAGCCGGGGGGACGGTCCGACCCAGAAGCACGTCCACTCCATCATCCGCACGCCCAACGGCAACGACTACGGAAAGGAGCTTCTCAGGCAGCACTATCTGACCTCGCCTCACCACCGGTGAGGCACTGTCTTCCCGTCAGCAAGACAGATCCCGTCATGCCGCAGGGCCGCACCCGCTCGGGTGCGGCCCTGCGCGCGCGAGCGACACCCCTGGCTCACTCCACCCGGATCCCCAGCTCCGCCGCCAGCACCGGTGCCAGGTCGATCAGCTGGCCGGGGCTGATGACCGCTCCGGCCAGCCGCTCCACTCCCCGCGCGATCTCCAGCGAAGCGACCCCGCGCAGGTCGACGTCCGTCAGCGTCGCCCCGTTGAGGTCCACCCCCTTCAGGGCGCAGTCCACGAACTCGACCCGCTCCAGGCGGGCGCCCCCGAAGTCCGGCTCGACGAGGACGCAGCCCTCGAAGACGACGTCCTTGAGCTTCGCCTTGCGGAGGTTGAGGTAGTCGATCTTGCCGCCGCGGATCAGGACCCTCTCCAGGACGGCACCGTGCAGCTGTGTGCCGCCCAGACGGGCGTCGACGAGTTCGACGTCGCGCAGGGTCGATTCGGCAAGGTTGGTGCCGACACCCCGTATCCCGGTGAGGACCGTGTCCAGGACGCGCGCGTGGTGCAGTCGCGTCTCGTCGAAGGCGCAGCCCGTCAGCGCGCAGTCCATGAAGCGGGCGCCCCCGCCGTCCTGACCGGTGAAGTCCGTCTCCCGGAACTCCAGCCCGTCGTAGTCCCCGTCCGGCTCCAGCTCCCCGCCGTACGCCTCCAGCGGGGGCAGGCGCAGCTCCGGCCGCCGCGCGGACCGCACCCCTGCCTCGTCAGTCGTTCTCCTCGCCATGCCCCCATGCTGCACCCCGCCACTGACAATCCGCCTGGCCTGCGACGACACCGGCGAGATCGACGGACCGCGGGCGGACCGCGGGCGGGCTGCCGCCGAGTCAGCGGTCCGAACCGCCCGGCCCGCCCTGCCCGCCCAGTTCGGCCAGCGGCCCGTCGGTCAGCCGGTACACCGTCCACTCGTCCTTCGGGCGGGCGCCCAGGGAATCGTAGAAGCCGATCGCGGGCCGGTTCCAGTCCAGGACCGACCACTCCAGGCGCTCGTAGCCGCGTTCCACGCAGATCCGGGCCAGCTCGGCCAGCAGCGCCCGGCCGTGGCCCCGGCCGCGGGCGGTGGGGCGGACGTAGAGGTCCTCCAGGTAGATGCCGCGTGCCCCGCGCCAGGTGGAGAAGCTCAGGAACCACATCGCGCAGCCGACCGCCTCGCCGGTCGACTCGTCCACGGCCAGGTGCGCGAAGGCGGCGGGGTGCTCACCGAACAGCGCCTCGTGCAGTTGCTCCTCGGTCGCCCTCGCCTCCTGCGGGGCCTTCTCGTACTCGGCGAGTTCGCGGATCAGGGCGCGGATGACGGGGATGTCGGCGGGGGTCGCGGTGCGGATCACGGTCAGTGCCGCCCCGCCACCCGGTCGGCGATCCGCGCCAGCCTCGACGACTCGGCACCCGGGTGGAGCCGCTCCCGGTCGTCGGCGGCGCGATAGGTGGCGTACATGCCCTGGACGCCCAGCCAGCGCAGCGGCTCGGGCTCCCACTTGCGCACCTTGTGGTTCACCCACGGCAGGTCCGTCAGTTCGGTGCCGCCCGCGTGGCCGGAGTCGAGCTGGACCAGGTCGCGCAGGGTGCGGGCGGCGAGGTTGGTCGTGGCCACGCCCGAGCCGACGTAGCCGCCCGCCCAGCCGAGGCCCGTCGAGCGGTCCAGGGTGACGGTCGCGCACCAGTCGCGCGGTACCCCGAGGACGCCGGACCAGGCGTGTTCGACGCGGACGCCGGCCAGGGAGGGGAAGAAGCGGACCAGGATCTCCCGGAGCGCCTCGACGGTCGTGTCCTGGGTGCGGCCGTCGTTGTCCGTCCGCGAGCCGAAGCGGTACGGCACCCCGCGCCCGCCCAGCGCGATACGGCCGTCGGCGGTGCGCTGGGCGTACATGTAGGCGTGCGCCATGTCGCCCAGGGTCTCCCGGCCGTCCCAGCCGACGGTCTGCCACTGCTCGTCGGTGAGCGGCTCGGTGGCGATCATCGAGGAGTTCATGGGCAGCCAGGTGCGCTTCTGGCCCTTCAGGTTCGCCGTGAAGCCCTCGGTGCAGCGCAGGATGTAGGGGGCGCGGACCGTGCCGTACGGGGTCACGGCGTGCCTCGGACGGATCTCCGTCACCGGCGTCGACTCGTGGATGGTGACGCCGAGCGCCTCCACGGCCGCCGCGAGCCCCTTCACCAGCTTCACCGGGTGCAGTCGCGCCCCGTGCGGGGTCCAGGTCGAGCCGACCGCGTCGGCGACCCGGATCCGCTCCCGCGTCTCCCGGGCGCCGTACAGCTCGCGGTCCTTCTCGCCGTACGCCAGCTCGTGCTCGTGGAAGGCCTTCAGCCGCGCCAGCTGTGCGGGCGTGGTCGCCACTTCCAGCACCCCGCCCTTGTGCAGACCGGCGTCGATGCCCTCGGCCTCGGTGACCGTGATGACCTCGTCCACGGTGTCGTTCATCGCCTTCTGCAGGCGTACGGCGGCTTCCTTGCCGTGCAGTTTCGCGTACCGGTCGCGGCCCGCGATGCCGTTGTACAGCCAGCCGCCGTTGCGCCCGGAGGCGCCGTAGCCGCAGAACTTCTGCTCCAGCACGGTGATGCGGAGGAAGGGGGCGGCCTTCTTCAGGTAGTACGCGGTCCACAGTCCCGTGTAGCCGCCGCCAACGATCACGACGTCGACGGAGGCGTCACCGGAGAGCGGCTCCCGGACCTCCGGGAGGCCGTCGTCCGCGTACCAGAAGGAGATGCCGCCGTTGACGACACTGCTTGCCGAGCTGCTCATGGCCGGACGTTAACTCCTGAGGGCGGCCAGTGTCTCCTTCGGATTCCATGCTTTTCCACAGCCCCTGACCAGCGGATAGCACGCCAGGCCGATCAGTATGGAGGCGAAATGTCCGAACTCGGTGAAGGTGCGGTCGGTGATGAGCGGCACGCCGTAGACGGCGAGCGCGACCAGCAGGTACGCGTACCGCCAGGGCACGGCCAACCGGTAGGTGAGCACCCCGACGACCCCCGCAAGCGCGTAACTCACCCCGATGTCGAGGGTGTTGAGCGCCGATTGCGACGCGATCCCGTCCCGGACCGCCTTCAGCAGCGCGCCCTCGCTGAGCAGGGTCGCCAGCACGTGCGCGGCCACGCACACCGCCAGCCAGCGGGCGGTGCCGAGCCAGCGTTCGGCCTGGGCGTGGAAGACCGTGAACAGGGCGGCGTACGGAATCCAGTGCCCGCCGTCGATCCACATCGCGCTGGTGATCAGCACCCGTACGGGGTTCTGCGACAGCTCGTGGATGTTGGTCGACCGCTGCCGCAGGAAGTCCTCCTCGAAGGCCGGCGACATGTGGTGCAGGGCGACGGTCGTGAGGAACAGGACCAGCAGCCACACGTACGTGCCCGGGGCGCTGCGGACGTAGGCCGCCGCCGCCCGGAGCCCACGCCGAAATCCGCTGACCCGGTCCACACGCGTCAGTATCGTCGGGAAGGTGATCGAGGTGCCCGGCGAGCTGGCCGCTTCTCAACGGAAATTCAACGGGGAGGCGGGGCGGGCGTTCGTCGCGGACCTGCCGCGACGGGCGGAGGAATTCCTCCGGCGGTGGGAGCTGCGGGTCGACGGGCCCGCCCTGCACGGGGTGTGCGCGCTGGTCCTTCCGGTGGTCCGGACCGACAGCACCCGGGCCGCGCTGAAGCTCCAGCTGCTGGACGCGGAGAGCGAGGGGGAGCCGCTCGCGCTGCGGGCCTGGGACGGTGACGGGGCCGGCTGCTGGAGCACGACGCGCCCAGTTGCACGCTGCTGCTGGAGCGACTGGACGAGACCCGGGCGCTGACAGGGCTGCCGGACGCGCGCGAGGCCGTGCTCGTCGTCGGCGGGCTGCTGGCCCGGCTGACCGCCGTACCGGCCCCGCCGGGGCTGCGGCGGCTCGGGGACATCGCGGGGGCCGTGCTGGAGCGGGTGCCGTGGGCGCTGGAGCGGGTTCGCGACCCGGCCGACCGGCGGCTCCTGGCGGACTGCGCGGCGGCCGTGCGGGAGGTCGTCGGCGAGCCCGGGGACCGGCTGCTGCACTGGGACCTGCATTACGCCAACGTCCTGGCGGCCGAGCGGGCGGACGCCGTCGCCGCGGCGGACCGCGACGAGTGGACCGCCATCGACCCCAAGCCGCTCGCGGGCGACCCCGGCTTCGACCTGCTGCCGGCCATCGGCAACCGCTACGACCCGGCCGCGACCGGATGGCGCTTCGACGCGCTGACGGGCCTGCTCGGCCTGGACCGGGAGCGGGCGCGGGCGTGGACGCTGGGGCGGGTGCTGCAGAACTGCCTGTGGGAGATCGGCGACGACCGGCCCCTGGCGGCGGTGCAGTTGGAGATCGGGCGCACGCTGCGCGGGTGACACGCCGCCGGATGGCCCATCCGGCCAGCCCGAGCACTAATCGGTCATAGCGTACAGGATATGACGAAATGCCACATCGCCTCCCTGGCCTGCGCCGCCGCGCTCCTCGGCGCGGGGCTCGGTGCCGCTCCGGCCACCGCCGCCCACACGATCCACGTGGTCCATCCGGGGGAATCGATCCAGAAGGCGGTGAACGCCGCTCAGCCGGGAGACACCGTCCTGGTGGCCCCCGGCACCTACCACGAGAGCGTCAAGGTGACCACGTCCCGGCTGACCCTGCGCGGCATGGGCGCGCACACGGTGATCGAGCCGGCCGCCGGAAAAGCCTCCAACACCTGCGCCCAGGGCGGCAACGGCATCTGCGTGGTGGGCAAGAAGAACCGTCGCGTCGAGGGCGTCACCGTCTCCCAGCTGACCGTGACAGGCTTCGCCAAGACCGGGGTGCTCGGCCAGGAGACCGACGGGCTGACCGTGCGCAAGGTGAACGCGCTCAGGAACGGGGTCTGGGGCATCGCCCAGGAGCAGTCGGTCCGCGGTGTGTTCCGGGACAACTACGTGCGCGACAACGGCGACGCGGGGCTGTTCCTCGCCAACACGATCAAGACGGAAGAGGGCGCCCTGGACACCCGGGGAACGGTGGTCCAGCGCAACCGGATGGAGGGCAACCGGATCGGCCTGACCGTCCGGCGCCTGCGGAACCTCTCCGTCACGGACAACTACGTCACCGGCAACTGCGCGGGCGTGTTCGTCGTCGGCGACGAGAACAAGCCGAGGGCCGGGGCGCTGACCGTCGCGGACAACCTGGTCACCACCAACAACAAGTCCTGCCCCAAGACCGAGCGGCTGCCCATGCTCCAGGGCTCCGGCATCGTGCTGACCGGGGTCGAGAACACCCAGGTGAACCGGAACCAGGTCACGGGCAACTCCGGCAAGTCCCCGTTGTCGGGCGGAATCGTCCTGTTCAAGAGCTTCGTGGGCGTCACCAGCGAACGGAACCGGATCAGCGACAACACGCTGCGGGGCAACGCCCCGGCCGACCTGGTCAACCAGGAGAAGGCCAAGAGCAACAACACCTTCCAGGGCAACTCCTGCGCGGTCTCCAAGCCCTCGGGCCTGTGCTGACCGGCCGTACCCACGCCTACATCCAAGGAAAGAAGGCGGCACATGACGACCGCTGAAACCGCCCCACCGCCGTCCATGCGGCTGAGAGAGCTCGTGTTCGGCGCGGCCTGCGCCGCCGCCGTCCGCGCCGCGGCCCGGATCGGGGTCGCCGACGCCCTCGGCCAGGCCCCGATGGCCGTGGAGGACCTCGCGGCCGCGGTGAAGACCGAGCCGAAGCCGCTGCGCCGGCTGCTGCGGGCCCTGTCCTGCTACGGCGTCTTCGCCGAGCGGCCGGACGGCATGTTCGCGCACACCGAGATGTCCCGGCTGCTGCGCGAGGACGATCCGAACAGCCTGCGCTACATCTCGCTGTGGTGCACCGAGCCGTGGACCTGGGACGCCTGGCCCCAGCTGGACGAGGCCGTGCGCACCGGCAGGAACGTCGTCGAGGACCTCTACGGCAAGGAGTTCTTCGATTACCTCAACGAGGACGCCCCGGAGTCGGCCGACGTCTTCAACCGGGCGATGACCACGTCCAGCGAGCAGTCGGCGCGGGACGTCGCCGCCCTGCTCGACCTGTCCGGCAGCACGTCGGTCGCGGACATCGGCGGTGGCCAGGGGCATGTGGTGGCCTGCCTGCTCGACAAGTACCCGTCGATGCACGGCAGTCTGCTCGACCTGCCCCGCGTGGTGGAGAACGCCGTGCCGCGGCTGCGCGAGGGCGGCGACCTCGCCGACCGCACGCGGATCGTGCCCGGCGACGTCCGCGCCGCGGTCCCGGTCAGGGCGGACGTCTACATCATCAAGAACATCCTGGAGTGGGACGACGAGAGCACCGCCAGGACGCTGCGCAACGTCGTCGGGGCGGGCGGCCCCGGAACGCGGGTCGTGGTCATCGAGAACCTCGTCGACGACACCCCCTCGATGCGGTTCAGCACCGCGATGGACCTGCTGCTGCTCCTCAACGTCGGCGGGGCGAAGCACACCACCGAGAGCATGGTGGACCGGCTGACCGCGGCGGGCCTGGTCGTCGACGACATGCGCCCGGTCAACCCCTACCTGCACGCGTTCGACTGCCACGTACCCGGGTGACCGCACCCCCCCAAGACCACCGGTCGCCGGGCCCGCGACGCTGCGGGCCCGGCGACCGGTGGCCGTCCGTGGGGTGTTCAGACGGTGCGGTCCCGCTCCCAGAGGTAGAAGCGGTGCGCCATGGCGTCCTTCGGGGAGCGCCAGGTCTCCGGGTCGTACGCGCTGACGTACGCCGACAGCCGCTCGCTGATGTCCCGGAACTCGGGGTGCTCGGTCACCTTGGCGATAGCGGGTCCGGGCTCGTGCTCGGACTCGACGAGATGCATGTACACGTCGCCGAACTGGAAGAGGCTGCGCCGCACGACACCGACGAGGTGCGGCAGCTCTCCCCGGTCGGACTCCCCGAACACCTTGGCGATGTCGGGGGCCGAGCCCGGGGCCATGCGGGCGACGATGAGGGCCTGGTGCATCGGAGGGTCCTCCGTCCGGTTCAGTCGGCCAGGGCCGGCGCGGGCCGGTGTCCGGCGGCGGCCTTCTCGATCTTGTCCCGGATCAGGGCCATCTGGACCTTGGAGTTCCGGTTGATGTTGTCGGTCATCCAGTCGTCGTCGACCGGCGCGTCCGGCTTCATCTCGAAGTCCTGCGTCCAGATCATCCGCGTGCCCGCGGGCACCTCCTCGTACTCCCAGTGGATGTTCATGTACGCAAAGGGCCCCGTCTCCACGCGGCGGGCCTCGACCGTGAGGGTGTCACGGTCCGGCTCCCGCTCCGAGACCCAGCTCCAGACGGTGCCGTTCTCGTCCGGGTGCATCGTCAGCCGGAACGTCGTCCTGTTCCCCTCCTGGGAGAGGACCTCGCAGGACGCGTACTCGCTGAACAGCTGCGGCCAGTTCTCCAGGTCGTTGGTCATGTCCCAGACGAGGTCCAGCGGTGCGGCGATGGTGATCTCGTTCTGCGTGTGTCCTGCCATGTCAGGCTCCTGCCATGAGGGTGCTGTTGACGAGGTCGAGGAACTGCCGGGGGGTCTTGCAGCGCTCCGCGTCCGGCGGCATCGGCGTACCGTGCCGGTTCTCCAGTTCACCCACAATGCCGAGCAGGCCGAGCGAGTCGACGCCGAGGACGTCGAAGCCCACGTCGCTCTGCCGCTCCAGCTCCTGCGGGGGGACAGTGACCCCGGCGGCCTTCTTCATGAGCCCGGACAGTTCTTCCACGGTGATTTGGGCTGTCATGTGTTCCTCTCCTTTACTGCGGAGGCTTTACTGCGAGGCGCCTCGCTACGAGGCACCGGCGGCGCCGTGCCTGAGCACGAGCGCCGAGTTCGACCCCATGAGTCCCCGGCTGAGGACCAGCGCCGTGCGCAGCTCGGCGGGGCGGGCACGGCCGGTCACGAGGTCGAGGTCGAGGCAGACGTCGTAGACATTGGGGGTGGGTGGGATCAGGCCGTGCTCCATCGCGAGCACCGCCGTGGCGGTGTCCAGCACGGGCGCCCCGCAGTAGCCCCGGCCGAAGCCGGTCTTCGGCGCGGTGACCGGCACCCGTCTGCCGCCGGCGCCCAGGGTGTCGGCGATCGCCAGCGCCTCGGCGCGGTCCGCCTCCGGCACTCCGAGAGCGTCGGCGAAGACGACGTCGACCTCCTCGGGGGCAGAGCCGGCCTCGTCCAGGGCCCCGCGGATCGCCTGCGCGAGCCCCTCCCGGGACTCCGCCCAGCGGGAGGCGCCGGTGAACGTCGCCGCGTGCCCCGCGATGACGGCCCGGACCGGGGCGCCCCGCTCCCGCGCCGCCTCCGCCGCCTCCACGACCAGCATCGCGCCGCCCTCGGCGGGCACGAATCCGCAGGCCGCGGTGGTGAACGGACGGTAGGCGCGGGTCGGGTCCTCGACGGTACTGAGCTCCTCGTAACCGAGCTGGCAGACCATCGAGTACGGAGCCAGCGGCGCCTCGGTCGAACCGGCCACGATCACATCGGTGCCCCGCCGCACAGCCCTCGCCGCATGGGCGAGGGCGTCCAGACCGCCCGCCTCGTCGGCGGCGACGACCGAGCAGGGGCCCTTGAAACCGCGGCGGATGGAGATCTGACCGGTACTGGCGGCGTAGAACCAGGCGATGGACTGGTACGGGCCGACGAACCGGCTCCCCTTTCCCCACAGTTGCTGCAGCTCCCGCTGGCCGAACTCGCCGCCGCCGGAGCCGGCCGCGGTGACCACGCCGATGGAGTACGGCGCCGCGGCGGTGTCGGCGGGCCCGAGACGGGCGTCGTCCAGCGCGAGGTCGGCCGCGGCCATGGCGTAGTGCGTGAAGCGGTCGGTCTGGACGAGGTAGCGCTCCTCGACCGCCGCCGCCGCCTCGAAGGCACGGACCTCGCCGGCCACCTTCAGCGGCAGGTGCTCGCAGCCCTCGCGGGTGATCCGGTCGAGGACGCTGAGCCCTTCCTGCGTGGCCTTCCAGAAGGTGTCGGTGCTGGTTCCGTTGGGTGCGACCACACCGATGCCGGTGACGGCCGCGCGCCGTTCATGGGGTGCGCTCATCGTGTCCTCACTCCCTCGGCCGGGTCAGGATCACCGCGGACTGGAAACCACCGAAGCCGCTGCCCACGGACAGGACGCTGGTGAGCTTCCGTTCGCGGGCGACGCACGGGACGTAGTCCAGGTCGCACTCGGGGTCGGGGGTGTCGTAGTTCGCGGTCGGTGGTACGACCTGTTTGGCCAGGGCCAGCACGCAGGCGACGACCTCGATGGCGCCGATCGCGCCGAGGGAATGACCCACCATGGACTTGATGGAGCTCATGGGGGTGTCGTAGGCGTGCTGTCCGAGCGCCCGCTTCACGGCCGCCGTCTCATGGCGGTCGTTCTGCCGGGTGCCCGAGCCATGCGCGTTGACGTAGTCGATCGCCGAACCGTCGAGCCTGGAATGGTCCAGGGCGACCTCTATCGCCCGGGCCATCTCCAGACCCTCACTGGTCAGGCCGGTCATGTGGTACGCGTTGCCGAACGTGGCGTAGCCGCTGAGCTCGCAGTACACGTGCGCGCCGCGGGCCCGCGCGTGTTCCAGCTCCTCCAGGACCAGCACCGCGCCGCCCTCGCCCATGACGAACCCGTCACGGTTGTTGTCGAAGGGCCGGGAGGCATGCGCCGGGTCGTCGTTGTTCGGGGACGTGGCCCTGATCGCGTCGAAGCACGCCATGGTGATCGGTGAGATCGGCGAGTCCGAGGCGCCGGCTATGCAGATGTCGGCCCGGCCCTCCTCGACGGTGTGGAAGGCGTATCCGACCGCGTCCAGGCCCGAGGTGCAGCCCGTGGAGACGGTCTGCACCGGCCCCTGTGCGCCGAAACGTTCCGCCACCGCGGAGGCCAGCGTGCTCGGCGAAAACGCCCGATGCAGCTGAGGCTCCGCCTCCCGATGATCCACATCCCAGCGCTGCCCCCGGTGACTCACCAGAACGTAATCGTGCTCCAGACGGGTGGTACCGCCCACCGCGGTCCCCAGGGACACCCCGACCCGCCAGGGGTTCTCCCCGGCAAGGTCGAGACCGGAATCCCGGACAGCCTCGTCCCCGGCAACCAGGGCGAACTGGATGTACCGGTCCGCCCGCTCGATCTGCTCGGCGTCCAGGCCATGCGCCCCCGGATCGAAATCGCACTCCGCGGCGATCTGCGAACGCAGGCCCGTCGGGTCGAAGAACGTTATGCCCCGCGTCGCGGTCCGGCCGTTGGCGAGCAGATCCCAGAACGCCGGTACGCCGATTCCGCCCGGAGCCACGATGCCTATGCCGGTGACCGCCACGCGCCGGGTCATGACCGGACCCGACCTCGGTCGGCCGCGCGGTCCACGCCCGCCCCGGCTCCCTCCGTGACGACAGCGGCGGCACCCATGACCTCGGTCTCCTCCGTATCGACATGACCGAGCTGCGGACGCGGCGCCAACGGACCCAGGTGGAAGACGATGCGCGCCTCCACATTGCCCACATTGCGGAACCTGTGCCGCATGTGCATGGGGATCATCAGCCCCTGCTCCGGCTGCAGCGAGTGCGGCTCGCCGTCCAGGTCCACCTCCAACTGCCCGCACACGACATACACGAACTCCTCGGAGTACGGGTGGTAGTGCTCACCGATGCGGTCGCCGGGCTGCACGATGGCCACGCCCATGAAACCGCTGGTGGAGCCCACAGTGGTCGGGGTGAGCATGGCGCGCAGATCACCGCCGCGCCTGACATTGGGCTCGACCTCGCTGAGGTCGACGATTCTCGGACGGGGTTTGATCACGACGTTCCTCCGATGGGTAGCTGCGTCGGCGTGAGGACCTGGCCGCCCGGTCAGGCGTCCGGCGAACGGCGGTCGGTGATGAGATCCATGCGGACGACGGCACCGTCGAGAAGCTTCTTCAGCTCCGCGGCCTGCCCGTCGCCCGGCAGAACGGAGGCGCCACCGCCGTCACCGCGCATATCGACCAGCCGCACCACGACGTCGTCACGCTGGAAGACCGTGCTGCGCAGCACCGGACTCCCCCGGTCCTCCGCCGCCGCCTCGTCGTACTGCGCGAGCGCCTCGGCCAGCCGCATCCCCTGACCGGACTTCGCCGGGTAGTACAGCGCGTGCCGCTCCGCCTCCGGCAGCTCGCCCACCGTCACGTGATGCACGGCCGGCAGCGCCGCCCGGGTGAAGAAGACCCGCGCCGACTCCTGGTCGTTGAGATCCCGCTCCTGCTCCAGATACGGATTGATGGCCTCCTCCACGGCACGCACCTCCGGCTGCCGGGCGACGTGACGCAGCGCCGCGAGCAGATCACCGCGCACCTCGATGGCCCGCACCACCCGGTTGCCGTGCATGAACAGCGAGGTCCGGCACAACCGCGTGGTGCCATCCGCCTGGGCCTCGGGCGAGGCATAGTTCGCGAGGATCTTCGCCACCTCCGGCTCACTGCCCGGCTTGACCGTGAAGGTCAGCGCGTGCCGGATCAGACCGTCACCGATCCGCGGAGACGACTGGAGCCGACGCTCCTCCCCCCTCGCCCCGGCCGGCAGGCTGCCCGTCTCGCGGACGATGTGGAAACGCAGCGACCTGGTGTCCCGCACGCAGCTGTGCAGCGGCTGCACCATCCGCACGTGTTCCTCGCTGTTCACCCAGGCCAGGAACGGCGGAGCGCTCTCCCACTCGCTCGTGATGAGCCATTGGGATGGATTCTCGATGGACTGGCAGAGTTGGTCACTGACATGCCCGGGAACCGAAGCAACCTGGTTGCACAGCTGCTCGTAGGCCTCCAGGAACTGCTGCTGGGCTCCGTCGTACACGTCGACCAGCAGGACGACCCGGAGCCGGGAGCCGTCGAACACGGACTGGGAGACTTTCGACACCTGGCGCGTCAGTTCTTCTGAAACACGTTCAGACGTAATGGTCATCCTGCGCACTTCTCCTTCGCGGGGCAGAGGCGGACGCCGGCCGCGAGTGACGCGACGTCAGCGTTCCTTGATCCTGTGCCGGACCCCACAAGTGCGCGACTCGTATGAACCACGTGGGTGATTGGACGCCCGGAGGCGCTCCCGCACAGCCCCAGAGGGCATGGAAACTCACAGGCGCCCCATGCGCACACCCCTGCCTCTGGAGGCTTCGATGCATCAAAAAGCCGACCACCGAGCCGACCACCGAGTTCCCGTCCTCATCGTGGGCGGCTCTCTGGTAGGCCTGTCCATGTCCCTGTTCCTGGGCCGCCTCGGTGTGCGGCACATGCTCGTCGAACGCCACTCCGGAACCTCGATCCACCCCCGCGGACGCGGCAACAACGTCCGGACCATGGAACTCTTCCGAGTGGCCGACATCGAACCGGACATCCGGACCGCGGCATCACTGCTCGCCGACAACCACGGCATTCTGCAGACCCCCACCCTGGTCGGCGACGCGGGAGAGTGGCTCTTCAGACACATCGACCCCGGCGGCGCACTGTCGAGATTCAGCCCCACCGGATGGTGCCTGTGCAGCCAGAACGACCTCGAACCCGTCCTCCTGGACAACGCCCGCAAACTCGGCGGCGACCTCAGGTACTCCCACGAGATGGAGACCTTCGAACAGGACGCCCGAGGAGTCACGGCCGTCATCCGCGACCGCAACACCGAAGAACGCCACACGGTCCACGCCGACTACCTGGTCGCCGCCGACGGCCCCCGCAGCCCCGTCCGGAGCAGACTCGGCATCGGCCAGAGCGGCCCCGGCGACCTCTTCGCCAACGTCAGCGTCACCTTCCGCTCCAAACTCCTCGCCGACGTCGTCGGCGACCGCCACTTCATCTGCTGCTACCTCACCGACCCCGACGCCGACGGCGCCCTCCTGCCCGTCGACAACAAGGAACGCTGGGTCTTCCACGCCCCTTGGCACCCCGAACGCGGCGAAACCCTGGACGAATTCACCGAAGACCGGCTCGCCCGGCACATCCGCCGCGCCGTCGGCGTCCCCGACCTCGACATCGAACTCACCGGCAAGGCATCCTGGCGAGCCGCCGAACGCGTCGCCGACCGGTACCAGCAAGGCCGGGTCTTCCTCGCCGGCGACTCCGCCCACGAAATGTCCCCCACCGGCGCCTTCGGCTCCAACACCGGCATCCAGGACGCACACAACCTCGCCTGGAAACTCGCCGCCGTCCTCGACGGCTGGGCCGGCCCGCACCTGCTCGACACATACGACACCGAACGCCGCCCGGTCGCCCGGGCCACCAGCGCCCGCGCCTCCGCCCGCTCCGTGGAACACAGCCACCCCGGCTTCGCCCCGGTACCCGGCGTCGGCACCGGCCACAAGGGCGGCATCCTCAGCGTCGTCATCGGCCACCGCTACCCCCAGGGCGCCGTCATCGACGCCGACCCCGACCAGCCCGTGGTCCCCGAAGGAATCGACCTCACCGGCAAGCCCGGCAGCCGGGCCCCCCACATGTGGCTGCACCGCTCCGGCGAGCGAATCTCCACGATCGACCTCTACGAGCGCTCCCTGGTCCTGCTCACCGACGCACCCGACGACGCGGGCTGGCACGCCGCCGCCCGCCGCATCGCCGACCAGGACGGCGTACGCCTCGACGCCTACCGCATCGGCCCCGGCCCCGACGCCGACCTCACCTACGACACCGACACCGACGACTGGGCACAGATCCACGGCACCACAGCCGACGGAGCGATCCTGGTACGCCCGGACGGCTTCGTGGCCTGGCGCGCACCGGGCGCCGTACCGAACCCGGAAGCCGCACTGCGAAAGGTCCTCGCGACGGTGCTGCGCACGGGTTGAACCCCCGCCCCCGCCCCCTCCGACAGCCGCGGCAGAGTCTGCGCCCGTAAGAACGACGACAGCCCCCGCGATCCATGATCGCGGAGCCTGTCCCAGGTGGTACGTGGAGCCCCCTGTCGGATTCGAACCGACGACCTTCGCTTTACAAGTTCCCACCCTGAAAACGCTGGTCAGCAGCTTGGCGCTTTGGGCTAGGCGAGAAGGTACGCCAGCTACCACTGGCGTACGGCAACATCCGCACCTGTTGCCGTCACAGACTGCCGTCGCGGATCTGGAGGGCTGAAACGCCAAGTGAGCACGCCCTACGCTGGGATCGGCGCCTTGCCAGCGAAGTCGCGCGCCACCCGGGGCAGGGCAGTCGGCTACGACTCGTCCGGCCAGCTGGCCAACGCCGAGCCTGCCTCCTCATCCGTGAGGGTGATGCACGCACCGGGCATGCCGCCTCGCTCGCCGATCCATGACGTCAACTTGCGCCGGGCGGTCGCCTCACTGCTCCACCAGCCATGCATCATCAGCCGGCCTTCCCAGGTCAGGCTCAGTTGTAGCGCTGCGAGTCCGTCACAGGAGGCGGATCCCACGATGGCGGCCGGGCTCGCGGATGATCGCCGCCTTCGCCTCAAGTTCGCCGAGCTGATAGTGCACGGAAGCCCGGCTGCGCATGCCGACGGCCGCGCCGATCTCCGCGACCGTCGGCGCTTCACCGTACTCGGCGATGGATCCGCGGATGCAGGCCAGGATGCGCTCCTGGGTTTCGGTGAGGTGGTCCACTCGACGCATCACCGAATTAGAGCGCGTGTTCGAATTTTGAGGCAACCCGGCGCACGAACCCCGGTGACACCGCCGCCACGACGGCTTTCAAGAGCGTTACGGTGCCAGCCTCCGCAAGACCGGCTGGTGTGCGGCTACTCCCCGGAGGATTCTGACTGCGATCCACCCTCCTGGCCTCCAGAACCCCCTCCATGCTGCTGTCCAGTGCCCTGGCCCTGAGTGTGGCCTTGCTGCTGTCCAGTGCCCTGGTCCTGAGTGTGGCCTTGCTGCTGTCCAGTGCCCTGGTCCTGAGTGTGGCCTTGCTGCTGTCCAGTGCCCTGGCCCTGTGGCGTCACCTGCTGATCGGTTTGATGTCCAGGATCCTGCGGCTCGGTGGGCAGTTGGGGCTGGTCCTGGGGTAGCGGCTCGACCCGCACACCCTCGGCTTCCTTTGCCTCTTTTTCTTCGCGTTCCTTCTGCTTTTGCTTCCAGTAGTCCTGCTCGGCAGTATTTATTGATGCGCGCACCGCGCAGACCTCAGTGGTGTTGTTGTCGTATCCAGCGAGCCATCCTTGGTAGTACCGGAGCTCGGCGAGATCGTGGCCTTGGGCGGAAGGGACGGGAGCGGAACTGCGGGGCTTGCACGCAATAGCCGCACGTATCCCGGCGTCGATGCCATCAGAGTAGGCGTTAGTTCGGCGCTGGACGCTCTGGTCGGAATCTCTGTCGGGGTCCGGTTGTGGTTGCCCCACGTAGTCGGGGAGGCTCGGAGCCACCACCGCTGCCTGCGCAGGTGCCGGGGCGGCCGAGGCCCGGGTGACGATGCCCGGCGCGAGCACCATGGAAGCCAGGAGCCCCGGGCCGAGCAGCATAAGTGGTCGCTTAGTGCGCACGATCGCTTCCCTATTTGTGCGTCCAACGGAGGCGGTGCGTCGAGCGAAGCTCAAATATTGCGGTTCCGCTTGGGGATGTTCGGATGTGGCTTGCGCGATGAATAGAGAGCGACTCTCATTTTGACGGCCGCAACAATCCCGCACCACCGAGCCGCTACTCGCCCTCACCAGCCGCTCGGTTCAACCGGCACTAAGGAATGCCTTTCCTCCACCCTTGCGCGCAACAGTCCGAGATGCAAGGCCGAGCCATGGATTTGGCGATCTCCGAAGCGACCGAAGGGCTAACTGGGTTCTCAAGTGCGCCGCGGTGCGAGGGCGTAGGCGACCGCGGCCAGAGCGCGGCCGGCCTTGTGGTAGCTGCTGTACGAAAGCTTGAGCACTGCCTGGCACGTCCAGCTCGCCAGCCGCCGGACGCACGAAACGGCCGAAGACCGCGAGCGATTCTTTGAGGCATGGGGAAACGCCTAGTGATCGTGCGGGCGTAGAGCCGCGAAAAGGCCCCGCCGGGCGAACCGGCGGGGCCTTTGGCCTGTGCGCATCCTCCCCACGTACCTACAGCGACGCGGACGGCCCGTGGCACGGCTGCACTTGTCCGTCAGCGTTCGCCACTGTCGATGTCAGCGGGAGCCCTGCCGACGGCCAGTAGGTGCGAGCTGGCAGCGAGCAGTTCCGGGTACGGCTCTGCCATGCGCGCTGCGTCCAGGGCTGAGGCAATCAGCTCATCCGTGGGGCCCTCGCCCGGCTGCTGTTCGGCTGCCTTCACAAGTGACCAGGCGGGCCCCTCAATACCGAAGACCTGCACGTCTGTCAGTCCGGAGGCCACCAACTCCGCCACAAGCTCTTCGGCGCGATGGAAGTAGGACAGGGTGAACCCTCGCTCACCGTCGTAGACGGCCGTCTCAAGGATCTTGGAGACGGAGTCATGAATCCGTTCGGTATGCAGGTGGGCGTACGTGACGTGCTCAAAGAGCGACGCGTAGCGGTTGATTGCAGCCGCAGCGACCAGCTGTGGGACGCGCACGCGCACCTGCTCGACTGCTTCGACTCCACCCCGCGTCTGGCGTTCCTGTCCCCGGAGCCGGGGTCGGGCAAGTCGCGGGCGCTGGAGATCGTGGAAACCCTTGTGCCGCAGCCCATGACGGCCGTCAACGCCTCCGCCGCCGCCCTGTTCCGGTCCGTGTCCAACCCCAACGGGCGGCCCACGATCCTGTTCGACGAGATCGACACGATCTTCGGACCCAAGGCGGGCGACAACGAGGAACTGCGCGGGTTCCTCAACGCCGGTCACCGCCGTACCGGGGTCACCTACCGGTGCATCGGCGACGGCGGCAATCAGACCGTGCAGGCGTTCCCCTCGTACGCCGGGGTCGCGGTCGCAGGCCTCGGCTCCCTCCCGGACACGATCCTGACCCGCTCCGTCATCATCCGGATGCGCCGGCGCGCACGCAACGAACACATCGAACCCTTCCGCGCCCGCACCCACGAGGCCGAAGGACACGCCCTGCGTGACCGGCTCGCCCAGTGGGCCGAACACGCCCGCGGGGTCGTCATGGGCGCCTGGCCGGACATGCCCGACGGCGTCACCGACCGGCCGGCCGACGTATGGGAACCACTGCTCGCCGTCGCCGACGCGGCCGGAGGCGACTGGCCCGAGCGGGCACGCGCAGCGTGCGTGGCCCTGGTGACCGCGTCCAAGGCCAACGACAAGGGCAGTCTGGGCATTCGGCTCCTGACCGACCTGCGCGATCACGTCATGGTCGGCATTGACCGCCTGCCCACCATCGCCATCCTCGACCGGCTCAACGCCCTCGACGACGCCCCCTGGGCAGACCTGCACGGCAAGCCGCTCGACAACCGGCGCCTGTCGAAGATGCTCGCCGAGTACATGACGGCCGACAACGAGCCCGTCGCCTCCCGCAACATCAAGACCGCCGGAAGCGTCCTCAAGGGCTACTACGCCGCCGATCTCCGGGACGCGTGGGCCCGCTACTGCCCCCCACCCCCGGAAAGTCCGCTACCTCCGCTACCCGGCACCGAAAACACCGCCTGACCAGCAACAACGCGGTAGCGGCAACCAGCCTCGGTTGCCGCTACCCCAACGCTACCCATCCGCTACCGCTACCCCTTCCCGCTACCCCGCGCAGCCCCCTGACCTGCGCGGTAGCGGCGGTAGCGGAAGTAGCGGACTTCTCAGGAGGGGGCCAAAGGAGGCCCCACCCCCTTACGGAGGTTTCGACGTGCTTTCCGCCGTCCCGAACGAGCCCCAAGCACTCAAGATCCCGGAAGTCATGACCGCGCTGCGGCTGAGCCGCAGCAAGGTCTACGACCTCATCCGCTCCAAACAGCTCCCCAGCTACACATCCGGCCGGGCACGCCGCGTCCCGGTCGACGCCGTTCGCCAGTACATGCACGACCGGATGGAGGAGAACGCAGCCTGATGGCAGCACGAAAGAGGAACCCGAACGGTGCCGGCAGCATCTGGCAGCGCAAGGACGGGCGCTTTGAGGGCCGTGCCTACGTCCCGCAGCCTGACGGCACCCGCAAGCGCAAGACCGTCTACGGCGCCACCTGGGAGGAGTGCGACGAGAAGCGTCAGGAACTCGTTCGCCGCGACCGGCAGGGAATCCCGACGCCCACTCGTTCAGCGAAGCTCTCCGAGTGGTTGCCGTACTGGCTGGAGGAGCACATCCGGCCCAATCGGAAGCGCACGACGTACGTGAAGTACGAGATGCACATTCGGCTGTACCTCGTACCTCTGCTGGGTAGCCGACGGTTGGAGTCGCTCACCACAGCGAACGTCCGGCGGATGCTTTCGGAGGTCACCACGCAGGCGTCGGCAGCAACTGCGAAGGAGTCTCACCGCGTCCTGCGTACGGCTCTGACGGCCGCCTGTCGTGAGGAACTGATCAGCCGCAACGTGGTGCAGTTGGTCCCCGCTCCCCAGGTCGAGCCGCGCGAGCTGCGCCCCTGGTCGCTCGACGAGACGCTGACGTTTCTCGAAGCGGCACGGACCGACCCCCTGTATACGGCGTTCGTCCTCGCCGTGGCGCTCGGCCTGCGGCGCGGAGAGATCCTGGGATTGCAGTGGAAGGACGTCGACCTTGAGCGGCGCATCCTCACGGTGCGGACCACGCTGAACCGTGGCGGCAAAGAGCTGTATCTCGACACCACGAAGAACCGGCGAGCGCGGGTGATCCCGATCCCGTCCATGTGCGTCGCGCCGCTCCGGTGGCAACGTCTACGGCAGGCTGACCGGCGCGCGGCCGCCGGCGCAGAGTGGCATGGCAGTGATCACGTGTTCACCACCCGGAGCGGTCGCCCGATCGAGCCCCGGAACCTGTACCGCTCGTTCCTGCGGATCGCGTCGTCAGCGGAGCTCCCGAAAGTCCGGCTGCACGACACCCGCCACGGATGCGCCTCGCTGCTCTTCGCGGCCGGCGTCGCGCCCCGGACCGTGGTGGAGATCCTCGGACACTCCCAGATCGCGGTGACGATGAACGTCTACACGCACGTGAGCGATGGCGACCGGCGCGAGGCCATGGGCCACATGGACCGCCTGCTCAGACGGCGCCGTTAGAGGGGACTGCCGTCAGGAACTACCGTCAACGCCCCCGCCATCCATGATCGCGGGGGCGTTGTCCCTGGTAGGGATAGAGCCCCCTGTCGGATTCGAACCGACGACCTTCGCTTTACAAGAGCGGTGCTCTGACCAGCTGAGCTAAGGAGGCCTGCACGCACGCGTGGCGCGCCGTGCCCGTGCAGTGTACCCACGTCCCGGGGGTGTCCCGGCGAAAATTTCCGCGAAGTTCACAGTCCCCCAGGTACTGACAGATCCGGGAAACGCCAGGTACCGTCCTGACCCAGTTCACTCTCGTGGACTACACCAACCACCTTCCTACTCGGATCGTCCGGCACGTTCCTGCCGGTAGAAGGGGGCCCATTCACCATGGCCACTGTCACGTTCGACAAGGCGACCCGGATCTACCCGGGTTCCACCAAGCCCGCCGTCGACGGTCTCGACATCGCGATCGAGGACGGCGAGTTCCTCGTCCTGGTCGGCCCGTCGGGCTGCGGGAAGTCCACCTCGCTCCGGATGCTCGCGGGGCTCGAGGACGTCAACGGCGGCGCCATCCGCATCGGTGACCGCGACGTCACCCACCTGCCGCCGAAGGACCGGGACATCGCCATGGTGTTCCAGAACTACGCGCTCTACCCGCACATGTCGGTCGCCGACAACATGGGCTTCGCGCTCAAGATCGCCGGCGTCAACAAGGCGGAGATCCGGCAGAAGGTCGAGGAGGCCGCGAAGATCCTCGACCTCACCGAGTACCTGGACCGCAAGCCGAAGGCGCTCTCCGGCGGTCAGCGTCAGCGTGTCGCCATGGGCCGCGCCATCGTGCGTGAGCCGCAGGTCTTCCTCATGGACGAGCCGCTGTCCAACCTGGACGCCAAGCTCCGTGTGTCGACGCGTACGCAGATCGCGTCGCTGCAGCGCCGTCTGGGCATCACGACCGTCTACGTCACCCACGACCAGGTCGAGGCCATGACGATGGGCGACCGGGTGGCCGTGCTGAAGGACGGCATCCTGCAGCAGGTCGACTCGCCGCGGAACATGTACGACCGCCCGGCCAACCTCTTCGTCGCCGGCTTCATCGGCTCGCCCGCCATGAACCTGGTCGAGGTCCCGATCACCGACGGCGGCGTGAAGTTCGGCAACAGCGTGGTGCCGGTCAACCGGGACGCCCTGAAGGCCGCCTCCGACAAGGGTGACCGTACGGTGACCGTCGGTGTCCGGCCCGAGCACTTCGACGTGGTCGAGCACAACGGCGACGCGGCCGCCTCCCTGTCCAAGGACTCCGAGGACGCCCCGGCCGGTCTCGCCGTCTCCGTGAACGTCGTCGAGGAGCTCGGCGCCGACGGCTACGTGTACGGCAGCGCCGAGGTCGGTGGCGAGCTGAAGGACCTGGTGGTCCGTGTCAACGGCCGTCAGGTGCCGGAGAAGGGCGCGCAGCTGCACGTCGTGCCGCGTCCGGGCGAGACCCACGTGTTCTCGACCTCCACGGGCGAGCGCCTCTCCGACTGACACGAGGGCCGGAAGGGCCGGAATAAACCCGGCAATTCACCCACGTTGACGAAATGGGTCCCGCAGGCTGCTGCGGGGCCCATTTCGATGTCGCCGGATACCCCGGCAAGTCGGCTCATTTCGATCAGCGCGCGTCAACCCGTCACCCGTGAGGGGGTACAACTTCGTCCCCCGAACCGGTGACCAATTGTCGCCAAATCACTACCGGGCGCTACTCTCACACGCGTGAAGCACTCCACCACCCAACAGACGCGACGCGGCCACCGGGGTCCTGCCCGCCGGATCGGCCGCACCCTCGCCCTCGTCCTGCCCGTCGTCCTGGTGCTTTCCGGGACCCTGGCGGTCACCCGAGTCAACTGGACGGGGAGCCCCCGGAACTCGGTGCTCACCGCCACGGACGTCTCCTCGGCGGAGGTGTCGTCCGCCAAGGCCGGAGCCATCTCCCGCGCCCCGCAGGACGTGCTGCGCGACCAGCTGATGAGCGAGCTGCAGGAGAAGAACCCGGGCGAGGTCCTCACGCACCTCCAGCAGGCGGTGAACGGCCGCCCGTCGCTGGCGAGGCACTGCACCTCCATCGCCCGCGCCCTCGGCCGCGCCGCGGTCCGCGTGTACGGGGCCTCGCGTGCCCAGTCGTACGCCCGCCCCGTCTGCGACACCTCCTTCGCCTCCGGCGTCCTGGCCGCGCACAGCTGAATCCGTTGAACATCCGTTGCCGGATTCCCGGCCGTCTCCGTCTCCGCGTGAGCGACGGCCGAGAATCCGGTAACGGCTGATTAAGGAACGGTTGCAGGCGAAAGCCACCAGCGGGGCGCCACGTACAGTTCGGTCATGACCCATCCGAGCGCCGCGTCGCGCCCCACTCAAGCCGTCGTCCTTGCCGGTGGCCAGGGCTCCCGGCTGCGTCCCTACACCGACGACCGGCCCAAGCCGATGGTCGAGATCCCCGGCACGGGCACCCCGATCATCGGCCACCAGCTGACCTGGCTCGCCGAAGAGGGCGTGACGGACGTGGTGATCTCCTGCGGCCACCTCGCCGAGGTGCTGCAGAAGTGGCTGGACTCGGCCGACCTGCCCGTCACCGTCACCACCGTCGTCGAGTCGGAACCCCTCGGCCGAGGCGGCGGTCTGAAGTACGCCGCCGCCCGTCTGCCCCACCCGGACCGCCCCTGGTACGCCACCAACGGCGACATCTGGACCCGCTTCTCGCTGCGCGAGATGGCCGACTTCCACACCGAGCGGGACGCCGTGGCGACCCTCGCGCTGGCCCGTCCGCGCATTCCGTGGGGTGCGGTGAAGACCGACGGGTTCGGGCACATCACGGACTTCATCGAGGCCCCGCCGTCGACGTTCGAGATCAACGCGGGCGTCTATGTGTTCTCGCCGGAGTTCGCCGGCCTGCTTCCCGAGCGCGGTGACCACGAGCGGACCACGTTCCCGCACCTGGCCCGTGAGCGGCGGCTGGCGGGCTTCCCGATCCCGCAGGGGGCGTACTGGCGGGCCATCGACACGGCGAAGGACCTGACGGAGGCGGCGAAGGAGCTGGCGGCGTTGGGGCGCTGACGGCTGTGGCCACCTGGCTCCGTGCGCGAAACACGCGGAATACGGTAAATACGGGAAATACGCGAAGCACGTGAATGCCTGAATGCGTGAAAGGGGTCCCGCACCTTGTGGTGCGGGACCCCTTTGCTGTGGGGGCTGTCCGTCCCTAGCCCAGCAAGCCGCCCACCAGGCCCGGCTGTCCGGAGGACGTGCTGCCGCCGCCGCTGCCCGTGCCGCCGGTGGAGCCGGTGCCGCCGGTCGCGGTGCCGCCGGTGCTGGGGCCGGCGGTGGTGCTGGGGGCCTGGCCGACCGGGGAGGTGTGCCGTGGCGGGGCCTGGCCCGCGGTGCCCTGGGTCTGGCTGGGCGCGCCGCCGGTGACGGTGCCGGACGAGTGGGCCGCGCCCGGGGCCGTCGCGGCGCCGGACGGCGAGGTGGACGCCGTGGCGCCGCGGGACGGCGCGGTGGATGCCGCGGGGGCCTTGGTGTGCGGCTTGGCGGGCTGTTCCGGGAGCGGGGAGCCGGGCAGGTTGTTGCGCGGGGCCTCGCCGGGTCCGGGTACGACCACGCGGCTGGAGTCGCGGACGGCGCCGCCCAGCAGGGAGCCGACGAGCAGGGTGAGGCCGACGGTGATGGCGGTGACGAGGGCGCCGCGGCGCAGGACGTGGCGGCGCAGCTCCCAGATGTCGGAGCGGGGTCCCAGGGTGCGCCAGGCGTTGCCCGCGAGGCGGCCGTCGACGGAGTAGACGGGGGCGCCGGCGATGATCAGCGGGGACCAGGCGGCGAGGTAGATGATGTCGGGGGCGTCGTAGGCGGGGACGGTTTCCCAGCTGACGGTGACGATGAGTGCGGCGGAGAGCAGCGCGCCGAAGACGGCGGCGACCCGCTGCCAGCAGCCCAGGATCGTGAGGACGCCCACGACGACCTGGAGGAAGGCGAGGACGAGGCCGGAGCCGACGGGGTGCTGGAGGGCGAACTGCCTGAGCGGCTCGGCGACTTCCCAGGGGTGCAGGGTGTTGAGCCACTTGACCATGGAGCCGCGTTTGCCGCCGTCGAAGTAGACGGGATCGCAGAGCTTGCCCATGCCGGCGTAGATGGAGATGAAGCCGAGGAAGACGCGCAGGGGGAGCAGGACGACGCCGAGGTTCATCCGGCGGCCGGGGTAGTAGGCGTGCCGGGCCGGGTCGTCGCCCTGGCGCCTGGTCCGGGGTTCGGCGGCCGCCTCGGCCGGTTCCTCGAAGTCCTCGTACTCCTCGAACTCCCCTCCCGTGTAGGCGGGTTCGTCGTAGGTGCTGCCGACGGTCCGCATGGGGGGCAGGAGTCTGTTCTCGCCGGGGGCGGGGGCGCGCTGGGGGCCTACGAGGGGGGTCTCGGCGGTCCGGCCGAAGTCGTCGTAGCGGTCGTCGCCGTAGCCGCCGTAGCCGCTGTATCCGCCGCCGACGCGGGGGATGACCTGGGTGGCCGCGGCGTCGGCGGACGACTCGTCGGGGTAGCGGACGCTGCCGCCCCGCACGGCCTGGAGCAGGCGGTGGGCGCCGGTGTCGTCGGGTGCGGACCTGCCGCTCCAGACGAGGGGGCGGCGCCGGGTTCCGGCCGTGCCCGCTCTGCCCGCGGCGCCGGCGACCGGGGTGCGGGGGGCTTCGGCGCCGCTCAAGTGCCGTGCGACCCGCGGGGATTGGGCTCGCCGTGTCGAGGTGCCCAGCTGCACGCGGAAGCTCGCGTGATTGACGATGACCTGCGCCGGATCGCTCGGCACCTTCACCATGCTCAGCGCGGGAGCGTCGTCGAATCCCGACGAGCGGTCCCCCGTGGGTGTGCGGGGTGTTCTGGTGTCCACACTCATCTAACCGAGTGACGTGGAGTTAGGACACTGCTTTGAACTGTCGGATCTGTCCGGACCGCGTCAAGGTTGCCCTGGACGCCTGAATTAACCCGTACGGGTGGGCTCACGGACGCGCGTTCAGGCGCGCCCGTGAGTCTCCGTCAGCCTCGGCGCCGAGCCGCCTCGTACAGCACGATCCCCGCCGCGACACCCGCGTTGAGCGACTCCGCACCACCGGGCATCGGGATCCGCACCCGGAAGTCGCAGGTCTCGCCCACCAGTCGGGACAGGCCCTTGCCCTCGCTGCCGACGACGATGACGACCGGGCCGTGCAGGGCCTCCAGGTCGCCGAGCTCGGCCTCTCCGTCGGCGGCGAGGCCGACGACCACGATCCCGGCCTTCTTGTACGCCTCCAGGGCGCGCGTCAGGTTGGTGGCGCGGGCGACGGGCGTACGGGCGGCCGTACCGGCGGACGTCTTCCAGGCACCGGCGGTCATGCCGGCCGCGCGCCGCTCGGGCACGACGACGCCGTGGCCGCCGAAGGCGGAGACGGAGCGGACGACGGCGCCGAGGTTGCGCGGGTCGGTCACCCCGTCGAGGGCGACGATCAGCGGGTCCTCGCCCTCGTCGTAGGCGGCGTCGGCGAGGTCCTCGGGGTGCGCGTACTCGTACGGCGGGACCTGGAGGACCAGGCCCTGGTGGTTGAGCCCGTTGGTCATCCGGTCGAGCTCGGGGCGCGGGGCCTCCATGAGGTTGATGCCCCCGCGCTCGGCGGCGAGCTGGAGTGCCTCGCGGACGCGCTCGTCGTTGTCGATGAACTGCTGGACGTAGAGGGTCGACGCCGGGACGCCCTCGCGGAGCGCCTCGACGACCGGGTTGCGGCCGACGACCAGCTCGGACGACGACTTGCCGCCGCCCCGGCGCTGCTGCGGGCGCCCCTGGGCGCGGCGGACCTTCGCGTTCGCGGCGCGCTGCTTGGCGTGCCCCTTGCGCATCTCGGCGGGCGGGGTCGGACCCTTGCCCTCCAGGCCCCGGCGCCGCTGGCCGCCGCTGCCGACCTGCGCGCCCTTCTTGCCGGACATGCGGCGGTTGTTCGCGGCCATGACCTACCTGTTCTCTACGGAAGCGTGCGTACGTGTATATGCAGTGTGCCGCCCGGACAGCCGGGCGGCACAATCGATCATCGGACCGGCGGGCGGTCTCAGAGCGGGCCGAGGCTCCAGCGCGGTCCCTGCGGACTGTCCTCGATGACCAGTCCCGACTGGTTGAGCTGGTCGCGGATGGCGTCCGCGGTGGCCCAGTCCTTGCGGGCGCGGGCGGACTCGCGCTGGTCGAGGACGAGCCGTACGAGGCTGTCGACGACACCGTGCAGGTCTTCGCCACGGCCGGCGCCGTCACCGGCCCAGTACGGGTCGAGCGGGTCGAGGCCGAGGACGCCGAGCATGGCACGGACCTCGGCGAGGCGGGCCACGGCGGCTTCCTTGTCGTCCGCGGCGAGAGCGGAGTTGCCCTGCCGGACGGTGGTGTGCACGATGGCGAGGGCCTGCGGGACGCCGAGGTCGTCGTCCATGGCCTCGGCGAAGGCGAGCGGCACCTCGGCGGCGGGTTCGACGGCGGCGCCGCCGGTCAGCTCGGTGACCCGCTGCATGAACCCCTCGATCCGCGCGAACGCGGACTCGGCCTCGCGCAGGGCCTCCTCGCTGTACTCGATCATCGAGCGGTAGTGCGGGGTGCCGAGGTAGTAGCGCAGCACGATCGGCCGCCAGCGCTTGACCATGTCGCTCACGAGCACCGAATTGTCCAGCGACTTGGACATCTTCTCGCCGGCCAGGGTCACCCAGGCGTTGTGCACCCAGTACTGGGCGAAGTCGTCGCCGTAGGCCTTGGCCTGGGCGATCTCGTTCTCGTGGTGCGGGAAGATCAGGTCGAGGCCGCCGCCGTGGATGTCGAAGGCGCTGCCCAGGTACTTGTGCGCCATGGCGGAGCACTCCAGGTGCCAGCCGGGGCGCCCGGGTCCCCAGGGCGTCGGCCAGGTCGGCTCGCCGGGCTTGGCCGACTTCCACATGGCGAAGTCGCGCGGGTCCCGCTTGCCGGTCTCGCCCTCGCCGGAGGGCTGGAGCAGGTTGTCGAGCTCCTGCCGGGACAGCTCCAGGTAGCGCGGGAAGGAGCGGACGTCGAAGTAGACGTTGCCGTCCGCCTCGTAGGCGTGGCCGCGCTCGATGAGGCCCTGCATCATCTCGATCATCTCGGTGATGTGGCCGGTGGCGCGGGGCTCGTACGTCGGCGGCAGGCAGCCCAGCGCCGTGTAACCGTCGCCGAACGCGCGCTCGTTCTCGTACCCGATCGACCACCACGGGCGGCCCTGCTCGGCCGCCTTGGCGATGATCTTGTCGTCGATGTCGGTGACGTTCCTGATGAACGTCACCTCGTAGCCCCGGTACGCGAACCACCGGCGCATGATGTCGAAGTTGAGGCCCGAGCGGATGTGCCCGATGTGCGGGGCGGACTGCACGGTGGCACCACACAGGTAGATCGAGACACAACCCGGCGTGAGCGGGGTGAAGTCGCGGATCTGCCGGGCGTTGGTGTCGTACAGCCGAATAGTCACCACTCCAGGGTAGTGGGCGCGGGGTAGTGCCTTGGGACCTTCCGTCGAAGGGCCATGAATTCGTGACGTTTGCCTCCGGCGGTCGGGCGGCTGTTTCGTGCCGGTGCGCTGTGGGTCACGTCCCTGGGGGCTGCCGGCCTCGGCCAAGGAGCCCCTAGGCCCCCTAGGCCCGGACGACCAGCGCCGTGGCCACCGCCATCAGCCCCTCGTCCCGGCCGGGGAATCCGAGGCCGTCCGTCGTGGCCCCGGAGACGGAGACCGGGGCGCCCGCGGCCTCCGAGAGGAGCTTCTGGGCCTCGTCCCGGCGCTTGCCGATCTTGGGGCGGGGGCCGACGACCTGGACCGCGATGTTGCCGATGCGGAAGCCCGCCTCGCGGACGATCCGGGCCGCCTCCGTGAGCAGGGTGACGCCGGAGGCGCCCGACCACTGCGGGCGTCCGGTACCGAAGTGCTGTCCCAGGTCACCGAGGCCGGCCGCGGAGAAGAGCGCGTTGCACGCGGCGTGGGCGACGACATCCGCGTCGGAGTGGCCGGCCAGCCCCGGTCCCTCGCCCTCCCACTTCAGGCCGGCGCACCACAGCTCCCGGCCTTCCTCGAAGGCGTGGATGTCGGTGCCGATGCCGACCTGGGGCAGCACCGGGAGTGCCTCAGAATCCATCGTTCAGCCTCCTGCGGGCCAGGACCGCCTCCGCGAGGACCAGGTCCAGCGGGCGGGTGACCTTGAAGGCCTCCTCGTGACCGGGGACCACGACGACCGTCTCCCCGAGCCGCTCGACCATGCCGGCGCAGTCGGTGACGTCGTCGGTGACGGTCTCGTGGGCCCGTACCAGCGTCGCCCGGTCGAATCCCTGGGGCGTCTGCACGGCGCGCAGCCGGGCCCGCTCGGGCGTGGCCACGACCGGTTCGGGGTCGCCGTGCACCGCCGCGGGCCCGACCTCCTTGACGGTGTCGGCGAGCGGCAGTGCGGGGACCACGGCCGGGGCGCCGTCGCGTACGGCCTCGATGACGGCGTCCACCGTGTCCACGGGCACGAGCGGGCGGGCCGCGTCGTGCACCAGGACGATGCCGTAGTCGGGCGGGAGCGCGTCCAGGCCCAGCTTCACCGACTCCTGGCGGGTCTCGCCGCCCGCTACGACCAGGAAGTCGGTCCTCTCGGGGAGCGCATGCGCGTCGAGCAGCGACTTGACCTCGGCGGTGCCGTCGGGCGGGGCCACGACGATCACCAGGGAGACGGCACGGGACGCGGCGAGCGCGCGCACCGCGTGGATGAGCATGGGCGTGCCGTTCAGCGTGCGGAGCGCCTTGGGGGCGCCCGGACCGAGGCGTACGCCCCGGCCGGCGGCCGGAATCACCGCGGCTGTACGGAGCTCCGCGGGCGAAGGACGCGAATCGTCAGACATCGGTTCCTGTCAGGTTTGTGTGCTCGGCCTACGTGGGTATGGCCTGGGAAGTGCCGGGCGCGACGCCTTGACCGGACCCTTCCGTGACGCCGGTCGAGCCAGCTGCCCGGGCCCGGCACGCCAAGTATCGGGGGATGTCCCCCGACTTCGACACTTGATCGCCCCGATATTCGACGGGTGTACGGCATCCGGGTATCCGGGTGTCCAGATACGAACATGCCGCAGCGCCCGGCGACAGCAGTTGCGTCATCGGGCACCACGGCATTTTCACTGTGCTGAGCAGAGCGGGCGTAGCCGGCTTCGCCTCAGGACGCGAGAACCTCGTCGAGCAGGGCCTCGGCCTTGTCCTCGTTCGTGTTCTCCGCAAGAGCGAGCTCGCTCACCAGGATCTGGCGGGCCTTGGCGAGCATGCGCTTCTCACCGGCGGAGAGTCCGCGCTCGCGCTCACGACGCCACAGGTCACGCACGACTTCCGCGACCTTGATGACATCGCCGGAGGCGAGCTTCTCCAGGTTTGCCTTGTATCGACGCGACCAGTTCGTGGGCTCCTCGGCGTACGGCGCGCGCAGCACCTCGAAGACCCGGTCCAGCCCGTCCTGACCGACCACATCACGCACGCCCACGAACTCAGCATTGTCCGCTGGCACACGCACCGTCAGGTCACCCTGGGCGACCTTCAGCACCAAGTAGGTCTTGTCCACGCCTTTGATCTGACGAGTTTCGATGGCCTCGATCAGCGCGGCCCCGTGATGGGGATAGACCACGGTGTCGCCAACCTTGAACGTCATGTGACAGGTACCCCTTCCGTGGCTATCCAGGGTAACACGGATACGGCGTCTTCTGAATGGCGTTTTCGCAGGTCAGGGCATATCTCGGGGCTTGACAACAGCAACAGGAACGTGCTTCGGACGGGCAGCGGAAGCGGGTATTCGCAGGTCGGAGCGGCTCTTCGGGCAGGGTGAAACGCGTACGTTACACACATCCGGAGGCCCCTCCAACCGGACGAACGTCCACATTTGTCCGGTATCAAGCGTGCGACTTCCGCTACTCCGTTCGGTGGGCCGGAGGCGGGTACGAGACTTTCCGGAATTGATCACGGGCATCCGACTGAGCGGTACGTGATCAATTTCCGGGGCGGCCGCGCATTCCTCCACTGAAATTTTGCGAGCCGTCTTATGTGAATGCCGGACAAGCCCCGAGTCGGCCCCGAGTCATAGTGACTCGGGAGTCACTTGTTGGGCCCGGGTACCCCCTGCATGAGCGAAGCCTGCGAGGTTGGGGGAGGGTCGGGTGCGGCCGCGCGGGAACGGCTCGGTAACCTAAGGCCGCTGACAGACACTTAGGGTGGCTTTATTAGGGAGCCGCCCGTGCGTTCAAGGAGTTGCCGCCGCCGTGAGCAGCAGCCTTCGACGCGGCGCCCTCGCCGCCTCCGCCGTCGTTTTCTCGATCGCCTCGCTCGCCGCGTGCGCTGCCGGCAGCGACTCCCAGACGCTGGAGGTCAAGCCGGACAACGCGGCGACGAGCGTCGGCAGCATCAAGGTGCAGAACGCCACCGTCATCACCCAGCCCGATCTGACGTCCGACGGACCGGCCGTGATCTCGGCGACCATCTTCAACACCGACACCATCCACCCCCAGACCCTCCAGTCGATCGTCGTCCCCGGCACCGGCAAGACCGCCCAGCTCTCCCCCGCCAAGGGCGGGTCGCTGAGCATCCCGCCCGGCGGCTCGCTCGTCATCGGCGGCAAGAACAACGCCTCCGCCGTGCTGTCCAGCAGCCGCGAGTCGGTCCAGGACGGCAACGCCCAGAAGATCACCTTCACCTTCAGCACGACCGGTGACGTGAGCCTGCGCGCCTTCGTCGTCCCGGCCGCGCACTACTTCACCGAGTGGGGCCCGAGCGAGATCCCGACGGCGTCGGCGACGCCCGCCGCGGGTGCCACGGCGTCCACCAGCGCCAAGCCGGGCAAGCACCGCGCGTCCGCCACCGCGACCGCGACCGCCGGGGCGACCGCGAGCGACTCCGCGTCGGCGTCGGCCACGCCTTCCGGCAACTGACCGGCCGTACGACGAAGCCGTACGAGTGAAGGGCGGCACCCCGAGGGGTGCCGCCCTTCACTCATGCCTCGGCTTACGGCTCGAACTTGTACCCGAGCCCCCGCACCGTCACCAGGTACCGCGGCGCCCCCGGGTCCGGCTCGATCTTGGCGCGCAGGCGCTTGACGTGGACGTCGAGGGTCTTGGTGTCGCCCACGTAGTCGGCGCCCCAGACGCGGTCGATGAGCTGCATACGGGTCAGGACACGCCCGGCGTTGCGCAGCAGCATCTCCAGGAGGTCGAACTCCTTGAGGGGGAGGTCCACCTTCGAGCCGGAGACCGTCACCACGTGGCGGTCGACGTCCATGCGGACCGGGCCGGCCTCCAGGGCCGCCGGCGTGACCTCCTCCGGCTCACCGCGGCGGCGCAGCACGGCGCGGATGCGGGCGACCAGCTCGCGCGAGGAGAAGGGCTTGGTGACGTAGTCGTCGGCTCCTATCTCCAGGCCGACGACCTTGTCGATCTCGCTGTCCTTGGCGGTGACCATGATCACCGGAACGTTGGAGCGGCCGCGCAGCTGCCGGCACACCTCCGTGCCGGGAAGCCCCGGCAGCATCAGGTCGAGCAGGACGAGGTCGGCGCCGTTGCGCTCGAACTCGTCGAGTCCGTCGGGGCCGGTGGCCGCCACGGCGACCTCGAAGCCCTCCTTGCGGAGCATGTACGACAGGGCGTCGGAGAAGGACTCCTCGTCCTCGACGACGAGCACTCGGGTCACGGAAGGACCTCCGGGGCGGGAAGCGTTGCGTACGCGGTTGACTCGGGGAATTCGGCGGATCCGGATGATCCGGGGGATGAGTGTGCGGCCTGACCGGCCTCGTCGTCGAGGTCGGGGTGCTGCTGGGCGCGGTCGCGGGCCACGCCCGCCTCCGGCAGCCGCAGGGTGAAGGTGGAGCCCTGGCCTTCGGCGCTCCACACCGTGACCTCCCCGCCGTGCGAGGCGACCACGTGCTTGACGATCGCGAGACCCAGACCGGTGCCGCCGGTGGCCCGGGAGCGGGCCGGGTCGACGCGGTAGAAGCGCTCGAAGATGCGCTCCTTGTCCTTGTCGGAGATGCCGATGCCCTGGTCCGTCACGGCGAGCTCGATCTGGTCGCCGCCGGGCACGCTGACCCTGCGGGCAGCTATGCCGACGCGGGTGCGGGCCGGGGAGTAGTTGACGGCGTTCTCGACGAGGTTGCCGAGGGCGGCGGCGAGCTGCCCCCTGTTCCCCCACACGTGCAGGTCGGCGGTGCCGCCGGCGGCCATGGTGATCTGCTTGGTGCCGGCCTGGTGGCGGCACCGGTCGACGGCCTCGGCGACCAGCTCGTCGACCCGGACGGGCTCGGCGTCCTCCAGCGGGTCGTCGTTCTGCACCCGGGAGAGGTCGATGAGCTCCTGGACCAGGTTGGTCAGCCGGGTGGCCTCGATCTGCATGCGTCCGGCGAAGCGCTCCACGGCCTCCGGGTCGTCGGAGGCGTCCATGACGGCCTCGGACAGGAGGGAGAGCGCGCCGACGGGGGTCTTCAGCTCGTGGCTGACGTTCGCGACGAAGTCGCGTCGTACGGCCTCGATCCGGCGGGCCTCGGTGAGGTCCTCGACCAGGAGCAGTACCAGCCGGGACCCGAGCGGCGCCACGCGGGCGGAGACGGCCAGGGCCTCGCCCCGTCCGGTGCCCCGCCTCGGCAGGTCCAGCTCGACCTGTCGTATCTCTCCGTCCCGTCTGGTGTCCCGGGCCATCTGGAGCATCGGCTCGATGGCGAGTTTGCCGCCGCGCACCAGTCCGAGGGCGTATGCCGCGGAGCTGGCCTTGACGACGGCGTCGGCCTCGTCGAGGACGACCGCCGACGAGCGGAGCACGGACAGTACGGTGTCCACGCCCGGCGGAAGCACGGGGTCGGTGTGCAGAGAAGTCCTGGTCGGTCGCTTCTGGTCGCGTTCGCTCCAGCGGAACGCCAGCATGGCGATCACACCGGTGAGAACCCCGGCGATCGCTGCCGCTGCGGCGACCGCCGCGTTCACGTCCATGCATCCAGGTTAGGCATGGGACAGGTGATGGCCACAGCCGTCGAGGTGCGAGCTAGAACACTCGTCGCCCAGAGTTCACCTTGGAGCCAGTATTGGTTCATTTGGGGTGGCAGAAACGGACGCGTGGGGGCCGGAACGTGGGAGCGTGGGGTTCGCACCGCTGGTTTCGCCACGGGCCCCAGCCCCCGGAACCCACGAAAGCACACGTACGAGAGGGAATCCTGATGCGGGACGCGTACCACGAGGAACTTGATTCGATCGGCGACGGTCTGGTGGAGATGGCCCGGCTGGTCGGGTCGGCGATCGGGCGCGCCACGACGGCCATCCTCGACTCCGACCTCAAGTTGGCCGAAAGCGTGATCGAGGCGGACCAAAAGGTCGACGAGCTCCAGCACGACCTGGAGGCGCGGGCGATAGCCCTGCTCGCGCGCCAGCAGCCGGTGGCCACGGACCTCCGGATCGTCGTCACCTCGCTCCGTATGTCGGCGGACCTGGAGCGCTCCGGCGACCTCGCCCAGCACGTGGCGAAGCTCGCCCGCCTGCGCTTCCCCCAGCGCGCGGTCCCGCAGGACCTGCACGCCACAATCCTGGAGATGGGCCAGCTCGCCCAGCGCCTGATGGCGAAGGCCGCCGAGGTGATCGTGACGAAGGACGTCGACCTCGCGCTCCAGCTGGAGCAGGACGACGACGAGATGGACCTCCTGCACCGCACCCTCTTCCAGCACCTGATCGACGAGCGCTGGAAGCACGGCATCGAGACCGCCGTCGACGTCACCCTGCTCGGCCGCTACTACGAGCGGTACGCCGACCACGCGGTGGCGGTCGCCAAGCGCGTCGTCTACCTGGTGACGGGCGAGCACGCGGACGAGCTCCAGGCCGACATCCACCCGGTGACGGGGGCGGAGGGCGCGTAGTCCTCCGGGAGCCGCGGGCGCTCCGGGAGCCGCGGGGCGCTCGACGGTTGCCCGGTGGCGTCGCGCGTTGCCCTGCCAGGGCGCGCGAACGCCACTGTGCGCCGTTGATGCGCCCGGCAAACCGGGCATGGAATGGGCAAAGGCACCAGGCCCAAGCCTCAAGGAGGGGACCCATGGCCGAATCCCCCGGCACCACGCCCGACCCCACCCAGCAGCGCGAGACGGACCAGCCCACCGAGACCAGGAGCCTCCCGCTCTTCGGCGCGTGCGGCTGCGGCTCGGGCTGCGGTTGCGGGTGCCAGTCCGGCAATCCCTGCCAGTGCGGCTGACGACAGCTCTCGTACGACGACGAAGGACCCCGGTGCGATGGATCACCGGGGTCCTTCGTCGTGTGCCCGGCGGGCGGTGAGGCGCAGCATGAAAGGGAACACAGGCAGTGCGTGCACGAAGGAGGCGCGTGGCCATGACCCAGTTCATGGACGTCCACCACGGGATGAAGGGCATCACCGACGACCAGCTGAGTCGGATGCACCAGGCCGACCTGGCCATCGAGAAGGAGGAGGACGTGCACTTCGAGAGGGCCTGGGCAGACCCCGAGTCCGGCACGATGTACTGCCTCTCCGACGCCCCCTCGGCCGAAGCGGTCCAGCGCATCCACGAACGCGCGGGCCATCGGGCGGACGAGATCCGTCCGGTGCCACTGTCGATCTGGTGACGTAAGGGAACAGGGATGGAAGTCGAGTACGTCACGCTGGTCTGCGACGACGTGCCCAAGGACGTGGTGCTCACCGTCCCGGGCGCCCGTGTTCTGGACGTCGCCCAGGTCGTACGCCGGCTGACCGGACTGAGCCTCTGGCACAGCAAGGTCCTGACGGACCGGGCTCCCGTCGTGATTCTCGACGGGAGCCCGACGAGGTGGCCGAGACGGCGGCTGCCGCTCTCCGTGACGCGGGAGCGGAGGCAGCCGTGAGAGAGCAGCCGCAACCACGCTCTCCCGGCCCCGTCACGTGACGGCCCCCGGGATGTGACAAGCCCCCAACCCCCGCACCGCACGTGACGTTTGAGCACGCAGGTGCGCTGGGTACTGGGGGCAGCCTGTGCGACGGCTGTGCCCAAGTCATGCGATGGAACTGGGGGACGAAGGTGGCATCGCGCGTCGCCTCCGCACAGCTGCACGAGACCAGCGCCCGCCTCATCGGCCGTTCCGGCGCCTTCAGCACCGGTCCCTCACCAGCTCGGGCTGCCCCTCATCGCACCTCATCGACCCGTTCAGGAGATACATGCGCAAGCGCGCTGCTTTTGCCGTACTCACCGCCGTCGCCGGTCTGGCCGGCTTCGCCGCCCCTGGCGCCTACGCGGACGAGACCCATGGCGACATCCAGGTCGACAGCGTCGTCGTCAACGGCGGTAAGAACATCGTGGTCGACACGGCCGACAAGACGGTCACGGTCTCGGTGACCGCCACCGACCCGTCGGGCATCTGGGACGCGGACTTCTACCTTTGGCGGGGCCCGGACGGCACCGACCCCTACTTCAGCGCCGACAGCTACGTCGCGACCAACGAGGACACCGAACCGGCGGACTGCGTCGCCTCCAGCAGCACGACGTCCACCTGCTCGAAGACCTTCACCTTCGAACCGGACTGGTGGCTCAAGAACGCCGACGCCGGCACGTGGAAGGTGGGCGTCCAGGTGTCGGCCAACGACGGCAGCTGGACCGAGCGGTACGCCTACACCACCACCCGCCTCCAGCGGCACTCCAAACTGACCGCCGACGCAGGTCCCGAGCCGGTCGCCAAGGGCAGGACACTGACCGTCACCGGCAAGCTCACCCGGGCCAACTGGGACACGCTCGACTACCGGGGCTACGCCGGCCAGCCGGTCAAACTCCAGTTCCGCAAGGCCGGAACCACGACCTACACCACCGTCAAGACGGTGAACACCTCCAGCACCGGCAGCCTGACGACCACGGTCCCCGCGTTCGAAGACGGCTACTGGCGCTGGGCCTTCGCAGGCACCTCCACCACCCCGGCCGCCAACGCGCCGGGCGACTTCGTGGACGTGCAGTAGCCCCAGCAGCCGAACCAGCCCCACCGAAAAGCCCCCTGCCGGCGGACAGAGCGCAGCCAGGGGGCTTGCTCATGTGGGCTTTTTGCTGGTCAGGGCAGTACTCATAGGCGGCCGGATGGTCGTCATCGGTCGTTGTTGGCCACTGTCGAGCGACCTCGGACGGCCCAGAGAAGGCCCAGACAGTGGCCTATCTGGACGACCCCTTGTTCTGGCCGGTGCACCTCGGTGCCTGTTTGCGTGGTGAGGACGCGGGCGGGCAGCACTGTCACCCGAATGGCCCAACGTGACGTGCCACCCACATGGGTGAAGATCAAACTGACTAGTGCCCCAACCGAGGTAATCCGTGAAAGGGGAACCACATGCGCATTCGACGAATCCTCGCCGCCGTCATCGCCACGGCAGCCCTCGCCGGACTCGGCCTCACAGGCGCCGCCACCGCCACCGCCGCCACCGCGCAGGGTGCCAAATCCTACGTCACCCCTGGGCAGTGCAGGGAGGGCGGCGGAGTGCCCGCGATCAATGAGCCGGGCAACCTCTGCAAGGGCGGTACGCACGACGGGGAGACGGTCGACTGAACCCCAGAGGGCGCCCCGCAGCCACGCGCCGCGGGGCGCTCCCGCGCGAGCGTAGCCGGGAGAGTCGCAGGGACTGTGCCGACCCCTCGGGCACGCTTCTCCGCCCGCAAGATCACACGGGCTGAGGTGCCAGGGAGGTCCCAAACCGCGAAAATGCCCCTGCTCCGCACCGAAAGCGCAGATCAGGGGCATGATCAAGAAAGCTACTTCTTCTTGCCCTGGTTCTTGACCGCCTCGATGGCTGCCGCGGCCGCGTCCGGGTCGAGGTACTTGCCGCCGGGGGTGAGCGGTTTGAAGTCGGCGTCGAGTTCGTAGGAGAGCGGGATGCCCGTCGGGATGTTCAGGCCCGCGATGTCGGCGTCGGAGATGCCGTCCAGGTGCTTGACCAGGGCGCGGAGGCTGTTGCCGTGGGCCGCGACCAGGACCGTGCGGCCGGCCAGGAGGTCGGGGACGATGCCGTCGTACCAGTACGGGAGCATGCGGACGACGACGTCCTTCAGGCACTCCGTGCGCGGGCGCAGCTCCGGCGGGATGGAGGCGTAGCGCGCGTCGTTCGCCTGGGAGAACTCGGAGTCGTCCGAGAGCGGGGGCGGCGGGGTGTCGTACGAGCGGCGCCAGAGCATGAACTGCTCCTCGCCGAACTCCGCCAGCGTCGCCGCCTTGTCCTTGCCCTGGAGGGCGCCGTAGTGGCGCTCGTTCAGGCGCCAGCTGCGGTGGACGGGGATCCAGTGGCGGTCGGCGGCTTCGAGGGCCAGCTGCGCCGTGCGGATCGCTCGCTTCTGGAGGGACGTGTGGACCACGTCGGGAAGGAGGTCGGCGTCCTTCAGGAGCTCGCCACCGCGGACTGCCTCCTTCTCGCCCTTCTCGTTCAGGTTGACGTCCACCCAGCCGGTGAACAGGTTCTTCGCGTTCCACTCGCTCTCGCCGTGGCGGAGGAGGATCAGCTTGTACGGTGCGTCGGCCATGCCCCAGAGCGTAATCCACGCATTCGGACCCTCGCTCGAGTGCCCGAAGGCCGGACGATTGACGGCATCTGTTAATTGAGTGGCTCAGTCGAGCAGGCCCTTCGTAAGGTGTCCTCGCCAAGCCAGGCACTTACACAAGCTTGTCCGACCGTGGGGGATCCATGCCGCTCGCCGCCCTGAGACGCGCCGCCCGGGACACCGTCTCCGGCCTCCCCCGCGAGTTCTGGTGGCTGTGGACCAGCACCCTGGTCAACCGGCTCGGTGCCTTCGTCGCCACGTACATGGCCCTGTATCTGACCCTGGACCGGGGATACAGCGCGTCGTACGCCGGTCTGGTCGCCTCGCTGCACGGGCTCGGCGGGGTCGTGTCCTCCCTCGGCGGGGGTGTGATGGCGGACCGGCTCGGGCGGCGGCCGACGCTGCTCGTGGCCCAGTCGGCCACCGCCGCCTCGGTGGCGCTGCTCGGGTTCATGCACGACCCCGTCGCCATCGCCGCCGTCGCCTTTCTCGTCGGGATGGCCTCCAACGCCTCCCGGCCCGCCGTGCAGGCGATGATGGCCGACATCGTCCGGCCTCAGGACCGGGTGCGGGCCTTCTCGCTCAACTACTGGGCGATCAACCTCGGCTTCGCCGTCTCCTCCATGGCCGCCGGCTTCATCGCCGAGGTCAGCTATCTCGCCGGCTTCCTGATCGAGGCGGGGATGACGGCGGCCTGCGCGGTCGTCGTCTTCGCCAAGCTGCCGGAGTCGCGGCCGGTGCGGGAGGCCGTCAAGGGGGCGGGGGACGAGGTCGGTCTCGGCACCGTGCTGCGGGACGGCAGGTACATGGCCGTCGTCGGGCTGTCCTTCCTCGTCGCGGTCGTCTTCCAGCAGGGCTCGGTCGGACTGCCGGTGGCGATGGGCGCGGCAGGGTTCTCGCCGGCCGACTACGGCATGGCCATCGCCGCCAACGGCATCCTGATCGTCGCCCTGCAGATCCCCGTCACCCGCTTCATCGAGCACCGGGACGCACGACGGCTCCTCGTCGTCTCCTCCGTGCTCGCCGGGTACGGCTTCGGGCTCACCGCCTTCGCCGGATCGGTCGGCGTCTTCGCGCTCACCGTGTGCGTGTGGACGCTCGCCGAGATCGTCAACGCCCCGACCCAGACCAGCCTCGTCGTCCGGCTGTCGCCCGTTCACGGGCGCGGGCGCTACCAGGGCATGTACACCCTGTCCTGGTCCCTCGCCGCCCTGGTCGCGCCCCTCATGTCCGGCGTCGTCATCGACCGGTTCGGCGCGGAATGGCTGTGGGGCATGTGCGCGGTCGTCGGTACGGCGGCGGCGATCGGGTACTCCGTGGTCATGCGGCGCCTTCCGGCGGCCGGGGCGACGGACTCCACCGCCGCGGCGAACGCCGAGCCCGAGGTCCGTACGGCGTGAGGCCGGCCCCGCGCCCGCCTCACGGGAGCGTGCACGGCGCGCTCGCGCACCCCGGCGACGAGCTGGAGGCCGAGAACCGGCGCGACCCCGCCGTCGCCCGTGCGCTGCGTGAGCTGCTCGACGGGCGGGCGCCGGGCGAGGTGGCGTCACCGGTTTCCTGAAGTGCGCGGCCGGGTTCGACCACCAGGCCCGTCTCACCCGGCACTTCAGGAAACTGGTGGGCGTGACGCCGGGGCGCTACCGGGTCAGCGGCCGGTGAGGCGGCAGCGGGTCAGTTGACGTCGACGTAGTCGGCCGTCGCGGTCGCGCCGCCCGTCGTGGCCGTCTCGCCGAAGGTCCAGCGCCAGTAGCCGTCCGTGGACGCGGTGACCGTGGTCTTCAGGTAGCCCGCGGAGTCCGCCGACACGGTCTTGACCGTCGAGTAGGTGCTGGTGCCCGCCTTGCGGAACTGCAGCTTGGCCGCCTTGCCGCCGAAGCCGGTGTAGGCGTGCCTCACCCAGTCCGCGCGGGTGATCCTGCCGGTCACGGTGAGCGCCTTGCCCTTCGTGACGGGCTCGGGCGTGGCATTGACGGTCACCTTCGCCGCGCGCTTGACCTGCACGGAGCTGAAGCCGGTCAGGTACTCCTCGCCCTTGAGGTGGTCGTTCGAGTCCCAGACGCGCACCCAGACAGCCGTCTTCCAGGTCGTCGCGTCGTTGTTGGAGTCCAGCCTCCAGCGTGGATCGATGTACAGCTCACCCTCGCAGTCGGCAGCGCGCGGGCCGGCCTCGTTGCAGGTGGTGAAGCCCGTGTAGATGCCGCCGGATTCGGCGCCCTTGGCGGCCGTGGTGTCGTGGTACAGGTACGGGAACGGGGTCACGTCGTCGACGCCGACGCCGGACGGCAGGGTCATGTGGAAGGTGAAGCCGGGCCGCACCTCCGCGGTGGTGCCCACGATGACGGGCTTGCCCTTGTTCACGACCAGGTTCGACACCGTGATGCCGGTGTCCGCCGCCTCCGCGGACGGCGCGGCGAACGCCCCCAGGGCGAGCGCTCCCGCGAGCACGACCGCGGAGCCGGATCTGCCTGCGCGCATGCACAACCTCTTGCTGGTGAGAGACCGGTAAGGGTCAGGTAAGAATTCGGGTTGCCGCAGGTTAACAGCCGTGGCTCACATGCCTCACAGGCCCCGCTGCGCCTCGTACAGGTTGCGCGGGCGCACCGCGTCCGTCGTGCCGTACAGCTCCAGCCGGGAGTGCAGGTCGCCCGCGAAGTCGGGGACGTCGGTCTGGTCGAACTCGGTCACCGTGTTGAGGCCGACGGTCGCGGAGTACGGCGCCAGGCCGTCGATCCTCATCAGGCCCGCGCGGCCGTTGGTGACCCGGACGTTCCAGTGGGTAAAACGGGCGCCGAACAGCGGCCCGGCGCTCGCGTCGCCGCCGTGGCGGCCGTTGTTGTTCACCGTGATGTCGGTACGGACGTTCGCGAAGGGCAGTCCGCGGTGGCTGTCGAAGGTGCCCATGCGCATGTCGCCGCGTGACCACACGTTGTGGGAGGACAGGCCCTCGACGTTGATGCCGTGCAGCTGGGTGTTCGGCGGGGCGGGAACGGTCCGCTCCTCGATCGTGAAGTCCTCGATCAGGTTGTCGTGCGAGCCCTCGCGGCAGAAGTACGGGTGGTGCGAGCCGCGGCCGGACACGCGTGTGCCGCGCAGGGTGCAGGCGGAGGCGGCGACCAGGCCGAAGCCGTTGTCGACGTGCCGGACGGTGACGTCGTCCAGCCAGCAGTCGTAGGCGCACTGCAGGACGACGCCGTTGTAACCCTTGTCGAGGAGGTGCGGGGACTGCGGGGTCTCCACCGCCTCCAGGGTCAGGCCCTCGACACCGGACCCGGTCAACTCCGGTACGTGGGTGGTCAGCCGGGGGTCCCACTCGGGTCGTACGTCCAGCGGGAGCGGGCGTTCGAGGGTGACGCGGCGGCCGTGGACGCGGGTGACGCGCACGGGCCATTCGTAGGGGACGTACGAGGTCAGCTTGGTCTTGTCGTCCCAGTAGTACGCCTGTGGACCGGGCCCGCCGCCCGACATGTGCTCCAGGAGGGTGTGGTCGGGGTCGTCCGCGAGGCGGAGGAGGACCAGTTGCCCCGGCCTGAGCCGGCGGGAGTCCGCGACGGTCAGCGTCCAGGAGCCCTGGCGGGCCGGTTCGACGGTCGTCAGGGTCGTCCACTCGTCGCGCCGGTTGCCGGTCCAGCCCTCGAACGGCCAGGCCCTGGCCCCGATCGCGGCGACCAGGGAGTCCCAACGGGCCTGCGGGGTCAGCCAGATGAGCCCTCCGGCCCAGGACCAGGCGGACTTGTCGCCGCCGTAGCGGGAGCCGTAGACGCCGATCAGCTCGGTGAGGTTCTTGGTCGCGTACAGCTTCGTACGGTCGCTGCCGGCGCCCCTGACGACCACGTTCGAGTCGGCGACCCGGATCAGGCCGTCGATGCGGAAGGTGCCGGGCGGGATGGTGACCGTGCCACCGCCGGCCCTTCCGGCGGCGGCGATGGCACGGTTGATCGCGGGGGCGCAGTCGGTGGTGCCGTCCGGCACGGCGCCGAAGTCCGTCACATCGGCCACGGCGGGGCGGCGGGGGAAGCACGCCGCCCCGCCGTGGCAGCCGGCCCGGCCGATGTACGGGATCTGCGGGTGGGTGAACGGGGTGCGGGTGAACTCCCGCCAGAGCGCGGGGACTTCCGCGGCCGCCGCGGTGCCCGTCGCCGCGCCGAGCGCCACGGCGGTGGCTCCGCCGAGCAGGGCCCGTCTTGTGAGGTGCGCCTTGCCCATGTCCGTCCGCCCTCCCATGGTGACTTCCATGGCGATTTTCATGGACGTGAACGACGTTCAGATGTGCGTTGGCGGTGAGCATGCCACCAGAGCCCCTTCACGCGGAAGGGGTCGTACCGAGAGTCGGTTGCTCAGTCAGACGTGCTCAGTCAGCCGGGCGCTGGATCAGATTCGTGAACGCGTCCAGGTTCCGTGTCGACTCGCCCCGCGCCACCCGCCAGGCGTACTCCTTACGGATCGCGGAGGCGAAGCCGAGTTCCAGGAGGGTGTTGAAACTGCCGTCCGCGGCCTCCAGGACCTGACCGAGGAGCCGGTCGGTCTCGTCGGCGGTGACGGAGGCGAGGGGCAGGCGGGCGGTGACGTAGATGTCACCGAGCCGGTCGACGGCGTAACTCACGCCGTACAGCTTGAGGTTGCGCTCCAGGAGCCAGCGGTGGACGGCCGCCTCGTTCTCGTCGGGGTGGCGGATCACGAAGGCGTTCAGGGAGAGGGAGTGCCGGCCGACGAGGAGCGAGACCGTCGTCGAGAGCTTGCGGGTGCCGGGGAGCTTGACGACGTAGTTGCCGGGCTCGGGGCTCTCCCAGTCGAGTTCGGCGTCCTTGAGGGCATCCTCGATGACCTGCGCCGCCCGTTGCTGCCGCTGTGAAGCCTCACCCATGGTGGGAGCGTACGCGACGGCGATGGGCCTGGGTCGCGGCCGTGTACACGTCGGCGGTGGCGGCGGCCGCGGTGTCCCAGCCGAAGGACTGGGCGTGCCGGGCGGCGGCCGCGCCCATGCGGTCCGGGAGGGTGGGGTCGTCGGCGAAACGGCCCAGCACGCGCGCGTAGTGGGCCGGATCGTGGCCCTGGACCAGGAATCCGGTCTCACCGTCCCGCACGGCCACCGGGAGCCCGCCGACCGAGGCGGCGAGCACCGGCGTGCCGGCCGCCTGCGCCTCTATGGCGACCAACCCGAAGGACTCGCTGTAGGAGGGCATGACGAGGACGGACGCGGCCCGGAACCAGTCCGCGAGCTGCTCCTGCCCGACGGGCGGCCGGAACCGCACGACGTCGGCGACGCCGAGCCGCGCGGCGAGCTTCTGCAGGCCCTCGGGCTTGGCGAGGCCGCTGCCGCTGGGGCCGCCGACGACCGGCACGAGGATCCTCGACCGCAGCTCCGGGCGCTCGTCCAGGAGGACGGCCACGGCGCGCAGGAGCACATCCGGGGCCTTCAGGGGCTGGATGCGGCCCGCGAAGACCGGGATCAGGGCGTCCTGCGGAAGGCCGAGGCGGGCGCGGGCGGCGGCGCGGGCGGTCGTGGGTCCCCCCGGAAGGGGCCGGTCGCCGCCCTTGGGGAAGGGGCGGAAACGGTCGAGGTTGACGCCCGGGTGGACGACGGCGACCTTGGCCGGGTCGGCGGCGTAGTGCCGTACGAGCTCGTCGGCCTCCTCGGCGGTGTTGGCGATCAGCCGGTCGGCGGCCGAGACGATCTGGGTCTCGCCGATGACGCGGGCGGCGGGCTCGGGGGTGTCGCCGTCGGCCAGGTTGGCGTTCTTGACCTTGGCCATGGTGTGCATGGCGTGCACCAGTGGGACGCCCCAGCGCTGGGCGGCGAGCCAGCCGACGTGGCCGGAGAGCCAGTAGTGCGAGTGCACGAGGTCGTAGTAGCCGGGGCGGTGGCCGGCCCAGGCCTGCATCACGCCGTGCGTGAAGGCGCACAGCTGGGCCGGGAGGTCCTCCTTGGCCAGGCCCTCGTAGGGGCCCGCGTCGACGTGCCGGACGAGGACGCCCGGGGCGAGTTCGACGGTGGGCGCAAGTCCGCCGGCCGTGGCCCGCGTGAAGATCTCGACCTCGATGTTGATCGCGGCCAGGCGTTGCGCGAGCTCCACGATGTAGACGTTCATGCCGCCGGCGTCGCCGGTGCCGGGCTGGTGGAGCGGTGAGGTGTGCACGGAGAGCATGGCGACACGGCGGGGCCTGCGGTGCAGCCTGAGCCGCGAGGGGGCCGCCGAAGAGCGACGCCCGAGCCTGCTGACGTACTGGCTCACGTGGCGTTCCTCCTTGCTGCGGGCATGCCGGTGGGAGGACCTGGGGCGCCCTCCAAGGGGGTGCAACAGCGGGAGGGGCGGCCCCATTTCCCGATCAAGGAGCTTTGCCGAATCATTACCACCAATCGCTCAACCGTTCGATGCTGAGGCGCGTTCGCCGACCCGGCCCCGCATACCCTCGTACGTATGACAGCCCGCGCAGCCACCCTCCCCCACTCTCGGCTTCGCTCGAGCGGGGGCACCCCCATCGTGGGAACGGTGACGCGCGGGACGACCAACCCCAACCGTCTGCGCCGCATGGACCGCTGGATCGCGGCCACACACGGCGCCGAACTGCGCCGGGCCGCCGACCCCGTGGCGATCGACCTGGGGTACGGGGCCGCGCCCTGGACGGCGGTCGAACTGCTCGGCAGGCTCCGCACCGCCGCGCCCCGCGCGCGCGTGGTCGGCGTCGAGATCGAACCGGCCCGGGTCGCGGCGGCGAAGCCGTACGAGCGCGAGGGCCTGGCCTTCCGGCACGGGGGCTTCGAGATCCCCGTCCCCCAGCGGCCGCACCTCATCCGCGCCGCCAACGTGCTGCGACAGTACGAGGAGGGCGAGGTCGCCGCCGTGTGGGAGCGGCTGTGCCGGCGGCTCGCGCCGATCGGCCCGGGCTCCCGGGGAGGGCTGCTCGTCGAGGGGACCTGTGACGAGATCGGCCGGCGGCACGTATGGGTCGCGCTCGGTCCCGAGGGGCCGCGGACGGTCACCTTCGCCACCCGACTGGGGTCCCTGGAGCGGCCGTCCAACCTCGCGGAACGCCTGCCCAAGGCGCTCATCCACCGCAACGTCCCGGGTGAGCCGGTGCACGCCTTCCTGCGCGACTTCGACCGCGCCTGGGCGGCCGCCGCGCCCTACGCCTCCTACGGCGCCCGCCAGCGCTGGATCCGCGCGGTGCGGGACCTGACGGCCGACTGGCCGGTGACGGACTCGGCGGCGCGGTGGCGGCAGGGCGAAGTGACGGTGGCGTGGACGGCGTTGGCACCCCGGAACTGACCCCTCCCGGCCCCTGACCTGCGGGGAACGATCTTCATGCGCCGTTCGTCACATCGGCGGGAGATCGTCATGTCCGGACGGGAAAGTGGGGAGGATCCACCGGGCACCACCCCTGTCGCTTTACGCCACGACATGGCACGATCCCCCGGGCGACCGTAAGTTACTGACGGTAAATCAGTTTGGGGGACGGGGTATGGGGACGGGCAAGCGCGGCCTGCTCACGGCGGCCGTGACCGTGGTCTGCGCGGTGACCGTGCTGGCGGCACCCGGCACGGCGTTCGCGGCCCCGAAGCCGAAACCCACGGCAACGGCCACGACCAGACCCCCCGCGGCCACCCCCACGACCACCCCCACGGCCTCGCCGACTCTCCCGCCGAACAAGGACCTTGAGGCCGTCCGCGAGAAGCTCGACGCGCTCTACCACGACGCGGCCGTCGCCACCGACGAGTACAACGCCGCCGAGGAGAGGACCCGGAAGCAGTCCGCCGAGATCGTCGAGCTGGCGAAGAAGATCGTCGAGGGCCAGAAGAGGCTCGACGACCTGAAGGACCGCGCGGGCGCCGCGGCCCGCGCCCAGTACCGCACGGGCGGACTGCCGCCCGCGGCCCAGCTGATACTGAGCGACGACCCGCAGCAGTTCCTGGACGGCGCGGGGCAAGTGCTCCAGGGCCAGCGGGCGACCAAGGGTCTGATCGTGGAAATGACCCGCACCCAGCAGGACTTGAAGCAGTACGCGCAGGACGCCTCCGCCCAGTGGAACAAGCTGGAGGCCAACCGCAAGACCAAGGCCGCCGCCAAGAAGAAGATCAAGCAGCAGATCGCGGCCGCCGAGAAGCTCCAGTCCCGGCTGGAGAAGAAGGAGAAGGAGCGCCTCGCCAAGCTGGAACAGGAGGCCGCCCACAAGGCGCAGACCGCCTGGCTGGACACCGGCATCCTGAAGGAGATCAACGGCAAGGCGTCCGAGCAGGGCAAGAAGGCGGTCGAGTTCGCGACGGCCCAGATGGGAAAGCCGTACCAGTGGGGCGCCGAGGGCCCGGACACGTACGACTGCTCGGGCCTGACCTCACAGGCCTGGCTGAAGGCCGGCCATGCGATCCCGCGCACCTCGCAGGAGCAGTGGAAGCAGCTCAAGCACGTGGACCTCAAGGACATGCGGCCCGGCGATCTCATCATCTACTTCGACGACGCGAGCCATGTGGCGATGTACGTGGGCGACGGCGCGATCATCCACGCCCCGCGGCCCGGACGGACGGTGACGCTCGCCGGGGCGGGCGAAATGCCCATTCTGGGCGTGGTGCGGCCGGACGCGTGACACGGGTCATGTGACCCAGTCCATGGTCAACACCCTTCCAAACCCGGGCCGGACGTGACCTTCGTCATCCCCTGCCCAGTGCCACCGTGTCCAACTCCGCTATGGATCGCGGCATATGCCAGCGGCCTGCGACCTAGCGACGCGGCTCACACCATTCCGCTGCGGCGGCCTGTACCGCTATGGTCCCCGTCGGTGGGTCGAGGTCCCTCGCCCCACCCGTGCCCTCGGGGGGAGGGAAGGAACCCAACAAGATGCCCGTACCCGTACCGCGGCAGAGAGCGATCCCGGCCGTGGAGAGTGGTCAGGCGCAGGCCGCGTCCGCACGCGGCCCCCTCACGGAAGAGGCCAACCGCACCGAAGCCGCCGCCACCACCCACAGCGCGGCCGGCGCCACTCTCACGCTGCTGCTGATCGAGGACGATCCGGCGGGCTCGCCGATCGTGCCCGAACTGCTCGACTCGGCCGGCAAGCCCATCCGCGTCCGCACCGCCCGCAACCTCACCGAGGCCGGACGGCTGCTCACCGACGACGTCCACTGCATCCTGCTCGACCTCGCGCTCCCGGCCCCCGGCCGGGCCGGCGCCGGCGACGACGAGCTGGCCGTGCTCAAGCACGTGCTGGAGCTCGCGCCCCGGCATGCCGTCCTCGCGCTCACCGCGTCCGGTGACGCCGAGCGCGGCACCGAGGCCGTGCGCGTGGGCGCCCAGGACTACCTCTTCCGGGACGAACTGGACGGACGGCTGCTGAGCCGCGCCATCCGGTACGCCGTGGAGCGCAAGCGGTCCGACACGGCCGAGCGACGCCTGGCCGAGGGCCGGGTGCGCGCCCAGGAGAACCGTCGCCTGGAGCGCGGCCTGCTGCCGACGCCCCTGCTGGACGGCTCGTCGTTGCGCTTCGCCGCCCGCTACCGCCCCGGCCGTTCGCGCGCGCTGCTCGGCGGCGACTTCTACGACACCGTGCGCACACCCGACGGCACCGTGCACGCCATGATCGGCGACGTCTGCGGCCACGGCCCGGACGAGGCCGCGCTCGGCGTGGAGCTGCGCATCGCCTGGCGGGCGCTGACGCTGGCCGGACTGTGCGGCGACGAGCTGCTGGGCACGCTCCAGCAGGTGCTGGAGCACGAGCGCTCGGACGAGGAGATCTTCGCGACCCTCTGCACGGTGGACATCTCGCCCGACGGCCGCTGGGCCGGCCTGTGCCTGGCCGGCCACCCGTCCCCGCTGGTCACCCGCCCCGGCCGGCCCGCGGAGCTGCTGCCGTACGACAACAACGGCCCCGCCCTCGGCCTGCTCCCCGGTGCGCGCTGGCCGCGTATGCAGGTAGAGCTGGGCGCCGAGTGGAGCCTGATGCTCTACACCGACGGACTGATCGAGGGCCGTGTCGGCGTGGGCGGGGAGCGCCTGGGCCAGGACGGCATGGTGGAGATGGTCCGCCGCCAGCTCGCCGCCGGTCTGCGCGGGGAGGATCTGCTGCGGTCCGCGGTCCACGAGGTCCGCGAACTCAACGGCGGTGAGCTGACGGACGACGTGGCGGTAGTCCTGCTGGACCGGGTGCCGTAGTCCTGCCGGACTGGGAGCCGTGGTCCTGCTGGACCGGTGCCGCAGTCCTGCCGGACCGGGAGTCACAGTCCGCCGGACCAGGAGCCACGGTCCTGCCGGACCGGTGCCGCAGCCCTGCCGGACCGGGAGTCACAGTCCGCCGGACCAGGAGCCACGGTCCTGCCGGACCGGTGCCGCAGCCCTGCCGGACCGGGGGCCGTAGTCCCGCCGGACCAGGAGTCACAGTCCGCCGGACCAGCAGCCGTAGTCCTGCCGGACCAACGGCCGCGGTCCCGTCGGCCCCGGAGTCGTGAGGGACCGGTCAGCGGCCGCCGTTCCAGGGGCCGTACGGACCGTCGCTGCTGCTTCCGCGGCGGCGGCCCCAGCCGCGGCCGCCGCCCGAGACCTGCTTGAGCGCGGGGCGTACGTCGACGATGTAGACGATGCTCGCGACCACGCCCGCGATGGGCAGGATCGAGAGGATCGAGAAGAGGTAGCTCACCACGAGCGCGATACCCAGGATGATCAGCCAGAAGATCTTGTTCTGCTTGTCGGCCGCCCGAAAGGCGTCCTCGCGCCGGAACGCGGCGTCGAACAGCCCGAACGCCGCGAGAGCCATCAGGATGATCTTCAAGATCCCCAGGAACCCCGCGAAGCCCAACATCAGCATGCCGTCCACCGCCCGTTCTCTCCCGACTCCTACGCGGCCACCGTACCCGTACAACGGGCCGGACACCCCAGGGGTGCCCGGCCCGTGCGTCCAGCCGCCGCTTACTTGGCGGGCGGCGTGGTCTTCTTGGCGGTGGCCTTGCGAGGAGCCGGGGCCTTCTTGGCGACCGGCTTCTTCGCCGCAGCGGACTCGGCCTGGGCCTCGGCGGGCTTCGGCTCGTCCTCGACCACGGCCGGCTCGGCCTTCGGCTCGACGGCGACGGCGAACTCCTCGATCCCCTCGGCGGCCTCGCCGCGCCAGGACTTCACGGCCTGCTCGCCGTGCTCGGCGACCTTCTCGTAGGTCTCGCGGGCCTTCACGGCGTACTCGGCGGCGACGCCGACACCGCGCAGGGCGAGGTCCTGGGCGGACTCGCCGAGCTTCTTGAGGTCCGCGTCGATCGTGGTGCCGAGCTTCTTCAGGTCGCCGTCGAGGGCGCCGATGAACTCGTTGACCCTGGCCTGGATGGTCTCCTGCGCCTCCTTGGCCTTGGCACCGGCCTCCTTGGCACGCGCGGCGGCCTTCTCCTGCACGGCCTTCGGGTCGGTGTTGCGCACGGCCTCGATGCGGGCCGGGGCCTCGGCGCGCAGCTGCTCGACCAGGGCCGGCACCTTCTTGGCCTGCTGGTACGCCAGGTCGGCGGTGCCGGCCGCGAAGTAGAGCGGAGTCGGGTCGCTGAAGGTCTTGCGCAGATCGTCGGTGATGGCCATGGTGAGGGTCCTCCCGGATTCACATTCGGCTGAGGGTTTTGTGGTCCGCAGTCGGGCGGCCGGCGCCCTGGTCCGGTTCAGCCTGCCGCCTGCTGCGGATCGGCTTCGCTCGCGTCGGCCGTGCGGGTGCCGCGCACGGTGGTGTCTTCGTGGGGCCGGGTCTCCTCCGCGCCGTCGCCGTCCGAGACGCCCGCGAATCCGTTCTCCTTGCGGAAGGACTCGTAGATCTGCAGCAGCACCTGCTTCTGCCGCTCGTTGAGCGTGGGATCGGCGAGGATGACGGCGCGCGTCTCCACTTCGTCCAGGTCCCGCTCCGCGTCGAGGATGCCTGCGCGGACGTACAGCGTCTCGGCGGAGATCCGCAGGGCCTTGGCGACCTGCTGCAACACCTCCGCGCTCGGCTTGCGCAGCCCGCGCTCGATCTGGCTCAGGTACGGATTGGAGACCCCGGCGGCATCGGCGAGCTGCCTGAGCGACAGCTGCGCACTGCGACGCTGCTCGCGCAGGTACTCACCGAGATTGCCGACGTTGAGCGATGCCATGCCCCCACCCTGCCCCACCCGTGCTAACAATTGCAAGCACCTGCTTGCAAAAGTGTGTCACGCCACTCCCACGGGGGCTCGGGGCCCGGCCCAGGCTGGCATCACCGCCACGCCCCCGGCCCCGACACGCCGGAACCGGGACCGAAGAGGTGACCGGCGGCCAGCCGGATGGAGCACTGCGGCGGAAGGCCTGGCGTGTCGGCCGCGCCCGGTGTTCGCGCTCGTCGCCGCGCGGTGTCACGGGCCCGCGGTTCGCCCGTTCGTCCGCAGCCACTGCGTGACCGTCGTGAAGTCGGCGTCCGTAATGCCGTAGGAGTGCTCGACGCGGTGCAGGAGCGCGGGCCGGCGGTGGTGCGCGGCGACCCAGGCGCGGTCGGCCTCGGTGATCTCGTCGTCGAGCCAGACGAACGGGCGGCCGGCCGCCCAGGCGACCAGGGGCCGGGTCTTCCAGTGCAGCAGAGCCGGCGGCGCGTCCTCGTCCGGCCACTCCACGACCGGCAGCGGGGGCAGACCGAGCCAGGGCGAGACCACGGTGTTCGCGTCGTCCATCCACGTGGTGGCCCACACCAGCTCGCAGCCCAGCGCGGCCAGCCGGGGGCCCAGGGAGGGATCGATCCGGGACAGCAAAGGATGGCCGGCGGCCGCCTCCGGAGGGACGCCCGCCGCCTCGTACACCGGGTACGGGCGGTTCGTCGCCCCGAACGGGATCAGCGGGCCGTCGACGTCGAGGAAGAGGAGCATCAGGTAACAGGATCAGACATCGAAGCCGTTCCCGGCGAGAATCATGTCGATACGGGCCCGGTGTGCCGCCTGCCAGGCGTCGAGGGTCTCGGCGGCCTCCTTTGCGAGCTTGGCGCGGGCGTCCGCGAGCACCTTCGTCCGGCGGGCGTGCGGCACGACCACCACGCCCTCCTCGTCGGCGACGACCACGTCCCCGGCGCCGACGTTCACACCGCCGCACCTGACCCGCTCGTTTAGCGGCCGAACCGCCTTCTTCCCTCCGGGGATCGGTATGACGCCCCGCGCGAACACCGGGAAGCCCATCTCGCGCACCTCTGCCAGGTCACGGATCAGCCCGTCGGCGACGAAGGCCGCGATGCCGCGCCGCCGGGCCACCGCGCAGACGTTCCCGCCGGCCAGCGCGTAGTCCAGGTCCCCCGACTCCACGACGATCACCGAGCCGGGCTGCGCGCGGTGGATGGCCGCGTGGAGCATGAGGTTGTCCCCCGGAGGACAGCTGACCGTGAACGCCGGGCCGGCGACCCGCGGGACGGGGTCCCACAGCGGCCGTATGCCGATGTCCATGACCTGCGCGCGGCCCAGCAGGTCGGCGAGGGTGGTCGGGGGGATGTCCTGGAAGCCGGTGACGTCAGTCGTGGTGGTGTCGGTCATGGGGCCGACGGTAGCGACCCCGCCCTTGGCCATCGCCCGGAACCGGCCTGGGGCAGCCCTAGAACGGCAGTGGCCGCCCGTGCACCACGTCCAGCCGCGACACCGCCCGGGTCAGCACCACGTACAGCCGGTGCAGCCCCCGCTCCTCCGCCTCCGCGACGGCGGCCGGTTCCACGGCCACGACATGGTCGTACTCCAGGCCCTTGACGACGGTCGCGGGCACCACCGCCACCCGGGCGCCCAGTTCGTCCGGCCCCGCCACCGCGATCCCGGCGGCCGCGAGCGCCTCCCGCACCCGGGCCGCGTCGGCGTCCGCCGCGACCACCCCGACGGAGCCCTCCCGGGTGAGCGCGTCCCGAACGGCGGCCACGGTCTCGCCGAGCACGTTGTCGCAGTGCCGGATGCACAGCTCCCCGTCCCGCCGCATCGACCGGGCCGCCGGTACGTCGACGTCCAGCCGTCCCAGCAGCCGGTTGGCGAGCTCCACGACCGCCGTGGGCACCCGGAACCCCGTCGTCAGCGGGACCACGGCCGCGTCCGGCTTGCCCAGGTGGCGCAGCAGCACGTCCCACCGGCGCGCGGACCACGGTGTGGTGCCCTGCGCCAGGTCACCGAGCACGGTCAGCGAGCCGAAGGAGGCCCGCCGTGCGATCGCCCGGCACTCCATCGGCGACAGGTCCTGCGCCTCGTCGACCACGATGTGGCCGTATCCCTCGGGGTGTTCGATCAGCCCGCCGACCTCGTCGAGCAGGACGAGGTCGGCGGCCGACCAGCGCGCGGACTTGTACGAGCGCGGCGGCCGCGTCCAGAGCAGCGCCTCCTGCTCGTCGGCGTCCAGCAGCCCCTCGGCCGCCCGCGCCAGCTCCCCGGGATCCATGAGGAGTCCGGCGACGACCTCCTCGGGCCGGACCTTCGGCCACACGGCGTCGACGTACGCGCTCAGCGCCCGCGCCCGTTCGATCCGCCGCACCCAGGAGCCCGGCTGCGGCCCCGCCCGCCGTTCGGCCCGCGTCTGGATGGAGCGCACCACCCGGGCCCGCACCCGCTCGCGCCCGACGGCGTACGGCGGTTCCTCGGCCCTTACTCCCGCCACGATCTCCGCCAGCTCGTCGGCCGAGACCCGCCAGGTGTACGAGTCGTCCGCCACGGCGAGGGATTCGACTCCGTCGGCCGACACCCGTGCGTACAGCGCCCGGCGCAGCACCTCGGCCATGCGGGCGTCGTGCTTGACGGCCGCCGCCCGCTCGGAGTCGGTGCCGCCGACCGGATGCCGGGCGATCTCGTCGTGGAGGGTGGACTGCCGTACGCCGGTCTCGCCGAGGGAGGGCAGCACCTCGGCGATGTAGGAGAGGAAGGTCCGGTTCGGGCCGAGGATCAGCAGTCCGGAGCGCCGGATCCGCTGCGGGTAGGTGTACAGCAGGTACGCGGCGCGGTGCAGGCCGACGGCGGTCTTGCCGGTGCCCGGCGCGCCCTGCACGCACAGGGAACCGGTGAGGTCGCCGCGTACGAGGTCGTCCTGCTCGGGCTGGATGGTCGCGGCGATGTCCCGCATGGGTCCGACGCGGGGCCGCTCGATCTCGCGGGCGACGAAGTCGCCGGTCCCCGACTCGCCCTTGCCCAGGTGCTCGTCCTCCATCCCGGTGAGGTCGGCGGAGTCGCCGCGGCTGGCCGGCGCCCAGCCGAAGCGGCGGCGCACGGCCACTCCCCGCGGTTCGAGGGCGCTCGCCTGGTAGAAGGAGCGGGAGACGGGGGCGCGCCAGTCGACGACGAGGGGCGGGGCGGACGGGTGCTCGGTGATCCGCAGCCGGCCGATGTGGTACCGCTGCCCGCCGTGCTCGCCGTCCCCCGCGCCGAAGTCCAGCCGCCCGAAGAACAGCGGCCCTTCGGGCAGTTCGGTGAGCGCCTTGGCATGGCTGCGCAGCCGGTATCCGAGGACTTCGGCGTCGGCACCGGAGGCGGAGACGTCCTCGCCGATGACGACCTGTTCGGCCGCTCCGTCGACCATGGCGGCGAGGGCGGTGCGGCAGGTGTCGTGGTACGCGCGTTCGTCGTGGAGGGCTTCCTCAAGGGCAGGGTGGGGTGACGTCATGCCATCCACCATACCGAATAATTTAACCGAGTTACATCTTTAACCGAGTCTCACATGGTGTCAGTGATCCTCAAGCAGGTTCTCCAGCCGCCCGAACGCCCGCTCGGCCGCCGCCACCGCATCCCCCCGCACCTGCTCCACGCCCTCCCCCGCCGCGACCCGCCGCCAGTTCTCCTGCGCGAGGATCCGCCGCACGGCGATGATCTGCGCGGCGGCGAGCCGCCCGTCCAGACCCCCGCCGAGCGCCTCGGCCAGCGCCTCCTCCGACCGCTCCTGGTATTCGTACAGCCGCGCCACCAGGGACGGAGTCCCGTAGAGCAGCGAGTGGAAGGCGAGCACCCCGGGGTCGTCGTTGAGACCCGTGATCGGATCGCACCGGTCGAGCGCGTCGAGGAAGTGCCGCCGCAGCGCGTCGACCGGCCGCGCCTCCCCGGCGACCACCCGTGCGGCCTCCTCCCGGTGGTCGGCGATCTGCTGGAGGACGAGGTCCTCCTTGGCCGGGAAGTACCGGAAGAGGGTCGGCTTGGAGATCCCGGCGGCCGCGGCGACCTCCGCGACCGACACGGCATCGAACCCCTTCTCCAGGAAGAGCCGCACGGCGACCTCGGACACCTCCTGGTACATCCGGATCTTCTTGCGCTCGCGCAGCCCCATCTCCTCACCCATGGGGCCGAGCCTACGGCGAAGGCCGGCGAACCGACCGCTGCGGTCGGAGGCCGTACGGGGACCGCCGCCCCGCTCGGTCGCCGCACCACCACCGCATGAGGGCAGCCATGATCCGGGTTGAGCTCGGCACGTGATCGAGCCCCAGGGGCACGGCGGCGGCAGCCAGCCTGCCTTCCAGGATGCGAGCGGCCCGCTGGAGATCGTGCAGGCGGAGTTCCGGCCCGTCACACAGCGACAGGGACACACGTATGACATCGGTGAAGACCGACTGCGCCCTTTTGAAGTCGAGGAGGAGGAAGAGGTCCCGCTGCCATCCGGACGAACTTCCGGGGCGGACCCTCTCCACGGCCCGGCACCACTCTTCGACCATGCGGCGCGCCTGGACGTCCGGATAACGCATGAGATGCAGATGGGTCGCCAAGTCGTAGAGCGGGTCGCCCAGCATCGCCAATTCCCAGTCGATCGCCCATAACATCCTTGCGGGGTCGACGATCAGGTTCTCCCGGTGCAGATCCCCGTGGAGGAGACAGAAGGGGCGTTCCCGCAGACCGGGCACATGCTTTCTCAGGTAGCGGAAAGACTCGTCGCTGACCCCCAGATCGCCGAACAGCACACCGAACTGCTCAAGGTTCGATTGATAGACCTCTTTCTCGGCGAAAGTGATCAACTGTTCCAGGAAGCCGTCGCTGTCACCTTCCACCGGGCGGTCCTCGTAGCTGCAAAGCCGCACGACGTCGAGCATGTCCGGAGTGATCCGTGCCGTCTGCCGAAACAGCCCGACGATCTGCCAGAAGACCTCGGGGGGTATGCGTCGGCCCGGCAACCGCAGCGACCTGAGGGTCTGTCCCTCGATGAACCGCTGGACCCTTGTGCCCTCGATCTCGACGACCTCGGGAATCCGCTTGACGCGCCCCCTGAGCGCGCACAGCAGCTCGTCCTCCGAGTCGAAGCACCTCCGGTCGAACCAGAGGATTTGCGCCCGCGGCTCCCGGCACTTGAACCGCGACCCGTCCGGTAGCGGAAAAACATACGTCTCATGGTGATAACCCTGGAGCGGTCCGACGACGCTGCTTGCATCGCCGCTCAACTCCTCCGCCCGTTGACGAGCAATTGAGGCCCTGGGAGCGACCACGTACCGGATTCCCCTCAATCATCCTGGAGCAGAGGGTGGTAAGAACTCACCACCACCGAAGCACCGGCCTGCCGAAGCCCCCGCACCTTACGCTCGTTCCGCCCGAAGCCGATGAAAGCCGACCCCGCATTCCGCGCGGCCTGAACGTCCGTACCGCTGTCACCGATCATCACCGCGTCCCCGGGGCCGAGGCCGAGGCTGCCGAGCGCACGGCACAATACATCCGGGTCGGGTTTCATGAGGCCGGGATCGGCTGTACGACCCTGAATGGCCTCGAATTGACCGAGCAGGCCGGCGCGGGACAGATAAAGGCGCGCGGCCTCGGCGGAATTGTTGGTGACGATCGCCAGGCGATGCCCCCGGCCGGCCAGGCGACGAACGAGGTCAGCGGCGTGCGGCGTGGGCCAGGCGACCTCCGCGGCGGCCCGTTCACCTGCCGTCAGACGCTCCTCCATCAGTGCCGGCAGACGCACGTCCGTGTCGTGCCGTGCCCGGTGCACGGCCCGCAACACGACATGCGGGTCGATGTCCTGGCGCTCCGCGTCGGTGAGAACCTTCCCCGCACCGAACGTGACAGCCAGTCGCCGCAGTTCATCCGCCAGCGGCGCCGACCGGCCCTTGGGAAAGAGGCGGCAGATCGGCCCGTCGAAGTCGAACAGTACGCAGCGCGCCCCCTCGATCAGCCGCCGCGCGTCCTGGACGTCACCGAGCTCGTCGACCATCCCGCTCCCTTCGCCTCACCCACGCGCCTCTCTGTCCCCCCGGCGGTCCATACCGTCGGATCGCCCCGAGCGGCGACCCTTGTCGATCGTGACCCACTCACGCAGGGCGGCGACGACCGCCCGTTCGTCCCGTACCTCGTCCACCAGCCCCAGCGGCTCACGGGCCCGCTGGAGAGCCCGGCGGATGCGCTCGGTCGCGAGACGGAGGTCCCGGTCGCCGGGGCGGTCCGGAAGAAGCAGCGCGGCCCGCATGACATCGGGAAATACCGACTGGACGTATTCGAAGCCGAGATAGACGGGCAGGTCGGCCTCCAGGCCCGCGGACATCGCTCCATGCCCCGTGCGGTCCATGGCATCGGCCCACATGCGGACCATCAGCTCCTGCTCCGCCTTGTCGTAGTTCATCCGCACCAAATGGGTGGTCAGGTCGTGCACCGGGTCGCCGAACAGGGCGAGTTCCCAGTCGATCACGGACAACCGCTCGCCCCCGGGCGTCGGAATCACCACGACATTGGCCCGGTGGACGTCCGTGTGGAGCAGGACGAACGGACGCGAGGTCAGGACGGGGGCCGAGCCGATGAAGCGGTCGATGGCGTCCGCGGGAACGCCGATCGCCTCGAAGAGCCCTCCGAAACGGGGCTGGTTGGCCAGCTGCACCCGCTCCTTCGCGAACCGCGCGATCCATTCCAGGAAGCCCCGGCTGTCGGCATCGCGCGGCCAGTCCGGAGGAAGCGGTGGCAGCTCGTCCTTCGTCACATCGGCCAGGCACGCGAAGAACCCGGCCAGCGCCAGGAGCCGTTCGCTGCCGATCGGTCCCTCCGGAACGACGTCGGCCAGGGCCTGTCCGGCGACGTACTCGTGCAGTGACCATTCTCCGAAGTCGGCCAGGCAGCGGGGGACGCTGCTCGCATGCGCTTGCAGAGCGCGCAGCACCTGAGCCTCGCTGCGCCAGACCCGGGGAACCACCTCGACCGAGGGAAAGGGCGTACGGAACTTGGCGAGAACCCGCCCGGACGGCTGCCGGAGAAGGAACGCCAACGGTTGCCGCAGTGCTGCGATGCGGTTGATGTTGTGATGGCCGGAAACCACCTCCCCATCGGGGCTGCGGCGCCGCGCCTCCGCGAAAACGCGCACGAGAGACAGGTGCGCTCTGCGGGGCAGAGGGTGCGACATGCGCGCAGAGAATAGCGGGCGTGCTGGGTGTTCTCACGTCATGTCACTATGTGGACGGCGTCACGCCGGTCCCGGCGCGGACGATTCCGCGACCGGTTCAGATGTCGGCCTCGGGGTCACTCAAACGTTCCCAATACGACTCGAAACTGGCCCGCATGGTCGCGAAGATCCGGCCATCGTGCGACTCGTCCTCCGCCGTTTCCTCGCGGTGGTGGGAGAGCACCGAGCCCAGGCCGAGTACGTCCAGCGCCTCGACGGACGTCCCGTCGTCAAGGGTGATCTTGCGCTCGAACACCTCGTACAGGCCGAACAGCAGGTCCTCTTTGTTGATCACGTACAGCTTGTACTGGGGCGTCATCGCCACACGGCGGATCTCCACCTCGGCATCGACCCCCAGTTCGCGCAGCTGCCCCATCAGACCGGTGATCTCGATGGCGTACCTCCGGGCCATGGCCCGCCAGCGCTGCCAGATCCGGTCGTCCTCCTTGTCCTTGGCCGCGGGATAGGCCAGCTTCACCGTGTCGGAGGGCAGGAGCATGCGCAGCCGCACCCGCTCCGGCGTGACCTCCCCGGCGGCCACGCGCTCGGCCTGGACCTTCAGGTGGTTCCACAGCGTTTCGGAGGTCAGCGCGAAGGTGTCGAGGACGACTTCCGGCTGCTCGAAAGCGCGGTGGATCAACGGTCCCAGCGAGGTGGCCACCCGGCGCCTGGGGCGCGGGTCCGCCGGTTCCACCTGCGGCACCTTCAGCACCCACATGCCGCTGCCCTGCCGGGACTCGACCCATCCCTCGTCCGTGAGCTTGCGCAGGACCCGTTGGACGGTGTCCCGGCTCACCCCGAATTCCTCGGCGAGCTGCCGCTGGGTCGGCAGCGACTGGCCGGCGCGGTACGTCCCGTTCGCCAGCTGCTCCCGAAGTACGGACTCCACCAAAGTGGATGCCCTTCCTCCGCTTTCTGCACGTCCTGAGGTAGCCACAGACCGAACCTAGCGCCCCCGCGCGCCAGGCGCACTACTTCCGGCCGCTCAATCACTCCTATTGGACCGATTATTGAAGGACTGATCTTGATCGCGATCCGTCAACTCTGCCCCACTGGGCCGATTGGCTGGAAAGTAGTGCACTCAAAGGGGGTAACGGTGGCGGGTGCCGCCCCGTCAACCGTCCCGCAGAGCGCACAACAGGGGTTCGAGCGATGTCACGACCACCTCGGCCCCGGCGTTCCGCAACTCCTTCAGCCTCTCCTCGCTGGTCGCGTAGCCGATGAAGGGCACACCCGTGCGCGAGGCGGCGGTGAAGTCGGTCGGGGCGTCGCCGATCATCACCGCGGTGGCAGGTGCCGCCCCCATCGCGGTCAGCGCACGGTTGAGGCAGTAGGGATCGGGCTTGAGCCTGCCGATGTCCTGGGTCCGGCCGTAGATGTGCGGGACGAAGCAGCCCAGCAGGCCACGGCTTTCCAGATACGCCCGCACGGCCCGGCCGGAGTTGTTGCTCGTGACGGCAAGCCGCGAGCCGACCGCCGTCCAGGTGCGTATCAGCGGGTCCGCGTATGCGGTGGGCATGGCCGTGGCGGCCGCGAGGAGTTCTTCTCCGGTGAGACGTTCCTCCAACTCACCGACCATGTAGCTGCCGGGGCGCCGACGGTCGACGGCGCGCAGGAGCTCGTGCGGATCGGGGGACTCCTGCGCGGCATCCGGCACCAGGTCTCGCAGCCCTTGCCTATCGAGCCACTGCCTCAGATCACCGGCCACCTGTTGCGCCGAATGGCGGGCGAACAGACTGCAGATCGGCCCGTCGAAGTCCCAGAGCACCACCTTGGCGCTCGTGATCAACCCTTGCAGAGCCGGGCTCTGTTCCGTCACCAGATGAGGCTGCGCCGTATCAGAGGTCACTAGGAGAGTGTCAGGTCCGTGGTGATGGTTTCCCAGAGGGCGTCGAACCACTTCTGGGACTCCTCCACGAACGCCGCGTCCCGGTCGCCGGCTCTCTTCTCGAAGGAGAAGAGGAGGGACTGGGAGCCCAGAGCGTCGTACATGTCGAGCGTCTGGCTCTCCCACTCCTCCTCCCGCCGGGTCAGCATGTAGTAGGCGATCAGCGCCTCCTCGCCATTGAGCAGGTACATCTTGATGGGAGGAGTGAAGGGAAGCGCGCGGAAAGCCACCTTGACATCGATGCCGTGCGTGGACCGCAGGGCCCGCAGATTGTGCTGGAGGACCTGCCCCTGGGCATTGCGCATCGCGAGCCAGCGCTGATGGACGGGGTCGTCCTTGCTCCGGCCCTCCACGGGCACGGGGAAGGCGAGGGTGATGTCCCGGGACGGTACGAGAATCCGAACGCTGATCGAATCAGGGCTCAGGCGGCCGTCGTGAATCAGCCGAAGCGGCTCGCCGAGGGCCAGCATCAACGTCTCGGCCGTGTGACAGACGACGTCGATACGGACGTGCGGGACCGAGAGTGCCTCGGTCAGCCTGGGCGACAGCCCCACCATCGTCGGCTGGGGCTCGCTCCGAGGCGTGGTCTGCTCCGCGATGCGCGGCGGACTGCCCTTGCTCACATTGCTGAGCAATCCGTCCTCGTGCAGCAACCGCAGGGCCTGGCGCACGGAACCCCTCTCCACGCCGAACTGCTCGGCCAGCTCTGCCTGCGTGGGCAGACGGTCACCCACCTTCAGGTCACCGGCGCGGATCCGTTCCCGCAGGACATCAGCAATCTCCTGGGGCGAGACCCTCTTGCTGCGGTCCACTGCCACGTACTCCTCGGTCACGACCAAACGCTACAACTTTGATCCATCTAGGGGGAGTTGTTTCTTAGTTGTTTATGAAGATCAACCAAGCTCCGGCAAGTTGGTCGCAGTTGGGCACCAACCCCCTGGACCGGCCGACCCAACCAGCAAGCGGACCAGTTTTCAGTCACATCACCAGTCCAACCATCCTTCCGGTTAGGCGATCACGCGATTAGGGCACAACCTTGATGCCTCGATCAGTCCAATTGGACGACAAGTTTGATCGACCGGCCTATGTGACCGACAGGGGGAGTCATGATCGTCACTCAGCTGGTGTCCGCCGCCCTCACCATGGGATTCGAATACACGATCCAAGCGCGCTACGGAGCAGCCGGCGCGCTTTCTCTGTTCCTCATCGGAGCCGGGATCAAGGCGCAGAACACCACCTGCTCCTCCATCGGCGCCGTGCTGCTCGTGCTGCTCATGACCCAGGCCTGAACCGGCTCCGTGGGTCACGTCGGGCGCCAGCAGTCCAATCGCTCGTGAAGAAGCGGATTTGACTGGTCCGTCGAAAAGGCGGAGGCCTTCGGGAGCAGTCGCTTCCGCTACCGACGGAGCGCGTCCAGCACGGGCTGGAGCGACCCGACGACGTGCTCTGCCCCGGCATCCATCAGGAGATCGGCCTTCAGCTGGTTGCGCGCGTAGCCCAGGAACGGAACCCCGGCCCTCTCGGCGGCGGCGAGATCCGAGGGGGAGTCGCCGATCATGAGGGCCGCCAAGGGGGCGACGCCCGTCGCGTTCAGCGCGCGGTTGAGGGAGTGCGGGTCGGGCTTGAGGAGGCGCAGGTCCTGGGTGCGGCCGTAGATGTGCGGGGCGAAGCAGCCGAGCAGGCCACGGCTCACCAGGTACTCGCGGACGGCGAGCGGGGAGTTGTTGGTCACCACGGCCGGCCGGGTGCCGACTGCCGACCAGGTACGGATCAACGGGTCCGCGTAGGGGGTGGGCATCGCGGACGGAACGGCGCGCAGTTCCTCCAGCGTGAGACGTCCCTCCAGCTCGGTCACCAGATCGCTGCCCGGATGCCGCAGGTCCACGGCGCGCAGGACCACTTGGGGGTCCGAGGCCGCCCGTTCGTCGTCCGTGAGCAGCCTGCGCATGCCATGTCCGTCGAGCCATTGCACCAGTTCACGGGTCACATGGTTCGCCGGGTGACCCGCGAACAGTCGGCATATCGGCCCGTCGAAATCCCACAGGACCACCCGTGCTCGGGCAATGAGCTCCGCCACCTCTGCGGTCTGCTGCGCATCAGAAGTCACCAGGAAAGTGTCAGGTCCGCGGCAATGGTTTCCCAGAGGGCGTCGAACCACTTCTGGGACTGCTCCACGAACACCTCGGCGAGCACGGCCTGGGTGGGCAGGCGGTCCCCCGCCCTGAGGTCGCCGACGCGGATCCGTTCCCGCGGAGTGTCGGCGATCTCCTGGGGCGTGAGCCCACCGGTGCCGTTCACTGCCGCGTTCTCGTGGGTCACGACCAGACGCTACAACTTAGCGCCATCTCAAGGCCGTTGCTTGGAAGTTGTTTACGACAGGCTGCCAAGTGGGGACAACTTAATCCGAGTTGGTTGCCAACTTGATTGAGTTGGCGGAAGTTTTGCTTCCCTTGCCGACCCGAAGGGGGATTCATCGTGCCTGTCCTCGCTCTCCTGTCCGCCGTCCTCGTCGTCGGCTTCGAGCAGCTCGTCCAATGGAGGTACGGCGCCACCGGCATCGTCGGCCTGCTGCTGCTCACCGTGGGCATCAAGGCCAAGAGCCCGGCCGTCAGCTCCGCCGGGGCGGTCCTGCTCGCCGTCCTGCTCGCGGGGCCCGCCCTATGACGTCAGCACGAGTTCGGTACTGATCGTCTCCCACAGCGCGTTGAACCACAGGTGGGACTGTTCCACGAACGTCGTGTCCCGCGGCCCGGCACCCTGCTCGAAGGCGAACAGCATCGACCGGGTGCCCTCGGCGTCGTACATCGCCAGGTACTCGTGGTCGATCTCCCGCTCGCGCCGGGCCACCGTGTAGTACGCGAAGAGCGCCTCCGTGCCGTTGAGCAGGTACAGCTTCACCGGCGGTGTGAACGGCAGCGCGCGGAAGGACACGTTCACGTCAATGCCGTGCGTGGCGCGCAGGGCCAGCAGGCTGTGCCGGAGCACCTGGCCCTGGGCATTGCGCTGAGCCAGCCAGCGCCGGTGCAGCCGGCCCGTGGCCGAGGCGTCGTCCACCGCTGCCGGGAAGGCCAAGGCTATGTCGCGGCTGGGCAACAGGACCCGGAGATCGACCTTGGCCGGTTTCAGTCGCCCGGCGTGGATCTGGCGCAGCGGTTCGCCGATCGCCATCGTGAGCGAGACGGAGGTCAGGCACAGGGCGTCGATCTCGACGTGCGGGGCCGCGAAGGCGGCGGCCGTCCGCGGAGCCAGGGCCACCATGGTGGGCTGCGGAGGGGCTCCGGGGCCGGCCGGGAGCAGCCTCACGTCCGGATTCGGGGCCACTGTGGCGGGGCTGCCCTTCGATACATCGGTGAGCAGGTGCTCCGACTGCAGAATGCGCAGCGCCTGCCGTACGGCTCCGCGCTCCACGCCGAACTCGTCGGCCAGCCTGGCCTGCGTGGGCATGCGCTGACCCGCCCGCAGCACTCCGGACCTGATCCGGGCGCGCAGCTCGTCGGCCACCTCGCGATGTGACTTCTGTGGCCGCTGTGACCTCTTCCGTCCATTGACGGAGGCGTGTTCCGGGTCCACGGACAAACACTACAACTTCCCGCCATCTTCCGGCAGTTCATGGGAAGGTGGTTATGAGTCGACCCCAAGTGGAGATAAGTACTGTTGAGTTGGTCACCAACTTGAGCAACATGGTCGAACTTCCCGGTGGTTGGCCGATCGGGCTCCCTTCCGGAGGGGAGCCGGGAGCTCGGCAGGCCGGACCGGCCGGTGGCGAACCACAGCGGCACAAGAGGTACAGCCGCAACCGAACGCACAGCCACAACTCAACACCGACAACTGAACGCCGAGAACTCGATATCGGCAGCGCACAGTCACAACTGAACAGCTCGCTACGGATGAGATGAGAAGTACCGCCGCCGGAAGGAAGGGGGCATCAGAAGATGTCCGGGCACCACGGTCGCCCGGACGTGTGCAGCAGGGCGTCGGCCACCCGGGCGGCGCCCGCTCGTGCTTCCTCGGCCCGGCCCAGTGCCACGAGCCGCGTCGCCCTCTCGTCGCCCAGCCACAGCGTGGACAACTCGGCTACATCCAGGACCAGTTCCGCATCCTCGGTGGTCGGCGTGCAGGACGCGCCCTCGGGCGACGCCTCCAGCCGGTAGCGGCCGCCCGCCAGACCGTGCCGGTCGACGACCTCCAGCACCAGCGTGCCCGCCCCCTCGTACGTCCGTGCCTCCAGGGCCCGTACGACGTCCAGGATCCGCACCCACAGCCAGTCCGCGTGTGTGGTCACCTTGGCCGCGCGCGGGTCGGGGAGAAAGAAGGGGAGCAGGTCGTCGGGCGACCGCCAGCCGCTCTTGACCTTGGTGATCCAGTCGATCGAGCAGAGGTAGTGCCACAGCGCGCGCTCGGCCGCCGGGGTCGACGCGAGCAGCCAGTTCACGTCGGCCGTGTTGTTCGGCAGCTTGCCCTGCCAGTTGTTGTCCGACTCGTACGACACCATGCCCTCGACCTCACCGGACGCGGAGCGGTAGACGGCGTAGAAGGGCTCGGTCCAGTCGCCGGCGAACATGCGCACGGCTCCGGTGTTCTCCCGCCACCACAGCTCGCCGCGGCTGACCGCGCCGGCCTGGACGCGGCGTACACGCTGGTGCAGTTCCGGGCCGAGCTTGCGCACGTCCTCGGCCTCCACCAGGTCGATACGACCGCCGTCCTCCGGGCCCGACCAGCGGGGGTCCAGGCCGGTGCGGAGGACGTCGACGGTCCACTCGGTCATCCAGGTGGCGGGGCCGAAGCCGTAGCGGCCGTAGATCGGGTACTCGGCGGCGATGAGGGTGGCGACGACGTCTCCGCGGTCCTTCGCGGCGGCGAGGTCCTGGCTCATCATGCGGGTGAGCAGGCCCCGGCGGCGGTGGGTGGGGCTGACGGTGACGTTGGAGATGGCGTCGGCGGGGACGGCCGCGCCGCCCACCGGCGTGACCTCCTGGGCGAAGGAGCGGAAGGTCGAGACACACCGGCCGCCGTCGAAGGCGCCGAGGAGACGGCCGGGGACGAACTTCAGCCTGCGGGCGTCCAACTGCTCCTGCGCCACGACGGGTTCCCGCAGGAACCCGGTGTTCAGGGCCCGGTGCCAGTCGGCGAACTCGTCTTCGGTGATGGGACGGACATCGATGTCTGCGGCGGGGCGGCTCATGGGGTCACGGTAGGTGGACCGCTGCCCGGTGTCGCGGGGATTTCCGAACGCCCGCCGGGCGGTCCGCACCGCCCGGCGCGGCGCGTCACGTGAGCAGGTCGTCCACCTGCGCCTCCCCGTCCCGGTATCGCCGGGCGATCTCCGCGCTGCACTCGTCGGTCGTGCGCTGGAGGTGCTGGCGGCGGCGGGAGACCTGCTGTTCGTAGCGGACTAGACGGCCCATCGCGGTGTTGAGTTCCAGGTCGGTGCGGGCCTGGAGGTCGGAGAGCTCGACCTCGGCGAGCATCTCGGCGGCCAGCTGCCGGTACTCCTCATTGTGCGGCGTGCCGAGTGTCACGTGGCGGGCCGAGGACCGGTGGCGGGCCGGGGCGTCGGTGAGGATCTCCGGGAGGCGGGCGACCACGGGGGCGACCGCGGCGGCGTCCTCGGCGGCCGGCAGCGACGCCGGTCCGCGGCGGGACAGCTCCGCGCGCAGGATGTCGATCCGGCCCTGCAGCAGCCGCCGTACGTAACTGAGGTCCGCCTCGTCGCGCTGGGCGTCCCGGCGCAGTGTGCGCAGTTCGGGCAGACTCAGCAGGGTCAGGTCGTGCTCGGGCGGACGCGCGGACAGCGGGGTGCTGTCGCTGCGCTGCGCGGGCGGCCGGTGCGTGTCCGGACCTCCCTCGCGGGCGGCCGCGACCGCCCCGGGCGGCTGCCCGGTGCTCGGTGTGCTCATGTGCCTCAACCGTCCCCTCGACCGGCGTACGGAAGCATCGTGCCACCCCAAGTGGCTGCTATGTGACCGAGTGCCCCCGAACGGCCCCAGATAGGGGCTTAAGGATCAAAAATAGACCCCCCGCGAACGCGGGTGCGGCACCCGGCATGATGGTCCGCATGCGTGCAGTGGTGCAGAGGGTGGACGGCGCAAGCGTCGTCGTGGACGGCGAGACCGTGGGCGAGATCGCCGGTGAGGGACTGTGCGTACTCGTCGGGGTGACGCACGAGGACACCAAGGAGAAGGCGGCCCAGCTCGCCCGCAAGCTCTGGTCCGTCCGCATGCTGCACGACGAGAAGTCGTGCAGCGACATCGACGCGCCGCTGCTCGTCATCAGCCAGTTCACCCTGTACGGGGACGCGCGCAAGGGCCGTCGGCCGACCTGGAACGCCGCCGCTCCCGGCGACGTCGCCGAGCCGCTGGTCGACGAGGTGGTCGCCCAGCTGCGCTCGCTGGGCGCGACGGTGGCGACGGGCCGGTTCGGCGCGCGGATGCGGGTCTCGCTGACGAACGACGGCCCGTTCACGGTCCTGATCGAGGTCTGAGGACCAGGCTCCTGGTCGGGGCCGGGGACCAGGCTCCTGGTCGGGGCCGGGGACCAGGCTCCTGGTCGAGGCCGGGGACCAGGGTCCTGGTCGAGGCCGGGGACTAGGGTTCTACGACCGTTTCCTGCGCCGCGGCCGTCTCCCCCGCCACCAGTCGTGCGTCCACGGGCACGTTCCGCTTGACCAGGGCCAGCGCGATCGGGCCCAGCTCGTGGTGGCGTACGGACGTGGTGACGAAGCCGACCTTGCGGCCGTCCGGCCCCTCGTCCGCGAGGCGGATCTCGGTGCCGTGGGTCGGCAGGTGGACCTCGCTGCCGTCGAGGTGGAGGAAGACCAGGCGGCGCGGGGGCTTCCCCAGGTTCTGCACCCGTGCCACCGTCTCCTGGCCCCGGTAGCAGCCCTTCTGCAGGTGCACCGCCGTGCCGATCCAGCCCAGCTCGTGCGGGATGGTGCGGTGGTCGGTCTCGAAGCCGAGGCGCGGGCGGTGGTGCTCGACGCGCAGGGCCTCGTAGGCGAGGATCCCGGCCGCGGGGCCCGCCTTCTCCGCGTACGACTCCAGGTCCGCGCGAGGCAGGAAGAGGTCACGGCCGTACGCCGTCTCGCGGATGACGACGCCCTCCGGGACCTCGGCGATCGAACCGGCCGGCAGGTGGACGACCGCGAAGTCCTCGGTCCGGTCGGCGACTTCGACCCGGTAGAAGAACTTCATCGACTCCAGGTACGCGACCAGCTCGTCCCGGGTGCCGGGCTCCACGTGGGCCCAGACCGTCGTGCCGTCGTCCACCAGGTACAGCGCGTGCTCGATGTGGCCGTGCGCCGACAGGATCAGCGCCTCGGTGGCCTGGCCCGCGGGGAGTTCGCTGACGTGCTGGGTGAGCAGGAGGTGCAGCCAGCTCAGCCGGTCCTCACCGGTGACGGTGAGGACACCGCGGTGGGAGAGGTCGACGAATCCGGTGCCGTCGGCGAGGGCGCGCTGCTCGCGGAACAGGTCCCCGTAGTGGGCGGCGACACCTTCGTCCACGCCCTCGGCGGGGACGGCGCCGGGCAGGGACAGCAGAGGGCTCTTCATATCCGTAAGCCTACGACTTGGTAATTGAACTCTTGAGCGTGCAGTCCTTGCAGCGCCCGAAGATCGCGAAGTGCTTCATGTCCGTGTCGAAGCCGAACGTCTCACGGAGCTTGGCCCTGAATTCGGCCGCCACGTCCACGTCCGCCTCGATGACGTTCTGGCAGTCCCGGCAGACCAGGTGGATGTGGTGGTGGCGGTCCGCGAGGTGATAGGTCGGGGCGCCGTGGCCAAGGTGGGCGTGCGAGACGAGGCCGAGCTCCTCCAGCAGCTCCAGCGTGCGGTACACCGTGGAAATGTTGACCCCCGACGCCGTCTTCCTCACTTCCACGAGGATGTCGTCGGGGGTCGCGTGTTCAAGGGTGTCCACGGCTTCGAGCACGAGTTGCCGCTGCGGCGTCAGCCGGTAGCCGCGCTGCCTGAGGTCGCTCTTCCAGTCGGTGCTCACCACACCAGAGAGTCTAGGACTACTTGAAGAAGGCGATCCCGTCGTCCGGCATGTCGTCGGGCAGGGCCTTGGCCCAGCGCTCGACCTCCTCCGGGGTGACGACCTTCTTCAGGTGGGCGGACATGTAAGGGCGCAGCTCGACCTCGGGGGTCTGCTTCTCGCCGACCCACATGAGGTCACTCTTGACGTAGCCGTACAGGCGCTTGCCGCCGCTGTACGGCTGGGAGGCGGCCGTGCGAGCCACCGCGTCCGTGACCAGGTCGATCTGCGGCTTCTTGTCGGCCATCTCGCCGTACCAGATCTCGATGACGCCGTCGTCGCGGGTCATCGTGACCTCGACCTTGCGGTCGTCGATGCGCCAGAAGCCGGACTCCGACTCCAGCGGACGGACCTTGTTCCCGTCGTTGTCCAGCACCCAGGTGTGGGAGTGGTACTCCAGGAAGTCCCTTCCGTCGTGGGTGAAGGTGACCTCCTGCCCGAAGTTGCACTTCTCGGAGCCGGGGAAGTCGTGCACGCCCGCGCCGGCCCACTTGCCGAGCAGGAAGGCGAGGGGAACCAGGTCCTTGTGGAGGTCGGACGGGATCTCGATCATGACAGACAGTTCCTAGCCAGTTCCTTGACGGTGGTCAGCGCTGGCCCTGGTACAGCTTCTTCACGGTCAGACCGGCGAAGGCGAGGACGCCGACGCAGACCAGGACCAACAGGGTTTCGAAGAAGATCTCCACGGAGTGCTCCTTGAGCGAGGGTGGGCATGCACAGGGCCGTGCCCCAGCTTACGCGGCCGGGGCCCGGCCCTCCGTGCGAGGTACGCCCTCGGGCGGGTGCGGGGTCAGCCCAGCAGCTGGCTCTGCAGGGTCACCGTCTGCTGGAACGGGACGGTGGGCGCCGTGCCCTTCCTGGACTGGACGATCACCGCGAGGGTGTCGCCGGCGGTCAGATAGGCCTGCCGGACCTGCTCGGCGCCGTACGGCTTCGTCTCGGCGTACGGGGTCATGGCGACGTCCGCGAGCCGGGCGGCGTCGGGGAACTTCTCGTCCCGGGCGAAGGAGTCGGCGCCGCGCACCACGTAGTTCGGCGAGTCGTAGCTGGTGAGGTCGCCGGTCATCAGCTTGTCCGCGACCGTCGCGGTGCCGAACTGAAGCAGGTAGATCCGGGTGCGCGTGCCGTCCTGCGTGGTCCAGCCGCGGGCCGCGATGTGCCTGAGGCCGTAGTCGGTCAGTTGCTGCCCGAGCTCCTCGCGGTCCTCCTTCTTCGTGTACTGCGCCAGGAAGTCCTTCGTGGCCAGCCAGCCGTCCGTGCCGCGCAGTGTGCCGTCCGCCGTCGCGCCCTTCGGCGCGGGCAGCACCAGTTCGCGCAGGTCGGCGTAGTGGGAGCCCGACTTGTTCGTCCCGGCGAAGGGCCCCGGGCGGCCGTCCGGCAGCGGCGGCTTCACCAGTTCCGGGTACTCCCAGCGGCCGTCCGACTCGGTGGCGAGACCGGGCAGGTCCGTACGCTCCACCCGTGTGATGCCGTACGCCGTCCCGGCCCCGACCGCCGCGAAAACCACGACAGCGGCCGTCCAGCGCAGGGCGGCGCGCAGGACGCGGCGGTCCTTCGCCGGCCGGACGGCGTCCACCGGAGGCAGCACGAGGGACTGTCCTTCAGGAAGCGGCGGAACCTGCGGCGGAACCTCGGCCTGCTGCTCGGCCTGCTCGGCCTGCTCGGCCCGCTCGGTCTGCTGCTCGGTCATACCGCCTCCCCCGGGTCCTTGATGCGGTCCAGCTGCTCGCGCAGAAACAGCGCCACACCCTTCTTGTCCAATGGCTTGCCCCCGGTCGCGGTGGCGCTGACCAGCACGTCGCCCACGTACGCGGAGCACACCATCATGTCGAGCTTCTCGTGCGAGTCGGTCGGCGGAAGGAAGCAGACGGCGTTCTTGTGGCCCTCGATCTCCGGGCCCTTGCGGAAGATCTTCATGGCGTCGAAGAACTCCTGCTGGACCGCGGCGATGGAGCGGACGGTGCGCCGGTTGCCCATCTGCGACAGCACGATGTCGACCGTGTAGGCGTGGGCCGAGTAGGCCGTTGAGTCGACCGCGTTCTCGGTGCTCAGGTAGCTGCGCATCGCCATGCCCTTGATGTCCTGCTTGTCGATCAGCCGCTCCAGCTCCTGGCGCTGGGAGCGGGGCAGGTCCTTGATCGACTCCTTGCGCATGGCGGTGGCCCGGCCGCCGGACAGCCGGACGTCGGAGCCGAACTCGCCGAGGTCCGGGCCGCGCCCGAAGCCCTCGGTGCCGTACGGCAGGAGCATGCCCTGCAGCCCGGTGGCCTCGGCCGCCTTCTCCTTGTTCTTGTCCCCGCCGGTCTTCGGGAAGCTCCAGTCGGGGGCTCCCGCATCCCGGTCGGCACCGTTCACGGTCACCACGGTGTAACCGGCCCCCGCGACGACCGCCGCGAGCAGGACGGCGGTTCCCGCGACGGCGGCGGCACGGCGCCGGTTGCGGGCGGGCTTCTCCGGAGCGGCCTTCTCCGGGGCGGGCTGCTCCGGGGCGGGCTGCTCCGGGGCGGGCTGGGACTGCGCCGGAAAATCGGCGACCGGGTCCACTGCGGCCTCGGGGCTCACGATGACCTCTGGGTTCGCGGAGTTGTCGCTCACAGCCGCTCCATCTGCCGCTTCGCCAGGTCCATGATCTTCTTCTTCGGGATCGGCTTCGTGTCGAAGGCCCAGATCTCCATGGCGATGTCACCTCGCCAGGCGTGCGCCTCGGCGTGGTACACGTCCATGTAACCGGGCTCGCTCTCGGGCTTGTGGTGGACGTACGCCATGCCGTCGCCGGTGCCGGGGATCGGCCAGCTGTCGGTGTCGCCCTGCTTCTCCGCCCAGTAGTAGGAGTCGTCGGCCTCGTCGTAGGCCGCGAGCTTCTCCTCCTGGCGGTACTGGATCAGGCGGATCTCCACGTGAAACGTGCTGCCCTCGCGCCAGTTGGTGACGGCGGCGCGCCGGAACTCCTCGCCGATGAGGTTGCCGAAGGCGTTCTTGGGCTTGTTGTACGTCTCCGCGTAGTCGGCAAGGCTCATCCAGCCGTCGCTGCCCACGGTGTACAGGGCCTTACGGGCGTTGCCGGGCCGCTTCAGCAGCAGCTTGCGCAGATCGCCGTCGAGCGTGACCTGGCGGTCCTGGGCCGCCGAGAGCGGCTCGGGGCCGTCGCCCTTCGCCTGTGCGAGCACCGGCTGCGACAGCGGGGGCAGCTTGGTGGGCTCGCGGTCGGCCTGGACTAGGTAACCGGCACAAGTGCCGGCGACCAGGCCGAGTGCGACGGCGCCGGCGATCAGCAGGGCGGTGCGTCCGCGCCTGCGAACGGGCCGCGCGTCTTGATGTACCTCTTCACGCATCTTGTCCGACGCTTCCTGCCCCACCTCCCGCGGCGCTTCCTGAGGCACTTCTTCGGGTTCATCCACTACGTCCCCCAACAGAACGTGAACTGTGCATTCCATGTGCGCGCACAAGAGACCCATGGCCAACGCATTGAGTTGCAGAGGAGTTGATTACGATTCGGACATGGCGAAGAAGCTCGTGATCAAGGTGACGGCGGGAGCAGACGCTCCCGAACGCTGTTCTCAGGCCTTCACGGTCGCCGCGGTGGCCGTGGCCAGTGGCGTCGAGGTCTCCCTGTGGCTGACCGGCGAGTCCTCGTGGTTCGCGCTGCCGGGGCGGGCCGCCGAGTTCGAACTGCCGCACGCCGCCCCGCTGCCCGACCTGCTCGACGCGATCCTGGCGGGCGGCGGCGTCACCCTGTGCACCCAGTGCGCGGCACGCCGGGACATCACGGAGAAGGACGTCATCGAGGGCGTGCGGATCGCGGGCGCGCAGGTCTTCGTACAGGAGGCGCTCGGGGACGGGACGCAGGCGCTCGTCTACTGAGACGGGCACGAGGCGGCCGGGTGCCCGGTGCGGTGCCTGGCGGTCCCCACGTGTGCTGTCCGCCGGATCACGCCGCGGGCGCGGGGCCTGGAACGCCCGTCTGCGGCCTTGTCTTTCTGCAACTTGATCCGCCGGACAGGCCCTGTCGGTGCCCTGGTGGGACCCCAAGCGGGTCCGGGAAGTCGGGTGCGGTTCGGCAGCGCCCCGAAGGGGCGCGGGGCGCTGTCCGTATGCGGCTCCGCCGCGATGGGGGTCCCCCCTGCTCGAGCGAAGCCGAGAACTTGGGGGAGCGACCGGCCACGACGGACCCGCGGACGACACACCGGACTTCCAGCGGAGCGCTCAGTGGCGCTTCTTGCCGTCCAGCTCGTCCCACCACTCGTCGGACTGCGGGTCGCCCGACGGATCGTCCCACCAGCGGTCCTCGGGCCCCCGGCGGTTGGCGACGATCGCGGCGAGCGGCGGGATGACCATGGCCACGACGCACATGCCCACCGCCGCGGGAATCGACCAGAGGCGCACAACGGCCCACGCCAGGACGAAGAGCCCGACGCAGGTCCCCATCATGGCGAAGTAGATGTGACGCCGCCGTGCGTACATACATCAAGGGTAGGTCGGCGGCCTCCCCCGGGCACCGCCGCCGTAGGCCCGGACATGCCGAAGGGCCGCACCCCAGGTGTCCAACCCGGTGGGTGCGGCCCTTCGGCCGTACGGGATCTCGGTCAGACCGCGATCGCGACCTCCGCGAGACCGCCCTGCTGGGCGACGACCGTGCGGTCGGCGGTGGCGCCGGGCACGAGGGCGCGCACGGTCCAGGTGCCCTCGGCCGCGTAGAAGCGGAACTGTCCGGTGGCGGAGGTCGGGACCTCCGCGGTGAACTCGCCGGTCGAGTCGAGGAGGCGGACGTAGCCCACCACCGGCTCGCCGTCGCGGGTCACCTGGCCCTGGATCGTGGTCTCACCGGGCTTGATCGTCGAGGCGTCCGGGCCGCCGGCCTTCGCTCCACACATGTCGTACTCCTGAAGAGGTCTTGAGAGGTCGGTCGGGGTCGACTACTTGTTGGCGCCGAGCTCGATCGGCACGCCGACGAGGGAGCCGTACTCGGTCCAGGAACCGTCGTAGTTCTTGACGTTCTGGACGCCGAGCAGCTCGTGCAGCACGAACCAGGTCAGCGCGGAGCGCTCACCGATGCGGCAGTAGGCGATGGTGTCCGTGGCCAGGTCGACGTTCTCCTGGGCGTAGAGCTCCTTGAGCTCGTCGTCCGACTTGAACGTGCCGTCGTCGTTGGCGTTCTTCGACCACGGGATGTTGCGGGCGGTCGGGACGTGACCCGGACGCTGCGACTGCTCCTGCGGCAGGTGCGCCGGGGCAAGCAGCTTGCCGGAGAACTCGTCGGGGGAACGGACGTCCACCAGGTTCTGCGAGCCGATCGCGGCGACCACGTCGTCGCGGAAGGCACGGATCGAGCTGTCCTGCGCCTTGGCCTTGTAGTCGGTCGTGTCGCGCTCGGGCACCTCGGAGCCGTCGACCAGCTCGCGGGCGTCCAGCTCCCACTTCTTGCGGCCGCCGTCGAGGAGCTTGACGTTCTCGTGGCCGTACAGCTTGAAGTACCAGTAGGCGTAGGACGCGAACCAGTTGTTGTTGCCGCCGTAGAGGATCACGAGGGTGTCGTTGGCGATGCCCTTCTTCGACAGGAGCTTCTCGAAGCCCTCCTGGTCGATGAAGTCGCGACGGACCGGGTCCTGCAGGTCCTTGGTCCAGTCGATGCGGATCGCGTTCTTGATGTGGTTCTTCTCGTAGGCGGACGTGTCCTCGTCCACCTCCACGATGGCGATGCTCGGGTCGTCCAGGTGGTCCTGGACCCAGTCGGCGTCGACCAGGACGTCGCTGCGGCTCATGCTCTTTCTCCTCCGGGGCAGTTGCGGCGGGGCGTGCAAGTGAGAGGGGTGTGCGCACTCCAGCGCGGAGTGACGCACGGGTGCCCTGAGCTGGGCGGCTGGGAATGCGGAGGGCCTAGGTGGCCGCTACCGCTTCAGAAGGGGCGACAGAGCATGGCGGCAACGCGGCAGAGGTCTACTGCCCGCCGCTTCGTGAGATCCGCCTGTCGCTTCATGGGCTCGATCGTAGGGACGGACAGCCGGGCGTGTCACCGGCGTGTCGGATTCTGAGACACGATCGTCCGAATGGCGGGATGAGAAAAGCGCCCGGGGCGTCGCGGGACGGCCTCCGGGCGCTTGCGCCGGTCAGTGCATCTGCGGTGCGGACGGGGCTGTCTCGCCCTTCGGACACCCGCCGTTCCACCGGCTCTCGAACTACCCCGCCAGCCTGACGTTCGAACCCTTCACGCTGAGCTTCACACCGTCCTGGGCGGCCTGCACCTTGTCCAGCTTGATACCGCCGGGCAGTTCGCCGATCTTCACCTCGGAGACGTCGATCGGCCGGTTGCCGAACTTGGGCAGCCCATCGGCATGCACCTTCACCGTGTCGCCCTGGACCGTGACCGTGCCGAGCACCGGGAGCGGCACGCCCGCGACCACGACCGTGGCCCTGACCTTGCCGTTGCCACCGTAGGAGAGGCTGGTCACCTTGCCGGTGGCGCCCAGGGGCAGGTCGACCGGGTCGTTCTTGACCGCGCTCAGCAGCTGGTCGTAGGCGATCGTCGCGGTGCCGGTCGCGTCGGCCGCCGTGGCGGAGCTGTAGTCGCCGGAGAAATCGACGCCCTTCATGTCCGCCTTCAGGTCGTCGATACGGATCCTCTCGGAGCCGTTCCCGGTGGCCGCCTCGTAGTCCTTGATGCCCACCTCGACGTCGTCCAGGGAGCCGCCCGCGACCTGGGTGAGGAAGGGGAAGCCCTTGATGGACACGTCCGGGGTGGCGGCCAGGTTCTCCGTCGCCCTCAGCTTGTCCGCGGCCTGGCCCTCGGCGAAGTGGACGGCGACCCGGTCCGCGATCACGAAGAGGCCGCCCAGGATCACGACGACGATCAGGAATATGCGCAGGGCTCGCATGGTGGTTTTTCCCCCGGGTCGGCTGACTACAACGTTCCCACGCTAGCCCTGCGGGGCCCGGCCGCCGGGAAATTGTCGATCACCTGTGACGTGAACGCCCTGTGCCGGCCGGAAAATGCGGACCGGCACCGGGATGTCCGCCCGTCAGCCCAGTACCCGCCCCAGCGCCCACACCACCGGTGCCGCCGCCGACAGCGGCAGTGCCACGCCCGCCGTGAAGTGCACGAAGCGGGACGGGTAGTCGTAGCTGGCGACCCGGTGGCCGATCAGGGCGCAGACCGCCGCGGCCGCGCCCAGCAGGGCACCCTTCGTGCCGAGGCCCGTCATGCCGCCCACCGCGATGCCCGCGCCCGCCGCGGCGAGCAGGGAGACCACGACGGAGGCCGGGGTGGGGAGGGGGAGGGCACGGGCCAGGACGGCGACCGCCGCCGCGGCCGCGCCCACCGAGACCGCGTCCGCGTCGGCGCCCAGATAACCGGTGGCGATGATCGCCAGCGCCGACGAGGCCACCGTCGCCATCAGGCCGTACATGCGCTCGTCCGGAGAGGCGTGCGAGCGGAGCTGAAGGACCAGGGCGAGCAGCACCCACACTCCGAGCGACCCGAGGATCGCGGCGACCGCGTGGTCACGGCCCGCCGCCAGCACCGCCACGTCCGCCGTCAGCGCCCCCGCGAACGCCAGGGCGATGCCCTGGCGCGCCGGCCACATGCCGTTCAGGCGGAACCAGCCCGCCGCCGTGACCGCCTGGAGCAGCACCAGCGGTACGGCCAGCGCGTACGAGCCCATCGCCGCCGTGGCGGAGAGGAGCAGCCCGAGCAGCGCCGTCAGCGCGGCCGGCTGCATGCCCGGCTCTATGACCGGGGAGCGGCCCTCCAGACGGGCGCGCTGGGCGTCCGTGACGCGGGTGTTGCCGGCGAGGGTGGCGGGGCCGTATTCGGGTTCCGCCTCGGCCTGAGCGGCCTGGGGCTGTGCCGCCTGGGCGTGAGCCGCCGGGGGCTGTGCCGCCTGAGGCTGTGCCGCCGGGGGCGGGCCGGCGGTGGGTCCGGGGTGGGCGGGAGCGGCCGGCGGCTGTTCGTAGCTCTGCGGCGGGAGGTACGACGTCTCCGCGGCGGACACCGGCGCGTGGACCTGCGTCTCCCAGGTCTGCCCCTGCCACTGCTGCGTGTACTGCTGGTGGTCGTGACCGGACTGGTCGTGACCGGACTGGTCGTACCCCGGCCGGTCGTACCCGGACTGGTCGTACCCGGACTGGTCGTACCCGGTCTGCTCGGGCCACGCCTGCCCAGCCGCCTGCGGAGCCTGCTGCTGATACGGGTCGTGCCCCCCGTAGCCCTGGTGTCCCTGGTACCCCTGGTTTCCCTGATACGCCTGGTACCCCTGCTGCCCCTGCTGCCCCTCGTAGGGCCCGCCCTCATACGGCTGATCGGTCATCGCTCACCCTCCTGCGAACGGCGGGAGCACCTCGACCGTGCCGCCCTCGGCCAGCCGTACCGTCTCATGTCCGCGGGTGCCCACGGGGTCACCGTCTATGAGGAACGAACATCGCAGCAGCACGCGCGCCAGTTCACCGGGGTGTCGCTCACGCACCGCGTCCAGCGCCTCGGCGAGGGTGACCGCGTCGTACGGCTCCTCGGCGACCCCGGCCGCGGCCTTCGCGGCGGCCCAATAGCGCACCGTGACCTTTGCCATCTCGTCCCTCGACTCCATCGGCGGATCGGCATCCGCACATCAACACCGTCAGGCTAGCCCGCCTGTGCGGCCGCCCAGTTCCCGATCCGGGCCAGCAGGTCGTCGGTGGCCGCGTGTTCTGCGTGGCCCATCCCCGGCTCCAGCCAGAGTTCGCCGTGGTCACCGGCCGCGGCGGCCAGCATCCGGGGGTGGTCCAGGGGGAAGTAGCCGTCCCGGTCGCCGTGCACGACCAGGAGGGGGACGGGGGCGATCTCCGGGACCGACTGGACCGGGGACAGCGGGACCGGGTCCCAGTCGCGGTGGTGGATACGGGTGCGCAGGCCGTAGCGGCCCACCAGGCGGCCGACGGGGCGCGTCACCAGCCAGTGCAGCCGTCGCATGGAGGCCGTGCCCCGGTAGTACCAACGGGCCGGCGCGCTGACCGAGACCACCGCGTCGACGCCCCGGTGCAGCGCCGCGTGCCGCAGCACCACGGAGCCGCCCATGGAGAAGCCGACGGTGACGACACGCTCGTGCCCGAGGCCGCGCGCCCACCCGACCGCGGCCGCCAGGTCCAGCACCTCCCGGTCGCCCACCGTGGAGCGCCCGCCGGAGGCCCCGTGGCCCCGGAAGGAGAAGGTGACGACGGCGCCGTGGCGCGCGAGGGCGGCCGCCACGCGGCGCACGTGCGGGCGGTCCACGTCGCCGGTGAAACCGTGCGCGACGACGAACACCAGGTCACGGGAGGGTGGCGCGGAGGCGTCGTATACGACCGCGCCCGGGTTGTATACGGAATCGATGGAAATCCCGTCGGCCGTGCGCAGAAACGTCCGCATAGGTGCAGGTCCAGCCGTCTCGGAGTTCGGACGAACGGTGAAACGTGCTGCATGACCTGCCGGACCGTTGTTCATGTGGGCTATTCTGCTGGGCAGAGGACTCGGGCAGCGCAGCCCCCGGGTCCTTTTGTGCTTTCGGAAGCGTTGTATACGAAGCGGGAAACCGCAGGTGTACGGGGCCGCCGGGATCGCAGAGCAGTGTCGAAGTGCCACAAACGTCCTCGCGGGGACCGAGGAGGAACCAGACGTATGAGTTCTCTGCTGCTCCTGACCAACGCCCTCCAGCCGTCGACCGAAGTGCTCCCGGCCCTCGGCCTGCTCCTGCACAGCGTGCGAGTGGCTCCGGCTGAGGGGCCGGCGCTCGTCGACACCCCGGGTGCCGACGTCATCCTGATCGACGGGCGCCGCGACCTGCCCCAGGTCCGCAGCCTGTGCCAGCTGCTGCGGTCCACGGGCCCCGGCTGCCCCCTCATCCTCGTGGTGACCGAGGGCGGCCTCGCGGCCGTCACCGCCGACTGGGGCATCGACGACGTTCTGCTCGACACCGCGGGTCCGGCGGAGGTCGAGGCACGACTGCGGCTGGCCATGGGCCGGCAGCAGATCGTCAACGACGACTCCCCCATGGAGATCCGCAACGGCGACCTGTCCGTGGACGAGGCGACCTACTCCGCCAAGCTCAAGGGCCGGGTCCTCGACCTGACGTTCAAGGAGTTCGAGCTCCTGAAGTACCTCGCGCAGCACCCGGGCCGGGTCTTCACCCGCGCACAGCTGCTGCAGGAGGTCTGGGGCTACGACTACTTCGGCGGCACCCGGACCGTGGACGTCCACGTACGACGGCTGCGCGCCAAGCTGGGCCCGGAGCACGAGTCCCTGATCGGAACCGTCCGGAACGTCGGTTATCGATTCGTTACTCCTGAGAAGGGCGAGCGCGGCTCGGACGAGGCGAAGGCCAAGGCAGCCCGGCCAAAGCCGGAGGATGCGGACGCATCGTCCGTCCTGGGTACGGCAGAGGTGCCGGCCGACGCGTAGCAGTCGCTCAGGCAGGGCATTGCTTCCGCACAGCGAAGCTTCGATAGTCCCTGCCCAGAGCGGGTCCATCCGCGTAGACTCCGCGCGTGGCCAAGGTGACTCGGGATGATGTGGCGCGGCTGGCGGGAACTTCCACCGCCGTGGTCAGTTATGTCATCAACAACGGACCCCGGCCGGTCGCCCCGGCCACGCGCGAGCGTGTCCTCGCCGCGATCAAGGAGCTGGGGTACCGGCCCGACCGGGTCGCCCAGGCCATGGCCTCGCGGCGCACCGATCTCATAGGACTGATCATCCCGGACGCGCGCCAGCCCTTCTTCGGGGAGATGGCACACGCGGTCGAGCAGGCCGCGTCCGAGCGCGGCAAGATGGTTCTCGTCGGCAACACCGACTACGTCGGCGAACGTGAGGTCCACTACCTGCGCGCCTTCCTCGGCATGCGCGTCTCGGGCCTGATCCTGGTCAGCCACGCGCTCAACGACCTCGCCGCCGCCGAGATCGAGGCCTGGGACGCCCGGGTGGTGCTGCTGCACGAGCGCCCCGAGGCCATCGACGACGTCGCCGTCGTCACCGACGACCTGGGCGGCGCCCACCTCGCCGTGCGCCACCTGCTGGAGCACGGCTACGAGTACGTCGCCTGTATGGGCGGCACCGCCGAGACGCCCGCCGTCGGCGACCCGGTCTCCGACCACGTCGAAGGCTGGCGGCGCGCGATGGAGGAGGCGGGGATCCCGACCGAGGGCCGGCTCTTCGAGGCGCCGTACAACCGCTACGACGCGTACCGGCTCGCCCTGGAGCTCCTCTCCGGCCCCGACCGCCCTCCCGCGGTCTTCTGCTCCACCGACGACCAGGCGATCGGCCTGCTGCGTGCGGCACGCGAGCTGCGCATCGACGTGCCCGAGGAGCTGGCGGTGGCCGGCTTCGACGACATCAAGGAGGCGGCGCTGACCGATCCTCCTCTGACAACGATCGCATCGGACCGGTCGGCGATGGCCCGGGCGGCCGTGGACCTCGTGCTCGACGACGGTCTGCGGGTGGCGGGCTCGCGGCGGGAGCGGCTGAAGATCTTCCCGTCCCGGCTGGTGCTCCGGAAGTCCTGCGGCTGTGAATAGGTTCTGCGGTTGCGCGTGAGCGCGTCCCGCGGCTGTGAATGACGGTTCTCAGGCGTCCATGAAAGCCGCCTGAGAATCCTCACCGAGCTGCGGGAAGGCTCTTTATATCGGGCAAACGAGGTTCTGCCGGGCTTCTCAGGGAGCACTCAGGAAGCTCTCATGGTCGCGGGACAAGCTCTATCCATGACCGAGAGCTTCCGCCGCAGCGGCGAGTACGAGAACCCCCAGGGCGACGCCTACCAGGGCGCGTACCCCCAGCAGCAGCACGCCTCCGCCCCCGTGAACCCCGAGTGGCCGCCGCCCCCGCCGGCCTACCAGCCCGCGCAGCCGGTCACCCCCGTCTGGCCGGGCGAGGCCACGGCGGCCGCCGCCGACGGCGGTCACGGCGGCGGTACCGGTCACGGCGACGGCATCGGTCACGGCGACGGCATCGGTCACGGTGGCGGCACCGCTCTCCTCCCCACCGTTCCCACCGTTCCGGCGGACGCCGACCCGGCGCCCGCGCCGAAGAGGAAGCGCACCCGGGGCCCGGTCGGCCTGCTCGCCGCGGTGGCGATAGTCGCGGCGGCGGTGGGCGGCGGCACGGCGTACGCCTTCCAGGAGCTGACCGGCAAGGACACCGTCGCCTCCAGCAGCACCACCACGAACGTGGTGCCGTCCAGCAAGAAGGGCGACGTCGCCGCCATCGCCTCCGCGGTCAGCCCGAGCGTGGTCGAGATCAAGGCGACGCTCAGCAACGGCTCGTCGACCGGCTCCGGCGTGATCATCACCAGCGGCGGCGAGATCGTCACCAACAACCACGTCATCTCGGGCGCCTCGTCGATCAAGGCGACGACCAGCGACGGCAAGAGCTACACGGCCAAGGTCGTCGGCACGGACAGCTCCAAGGACCTCGCCCTCATCAAGCTCGAGGGCGCCTCCGGCCTGAAGGCCGCGGCGCTCGGCAACTCCGACGGGGTCCAGGTCGGCGACACGGTCGTGGCGATCGGTTCCCCCGAGGGCCTGACCGGCACCGTCACGAGCGGTATCGTCTCGGCGCTCAACCGTGACGTGACCGTCTCGACGGACGAGAGCCAGAGCCAGAGCCAGGGCGGCGGCGACGGCCAGTGGCCGTTCCAGTTCGGCGGCCAGCAGTTCAACGGCGACACCGGCTCGTCGACCACGACCTACAAGGCGCTCCAGACCGACGCGTCCCTCAACCCCGGCAACTCGGGCGGCGCGCTGATCGACGCCGGCGGCAACATCATCGGCATCAACTCCGCGATGTACTCGGCCAGTTCCAGCTCCTCCTCGTCCTCCTCGGACGCGGGCAGCGTCGGCCTCGGCTTCGCGATCCCCATCAACACCGTCAAGTCCGACCTGGCCAAGCTGCGGGCGGGCTCCACCGACTGACACCGACTGACACCCCCGCGCGGGGAGTAGGGAGTACGTCATGATCCAGCAGATTTCGCACCCGGTGGCCGACAACAACCCGGCCGGTTTCACCCTCGCCCTCCAGGTGGCGTACGAGCTCCACGCCCCGGCGGCGCCCCCACAGGAACCGGAGTGGCCGGTGCGGGCCCCTGAGGTGTCGGCCCCCCAGATGATGGGGCTGCGGATGCCCGCGGCCCGCCCGCACCTCCACAAGGTTCCGCTGAGGCGGCTGACGGCGGTCCGCGGCTGATCCCGCCCTCCGTGATCGCGCTTACCGGTCGGCCCGGAAACATGCGACGCTGAGTAAGCCCCCAGGACCACGACCCACCGCACCCCGAGGAACAGCGAGCGATGAGCCCCGCCGATGGCGACCGTGACCCCCAGCGCATCCTGATCGTCGACGACGAGCCGGCCGTGCGCGAAGCACTCCAGCGCAGCCTCGCCTTCGAGGGGTACGACACCGAGGTCGCGGTCGACGGCGCGGACGCCCTGGAGAAGGCGACCGCGTACAAGCCCGACCTGGTCGTCCTGGACATCCAGATGCCCCGCATGGACGGCCTGACGGCGGCCCGGCGCATCCGCGGCGCGGGCGAGACGACGCCGATCCTGATGCTGACGGCCCGCGACACGGTCGGCGACCGGGTCACCGGGCTCGACGCGGGCGCCGACGACTACCTGGTCAAGCCGTTCGAGCTGGACGAGCTGTTCGCCCGTATCCGCGCGCTGCTGCGGCGCAGCTCTTACGCGGCCGCCGTGGCGGGTGCGGTGGAGGACGACGAGGCGCTCACCTTCGCCGACCTGCGCATGGACCTCGCGACGCGCGAGGTCACGCGCGGGGGGCGGCAGGTGGAGCTGACCCGCACGGAGTTCACCCTGCTGGAGATGTTCATGGCACACCCGCGCCAGGTCCTCACCCGTGAGCAGATCCTCAAGGCGGTGTGGGGCTTCGACTTCGAGCCGTCGTCGAACTCGCTCGACGTGTACGTCATGTACCTGCGCCGCAAGACCGAGGCGGGCGGCGAGCCGCGACTCGTGCACACGGTCCGGGGTGTGGGGTATGTGCTGCGGCAGGGCGGGGCGGAGTGAAGAGGCTCGCGCGCCGGTACCGCGCGCTGCCGATCCGCGCCCGGCTGTCGATGCTGGTCGCGGCGGCGGTGGCGTTCGCGGTGGCGGCGGTTTCGGTGACGTGTTGGTTCATCGTGCAGCGGAAGCTGTACGACGAGGTCGACGACCGTCTGTCGGGCATCGGCCCCCGAACGCTGAACCCCGCGCAGGTGTCCGCGCTGTTGGCCACCTGCCCCCAGACCACGGATGACTCGAATGGCCGTCCCTCCTTCCTGTACCTGCAGGTCGTGACGACGGACGGCAAGACGTGTGTCCTCCCGGATTCCGAGGGCGTGGTGAAGGTGACGGCCACGGACCGGCAGATAGCCAAGAACCCGAATTTGCGCATCCGTACGTCCCACAACAGCGCCGACAGCAGGGGCAACGACGTCCGGGTGATGACCTTCAACGTCCCGATGGGATTCGGCCCCGACTCCGAGCCGTATCCCGACGTCGCGGTCATGGCCGCCGTCTCCCTCAAGGACACCCAGCGGACCCTCAACGACCTGGCCCTGATACTCCTCCTCGTCTCCGGCATCGGAGTGATCGGCGCCGGAGCCGCCGGTCTAGCCGTCGCCCGCGCGGGTCTGCGCCCCGTCGACAAGCTCACCGAGGCGGTCGAGCACGTCGCCCGCACCGAAGATCTGAGCATCCGCATCCCGGTGGAGGAGGACAGCGAGGACGAGGTGGCCCGTCTGTCCCGCTCCTTCAACTCGATGGCCTCGGCCCTGGCCAGCTCCCGCGAGCTCCAGCAGCAGCTCATCGCCGATGCCGGCCACGAACTCCGCACCCCCCTCACGTCTCTGAGGACGAACATCGAACTCCTCACCCGCAGCGAGGAGACGGGCCGCCCGCTCCCCCCGGCGGATCGCAAGGCGCTGCTCGCCTCGGTGAAGGCGCAGATGACGGAGCTGGCCTCGCTCATCGGCGACCTTCAGGAGCTGTCCCGCTCCGAGGGTCAGCGGGGCGAACGCGTCCAGGTGGTCGCCTTCCAGGACACCGTGGACGCCGCCCTGCGCCGCGCCCGCCTGCGCGGCCCGGAGCTGAAGATCACGGCGGACGTGCAGCCCTGGTTCGTACGGGCGGAACCGTCCGCGCTGGAGCGTGCCGTGGTGAACATCCTGGACAACGCGGTGAAGTTCAGCCCCGAGGGCGGCGCGATCGACGTGGCCCTGGAGAAGGGCGTGCTGACGGTCCGCGATCACGGCCCCGGCATCCCCGAGGACGAACTCCCGCACGTCTTCGACCGCTTCTGGCGCTCGCCGAGCGCACGCGCCCTGCCGGGCTCCGGCCTGGGCCTGTCCATCGTCGCCCGCACGGTCCAGCAGGCGGGCGGCGAGGTGTCCCTGGCCCGCGCGGAGGGCGGCGGCACGGTGGCTACGGTGCGGCTGCCGGGGGCGCCTACGGCTCCACCGGAGGCCACGTAAGGGGTTTGGCTTCTTGCCAGAAGACCTCTTCAACCACGATCTGTGGATCTTCGGTCCGGCGGACGAAGGTGTACTTCAGCCAGCCGTACCCGTCATCGAAGAAACACATATGGCGGCCTTTCGGGTCGGTGGACCGGTCCGGTCTGACCCTCATGCCGTCGGGAAGCCCCGAATCGGCGTCGACGCCTCGAAAATACGGGTCCTTCGCGGCGACCAGTTCGCCGCGCACGGCCAAGACGATCTCACGAACGTCGTCGGGTAGTGCCTCGAACCCGGCAAGGGCGTCACTCCGCCAGTCCATCTGCCACGGCGGCCCCATGAACCCATCAGTCACTCGCCGGGCTCCAGTTCTCGGACCCGGTAGTGAATCTTCGCCGCCTCTTCGAGGAGGGCCTTGGCCTCGGCGATGTCGGTGCACTCGTACGCAGCTCGGTGTTCGAGATCGCGCACGTGCGCATCAAGCTTGGGATCGCGTGCGAGCGCGTACTGGCCCCACCAGCGGGCCATGAACGCCGGCACCGGGCCGACGTCGTAAGCGTCGGCGATCGCCCACTTCCAGTGCTCCTCGAAGTCAGGAAGAAGCTCGGGAGTGTGCTCTGCGATGGCCGCGCGCAGCGCATCCGGCGTCCGCTCCGGCATAGGCGGGATGACCTGGTCGTTGTCCGTGGCGTGAGCGGTCATGACCGATGCCCTCCTTCGACGCTTCGTGTTCACGACCATAGCCGCCTCGCACTCCTTGGATCAGTCGTTGTGTCCTGGTCACAAGATCCACCCTGTTCGCGGCGAGCCCCGAAAGTCAGGAATTCCGGCGGGCGCCACCCGAAAGCATGAGCACACCGGCAACCTCCCGGCTCCCCGCGGCGACTACAGGTCACCCCTCGCACGGAACAGACCGAATCGGAGCCCTCCCATGGAGCCAGTGGCCACCCCCCGCCCCAAGCCCCGCCACCGCAGACGCCGCACCGCGCTCACCGTCGGTGTCCCCCTCGCCCTCACCGCCGCCGGTGCCCTCGCCTACGGCACCGTCTTCGGGATCTTCGGGGACGACGTCCAGCCGAAGGCGTCCGCGGCGACCGTCGTCCCCGCCTGGGCCACCGCCACCGCCGACGGCTTCGCCTCCGTCGACGCCCTCGGGCAGAAGGGGACGTACGGCGGACGCGGCGGCCAGATCGTCACCGTCAAAACCCTTGCCGACCTGGAGAAGTACGCGACCGCCACCGATCCCTACATCATCGTCGTCGCGTCGACGATCACCATGGACCCGGTCGGGAAGGAGATCAAGGTCCAGTCGAACAAGACGATCATCGGGTCCGGGACCTCCGGGCAGATCGTCGGCGGCGGCTTCTTCCTCGGTCAGGGCGTTCACAACGTGATCATCCGGAACCTGACCATCCGGGACGCGTACCAGGGTGTCTGGAACGACAAGGAACACGACTACGACGGCATCCAGATGGACGGCGCGCACCACGTCTGGATCGATCACAACGACATCCGGCACATGGCCGACGGCCTGATCGACAGCCGCAAGGACACGACCTACCTCACCGTCTCCTGGAACAAGCTCAGCACGGAGAACAAGGCGTTCGGCATCGGCTGGACCGACAACGTCACCGCGGACATCACCGTCCACCACAACTGGATCCGCGAGACCGAGCAGCGCAACCCTTCCACGGACAACGTCGCCCACGCGCACCTGTACAACAACTTCCTGGAGGACGAGGCGGGCACCGCCATCAAGTCGTCCTACGGCAACTACGCGCGCGGCAGGACGAACATGCTCCTGCAGAACTCCTACTTCCAGGGCATGAACAACCCGGTCATCCGGGACAGCACCGCCACCCTCGTCCAGAGCGGCAACCAGTTCTCCGGTACGAGCGGCAGGAACGAGAGCGGGGGCACGGGCGCGGCCTGGGACCCGAAGAGCTACTACGGCTACACGCTCGACAAGGCGGCCGACGTGCCCGCCCTGCTCAAGTCCGGCGCGGGACCGCGCACTTCGCTCGGTACGACCGCCACCACCAAGGCGGCCGGCACCACGCTCACCGTCGCCCAGGACGGCAGCGGCCAGTACAAGACCGTGCAGGCCGCCGTCGACGCCGTACCCGTGAACAACTCCTCCCGGGTGGTCATCTCCGTGAAGCCGGGCACGTACCGGGAGACGGTGAAGGTTCCGGCTGACAAGCCGCACGTCACCATCCAGGGCGCGGGCGGCAGCCGCAAGGACACGGTGATCGTCTACAACAACGCCGCGGGAACCACCAAGCCCGACGGCTCCGGCACCTACGGCACCCCGGGCAGCGCCACCGTCTCGGTCCTGGCCGACGACTCGCAGCTGCGCAACCTGACCGTCACCAACGACTTCGACGAGGCCAAGCACCAGGACATCGCCAATCAGGCGGTCGCTCTGCTGACGTCCGCCGACAAGGTCATGCTGGACTCGGTGATCCTCAACGGCGACCAGGACACCCTGGAGATGGAGACCGCCGCCAAGGACAGGACCGGCCGCGTCTACGTCACCAACTCCTACATCACCGGCAACGTCGACTTCGTCTTCGGCCGGGCGACGGCCGTGATCGACAAGTCCGTCATCACCCTCAAGAAGCGCTGGAACGGCACCTCGGCGGGCTATGTCACGGCCCCGTCGACCCCCGCCGGCCGCAAGGGCATCCTCGTCAACCGGTCGACCATCAGCGGCGACGTCTCCACCGCGAGCTTCTACCTCGGCCGCAACTGGCACCCCGGCGGCGACACCACCGTCGACCCGCAGACCACCGTCCGCAACAGCACCCTGAGTGCCGCGATCAAGTCCACCCCGTGGACGGACATGGGCGGCTTCAGCTGGAAGGACGACCGGTTCACCGAGTACCGGAACACCGGTGCCGGATCGGGCGCCGCGAGCAGCAACCGCCCCCAGCTCACCGACGCCCAAGCCGCGGACCAGGAGGTCGCGGACTGGCTGGGCGACTGGACGCCGACGGCTTCCTGACCGGAGGGACGCCCCGGAAGAACGCCCCGACGGAACGGGTCCTACGCTCTCCCCAGTCGCGCACCCGACCGGTGCGCCTGGGGAGGGGAACCCGCCATGGACGAGGGCGGCACAGAGATGGAGCGGGAATACCGCAAACAGCGGAAACTTCCCGGACGTTACGTGCTTCTGGTCGTCATCATCATGGGGAACGGTCTTCTGCAGACCGTCCGCACCGAGGACGACATGCCCCCCTGGTGGCCGGCCGTGTGCGCGGCGCTCATCCTGTGGGCGTGTGCCTGGGTCGCCCTGTCCCAGCTGCGGGCCCGCACGCGCGTGACCGCCGACGGGATCACCCGGCAGGGGCCCGTACGGGCACGCACCTGGGCCTGGCGCGACGTCTACGACATCCGGGTGCAGCCCGTCGAGGGCGGCCGGACGGCCCTCCATCCCCAGTGGCCGGCCTACCTGTACGACTCCGACGGCCGCCGCTTCATGCTCCCGCAGCTCAACGAGTGGCAACTGGACGACCCGTTCGCCGAGGTCGCGGACCTGCGCACCGCCGCCGCCCGGCACCGCGGCCTGACCTGGGAGCAGCGCCCCGAGGTCGAGGAACGGATCCGGCGGCGGACCGTGCAGCGCAAGGCGTGGCGCTGGGCGAGCATCGCTGCGGCGCTGACGCTGGGCGCCATGGTCGTGGTCCTGGCGGGGGAGGTGGCCGTCGGGTCTCCGAAGAGCCCGTTCCTGCTGCTCGTGTGCGTACCGCTGGCCGCGTTCGCCGTGCTGGGCGCCCTCCTGAACTGGTTCTGGGCCGTCCGCCCCCCGCGCACCCCGTAGCCCACCCACATACTTCTGCCAGCTCCGCCACAGCACCTCGTCACACTTTTGACCAATGGCGCGCAAGATTCTGCTGGCCGACGACGACGCGGCCGTGAGGGAAGGGATCGGTCGGCTGCTCAGGTTCGAGGGGTACGACACCGTCCTCGCCGGGGACGGGCGTACCGCCCTCGACCTGATGGCGGCCCCGGGGAGCAAGCCCGACCTGGTGCTGATGGACGTCACCATGCCGGGCCTCGACGGACTGGCGGCGACCCGGCGGCTGCGGGCCTCCGGATCGACCGTGCCGATCATGATGATCACCGGCCGGAACGCGGTCGGCGACCGGATCGTCGCCCTCGACAACGGCGCGGACGACTATCTGATGAAACCGTTCGCGGCGGAGGAGCTCCTCGCCCGGGTACGGGCGCTGCTGCGCCGCAGCCCGGGCCGGGCGCCCGAGCCGCCGCGGACGAAGGCCGGCCGGCTCGCCTTCCTCGACGTCGACATGGACCTGCGCGCCCGCGCCGTGACCCGCGGCGGCCGCCCGCTCGACCTGACCAAGACCGAGTACTCGCTGCTCGAGTACCTGCTCCGCAATCCCGCCAAGGTGCTCAGCCGCGGCCAGATCATGAAGGACGTCTGGGGCTTCGACTATGAGCCGACGTCCAACACGCTGGACGTGTACGTCATGTACCTGCGGCGCAAACTGGAGAGCCGCGGCGAACCGCGGCTCATCCACACCGTGCGCGGCCTCGGCTACACCCTGCGCGACGGCGCTACCACCTGAGGATCACCGTGTCGTCCGCCACCGGCGGCAGCACGGCTTTACGTCCTTACGGCTTCTACTGCACGACCGTGATCCGGTTCGCCGCCGGAGGCACGATCGGCGCCGTGGCGGAGGAGTTGGCCGTCATGTACTTCTCCAGCGCGGCCAGGTCGTCCGTGCCGACGAGGTCGCCGGTGCCCTGCCCGAGGGTGGGGAAGCCGTCGCCGCCGCCCGCCAGGAAGCTGTTGGTGGCGACGCGGTAGGTGGCGGCGGGGTCGATGGCGGCCCCGTTCAGCCGGATCGAGTCGGTGACCACCCGGTCCGCGCCCGCCTTCGTCAGGTCCAGCGTGTACGTCAGGCCGGAGGAGGGCTGGAGGATCTTCGGGGCGGCCGCGTTCGCACCGCTCACCTGCTCCTTGAGTACCTGGATCAGCTGGGCCCCGGTGAAGTTCTGCAGGTTCACCGTGTTGGAGAAGGGCTGGACGGTGAAGCCCTCGGCGTAGGTGACGACCCCGTCGCCCTCACTGCCCTTGGCCGCGTAGGTCAGGCCCGCCCGGACACCGCCCGGGTTCATCAGCGCGAGGTCGGTCTGAGGGTCCAGCTCCTTGCCGTACGCCAGCTGCGCGTCCGCGATCAGGTCGCCCATCGGGGACTCGGTGCCGGTGTTGTTGATGTCGGCGGAGATGTAGCCGATGGCGCGGTTGCCGATCGGGGCGGCCAGGGCGTTCCACTTGCCGATCAGCGCGGTCATGTCGGGCGCCTTGGCGACGTCCCGGGTGACCACGTGGTTCGCCGACTTCACGGCCGTACGGGCGATGTCACCCGTCCAACGGTCGTACGTCAGCGTGGTGTCCGTGTAGAGGCGGCCGAAGGACGCGGCCGAGGTGACCATGCGCGGCTTGCCCGACGGGTCCTTGACGGTGCACACGTACGCCGCGTGGGTGTGGCCGGTGACGAGCGCGTCCACGGCCGGGGTGACGTTCTTGGCGATGTCGACGATCGGGCCGGAGATGCCGTCACCGGCGCCCGGCGAGTCGCAGTTGTAGTTGTACGAGGAGGAGGACGGGAAGCCGCCCTCGTGGATCAGCGCCACGATCGACTGGACGCCCTGGCGCTGGAGCACCTTGGCGTACTTGTTGATCGTCTCGACCTCGTCCTTGAACTGAAGGCCCTTCACCCCGTCGGCGGAGACGATGTTCGGGGTGCCCTCCAGGGTGACGCCGATGAAGCCGATCCTGACGTCCTTCTTCTTCCAGACCCAGTACGGCTTGAGGATCGGCTTGCCGGTCTTCTCGTCGAGGACGTTCGCGGCCAGGTAGGGGAAGTCCGCGCCCCCGAACTCCTGGTCCGTGTAGCAGCCGTCCGTGGGGTGGCAGCCGCCGTTCTGCAGCCGGGCCAGTTCCTTGGCGCCCTCGTCGAACTCGTGGTTGCCGACGGACGTGACGTCCAGGTCCAGCTTGTTGAGCGCCTCGATGGTCGGCTCGTCGTGGAAGAGGCCGGAGATGAGCGGGGAGGCGCCGACCATGTCGCCGCCGGCCGCGGTGATGGAGTACGGGTGGCCCTGGCGGGCCTGGCGGAGGTGGGTGGCGAGGTACTCGACACCGCCCGCGTCGATGCTCTTCGTCGTGCCGTCCGCCTGCAATTCGCTGACCCGGCCGGAGGAACCGGACGGCGGTTCGAGGTTGCCGTGCAGGTCGTTGAAGGAGAGGAGCTGGACGTCCTGGTAACGGCTCGGCAGGTGCCCGCCGCCCTTGTTGTCGTGCGCGTCCGCGGGGAGCGCGGCGGCGAGGGCGGCGGCGGTGGCGAGGCCCGCGACGGCCGCCAGGAACGCGTACGTACGGCGTCCGGCGGGGCGGGGCGGATGGGACGTGGCCGGCATGGGACCCCCCTGTGGGTCGGCTGTGGTGAGTGGTCCGATCGGGCGCAGCCTAGGGTCAACGCGCGTAGCGCGACAGGGGGTTCGTGGTTACATCCAGGTTTCCCTTTGGCTGTTCCTTTGCCTGTCCCTTTGCCCGTTCCTTCGCCTGCCTCTTCGCCGATTCCATTGCCGCCACTTTGCGGGGAGCTCGCCGTACCCTCATACGCATGACCAGCGACGACACCGTACGGCCCTTTTCCTCCCGCTCCATCGAGACCTACTCCGAGCTCTCCCCGGACCAGGCCGAGGCCGTGCTCGGGCTGCTCGCGGAGGCCGCCCGGTCCGACGGTCAGCAGCCGGTGTCGGAGCAGGGGCGTCTGCAACTGCGCGGCGGCGCACGCGAGGGTGTCTCGCATCTGCTGCTGACCGTGGGCGGCGAACTCGTCGGCTACGCCCAACTGGAGGACACCGATCCGGTGGAGGCACCGGCCGCCGAGCTGGTCGTACACCCCTCTCAGCGCGGGCACGGGCACGGGCGGGCGCTCGGCTCGGCCCTGCTGGCCGCGTCCGGAAAGCGGCTGCGGGTGTGGGCGCACGGCGGGCACTCCGCCGCCCGGCACCTCGCCCAGGTCCTGGGACTGACCCTGTTCCGTGAACTCCGGCAGATGCGACGGCCGTTGACCAACCTGGAGCTGCCCGAGCCGAAGCTGCCCGAGGGCGTGACCGTGCGCACCTTCGTCCCGGGGCAGGACGACACGGCCTGGCTCGCCGTCAACGCCGCCGCCTTCGCGCACCACCCCGAGCAGGGCTCCCTCACCCAGCGTGACCTGGACGACCGCAAGTCCCAGCCGTGGTTCGACCCGGCCGGCTTCTTCCTCGCCGAGCGGGCAGGTGAGTTGCTCGGCTTCCACTGGACCAAGGTGCACGCCGAGGAGGGCATCGGCGAGGTGTACGTCCTCGGGGTGGCCCCGGGCGCCCAGGGCGGCGGGCTCGGCAAGTCCCTCACCACGATCGGCCTGCGGCACCTGGCCGCGCAGGGGCTGCCCACGGCGATGCTGTACGTCGACGCCGACAACAAGTCCGCCGTCTCGGTGTACGAGCGGCTCGGGTTCGTGACGCACGAGACCGACCTGATGTACCGGGCCGAAACCTGATACCCAGGCTGACATTTCCCTCACAAGGGGCGGCTTCCGTGACACCGCCCTGGCGCACCCGCGTCGCGCTCGCCCCTGCCCTGGGCAAACGGCCCGACCTGCTGCTCATGGACGATCCGATGGCACAGGCGGCCGAGCACGGCACCATGATTGTCATGGCCTCGCACACGGTGGCCGAGCTGGAGGACTCCTGCGACCACCTGCTTCCGGTCGGGGACGGCCGGATGCGCCTGACCGGCGAGATCGACGACCCGCCGGCCGCCCACACGCTCGTGTCCGCGGCCGCGGACACCTCCGACCTGGCCCCGCACACCGTCGCCTCCCGGGTCACCGGCCGCCGGCTCGGCGCACCGATCCGCCCGGCGGGCCCGCTGCCCGCCCACTGACGCACCGGCCCCCGCCCCTGGAGGACCTCGTCCTCACCCGGCGCCGCTCGTCCGGGCCGGCCTGGTGCTCCTCGGCGCCGCCCCGCTGCTGCGGCTCGCCGGACCCTGGCCGCCACGGCCGCGGCCTTCACGGTGAAGTGGCTGCTCAGCCTCCTGCTGGAGCTGAGCGCGGCCCTGTGGCCGACGGTCACCCGTACCTCGCCGAAGCGGTGCGAGCTGCCCGATGGCGTCCGACAGGTGCACCGGCGCCGGAACGCCGGCGGCTGCTTCGCCGTCTACCACCCCGAGTCCCACTACCGGCCCCTCCACCTGGTGGAGAGCGGCATCGTCCTCACCCTTGCGGCCCTCGCGACCACGACGGCCCGCTCGGTGCTGCGCCGCCGGGCCGGGTGGGACCGACGCTCGCGTACGTCCCTTCCACGGGGGGAGGGACGTACGTGCCGTCACCTCAGGCGTCGTACGGGAAACCGGCCGGCGTAGACGCCCGGGGGCCGCTCCCACATATCCCGCACGCCATGTCTCCGTAACCATCGGTTCAGACGAACTTGCGACGCTCAGCCAATGAAGCCCGCCGTGCCAGAGCCTTCGCCACCCCCCGAGGGGGCAGCGGGAAACGGGGCAGTGACGCTCCCACCCGCACGTTCCGACGCGCCCGTCTCGCTCGTGGCGCGGAACAATGGGTTTATGAGCCAGTCAGACACCCAGGCACAGGTCCAGCACGCACAGCCCTCCGTGGGCTCCATCGCCGCGCACCGCCCGCACACCGTGGCCGCCGCGGTCTCCGACCTGGAACCCGACATCGATGCTGACCTCGACGCGTACGAGGAGGCGAAGGTTGAAGGGGCCCAGTTGCCGCAGGGTCGATTCCTCGACCGGGAGCGCAGCTGGCTCGCTTTCAACGAGCGTGTCCTCGAACTGGCCGAGGACCCCAATACGCCCCTCCTCGAACGGGCGAATTTCCTGGCGATCTTCGCCAGCAATCTGGACGAGTTCTTCATGGTCCGGGTCGCCGGTCTGAAGCGCCGTATCGCGACGGGTGTCGCCACCCGCTCGGCCTCCGGTCTCCAGCCCCGTGAAGTGCTGGAGATGATCTGGGCCCGCTCCCGCGAGCTCATGGCCCGGCACGCCGCCTGCTACCACGAGGACGTCGCTCCCGCCCTCGCGGAGGAGGGCATCCACCTGGTCCGCTGGAGCGAGCTGACCGAGAAGGAGCAGGCGCGCCTCTTCACGCTCTTCCGGCACCAGATCTTCCCGGTCCTCACTCCGCTGGCCGTGGACCCCGCGCACCCGTTCCCGTACATCTCCGGCCTGTCCCTGAACCTGGCCGTCGTCGTACGGAACCCGGTCAGCGGCCACAAGCACTTCGCCCGCGTGAAGGTGCCGCCGCTGCTGTCCCGCTTCCTGGAGGCCGCCCCGGGCCGGTACGTCCCGCTGGAGGACGTCATCGCGGCCCACCTGGAGGAGCTCTTCCCGGGCATGGAGGTCCTGGAGCACCACGCCTTCCGGCTCACCCGGAACGAGGACCTGGAGGTCGAGGAGGACGACGCGGAGAACCTGCTCCAGGCCCTGGAGAAGGAGCTCATGCGCCGCCGCTTCGGGCCGCCGGTGCGCCTGGAGGTCGAGGAGTCCATCGACCGCGAGGTCCTCGACCTGCTGGTGCGCGAGCTGAAGATCAGCGAGGCCGAGGTCTACCCGCTGCCGGGACCCCTGGACCTCACAGGCCTCTTCCGCATCCACGGCCTCGACCGTCCCGAGCTGAAGTACCCGAAGTTCGTCGCGGGCACCCATCGCGACCTGGCGGAGGTCGAGTCCGCGTCGGCGCCCGACATCTTCGCGGCCCTGCGCACCCGGGACGTGCTGCTGCACCACCCGTACGACTCCTTCTCGACGTCCGTACAGGCCTTCCTGGAGCAGGCGGCCTCCGACCCGGACGTCCTCGCGATCAAGCAGACCCTCTACCGGACCTCCGGCGACTCGCCGATAGTCGACGCGCTCATCGACGCCGCCGAGTCCGGCAAGCAGGTCCTCGTCCTGGTCGAGATCAAGGCCCGCTTCGACGAGCACGCCAACATCAAGTGGGCGCGCAAGCTGGAGGAGGCCGGCTGCCACGTCGTGTACGGCCTCGTCGGCCTGAAGACCCACTGCAAGCTGTCCCTGGTGGTCCGTCAGGAAGGCGACACGCTGCGGCGGTACAGCCACGTCGGTACCGGCAACTACCACCCGAAGACGGCCCGGCTGTACGAGGACCTGGGCGTACTGACGGCCGACCCGCAGGTCGGCGCCGACCTGTCCGACCTGTTCAACCGGCTGTCGGGCTACTCCCGCCGGGAGACCTACCGCCGTCTGCTGGTCGCGCCCAAGTCCCTGCGCGACGGCCTGATCTCGCGGATCAACAAGGAGGTCCAGCACCACCGTGCGGGCCGCCCGGCCTTCGTCCGCTTCAAGGTCAACTCGATCGTCGACGAGGCGCTCATCGACGCCCTCTACCGCGCGTCCCAGGCGGGTGTGCCGGTCGACGTGTGGGTGCGCGGCATATGCGCGGTGCGCCCGGGCGTCGCCGGCCTGTCCGAGAACATGCGCGTACGGTCCATCCTCGGCCGCTTCCTGGAGCACTCCAGAATCTTCGCCTTCGGCAACGGCGGCGAGCCCGAGGTCTGGATCGGCAGCGCCGACATGATGCACCGCAACCTCGACCGCCGGATCGAGGCTCTGGTCCGGGTCACCGACCCGGCCCACCGGGCGTCCCTGAACCGACTGCTCGAAACCGGCATGTCCGACTCCACCTCCTCCTGGCGCCTGGGCCCGGACGGCGAGTGGACCCGGCACGCGACCGACGCGGACGGACAGCCCCTGCGCAACATCCAGGAGATGCTCATAGACGCCCGGAGGCGCCGGCGTGGCACAGCAACACCTTGAACCGACGGACCCCACGGCCGGCGTGGTGACGGGTGACGCCCTCGGGGGCTACCTGCGCGCCCAGGCCACGGAGTTCCTCCGTGCGCTGCGGCTGCACCGGGAGACCGGCGCGGCCGCCGCCACGGAGGAGGCCGTCGACGCGGCGCGTGCCCTGCGCCGCTCGGCCCGCCGCATCAGCGGCAGCCTGCACACCTTCCGCCCGCTCCTCGACGCCGACTGGTCGGAGGAGATGCGCCCCGAGCTGGCCTGGCTCTCGGGGACGCTGGGGCTGGAGCACTCGTACGAGGCCCGACTGGAGCGGCTGCTGCTGGCCCTGCACCGGCTGTCGGGTTCGACGGTCTTTCCCGCGCAGGCCGTCGGCCCGGCGGGCCCGGCCGGGAACGGCCGGGGTGTGCCGCCCACGGCCGCCCCGGACCGCGGCAACCTCACCGTGGGCGCGGCGAAGGCCGGCGCCCTGCTGGACCGCCAGCTCACCCTCGCCCGGACCCGGGCCCACTCCACAGCCCTCCAGGCACTCGGCTCCTCCCGCTTCCACGCGGTCGCCGACAAGGTCGCCGTGCTCGCCAGCGAGGTCCCGCTCACCCCGGCCGCCCCCACCACCGATCTGCGCCCGCAGGCCGCCGCCGCCGAGGAACGGCTCATGGACGCGATCGCCGCCCTGCCGCTGATCACCGCCGGCCACCCGTACAACGCCGAGGCCCTGATCCACGGCCTGTCCCCGGATCCGTCCCCCCACCCCCAGGACGGCCCCTGGCACCAGGTCCGGCTGCTGCTGCGCCTGCACCGCTACGGCCGCGAGGTCCTCTGCGGCCCGGCCGCCCCCGTTGACGTGCGGCTCCTCGCGGCCGGACAGGCCCTGAACCGGCACCGCGACGCCTCGGAGGCGGCCGCGGCGGCGGCGCAGGCGGCCCGCACCCCGCGCATCGCCCCGGCGACGGCGTACGCCCTGGGCGTGCTCCACGCCGACCAGCGGCACGAGGTGGAGGCGGCGAGGTTCGCGTTCCAGCAGTCGTGGCAGAAACAGGCGGTCAGCGCGCCCTGACCCTCCCGAGGAGGCGGTGAGAGCACCGGTGACGCACACGAACGACACCATCGTCCGGGCCGCGGGCTGCGTTCTGTGGCGACGTTCCCCGGTGGACGGCGACCTGGAGGTCTGTCTCGTCCACCGGCCGAAGTACGACGACTGGTCCCACCCCAAGGGCAAGCTCAAACGGGGCGAGGACCCGATGGCCGGGGCGCTGCGCGAGGTGGCGGAGGAGACCGGCTACACCGCCGTCCTCGGAACCGAGCTGCCGACCCTGCGATATCTGGCCAACGGCCGCCCCAAACAGGTCCGCTACTGGGCGGCCGAAGCCGCCTCGGGTCGCTTCACCCCGAACAACGAGGTGGACCGCATCCTGTGGCTCTCCCCCGCCGCGGCCCGCAGCCGCCTGACCCAGCCCCGCGACCGGGACCTCGTCGACGTGCTGGTGCGGCAGCTCGAACACACGTAGCCCTCTGTACGGCCCGCGGATGTACGGCCCACGGACCGGTCTCAGCCGGCCGCCGAGTGCCCCTCGGCATCCGTGCGGGCCTGGCTTCTGGCGCGGCGGGCCGGACCGCGCCAGCCGCAGGTGCAGCGGGCCACGCAGAAGCGGCCCTGTTCATACGTCGCCGTGTGGTGTTCCTGCCCCTGCGGGGCCCGCTCCGGACCGTCCTGCTGCGTCACGCCGACAACGTTACCGAGGCCGGAGTAAAGCACTCCTATGCCCCCGGTAGGCCTTGGGCAGCGCGTGACGGTGCGCCCCTGCTCGTCGTTACCGGAACGACAGGGGGCCCGTCACGGACGTACCGGCTGGGGGTAGGCAGGCGATGGATCGGCGGCAGCGCAGGCGCTCGAGTGGGACGGTCGTCGCGGTGGGAATCTTGGCCGGGCTCGGCATGGCGTGCGGCACGGGGTGCTCCGTGAGCGGGGTCGCCGCCGAGGACGCGCGTGGCGCGGGAGACCCGGTCGGCACACTGCACCGCGCCGCCGACCTGCTGCGGGAAGCGGGCAGCTCGAAGGCCAGCACGTCCATGGAGATGGCCACCGGCGGCACCCGGGTCACCATCCGCGGCAAGGGCGTCTACGACTACCGCCGACAGCTCGGCCGGCTCGTCGTGCAGCTGCCGCAGGACCCGGCGGGGACGGCGGAGCACCGCCCGATCACCGAGCTCCTCGCCCCTGGCGCCCTGTTCATGAAGAACCGCGGGGCCGGCGTGCCCGCCGACAAGTGGGTCCGGGTGGAGACCGCCACGCTCTCCGACGGGAACCTCGTGACGGGCGGGGTGACGGACCCGTACGCGGCCGCGGAGCTGCTGCGCGGCACGCGCACGGCGACCTTCGTGGGGCGGACCGAGGTCGGCGGGACACCCGTGCGGCACTTCCGGGGCACCGCCGATCTCGGCAGGGCGGCCCGGACCGCCTCGGCGGGCAACCGGGCGGCCCTGGCCTCGGCGGCGAAAGGGTTCGCCACGGCCCGGGTGCCGTTCGACGCCTATCTCGACGACCAGGGCCGTATTCGTAAGCTGAGGCAGCGCTTCAGCTTCGTCAACGGGCAGCAGAAGGCCACCGTCGCGGTCGCCTCGACGACGCTGCTGTACGACTTCGGCGCCCTCGCGAACGTACGGCTGCCGTCCTCGAAGGACATCTACGCGGGCCGGATCGCAGAGAACCAGCCAGAGAACTAGCCGGTAACCATTCCGCGAACTAGCCCTTCCGTGCCATGCGCGATGTGTAGACCGCTGCCTACTCTAGGAAGTCGGTATCGGCAGAGATGAGGTGATGCACGTGGCTCCGGTCGGCGGTACGGCAGTTCAGGACCACGTGGCCCTCGCCGAGATCGAGCTGTGCGGAGACCTGATCATCGCGGCCTCGGCCGCCCACGAGGACCGGCTCAGCCTTGAGAGCATCGACGAGGTGCTGAAAGTGGTCCAGGAGCGTGACGCCTCCGGCGAGTAGGCCGGGTGTCCCACGGGGCGGACGGGGGACCGCCCGCCCCGTGACTCCTCAGGTCCGCGGCAGGACTCCTCAGGTGCGCAGCAGCCGCCCGATCGCCTGTGTCGCCTCTGCCACCTTCGCGTCGATCTCACTGCCGCCCTTGACCGCCGCATCGGCGACGCAGTGCCGCAGGTGCTCCTCCAGGAGCTGCAGCGCGAAGGACTGGAGCGCCTTCGTGGACGCGGACACCTGCGTGAGTATGTCGATGCAGTAGACGTCCTCGTCGACCATGCGCTGGAGCCCACGGATCTGCCCCTCGATCCGGCGCAGCCGCTTGAGGTGCTCGTCCTTCTGTTTGTGATAGCCGTGCGTGGCGCCCTCGTGCGCATCCTCGGAGGGCGCCGTGGCGCCGGCCTCGGTGGTCGTCATCGCGTCCTCCAGACATATACCCCTAGTGGGTATATCGTAACGAACTTTGCTGGGTATAGGGCCCTTGGTACGCCCCCGTGATGATCGATCTGTCCGATGGGCGACACTGGAGGACGGCCCGATAGCCGTGGCCGGATGTTGCACCTAGCATCAGCCTGACCGAAACCGAAGCACCCCGAGGACCCCACGTGCGATTTCGTCTGACCCCCAGGGAGACGAGCTTCTATGACATGTTCGCCGCATCCGCGGACAACATCGTCACCGGCTCGAAACTCCTGATGGAACTGCTCGGGGCGGACGCTTCCGCCCGGGCCGAGATCGCAGAGCGGATGCGGGCAGCCGAACACGCGGGCGACGATGCCACGCACGCGATCTTCCACCAGCTGAACTCCTCGTTCATCACGCCGTTCGACCGCGAGGACATCTACTCTCTGGCGTCCTCCCTCGACGACATCATGGACTTCATGGAGGAGGCCGTCGACCTGGTCGTCCTCTACAACATCGAGGAACTGCCGAAGGGCGTCGAGCAGCAGATCGAGGTGCTGGCACGGGCCGCCGACCTGACGGCCGAGGCCATGCCGAACCTGCGCACCATGGACAACCTCACCGAGTACTGGATCGAGGTCAACCGGCTGGAGAACCAGGCCGACCAGATCCACAGAAAGCTTCTAGCGCACCTCTTCAACGGCAAGTACGACGCGATCGAGGTCCTCAAGCTCAAGCAGATCGTGGATGTGCTGGAGGAAGCGGCGGACGCCTTCGAGCACGTGGCGAACACGGTGGAGACCATCGCCGTCAAGGAGTCCTGAGGCGTCGATGGACACCACCGTCCTGGTCGTGACCATCGCGGTCGCGCTCTTCTTCACCTATACGAACGGCTTCCACGACTCGGCGAACGCGATCGCGACGTCGGTGTCGACGCGGGCGCTGACGCCCCGGGCGGCGCTGGCGATGGCCGCGGTCATGAACCTCGCCGGTGCCTTCCTGGGCTCCGGCGTCGCCAAAACGGTCAGCGAGGGCCTGATCCAGACGCCCGAGGGCGGCAAGGGGATGGGCATCCTCATCGCGGCGCTGCTCGGTGCGATCACCTGGAACCTGATCACCTGGTACTTCGGCCTGCCGTCCTCCTCCTCGCACGCGCTGTTCGGCGGCCTGGTGGGCGCGGCGCTCGCGGGCGGCACGACCGTCCTCTGGAACGGGGTGCTCGACAAGGTCGTCATCCCGATGTTCCTGTCGCCGGTCGTGGGTCTGATCGTCGGCTACCTGGTCATGACGGCGATCATGTGGATCTTCCGGCGGGCCAATCCGCACAAGGCCAAGCGGGGCTTCCGGATAGCGCAGACCGTCTCGGCGGCGGCCATGGCGCTCGGACACGGCCTGCAGGACGCACAGAAGACGATGGGTGTCGTGGTGATGGCGCTGGTCATCTCCGGCCACGAGACCTACGGCGACCCGATCCCGGTGTGGGTGAAGATCGTCTGCGCGGTGATGCTGTCCCTCGGCACCTACGCGGGTGGCTGGCGCATCATGCGCACGCTGGGCCGGAAGATCATCGAGCTGGACCCGCCGCAGGGGTTCGCGGCGGAGACCACGGGGGCGTCGATCATGTTCACGACGGCGTTCCTCTTCAAGGCGCCGATCTCCACCACCCATGTGATCACCTCGGCCATCATGGGCGTCGGGGCGACGAAGCGGGTGAACGCGGTGCGGTGGGGGGTCGCCAAGAACATCGTCATGGGCTGGTTCATCACGATGCCGGCCGCTGCGGTGGTCGCTGCGCTGGCTTTCGGGGTCGTGAACCTGGTGTTCCTCTAGGAGCCGTAGCTGGGGGCTCCGCCCCCAGACCCCCGTTTCCCACTCCACCAACCCGTCGCGGTCGGCTGCGAAGCAACCCCGCACGCCCGCTTTCCAGCAGCCCCACCGAGCCCCGCGGCGCACACCTTTCCCCACCCCGCGGACTACCACCGCGCGCACCTTCCCAGCCCCACCGAGCCCCGCCACGCGCCTTTCCCTCCCCGCCGAGCCCCGCCACGCGCCTTTCCCGCGCCGCCGAGGGCCCGGTGCTCGCTTTTCAGCCAACCGAGTCGGGTGGCGGGTGGGCACAGGCCGGGGGTCCAGGGGGCGGAGCCCCCTGGTGGGGGTCCGGGGCGGAGGCCCAGGGGAACCTCGCCGGCGCGCAATACGAACGGGCCCGCCCCCGGGAGCCAGGGGCGGGCCCTTTTCGTCCTCGCGGTGGCACCGCCATGCAGCACCGCGAGGGGTTCTATACCGGCATCGGCTCAGCCGAAGCGGCCGGAGATGTAGTCCTCCGTGGCCTGGACCGACGGGTTGGAGAAGATGCGCTCCGTGTCGTCGATCTCGATCAGCCTGCCGGGCTGCCCGACGGCGGCGAGGTTGAAGAAGGCCGTGCGGTCGGAGACACGCGCCGCCTGCTGCATGTTGTGCGTCACGATGACGATCGTGAAGCGCTCCTTCAGCTCACCGATCAGGTCCTCGATGGCGAGGGTGGAGATCGGGTCGAGGGCCGAGCAGGGCTCGTCCATGAGCAGCACCTTCGGCTCCACCGCGATCGCGCGGGCGATGCACAGACGCTGCTGCTGACCACCGGACAGACCCGAGCCGGGCTTGTTCAGCCGGTCCTTGACCTCGTTCCAGAGGTTCGCGCCCTTGAGCGACTTCTCGACGATGTCGGCGAGCTCGCTCTTCTTGTAGTTGCCGTTCAGCCGCAGGCCCGCCGCCACGTTGTCGAAGATCGACATCGTGGGGAAGGGGTTCGGGCGCTGGAACACCATGCCCACCTCGCGGCGGACCGACACCGGGTCGATGCCGGCGCCGTACAGGTCCTCGTCGTCGAGCAGGACCTTGCCCTCGACGCGACCGCCGGGGGTGACCTCGTGCATACGGTTCAGCGTGCGCAGGAACGTCGACTTGCCACAGCCGGAGGGGCCGATGAAGGCCGTCACCGAGCGGGGCTCGACGGTCATCGAGATGTCTTCGATCGCCTTGTGGGAGCCGTAGTAGGCGGTGAGTCCGCTTACGTCGATTCGCTTGGCCATGTCTACTTCACTTCCAGAAATCAGTCGCTGAGGGCCGCAGTCAGCGACCGGTCTTCGGGGCCTTCCAGCGCGCGATCGCGCGGGCCGCCAGGTTGAGGATCATCACGAAGGCGATCAGCGTCAGCGAGGCCGCCCAGGCCCGGTCGTACGCCGCACCGGAACCCGCGCTGTTCGCGAACTGCTGATAGATGTACAGCGGCAGCGACGACTGCGCACCCTCGAAGGGGTTCGTGTTGATGAACGGGTTGCCGAACACGAGCAGCAGCACGGGCGCGGTCTCACCGGCGATACGGGCGACCGCCAGCATGATGCCGGTGGTGATGCCGCCGATGGAGGTCGGCAGGACCACCTTCAGGATGGTGCGCCACTTCGGGACGCCGAGCGCCAGGGACGCCTCGCGCAGCTCGTTCGGGACGAGCTTGAGCATCTCCTCGGTGGAGCGGACCACGACCGGCATCATCAGGATGGCCAGGGCGAGGGAGCCGGCGAAGCCGAAGGGCTGCATGTCCCCCATCAGCATGAGGCTGAGGATGAACAGACCGGCGACGATCGACGGGATACCGGTCATCACGTCGACGAAGAAGGTGACGGACTTGGCGAGGCCCCCGCGTCCGTACTCGACCAGGTAGATCGCGGTGAGCACACCGATCGGGGCGCCGATCAGGGTGGCCAGGCCGACCTGCTCCAGGCTGCCGATGATGGCGTGGTAGATGCCACCGCCCGGCTCGGTGTCGGCGACCACACCCATGGAGTGGGTCAGGAAGTAGATGTCCAGGACCTTGACGCCGCGCGCGACGGTCACCCAGATCAGGGAGACCAGCGGGATGACGGCGAGGACGAAGGCGACCCAGACGAGGCTGGTCGCGATGCGGTCCTTGGCCTGGCGGCGGCCCTCGACGCGGGCGGCGATGCCGTACGTGCCGAAGACGAAGAGGAGCGCGGCGATCAGACCCCACTGGATCTTGCTGTCCAGGCCCGCGGCCAGGCCGATGCCGATCCCGAGGACGATCGAGCCGCCAGCGATCGCCCAGGGCGACCACTTGGGGAGGCTGGCGCCGCGCAGCGTGCTGGGGCGCTTGTCGGTGACGACGGCTGCGTGGCTCATGCGTTGGCCCCCGAGTACTCCGCGCGACGGGCGATGATGATGCGGGCCGCGCCGTTGACCAGCAGGGTGATGACGAACAGGACCAGGCCGGAGGCGATGAGCGCGTCACGGCCGTCCTGCGTCGCCTCGCTGAACTTGCTGGCGATGTTCTGGGCGAAGGTGCCGCCGCCCGGGTTGAGCAGGCTGCCGTGGATGAGGAAGTCCGGGGAGAGCACGGTGGCGACGGCCATCGTCTCGCCGAGGGCGCGGCCGAGGCCGAGCATCGAGGCGGAGATCACGCCGGAGCGGCCGAAGGGCAGCACCGACATGCGGATGACCTCCCAGCGCGTGGCGCCGAGGGCCAGGGCCGCCTCTTCGTGCATCTGCGGGACCTGGCGGAAGACCTCGCGGCTCACGTTGGTGATGATCGGCAGGATCATGATCGCGAGCAGGATGCCGACCGTGAGCATCGAGCGCGGGGCGCCCTCGTCCCAGGTGAACAGGCCGGTCCAGCCGAAGTAGTCGTTGAGCCAGCCGTAGAGGCCGGTCATGTGCGGTACGAGGATCAGCGCGCCCCACAGGCCGTACACGATGGACGGCACCGCGGCCAGCAGGTCGATCACGTACGCGACGGGGCCGGCCAGCTTGCGCGGCGCGTAGTGCGTGATGAACAGCGCGATCGCGACGGCGACGGGCACCGCGATGAGCATGGCGATGACCGAGGAGACGATCGTGCCGAAGGCCAGCACCGCGATACCGAAGGTCGGCGGTGTGAGGTTGGTGTTCCACTCGAAGGTGGTGAGGAAGTTCCCGTGGTCCTTGCTGATGGCGAGGGAGGCACGGTAGGCGAGGAAGGCCGCGATGGCGGCCATGATCACCAACAGGAAGATGCCCGACCCACGGGAGAGACCGAGGAAGATCCGGTCACCGGGTCGGGTGGCACCACGGGTCGTGCGCTTCTGCGCGGCCGCGGTCGGCTGAGGGGTGGGGGGAGGCGCTTCTTCTGTGTTCTGTGTAGATATGTCCATCGGGTTCTCCGGTCTGCGGAGCCGTGTGAGGTGTACGGCTCCTGGCGGCGGTGCACCGGACGGTGCGGTCCGGTCCCGGTGTCCCGGGACCGGACCGCACACTCAGGTCAGCTCAGGCCCTCGATGGTGGTGCGGACCTTGGCGATGATGTCGTCGGGAACCGGCGCGTAGTCGATGCCCGACAGGACCTTCTGGCCGTCCTCGCTCGCGATGTAGCGCAGGAACGCCTTGGTCGCGGGGAGGGTGTCGGCCTTGTTGCCCTTGTCGCAGACGATCTCGTAGGTGACCAGGGTGAGCGGGTACGCACCCTCGGCCTTGGTCTTGTAGTCCAGCTGGAGCGACAGGTCCTTGCCCGTGCCGATCACCTTCGCGGCGGCGATGTCGGCGGTGGCGCTGTCGGTGCTGGGGGCGACCGGCTTGCTGGCACCCGTGTTGATGGACACGGCCTTCATGCCGTCCGTGACGTAGGACAGCTCGAAGTAACCGATGGCACCGGCGGTCTGCTTGACCTGCTGGGCAACACCCGCGGACTGCGGAGCAGCCTGGCCGCCCTTGGCCTGCCAGGCCTTGCCGCCGGAGTACTTCCAGTTGTCCGGGGTGGTGGCGATCAGGTACTTGGTGAAGTTGTCCGTGGTGCCGGACTCGTCCGAGCGGTGGAACGCCTGGATCTTGAGGTTGGGAAGCTTCGCGCCGGGGTTCAGCTTCTTGATCGCCGCGTCGTTCCAGTTCTTGATCTTGCTGTCGAAGATCTTGGCGAGGGTCGGCGCGTCCAGGACCAGGCTGTCGACACCCGGAACGTTGTAACCGAGGGCGATCGGGCCGCCGACCATCGGGAGGTCGATGCCCTGGCCGCCGGAGCAGACCTTCTTGGAGGCGGTGACCTCTTCGGGCTTCAGCGCCGAGTCGGAACCGGCGAAGGCGATCTGGCCCTGGTTGAACGCGGTGACGCCCGCGCCCGAGCCGCCGCCCTTGTAGTTGATCTGCACGCCACAGGCCTGGGAGAACTCCTTCACCCAGGCGTCGATCGCGTTCTTCTGCGCGGACGAGCCGTCGGCGAGCAGCTGACCCTTGGCGTTGTCGCACTTGATGGAGCTCGCGCTGGTGGAGGACGAGGAGTTGTCGCTCGACTTCTTGCCAGTGTCGTCCGAGCCGCACGCCGTCAGGGCCAGGGCGCCGGAGACGGCGACAGCACCGAGGGAAAGGGCGCGCAGCCGGTTCTTGCGCTGAAGCATCACTTTCGGGAGTTCCTTCCAAGAGCCGCCACCGACGGGCGGCGTGCGAGGTCGTTGTGGCACGCGAGCGCTTTTTGTCCGCACTCCGCACCGGGTAGGGCCGAAATTAGGCAGATCAGGTGAAGCGACCAATGGCCGGAAGTGAACGGCGGGTGAACCCCTGCCGTCGGCCCGGTTAGGTCACGGAATGCTCACGGGGAGGGCACGTCCCGGTTCCGACGAGCCGGTTACGTACGGTGGTGCACGCGACAGCCCGCCGCGGCAAGAACTGGGCGAGGCGCACGAGCTTTCGAACCCGGTGGAACCCTCAGTCCCACGGCTTCGTCTCGTACCAGGAAAGCCGACGAAAGGCACGGGTATGGAACGGCGTACGTTCATCTCAAGCGGCGCGGCCGCGATAGCAGCGGCCGCGGTTGCGGGGTGCAGCGGGAACGGCTCGACCGGCGGTTCCTCGGCTGGCACGGCCAATGTATCCGATTCGTCTGCTAAGTCCACAACCTCCCGCACGCCACTGAAGACGACCAACGCGGCCGCCGCCGCCAACTGGGCCGCCCTCGCCCGCGAGCTGGACGGCCCCCTGGTGCGCCCCTCAGACGCCTCCTGGACGACCGCCCACCAGCTCTACAACACCCGCTTCGACGGCCTGAAGCCCGCGGCGGTCGCCTACGTCTCCCACGCGGACGACATCCGTACGACGCTGGACTACGCGCGCGCCCACGGCATCCACGTGGCGATACGCAACGGCGGCCACTCCTACGCCGGCTGGTCCTCCGGCAACGGCCGCCTGATAGTCGACGTCTCCAAGCTGAACCGCATACGCGTGAGCGGCGGCCAGGCGGTCGTCGGCGCCGGCTCCAAGCTGATCGACGTCTACCGCGGGCTCACCGCGAAGGGCGTGACCATCCCGGCCGGCTCCTGCCCCACGGTCGGCGTCTCCGGCCTGGTCCTCGGCGGCGGCCACGGAGTCGTCTCCCGCGCCTACGGCCTGACCTGCGACAGCCTGACCCAGGCCACCCTGATCACGGCGGACGGCAAGCAGCTCACCGCGAACGCCACCACGAACAAGGACCTCTTCTGGGCCCTGCGCGGCGCCGGCAACGGAAACTTCGGCGTCGTCACCGAGCTGCAGTTCAACACCCACCCCGCGCCGCAGGCCGTCACCGGCTACCTCACCTGGCCGTGGGCGAAGGCGGCGGCGGTGATCAAGGCCTGGCAGGAGTGGGGCCCGGGCCAGCCCGACGAGATCTGGTCCGCCCTGCACGTGGACAACTCCGCGGGCGGCACCCCCACAGTCTCGGTGTCCGCGTTCTCCCTGGGTACCTACGGCGAGCTCCAGAACGCCGTGGACCGCCTGGCGCACCTGGTCGGCGCGGACGCGAGGAGCGTGTCGCTGCGCCGCCGGGGCTACGAGGAGGCGATGGAGATGTACGCGGGCTGCTCCTCCTTCTCCTCACAGGCCCAGTGCCACCTGCCGGGCTCGACCCCCGGCCGCTCCCCGCAGGGCGCGCTGGGCAGGGAGACGTACGCGGCCCGCTCGGACTTCTTCGACCGCTCGCTCTCGGCGGCCGGCATCCAGACACTCCTGAGGCAGATGCAGACGGTCCAGGGCGGCTCGGGCAGCATCGCCCTCACGGCCCTCGGCGGCGCGGTCAACCGGGTCTCCCCCACGGCGACGGCCTTCGTCCACCGCCGCTCCCGCATGCTGGCCCAGTACTACACCTCCTGGCGGGCGGGCACCTCGGGCAGCGCGGCCCAGGCCTGGCTGGCGACGGCCCACGACGCGATGAAGCCGTACGCCTCCGGAGCGGCGTACCAGAACTACACGGACCCGACGCTGAAGGACTGGCGGACGGCGTACTACGGGGACGCGGCGACGCGCCTGAAGCAGATCAAGACGAAGTACGACCCGAACCACTTCTTCAGCTACCCGCAGGGGCTGTAGTACCCGCGAGGGCTGCAGCCGTCGTCTTTCTCTTTTCCCTATCTCTCTTACGTGGTCAGGCCGCGAGGTCCCGCTCCTCGGACGCCACCGGCGTCCGGGATCCCGGGACCAGCGCGTCGCCGTCGGCACCGGCGGAGGACCGGCGCCGGATCAGCCACCCGGCCCGGGGCGACCCCTCGACCGCCTTCATCACCGGCGTGAGCAGGGCCATGGCCAGCGGCGACAGCAGCAGCACGACGGCCGTGCCGAGCGCGAACCCGCCGACGACGTCGGTCGGGTAGTGCACGCCCATGTACACCCGGCAGAAGCCCTCGAACAACGCCAGCCCGATCCCCGCGATCCCGAACCTCCGGTTGGCGATGAACAGCCCGACCCCGAGGGCCATGGTGATCGTCGCGTGGTCACTCACGAAGGAGTAGTCGGTCTTGCCGGTGACCAGGACCTCAAGCCCCTGGTGATCATGGATGGGCCGGGGCCGCTGGACGAACCCGCGGATGGGCACGTTGACGAGCACGGCGATGGCGGCCGCGAGCGGAGCCCACACGAGCGCCGCGACGGTCGACGGGGCATCGTCCCCGCTGACGGCCCGGCGCCGCACGGACCACCAGCACCACACCACGAGCAGCACCATGGCGAGCAGCAGGCCGTACTCGCCCACGAACTCCATGACGCGGTCGAACCAGCGCGGGGCGTCCTTGGCCAGTCCGTTGATGTCGTAGAGCAGGTCGACGTCGGGGTTCGATCCGGATTCGGCGAGTACAGCCATCGTGCTGCGGCCCCTTCGTCGTTGTTCCGGACGCACCTGGCGTGCGCCGCTCCTGCCACCCCCGTGGTCTGTAGATCCGCCTCGTCTGTGCTGACGTTCGCTCGGCTACGACAACAGGAACGCACGATCCCCGTTGATACGTTCCACACTCCACCGAATGATCACGCAGACGTTATCGAAGAGAGACTCATCGCCGCAGCTCAGGGGCTGGGTTCACACGCGGTTCACACTGTTGTGGGGAGCGCTTTCGCGCCATCTTCGGTGACGCGGGTGGCGCCGAAGTAGTCCGGGGTGTCGATCGGGTCGAACCGGATCACCGCGTTCGTTCTCGGCGCGTCGATCATATAACCGCCGCCCACGTAGATACCCACGTGCCGGATGGCCCGGGAGTCGGTGAGGTCGTCCGAGAAGAACACCAGATCGCCGGGGAGCAGTTGGTCCCGGGACGGATGCGGCCCGGCGTTGTACTGATCGTTCGCAACCCGGGGAAGCGTGACCCCGACACTCTCGTACGCGGCCTTGGTCAACCCCGAGCAGTCGAAGCGTCCACCCTGGTCAGCGGTACCGTTGCCACCCCAGAGGTACGGGGTGCCGAGCTTCTTCTGCGCGAAGTAGATGGCACCGGCGGCCTGCTCGGAGGGATCGACCCGACTCGCGGGCGCGGCGAAGCTCTTCTCCAGGGTGCGGATCGTCTTCACGTAGTTCTGGGTCTCACGGATGGCCGGAACCCCGCCCGCCTTTATGACGCGGTACGCACCCGCGTTGTAGGCGGCGAGCATGTTGTTCGAGGTGTCTCCGGGCACGTCCTTGACGTACTTCGCGAGCTCACAGTCGTACGACGCGGCCGATGGAATCGCGTCATTCGGATCCCAGATGTCGCGCTTGCCGTCGCCGTTGCCGTCGATGCCGTGCGTCGCCCAGGTGCTGGGGATGAACTGGGCGATGCCGCGCGCGTCGGCCTGGCTGACGACCCTCGGGTCCCAGCCGCTCTCCTGGTACAACTGAGCCGCGAGCATTGCGGGGTTCAGGGCGGAGCAGAGGTTGCCCCATCTCTGAACGAGCGTCTTGTAGGCGGCCGGCACCGCCCCCTTGGCAAGCCCGACGCTTCCGTTGCCGACGCCGTTGACGAGGTTCCCGGCGACGACGTACACGCCGATGACGAGCAGCATGACGAAACTCAGTCCGAGCCCGACTGCCGCCCCACCGGCCACCCATACCTTCCGCACGACTCAACCCTCCCCCATGCAGGCGCCGTTCAAGGCTATTTCGGCCGAGAGTGGCGTCATTTCACAGTGAAGCCGTCGCACATGACGCTCGTGTAGTCGTCGGGCGTGCGGATGTGATGCCACTCGACGGTCCAGTCCCCAGGGTCATTGGTGAGCGGGATGGAGCGGAACACCTTCCCGTTGACCCAGGACTGGAAGTCGTCCGGATAGGTGACGGACTTCCAGGCGGTCGGATCGGAGCCGTACATGTCGATGGGCTTGCTCAGGTATCCCACGTTCGCGTTGTCGCTGAGCAGACCGGCGACGGGCTTCCCGGTGTCGGGGTCGATGTCGTGGGGCGGCTTCACACTGACGGTCATGTAGTACGGCTCGTGCTTCCCAGTGGCGTACTTGTCGCGGAACTCGATCTTGAGCCTGTTGCCGAAAGAGCGGGATCCCGGCTGGTGGGACGGATCGTCGGGGTCGGAGAGTCCTATCTGGAACCCGGCGGTGGCATGCTCCTCGACGGGCAGCTGGCACGTTCCGGTGTTCGAGTGCCACAGGGTCCGGTCGAGCTTGTCCGCCGCATAGGTGGGTTCCCCCTTCGCGGACCCGGAGCCCTTCGAGGCGTGCGACGAGCTTCTCGGCGTCCCGCTGCCGCCCGCATCGGAGCCTTGACCGCCCTCCTCCTTCCCCTGGTCCGTCAGGACGAAGGCCGTGGCGACCCCGATCCCCACCACGGCGCCCGCCGCCACCGCGATCACCCAGGGCGCACCACGCCGCCGGGCGGGCAGGGTGGCCTGCGTGGGTGTGTAGGCGTAGGCGCCGTACGGTACCGGCCCTGCCGTCGGCAGGTCGTGCAGGCTCACCGGCCGCGGCGAAGGAATCTGCGGCACGGCTTCGCCCAGTGCTCCGAGTTCCCGGTAGAACGGATCCTCCACGAGCGCGGTGCGCACCCCGCACCGGGCGATCACCTCGGCGAGGCCGAGCCGGGCGGCCGGGTCCTTGGCCACGCAGGCCTCGATGAGGGCCGCCAATTCCGGCTCCACGCCCGCAAGGTCGATGGACTCGTGCACGGCGCGGTAACTGACACCGGCGGGATCGCCCACGCCGAAGGGCGGTCGTCCGGTCGCCGCGTACCCAAGGGTGGCACCCAGGGCAAACACGTCCGCCGCGGGCCCGACCTCGTTGCGCAGCAGCACCTCGGGAGCCGTGAAGCCGGGCGTGCCGGGTGCGACCCGGGCCTCGGTGAGCGCGGTCTGCCCCGCGCCCCGGGCGATCCCGAAATCGATGAGCTGTGGCCCTTGTCCCGCGAGGATCACGTTCTGCGGCTTGAGGTCCCGGTGCGTGACGCCGTGCGCATGCACCGCCGCAAGCCCCTCCGCGAGCGCGGCGAAGAGCCCCCGACATGTGTCGGCCGGCAGCGGCCCCCGCCCCGCGACGGCCTTGCTGAGGGTCGGCCCAGCGACATACTCGGTGGCCAGCCAATACGGCGCCGCGTCCAACGAGGCGTCAATGAGGTTGGCGGTGTACGCACTCCGCACCGCCCGCGCAGTCGCCACCTCACGCCGGAACCGCGCCAACGCCTCCGGATGATCGGTGATCTCATCCCGGATCACCTTGACGGCGACGAGCCGCCCACCGGGTGAGCGCCCGAGGTAGACCTGCCCCATCCCGCCCGCACCGAGCCGTGCGAGCAGCGTGTGCGTGCCTATGTGCGCAGGGTCCTGAGGTTTGAGTGCGTCCACTGAACTGACCATGCCATAGAGAGCAGTTCGCTGGGGCTGGCAGCCGGTGTTGCTCAGCAGTCTGCTTCAAGTGGCCGTAGGGGCCGCCCGCTTCTTTGCCAGTGTCGTGCTTCCGCGAGGCGAGTAAAGGGCGCTCCGCTGTCGCTCCGCGTCGCCTTCGGCGATGGCCCTCCGGGCCACCCTTGACACGCCTCGCTCCAGCACGGGTTAGAAGCGAGCGAGCGGCCCGGAAGGACGGGGGCCCAGCCGGGGTTTGCGGGCAACGGTCGGCTGCGTCCGGGGCCGGAGTCGGCGGTACGCGACCGCGCCTCGCCAGCACGCCGGGTGGGCTAAGCGGCGATCGGCTGGTGGATGGGGCGCGACAGCGGGGTGGCGGCACGCCGGGTGGGCTTGGCGGCCTGCGGGTGGTGGGTGGGCGCAGTCGCGCCTGGCCTGCACGCCGGGCCGGTTTAGCGGCTTGCGGCGGGTGGTTGGTGGGGCGCGGCAGCGGGGTGGCGGCACGCCGGGTCGGCTTAGCGGCTTGCGGGTGGTGGGGAGTGGGGAGTGGGGAGTGGGGCAGCGCGGCGGCTCGGTCGCGGCACGCCGGGAGAGCTCGGCGACTGACGGCCCGGGGGGGGCGGACGCGGAGTGGGGGCACGCCGGTCGGTTTGGCGACACGCGGGTGATGGACGGGGCGCAGGGCGGGAGCGGCGGTGGGTGGAGGGGCTGTGGCTCTGTTTCCCCCGTTGGCTGGCCGACGGGCGGGGGCGAGAGGGGTAATTGGACGCTTTGGGACACCCGGGAGCCGTGCGACCTGGTCTTTTGGGGGTCAGGTGGGCCCAAATCGGCCAATTGCCTCAGAGGGCGTGGCCTGTGTGGCCCATGTGACTGGCGGGGTGCCGCCCTGGTCCGGCTCCCGACTCCCGACTCCCGACTCCCGCAGGGAGATTGGTGCGGCCGATGTGACCGGCGAGGCATTGCGTCCGGACCCAGGGCCGCGCCCCCTTCCTCTCCCTTCCCTTCCCCCAGGCACCGACCACCGCCCGCAAACCCGCAAACCGCCAAACCCACCCGGCGTGCCACCACCCGGCCGACGCGCCCCACCCACCCGCCATCCGCAAGCCGCTAACCGGCCCGGCGTGCAGGCGAGGCGCCCATGCGCCGCCCCCGCCACCCACCGGCCGCAAGCCGCCAAGCCCACCTGACGTGCCGCCACCCCGCTCCCGCGCCCCCCACCCACCACCAACCGCAAGCCGCCAAACCCACCCGGCGTGCAGGCGAGACGCGGCCGCGCCCCACCCACCAACCGATCGCCGCTTAGCCCACCCGGCGTGCAGGCGAGGCGCGACCGCGCCCCCTCCACCCCGGCCCGGAACGCAGCCCACCCCAGGGCCCGGCCCACCCAAGCCGGCCACTTTCTTCCGGCCGCCCGCTCGCTTCTCGCCCGGGCTGGAGCGGCCCGAGTCAAGGGTGGCCCGCAGGGCCATCGCCGCAGGCGACGCGACCGGAGGGAGCGCCCTTTACTCGGGGCGCGGAAGCACGACACTGGCAAAGAAGCGGGCGGCCCCACGGTCACGCCTCCGACAGGCGGAAGGGCAGCCCACCTCGTCAGGGCTCGCCCACCGCATCCCTGTACAGCTCGGCCGCCTCCGCCCCCAGTACCACGCTGTACGAGGTGTCGTCCGTGTCCCCGCCCTGCTCGTGCCCGCCGAGCACACCCACGACCTCGTGGTCCCCGTTCACCCACGGGCTGCCGCTGGTCCCGCCGCTGAAGCCGGGGCAGTCGATCCGCTGCTGCGTACTGCTGTGGGCCGACGGCTTGTTGGTGCAGCTGATGGGAACCTCGTGGGAGTCGGGATAGCCGGTGACGGTCACGGCCGTGGCCCCGGTCGCCACCCCCGTGGCGAAGTGGTTGCCACCCACGACGTCCTCGATCTGCTTCCCGTCCAGTTCGTCCACGTAAGCGAAGGCGATGTCGCTGTCCTCGTGCTGCCCGTTGGACCAACCGTCAGGAAGGAACCGTATCCCCACCTTCCACACCCCGTACGGCGCCTGCCCGTCCCGATACCCCGGCACGAACACCAGATCGGAGTCGTCGTCCGTGTCCACACAGTGCGCCGCGGTCACGATGAGGTTCCCCTGCGGGCTGTGCACGACGGATGCGCTGCAGAAGTGGTTCCCGGTGAGGTCGTCGGCCTTGTCCGCGCTGAACAGCGCCCCGACCCGCACGCTGTGCGCGGTGGCGACGGCCACGGCGGTGACCCCGAGCGGGCCCGGCCCGTCGTCTGCCGCGGCGACGGAGGCCGAGGTGGCGGCCAGCAACACCATCGCGCCACCGAGCAGCACGGGTCGCGGGGTACCTGAGATGCGTGAGCTGCGCTTCATCAGGCCTCACTCTGTCCCATGAAGGTGAGAATCACTCCTCGACATCACTGAGATTTTTCTAGGAACCGTTCGACTGCGCCTCCGCTACCGGCATTCGGCCCACAGCAGCTTTCCGCCCTTCGCCGCTCCCACGCCCCAGGAGTCGGCGCAGGCCCGCACAAGGTGCAGTCCGCGTCCGCCTTCGGCGTCGTCCGGCGGTACGGGTTCCGCGTCCGCGGTGAAGCCGGGCGGGACCCGGGGGTCGGTGTCCCAGACCGCGACCCGGAGGCCACCCGGTTCCGCCGAGAGGAGGCGGAGGGCGTAGGGGCCGGCGGTGTGGAGGTGGGCGTTGGTGAGGAGTTCGGCGGCTACGAGTTCGGCGGTGGGAGTGAGGGCGGAGAGGTCGTGGGCGGCGAGGACCGTACGGAGGGTCGCTCGGGCGATCCCCGGTGCGCGTGGATCGTGGGGGAGTTGGAGGGTGTACGTCCAGGGTGGGGCTACGGTGGGCATCGGAATTCTCCGATCACTGTGGGGAGTTGGTCAGCGTCCCAGTGGCCTGCCGTCCCGTCGGACGGTGCGCTTCTGGGGGATGCGGCGCCGAACTCAAAGTAGCCGCGTGGCATATATTCTTCATCCCACTCGGAGCAATACTTACTGGGATCCACCTGTGTGGGTGACAGTCAGCACGGAGGAGCGACGGGCATGCCCGTGAGGACCAATCCGACGGCGCGACAACTCCGCTTCGGGGCCGAGCTGCGCAGACTGCGCGAGCGGGCCGGCCTGACATCGACGGAGGCAGCTCGGCTCCTCGGCATCAAGCAGGCACAGGTCAGCAACATGGAGACAGGGCGCCTCGCGGTGAGCGCGGACCGCGTACGCACACTGGCCTGTCAGTACGACTGCCCGGACAAGGCGCTCGTCGAAGCGATCGCCGGGATGACCGGCGATCGCAAGCGCGGCTGGTGGGAGGAGTACCGGGACATCCTGCCGTCGGGGCTGCTGGATCTGGCCGAGCTGGAACACCACGGCACCGCGCTGCGCACCGCCCACACGTCGGGCATCCCCGGCCTGCTCCAGACCCTGGATCACGCCCGTGAGGTGTTCCGCCAGGTCGTGCCCGAGCTGTCACCGCCCGAGGTGGAGCACCGTACCTCGTTCCGCATCAAGCGCCAGGCCGTGCTGTTCCAGAACCGCGCCCCGGTCCCATATCGCGCGATCATCCACGAAGCCGCCCTGCGCATGCGGTTCGGCGGACGCGATGTGGCCAGGCGCCAGCTGAATCACCTGCTCAAGATGAGCGAACACCCCAACATCTCCGTCCATGTCATCCCGTTCGACGCGGGCGGTTACCCCGGAGCGGGACAGCCCATCTACTACGTCCACGGGACCGTGCCGCAGCTCGACACCGTCCAGCTCGACCAGTCGCACGGCATCGCCCTGCTGGACGCCGGGGCCCAGCTCGACAAGTACCGCACAGTGCTCGACCGCCTCACGGCTCTCAGCCTGATCGAGGTGGAGTCACGAGCTCTCATCCACAGCATCGTCCAGTCCCTCTGAGAGGCAGACATGATCACCACCCCCGGTTGGCAGAGGTCGTCCTTCTGCGGCGAAGGCGAGTCCTGCATCCACGTCGCCACAACCCCCGAATCGATGCGCATAACCGAAAGCGCCGACCCCACGAATTCCATACTCACCACCACCCCCACCGCCTTCGCCGCCCTCCTCCGCACCCTCAGGACGGAGTCCCCCCATGCCTGAAATCCCCTCCGGCCTCACCTGGGAGCGCGCAGCCCCGCCCGATGCCACCGGTCCCGGGCCCTGGATCGAGATCGCCTTCGGCGAGGGGGACGACGGGGAGGCCCCCGTCTACATCCGCGAGACCAGCGACCCGGACAACGTGGTCACCACCAACCGCCGCAAATGGGACGCCTTCGTGCTCGGCGTACAGGCAGGGGAGTTCGACCACTTCGTGGAGGGCTTCGAGGACTCCTGACCGGAGCGGCGGGAGCCCCGCTCAGAACGTCGTCGTCATCCCGCCGTCGACCGCGATGGTCTGCCCGGTGATGAAGGACGCCGCGTCGCTCGCCAGGAAGACGACGATGCCCGCTATCTCGGCCGGACGGCCCCAGCGGCCGAGGGCGGTGCGGGTGTGCAGCCAGCGGCCCCACTCGGGGTCGTCCGCCGACCCGGCGTTGACGTCCGTCGCGAACGTGCCCGGTGCCACCGAGTTGACCGTCGTACCGCTGGGACCGAGGTCGGCGGCGAGGGCGCGGGTCAGGCCGTCCAGGCCGGCCTTCGCGGTGGCGTAGGCGACGTCACCGGTGCGGCCGAGCCGGCCGACGGCCGAGGAGACGTTGATGATGCGGCCGGGGGTGCCGCGCTCGGACAGGCCCCGGGCGACGGTCTGGCTCAGGGCGTACGCCGAGGTCAGGTGGTCGTCGCGGTGGCCCACGTTGTTGACCAGGACGTCGATGTCGCCGAGGGCGTTCACCGCCTCGTGGGCGGCCTGGCGGTCGGTGACGTCGAAGGCGGCGGCCAGCGCGTCGACGCCGTCGTCCCGCAGCCGCGCGGTCACGGCGTCGAGGGAGGCGGGGTCGGACCCGTTGAGGATCACGCGGGCGCCGGCCTGGGCCAGTCCGCGGGCCATCTCCAGACCCAGGCCGCCTACCGCGCCGGTGACCAGGGCCGTACGACCGCCGAGTGCGAAGTCCGCGGCACAGCCGCACATCCGGCCACCTCCCTGAAACGGTTGATCCCGCTCACGGTAACCGCCGCCCGGTCACCCCGGTCCGGCCGCCCCTGTCACACCGCCTCGGCGATCTTGAGGCCCCACCTGACCCCCGTCAGATCCTCGGACAGCGTCCACAGCCGTCGCGCCGCCGCGGTATCGCTCGCCGCCGGGATGCGGCCCACCAGGGTCGGCGCGCCCCGCATCTCGCCCAGGCCGTCCGGGCCGACGTAGCTGGCGCCGGGGAGGTCCTGGCTCGCCGCGTAGAGGGTGGGGAGGGCGCCCCCCTTGTCGTCCTGGGCCAGGATCCGGTTGCCGACAGCCATGACGGCGCGGGCGACCGGGTTCGCTGTGTGGCTCTGCAGATTGGTGGCCGCCCAGCCGGGGTGGGCCGCGAGGGCGCGGACGGGTGAGCCGGACGCGGTCAGACGGCGCTGGAGCTCCAGGGTGAACAGGAGGTTCGCCAGCTTGGACTGGGAGTAGGCGCGCTGCGGGGTGTAGCGGCCCGTGAGGTTGGTGTCGTCGAAGCTGATCCTGCGGTCGCCCATGCGGTGAGCGCCGGAGGAGACCGTCACCACCCGGTCCCTGACGTGGGGCAGCAGCAGGTTCGTCAGGGCGAAGTGGCCGAGGTGGTTCGTGCCGAACTGCATCTCGAAGCCGTCCTTGGTCCGCTGCTCCGGGAGCATCATCACGCCCGCGTTGTTGATCAGCAGGTCGATCGGGCCCCGCCATGCCTCGGCGAACTCCCGTACGGAGGCGAGGTCCGCCAGGTCCAGGTGCCGCACCTCCGTGCTGCCGGTCACCTTCGCGGCGGCGGCCCGGCCGCGTCCGAGGTCGCGTACGGCGAACACCACGTGGGCGCCCGCGCGGGCCAGCGCGTCGGCGGCGGCGAAACCGATGCCGCTGTTGGCGCCGGTGATGACGGCCGTGTGACCGGAGAGGTCGGGGAGGCGGGTCGCGTTCCATGTGCGCGCCTTGAGCGCGTCCTTGTTGTCAGCCATGCCTTCAATGTAGGCAGCGCCTACAATGCTGTCAATGACAACAATGGTGACGCCGACAACAATGATGTTGTCGCCTACATGCCGATACGATGGCCCGCATGCCCGAGAGCCGCCCCTACCACCACGGAGACCTGCGCGCCGCCCTCCTCGAGGCCGCCGAGCGCACCCTGCGCGACCGGGGCGCCGGCGCGCTGTCCCTGCGCGAGCTGGCCCGCGAGATCGGGGTGAGCCACGCCGCCCCGGGCCGGCACTTCAAGGACAAGCAGGCGCTGCTCGACGCCCTGGCTCTGGCCGGGTACGAGCGGCTGGCCGGGGCGCTGGAGTCCGCGGACGAACCCGCGCTCCCACTGGAGCCGCGACTGACCGCGCTGGCGAAGGCGTACGTCGGATTCGCCGTCGAGAACGCCGCGCTGCTGGAGCTGATGTTCACGCGCAAGCACGATCCCGAGGCCTCCGCGCAGCTCGCCGCCGAGGTGGACCGCTCCGTCGGGTCCTTCATGCGGCTGATCGCGGACGCGCAGGCGCGGGGGGAGATCGTCGCGGGCGACCCGGAGCGCATCACCCTCGTCGCGGCCGCGAGCATGCACGGACTCGCCACCTTCGCCGCCAACGAATCGATCCCGGCGCAGCAGGTCCTGGCCGGCCTGGACGAGCACGTGCACCATCTGCTGCACGGCCTCAGGCCCCGCTGAGCCCGGGCCTCAGGCACGCAGAGCCGACCCTCAAGCACGCAGAGCCGGGCCTCAGGCCCTACAGAGCCGGGCCTCAGGCCCCACCGAGCCTGCCCTCAAGCCCTGCTGAGCCGCAGAACGCGGCCGGTCAGGGCTGTGTCCGGGCTATGTCCGGACTGTGCGCCGGGTCAAGCCGCCCCCACCCCGGAACCATCCGGCCGCCAACGACCGGTAAGCCCGGCAGCCGTTTCGGTAACGCGGGAGTCAGAATTCCTCCACCCGTCTTGTTGTCGCGTACTCAGCAAGCGATGGTCGTCGCGGGCTGCCACACCGCCACCAAGTCCACCTTCCCCGTCGGGTCACGGGGAGCCGCCGCAGCGAGGGGGACGTGGGGTCCCCTCGGCGGCACGGAGGGAGAACGGGCCACGGCATCCGGCCGCGGCCCGTTCTCCTTGCCGGGCTGCTCCCCGCTTCCGCGCGACTCCCCGTTCCCGCACGGCCCCCCGTTTCCGCGCAGCTCCCTTTTCTGCGTAACTCCCTTGAATCTCCTGTGAGTTGAGTCAAGCGGCCGTCACCCGCTGTCCAACGGCCCGCCATCGGCGGGTAAGGCGGAAGTCAGGATTCCAGTGGCCTCTTGTTGTCGCGTACTCAACAAGTCATTGTCTTCGCGGACCACCCGCACGCACCGCCCCTGTTCCACCCCCACCCCGGAGCATCAGGAGGCTGCACGATGCGTACGACCCTCCCCGGAAGACCCCCCACACAAGGCAGCTGGCGTCGCGTCGGCTCCGCCGTCGCCGCCACCGCCGCACTCGTCCTGGCCGGCTTCGGCACCGCGACCCACGCGAACGCCGCGAGCGCCTCGACGGTCTCCTCCAAGGCCAAGGTCACCTGGACCAACGCCTGTTCCACTCCCGCCAAGGGCCAGATGGCCTGCAAGGCCCTGCGCGTCACCGGCGGCGTCACCGCGTTCCAGAAGGCGCGGGCCGAGGCGGACGGCGTCACCCCCAAGTCCGCCGACGCCGCCACTCCCTCCGGCTACGGCCCGACCGACCTCCAGTCCGCCTACGGCCTGACCTCCGCCGCCGCCTCCAACGGCTCCGGCGAGACCATCGCGATCGTCGACGCGTACGACGACCCGAACGCCGAGGCCGACCTCGCCACGTACCGCTCCTACTACGGTCTCTCCGCCTGCACCACGGCGAACGGCTGCTTCAAGAAGGTCAGCCAGACGGGTTCGACGACCTCCCTCCCGTCCGCCAACACCGGCTGGGCCGAGGAGATCTCCCTCGACCTCGACATGGCCAGCGCCATCTGCCCGAAGTGCAACATCCTCCTGGTGGAAGCCACTTCCGCCACGATGGCCAACCTCGGCACCGCGGTGAACCGCGCGGTCACCCTGGGCGCGAAGTACGTCTCCAACAGCTACGGCGGCTCCGAGTCGTCGTCGGACACGTCGTACGACTCCTCGTACTTCAACCACCCGGGCGTCGCCATCACCGTCAGCGCCGGCGACAGCGGCTACGGCGCCGAATACCCGGCCGCCTCCAAGTACGTGACCTCGGTCGGCGGCACGGCCCTCTCCAAGGCCACCTCCACCACCCGCGGCTGGACCGAGACGGTCTGGAAGACCAGCAGCTCCGAGGGCACCGGCTCCGGCTGCTCCTCCTACGACACCAAGCCGACCTGGCAGACCGACACCGGCTGCTCGAAGCGCACGATCTCGGACGTCTCGGCGGTGGCGGACCCGGCGACCGGCGTCTCCGTCTACGACTCCTACGGCATCACCGCGGGCTGGTACACCTTCGGCGGCACCAGTGCCTCCTCCCCCATCATCGCGGGCGTCTACGCCCTCGCCGGCACCCCGTCCAGCAGCAGCTACCCGGCGTCCTTCCCCTACGCCAAGGCCGGCACCTCCGCCCTCAACGACGTGACCAGCGGCAACAACGGCTCCTGCTCGACCACCTACCTCTGCACCGCCCAGTCGGGCTACGACGGCCCGACCGGCTGGGGCACCCCCGAGGGGGTCTCGGCCTTCACCGGCTGATCCCAACAGCGAGCGGAACGGGCCCCGGCGAGAGCCGGGGCCCGTTCGTCATGAGTTCATCGGGTTCATCGGGTTCATGGGCACCGTGAGAACATCGTCTCGACGCCTCACCCGACCAGCCGTCAGAAACCGTGCCAGGTCATAAGGAAGGTCAACGACGGAACCACACGACAGGTTCCGCCCAGGCCTCATTGCCCGGCGTGACCTGCCGTGATACACAGAGTGACCATACGCTCGATTCATACGAAACCCGCCAAGCAATGACGTCAAGTCGACATACGCCGGCGCCATTGTCGGCGAGAATGAGGCCTGACCTCTGCACGCCGCAGGGGACTGCGGAACTACCCACCAGGGGCGGTGACTTACATGCTCTTTGCGGCCGACAAGGGAGACATCAACACCATCATCGGCGGGATCGCGCCCGACTGGGGCCCCTTCGGCAGCCTGGGCAACGAAGCGAAGGTGATGATCGAGGTGGTGATGGCCGTGGCCATCCTGCTCTGCCTCGGCATCGCGGTCTGGGGTGCGGCCAAACAGCGCATCGGCGCGACGGCCCTCCGGGACACCTTCAGCGCCGAACAGGGCAAGGGTCTCATCATCGCCGGGCTGACAGGAGTCTTCATCATCGGCTCACTGGGCACGCTGTTCACCATCGTGTACGGCATGGCCGTCTAGCCGCGCTCCGGGCACGCCGCCCGGCCTGGACCTTCCCTTTTCCCCGCTGAGGTTGCGTTTCCCTGATGTCGAGTCACCACACCGCGCCCGCGCGGGAACCAGCACGGCTACCGTCGTATTTCTACGCGGTCCGGTACGAGGGGGGTTACGCGGCATGAGCATCGGAGACGAGCACGACTACGGCGGCGGCGAGACCCGGACCCGGCTGCCCGAGGGAGACCCCTACGGCGGCGCTCGCCGGGGCGGCCGGTCCTCCTCCAGAAGCCTGGTCACGGTCGTCGGCGTGGTGGTACTCCTCATCGCCGCGATCGCGTTCGCGAACCGTGGCGACGACGACTCGTCCTCGTCGAAGGACGTCAACGGCGACAAGCCGGTGACTTCGTCGACCGCGGCAAGCGGGGAGAGGCCGGTGGAGTCCAAGGCCGGGGGGATCCCTACGGGGTTTGCGCACAGTGCGCAGGGGGCGCAGAGTGCGGCCGCCAATTACTCCGTGGCGTTGGGTTCGGCCGACATGTTCGACACAGCCCGGCGGCACCAAATCGTCAACACCGTCTATGCCTCCGATGTGGCATCCGCCAGACAGACAGACCTGGACAACGCCTACTCCAGCGAGAAGTTCCTGACCAACATCGGCCTCAGCAAGGACGGTAGCGCGCCCAGCGGCCAGACCTTTGTCTCCCGCGTCATCCCGGTGGGCACCAAGGTGACCTCGTCAAACACGGGCAACGCCACCGTCGAGGTCTGGTACACCTCACTCTTCGGCCTGTCCGGCGAAGCCTCGACCAACCCGGTGTCCGAGAGCTGGTACACCACCACGTACGAGATGAAGTGGGTCGACAACGACTGGAAAGTCACCGACTTCCAGCAGAAGGACGGCCCCGTCCCGGTCGGCCGCGACCAGAAGGCCTCCACCGCTGACGACATGGCGAAGGCCGTCGAGGAGTACGGAGGGTTCACGTATGCGCGCTAACCACCGCGTCCTCAAAGTCACGGCCGTCTTCAGTGCCGTACAGGCCACCGCGGTGCTGCTGGCCACCCACGCCGTCGCCGCGCCCACGCCCAGCCCATCGCCTTCGAAGAGCAACAACGCCTGCGACCTCATCCGCGGTCCCGCCAAGGCGTACTGCGAACGAGGCAACGGCCGCAAAGGCATCACCGGCACCACCACCGACCCCTCCGCCACCCTCGACCCCCTCTCCTCCCTCGCCAAGGGCTGTGCCGATGCCGCCTCCTGGACCATCGACAAGCTCAGTGACGCGGTCAAGGAGACGGCGAACGTCGACTTCACGAACGCCAAGTTCCTCCAGCAGTACGCGGTCGTCTTCGCGGCGTCCGCGATCCTGACCCTGGTCCTGTGGCTGCTGGCCGTGGCCAAGCGGGCGGTGCGGGGCGTACCCCTCACCACCGCTATCTCCGAGGCCATCGGCTTCCTGTGGCTGACGGTGCTGGCGTCGGCGTTCACCCCGCTGATCCTCTACACCGTCGTCTCGGCGACCGACGGCGTCACGGACGTCCTCGCGAAGACGACCGGCGACCAGACGGACACGTTCTTCGGCACCTTCTCCGGCGCCCTGAACAAGGGGAACGACATCGGCGGCGGGCCGATCATGCTGATCGTCGCGTCCCTGGTCAGCATCCTCGCCGCCGGCATCCTGTGGCTGGAGCTCGTCATCCGCGCCGCCCTGCTCTACGTCGGCGCCCTCCTCGGCACCGTCGTCTACGCGGGCCTCGTCGACAAGAACCTGTGGGGCCACGTCCGCCGCTGGGCCGGCATCATGATCGCCGTCATCCTGGTCAAGCCGGTGATCGTCATAGTGCTCGGGCTCGCCGGGGCGCTCTCCAGCGACAAGGGGCCCAACGCCTTCTCCGCCGTCGTCTCCGGCCTCGCCATCATCCTGCTCGCCATCTTCGCCAGCGCGATGATCTACCGCTTCGTCCCGGGCTTCGGGGACGAGATCGCGAACGGCCGCAACAACCGCATCATGCAGGGCGCCGAGAGCAAGGCCGCCGCGGTCATCAGCTCCCCGGCGACCCTGGTCGCGCAGGGCATCAAGACGCACAGCGCCCGCGCCGACAACAACGGGGGCGGCGGCCAGTCCGGCTCCAGCACCCCCCGCCCGGCCAACCCGGCCCAGAGCGGAGTCGCCACACACGGCTCGCGCACCTCGGGCGGAGGCGGCGGATCCGTCCCCTCCCCCGCACCCGCGCCGCGCGCGTCCAGCCCGGCGAACACCCCGCACGCCAGCAACACACGCAACGGCAGCAACCGCTCGGGAGGTGAAGGGCGTTGACGACCGAGTCCCACTTGTCCCATCCGGTCACGCCCCGCCGTACGTATCTCATCGGCCGCGCCCGGCCGAACGCGATCGTCGGACGGAACCGTGAGTCCGGCGAGATCGCGCTGATCATCGCGGGCGCGTTCCTCGGCATGATGTGCGGGCTCCTGGTCCCCGTCCTCTCCCTGCGCATCGTGCTGCTGACGGGCTTCCCGCTGCTTGCGCTGATGGCGGTGTACGTTCCGTACAAGCGCCGGACCTTCTACAAGTGGTTCGAGATCAATCGCAGCTACAAGCGGACCCTGCGCCAGGGGACTGTGTACCGGAGCAGCGTCATGGAGGCGGGCACGCGGCTCGACGGGCGGGAAGTGGAGATCGGGCCGCCTCCCGGCATCGGGCGGATCAGCTGGCTCGCCGCGCCCTTCGGGCCCGACGAGATCGCCGTACTCCTGCACGCCGACCGCAAGACCGTCACCGCCGCCATCGAGATCGAGGGCCCCGGCGTCGGCCTGCGCGACTCGGAGGACCAGGAGGCCCTGGTCGACCGCTTCGGCACGCTGCTCAAGCATGTGGCCAACGGCGACGGCTTCGTCACCCGGATCCAGATGCTCGCCCGCACCCTCCCCGCCGACCCGGACGCCCACGCCAAGGACGTCGCGCTGCGCGGGGACGAGAAGGCGCCGGACTGGCTGTCACGGTCGTACGACCAGCTCCAGTCCATGGTGTCCACCAGCAGCGAGCAGCACCGCGCCTACCTCGTCGCCTGCATGCACTACACGCGCGAACTGGCCGCCGAGGCGCACGCCATGGCCCGGGCGGCACGCCCGCAGGCCGGCCGGAAGCTGGACCGGGACGCCGGGCTCGCGATCGTCATGGCGCGCGAGCTGACCGACATCTGCTCGCGGCTCCAGGAGGCGGACATCCGGGTGCGCCAGCCGCTCGGCCAGGGGCGGCTCGCCTCCCTCGTGCACTCCATGTACGACCCGGACCACCCGATCGACCACATCCAGGCGATGACGAAACGCAATGCCTGGCCGGCCGAGCTCGACGCCATGGAGCCCACCTATCTCCAGGCCAAGACCCGGGAGTCCACCACCCGCGCGCCCTGGTGCCACGCCACCGCCTGGGTGAAGGAGTGGCCGATGACGCCGGTCGGCGTCAACTTCCTCGCGCCCCTCCTCGTCCACACCCCGGACGTCATCCGCACGGTCGCCGTCACGATGGACCTCGAACCCACCGAGATCGCCATCGAGCGCATGCTGACCGAGAAGACGAACGACGAGGCCGAGGCGAGCCGCGCCGCCAAGATGAACCGCACCGTCGACCCGCGCGACATCGCCGCCCACAACCGTCTCGACCAGCGCGGCGAGGACCTGGCCAGCGGCGCGGCCGGGGTCAACCTCGTCGGCTACATCACCGTTTCCTCCCGCTCCCCGGAGGCACTCAACCGCGACAAGCGGACCATAAGGGCCTCGGCCGGAAAGTCGTATCTGAAGCTGGAGTGGTGCGACCGCGAGCACCACCGGGCCTTCGTGAACACACTCCCGTTCGCCACCGGCATTCGAAGGTAGGGGCCATACATGCGGGATCCCCTGTCCGTCCTCACCGACGCCTTCACGTCCTTCCTCTTCGGGAAGGTCGAGACGACCCGGCTGCCGGTGCGCACCTCCACGGGCCAGGCCCAGGCGGTCTACCTGCCGACGGCCGCGCCCGGCCTCGGCGACTCCGGCGTCATCATCGGCCGCGAGGTGTACTCCGGGAAGGGCTACATCTACGACCCCTTCCAGCTGTACGGCCAGCAGCTCCCGGCACCGCACTGGCTGGTCCTCGGCGAGTCCGGCAACGGCAAGTCGGCCCTGGAGAAGACGTACGTCCTGCGTCAGCTGCGCTTCAGGGACCGCCAGGTCGTGGTCCTGGACGCGCAGGGCGAGGACGGGGTCGGCGAATGGAACCTCATCGCGGAGGAGCTGGGGATAACTCCCATCCGGCTGGACCCGACGGCGGCCCTGGACCACGGCATCCGGCTCAACCCGCTCGACCCCTCGATCACCACGACCGGCCAGCTGGCACTGCTGCGCACGATCATCGAGGTCGCGATGGGGCGCGGCCTCGACGAGCGGTCCGGCTTTGCGCTGAAGGTGGCGCACGCGTACGTCAACGAGACGATCGTCGAGCGCCAGCCGGTGCTGACCGACATCGTCGAGCAGCTCCGGCACCCCGAGCCGGAGTCCGCCGAAGCGATGAACGTCGCCATAGACGATGTGCGCGCCTGGGGCCTGGACGTGGCACTGGTCCTCGACCGCCTGGTCGACGGTGACCTGCGCGGCATGTTCGACGGCCCGACCACGGTCGGCATCGAACTCGACGCCCCGCTGATCGTCTTCGACCTGTCCCACATCGACCGGAACTCCATCGCCATGCCGATCCTGATGGCGATCGTCGGAGTGTGGCTGGAGCACACCTGGATCCGCCCCGACCGCAAGAAGCGCATCTTCCTGGTGGAGGAGGCCTGGCACATCATCAACAGCCCCTTCGTGGCGCAGCTGTTCCAGCGTCTGCTGAAGTTCGGGCGCCGGCTGGGTCTGTCGTTCGTGGCGGTGGTCCACCACCTGTCGGACGTCGTGGACGGGGCGGCGGCGAAGGAGGCGGCCGCGATCCTGAAGATGGCCTCCACGCGGACCATCTACGCCCAGAAGGCGGACGAGGCGCGGGCGACGGGCCGGGTGCTCGGCCTGCCCAGGTGGGCGGTGGAGATCATCCCGACCCTCACCCCGGGCATCGCGGTGTGGGACGTCAACGGCAACGTCCAGGTGGTCAAGCACCTGGTGACGGAGACGGAACGCCCCCTCGTCTTCACCGACCGCGCGATGACCGAGTCGTCCAGGGACCTGGAAGCCGACGACGCGTTGCGCGCGGCCGAGCTGGAGGCGGAGGAGCGAGCGGCGGCCTTCATGGAACAGCACCTCGGCGACTCCGAATCGACGGTGGCGTAGGGAGGAACCCCGTGAGACCCGACGACCACCGAGACTCCCGGCGGGAGAACCAGGGCGGTATTCCCGACGGGCTGCTGATCGGCCTGCTCGCGTTCCTCCTCGGCATGACCCTGCTGGTGTGGACGGCGACGGGACTGGCCGGCTGGTTCGCGCGCGGCGCGTGGCCGTCCGGGGTCACCTTCACCCGCACGCCCCTGGCCATGCGGCACCTCATCGGCGAACCGCACGACCTCACGGGCGCCTGGCCCGGGACGCCCGCGGGACAGCTCTCCGGGTACGGGCTGTTCTGGGGACTCTTCATCGGGCAGCTGATGGTGCTGTTCGTGTTCACCGTGTTCGTGATGGGGACGCTGGCGCGGTGGAGGGCGGGGAAGGTCCGGCGGAGCATCGAGAAGAGGGCGAAGAGGGCGGCGAAGAGGGCGGCGAAGAGGGCGGCGAAGGGGCGTGCGCGGGCGGCGGGCGCGGCGCCTCAGTCACAGGCGGATCAGTCACAGGCAGCTCAGCCACAGGCGGGTCAGTCACAGGCGGGTCAGTCACAGGCAGCTCAGCCACAGGCCGCCCCGTCACGTGCAGCTCAGCCACAGCATTTCGAGGTGCCCGAACCACGCAGGGAATCGGAGCCCGAGCCGGTGCAGGCCCTTCGGGAAACGGCGCCACGGGAGGCCCTTCCCGGCTTCTCGGCCCACGGTGAAGAGGTGGGCGGATGGGAAACGAACCGCGTCGAAGGCGCGGTCCTCTACGCCCCGCCCGCCACCCGCCAGACGGCCGCGACCCAGGCCATCCGAGACGCGGAAGGCCCCGCACTGGTCGTCACGTCGAACCCCGCCCTCTGGTCGGAGACAAAGGACGCGAGAGCCAAACTCGGCCCCGTCCTTCTGTACGACCCCACCCATCTCTGCGACACCCCGGCCCGCATCCACTGGTCCCCCACGGCAGGCTGCGAGGACAAGCAGACGGCAGCGCACCGGGCCGCAACCCTCCTTGCCCCGGTCAGACCGACGGCCAAGGCCGACCAGGCCCTGGCAGACACCGCCGAGACACTGCTCCGCAGCTATCTGCACGCCGCCGCCATAGACAGCCGCACCATCCGCCACGTCCACCGCTGGTCCCAGGGCAACCAGATCCAGGACGCCGTACGGACCCTGCGCACCAACCCCAAGGCCGCCCCCGGAGCCGCCGGCGAGCTGGAGTCCGCCCTCACCTCCCACCCCGAACGCCGTGACATGGCACAGGAGCTGACGAACCGCGCACTGGCCGCACTCTCCACGGTCAACATCCGGGAGGCTTGCACTCCGAACCGAAATGATGCGCTCGCCTTGGATTCCTTCGTCAACGAAGGGGGCACGCTTTATGTGGTGGGTGAATCCATCGAGGATCCCAGGACCAACCCCGGTGCGATGCCCCTGCTGACGGCACTTGTCTCAAGCGTGGTCGAGCGCGGCCGGCGCATGGCCGAACGGTCATCCTCCGGTCGGCTCGACCCACCACTTGCCCTCGTCCTCGACGACATCGCGGCCGTCGCCCCGCTCCCCCAGCTCCCTGAGCTGCTCACCGCCGGAGCGGACCGCGGCCTGCCGGCCCTGGCCCTGCTCCGCTCCCGGGAACAGGGCCGCGCGCGCTGGCCGCACCACGAACTGCCGGTGTAGGCGGTCCGCGCCTCAGCCGCGCTCGACGACGAACTCCAGCTCCAGCTCCCCCGCATCCCCGGAGAGCACCACGGTGACTCCGCTCGGCACGAACCCGGCCTTCCGATAGGCGGCCTGGGCCCGCGCGTTGTCCTCGTGCACCAGCAGCCGCACCCGCTCGGCACCCCGCTCCCACGCCCACTCCAGGCCGCCCTCGAACAGCGCCTTGAGCAGCCCCGTCCCGCGGTGCTCCGGCTTCACGAACACCCCGACGAGGTGCCCCTGCTTCCGCTCGACCGGGAGCCCGGCCCAGTCCTGCGTCCCGGCCTCCTCGATCACCACGGTCGCCGTCCCGGCCCACGTCCCGTCCGGCGCCTCGGCGATGAACTGCCGGGCCCCGCCGGATTCTTCGGCCGACCGGGTGGCCCGCTCCCGATAGAACGAGTCCGGCCTGCCCGAGGCGTCCTCATAGGTCTCCAGGAACGCGATGTGCGCGACCGGATCCTGCAGCGCGTCGAGCCGCAGCTGCTTCACGGCGGGCCACTCGTCGGGGCGTATGGCGCGGATGACGTAGTCACCGCTGGTCAGGGTCGTCATGGGAGCACCGTAGCCGCCACCCGCCGGACCTCTCACCTGATATACGGGGTCCGTCGTCAGTGGCAGCCCCTACCGTGGACGGATGACGACACTGCCCGATCGCCCGAACACCGGACTGCTCATCATCGACGTACAGAACGGGGTCGTGGGGCCAGGCTCCCCGAACCGGGACGAGGTCATCGCCAACATCAACACCCTGATCGGCAAGGCCCGCGCGGAGGACGTGCCTGTGGTCTGGGTGCAGCACCAGGACGAGGAACTGGTGCCCGGCAGCGAGAGCTGGGAGTACGTCCCGGAGCTGAAGCGGCTCGACACCGAACCCCTCGTCCACAAGACCTACCGGGACTCCTTCGAGGACACCGACCTGGAATCCGTCCTGGCCGAGCGCGGGGTGGGCCGCCTCGTGGTCACGGGCGCCCAGAGCGACTTCTGCGTCCGCTCGACACTGCACGCCGCCCTCGTCCGCGGGTACGACGCGACGCTGGTCGCCGACGCCCACACGACGGAAGACCTCACCGAGTACGGCGCTCCCGCCCCGGAGCAGGTGATAGCCCACACCAACCTCTACTGGAGCGGGCAGCACGCACCCGGCCGCCGGGGCGGGACGGTGAAGACCGCGGACGTGGACTTCACGGCCACCGACTAGCCGTTGGCCATCAGTCGTCGTCCAGCTCCTTCGCCTGGTCGTTGGGGACGGCACCGTACAGGTCGTGCCGGGGCTCGGGCATCCTGCTCCGGGCACCGCGCACGCTCTTCCAGATCGCCTCGTTGAAGGTCCGCTCGTCGATCTGGTCCTCCTTGGTGAGGTCCTGCTTCGCCGAGACACCGGCCATCGGCGAGTCGACCGTGTTGACCGCCGCGAGGTCGGTCGTCGGCCGCACGGCGTCGTACGGGGTCGCGTCCGGCTTGGCCGTGAAGGAGTTGACCATCGGGGTGGCGTACGCGTCGAACTGCGTCATCGGCGACAGCCCCAGCAGCAGCTCGATCGTCCGCACCATGGAGGCGGTGCTGTAGAAGGTCGAATCGACCCGTCCGGTGCGCGTGTACGGGCTGATGACCTGCGATATTGTCCGGTGCGCATCCACATGGTCGGGGCCGTTCTGGGCGTCGTCCTCGGTCACGAAGATCGCGGTCGACTTCCAGAACTTCGAGTGCGACACGGCGTCGACGAGCAGCCCGAGCGCCCAGTCGTTGTCGGCGACATAGGCCTTCGGGGTCGGCATGCCGGCCTTGGTACCGGAGGTGTGGTCGTTGGGCAGTCGGACCATCTCGAAGGCGGGCAGCTGCCCGCTCTCCTCGTACTGGGCGAACTCCTTCTTCCACTCCTCGATCCGCGGGCTGCCACAGGACGCGGCGCGAGCGGGGAACGTACCGGCCGAGTCGGGGCAGCTGAGGTTGTACGGCCCGAAGTCGTGGTCGGTACCGGCGTTGAGGACGGGATCCTCCGCGACGGCCTTCCCGTTCGCGTCCGCGCTCACATAGAACCCGTAGTTCCGGAAGGCGACACCCTTGTCGTCGAGCCGCTGCCAGATGTAGGCATGCTCGGGGTCCTTGTTGGGCGCGATCGCCGGGTCCCCGTTCTCGGACGGGTAGGTGTGATTGCGGCCGGAGTAGTTGGCCGGCCAGCCCTGCTCGCTGTACGGGTTGGAGTTGGCGGCCACGGTCCAGTTCCAGCCCTGGGCGCTGACCTCGGCGTCGGCATAGAAGTTGTCCAGGGTCACGAACTGCCGCTGCAGCGCGCGGGCGTTGGGTGCGGACTCGTCGCCGAAGAGGTTGAGGGAGGCATCCCCGTTGCCCTGCTCCAGCGAACCGAACTCCTGGTCGTAGGTCCGGTTCTCCTTGACGACGTAGATGACGTGCTTGATCGGAGTCTTCTCCCCGACCCGCCGCGGTACGACGGCCCCGACGGCCCGGGGGCTGTTCCCTTCCCCGAACCCGTTGTTCGCGACGACGGTCCGCGTCCACCACCTCAGCTGCTCGGCCCCTCCGTCCAGCGGGACGGTGGACAGGGTGCCCTTCATCATCGAGCCCGAGTACTGGTCGGGCGAGGTGGGCGTGGTGGAGGTCGGGTTCGGATAGCCGGGCCCGTTGTTCGGCCCGGCCCCGAGCCCCTTGGCGTTGGTGACGTACAGCTTGTCGTCGTGCGCGACGACGGCGGTCGGATACCAGGCCGTGGGGATGAGCCCCGCGGTCCTACCGCTCCGGAGGTCGATGACGGCGATGTCGTTGTTGCCGGAGTTGGCGACGAACAGCCGCCGTCCGTCCTCCGAGACCGCGAGGGCGTCGGGATTGCTCCCGACGGGCGCGTGCCTGTACGGCGCGAGCCCGATCGTCCGCGTCACCTTCCGCGTGGCGACGTCGACGACACTGACCTGGTCGCTGTCCCCGTCGGCGACATAGAGCCTGTGCCGGCCCTCGTCGGTGATGACGGCATTGGGATGGGTGCCGACCTTGATGGCCGTCTCGACCGCGGGAGCCGACCCGCTGATGTCGAGGACGCTCACGGTGTCGCCACCCTGGTTGGTGACGAAGGCGGTCTTTCCGTCCTCCGCGAGAGCGACGGCGTACGGCGCGTGTCCCACGGCGACAGTGGCCATGGATCCGTCCCCGAGATTCACCACGGTGGCGGCATCCGCCAGCCGGTCGGCGATGACAAGCCGCTTCCCGTCCGGGGTCACGGCGATCCCGGCCGGATACATGTTCACGGCCTGGCCCGCGGGGTTCTTCGTGGGCAGCTTGACGGGGGCCGTCTCGGTCAGCCGCCCGCCGTTCACGTCATAGGTGTGGATGATCTCGCGCCCGCCTCCGCTGGCGTAGGCGCGCTTGCCGTCGGGGCTGAAGGCGAGCCCCGTGAACACCGCCTGGGGGCTCGGATACGAGATGGTCTGCACGACCTCCGAGTCCTCGGGGTCGACCACTTGCAGGGACTGGGTGCCCTGACCGGCGTTGCTCACCAGGAGCATGCTCTTGTCGGGCGACAGCACGGCGTTGAGGGGGAGATTGCCCAGCTGGGCCTGGAGCCCGGCCGGAGTGACCTTGTAGCCGACGGGAGTCACGGCGGTCCCGTCGCCCTTCGGTCCTGCGGTGCCCTGCCCGCCGGCCGCGGCGAGGGCGACGGCGGCTCCGGTGACGAGCACGGCGGTACCTGCCAGCACAGTGACAACTCGACGTCTGTTTCTGCGTCTGAGGACCATGGGTCACGACGGTGACACGGAGCGTTGACAACCTCGTGGAACCGAGATGGCGTGGCCATGACCGTGGCGTGAACGCGAAAAAGCCCCAACTCTCGGTTTTTCAACCGGAGTTGGGGCTCTTTCTCAAAATTTGTTCGGCGGTGTCCTACTCTCCCACAGGGTCCCCCCTGCAGTACCATCGGCGCTGTGAGGCTTAGCTTCCGGGTTCGGAATGTAACCGGGCGT
>NZ_JBIVBS010000003.1:647345-842465 GCF_044746205.1 Streptomyces sp. NPDC086549 | reverse complement strand
AGATCTGGTCGAACAACCCGCAGGAACGGCTGAACAAGGAAATCCGGCGCCGCACCGACGTGGTCGGCATCTTCCCCGACCGCACCGCCGTCATCTGGCTGGTCGGCGCGGTCCTGGCCGAGCAGAACGACGAGTGGACCGAGGCCCGCCGCTACATGGGCCGCGAACTGCTGGCCAAGGCCCGCCTCCACCCGATCGAGTCAGAAACCGACGACACCGCCCTGCCCACCGAACTCACTGCATAGCCTCAAAACGAGATCACCGAGTGGCCGTCGATACACCACTCCAACGGACGTGACCGACTACGGACCCCCGGAAGGCCGTGGAGTGAGGAACCTACCGTTCCTGATGCCCTGCGGTAGGCATCACTCCTCGACAGCTGAGAGCAGGCTGGCAACTGCCACGACAAGCAGGCGACGGCCACAGAGGGATGTGGGGCGACATGCACGAGCCAGGCAATATTCCGTTGGAGATGGAACGGCTGCAAGGACACGCTGAACGCGCCTTCGTCGAGGTACAGCGGGCGGATCCGAAAGCAACAGCTTTGTGCGGAATAGCCGGTGGCCTGCTGGCTGCTGGGGTGGCCGTGCTGTCGAGTGCACACGACATGGCCCCCATCGCGGTGTTCTCCTTGGTCCTGATGTGTCTTTTGCTGATGGCCGCGATAGGGGCTGCGCTGCTCGCGCTGCGGCCCGTGGTCCCAAGGGCGGGGCTGCATACCGAATTGATGGGCGAGGCGCTCATACACCACCGGGTCGGTGTGAGCACGACTGCACATAGGGAGCTTGAACGGCATGTCGAGGGCCGCCGACTACAAGTGCTGGCCTGGCTGGCGGACAGGAAGCTCCGAGCGGCCCGCCTGGCCGTCGACTTTGCCCTGGCAGCACTCCTGATGGCTGGAATGTGTCTATTGAGCAACATTCTGGTTAGTTGAGACGATCACCTAAGTGTGTCGGGGCCGCATAGCAGGGGGACGCGTGTATCAGCCGCATGACACGGTGATCGGCGACAAGTTATGGGCACGCCTGAAGGCGCTCGCACCGCAGCGCGTCAGGCCCGCTCGGAGTGTGCTGCTCCGCCAGGGAGATCCAGCAACTCACGTGATCGTGCTGGAGTCCGGGTCAACGTTGATCACCCTGGCCGGGGCCTGCGGAGAAAGGACGCTTCTTGCCGTGCGCGGCGCCGGTGAGTTACTCGGCGAGCTGGCCGTGTTGGACTCCCAGCCGCGCACCGCCACGGTCATCGCCGCCGAGACCTGCCAGATCCGCATCATCCCGGCTGCCGCCTTCCTCACGTTCGTTGAGGAGCATGATCTGCTGGCCCCACTCCTGCGCCATGCCATCGCCCGGGTCAGGGAATCGGAGGCCGTTCGGCTCGAACTGGCCACCGCGTCTGTGCCGCTGCGGCTGGCATCGGCTCTGTCGCGACTGGTCGAGGCCGCATCCACTTCGGCTTCGGATCTCGCCGTGCGTCTGACCCAGACGGAGCTGTCTCAGATGATTGGCGCTTCCCGCAACGCGGTGGTCAACGCGCTCAAACCCTGGCGCGAGCAGGACTGGGTCCGCACCACCTCCAGTGGTGGGCTCCTCGTTCGCGACATCCATTCGATTCAATCGCACGCGCGTACGCAGGCGTGACGGGCCGCACTTCAGGCGTGCCCACTACTGGGCAGCGGCGGCCGTCCCGCCCGATCAGCATGGGCACTTCCCTGACCGCCCGTGCTGAAAGGACGGTGCCCGATGGATGCGCCGCTGCACCCAGAGCACTTGGATGTGCCCGCCGAACTCGCCCTCGTGGCGATCGACATGGAGAAGTACAGCCAGATCCCCGAGGCTAAGATGGCCGCCGCCCGGTGCGACGTGGACGACATCGTGGCGACCGTGCTCGCCGATTGCCAGCTGCCCGACCCGCAGGAACTTCCCGGCGGCTACAAGGACAGTGGCGACGGGGCGATCCTGCTGTTCCCGCCCTCAGTGCTGGCACGACTCGTGGACCCGCTGCTGGGCCGGCTCAATGCGGCTCTGGTGCGCTACGAGCGGCAGCGGCTGGCCAGTAGTCCCGTCCTGCGGCTGCGGGCCAGTGTGCACATCGGCCCGCTGTCCCTGCCCGACCACCGCGGTAACGCCATCAATGACACCACCCGGCTGCTCGACAGTCAGGCAAACCGCGAGGCGCTGTCCGCCGCGAAGGACAATGGCGGCTTCCTTGCTGCCGCGCTCTCCGAGATCGTCTACCAGCGCACCGTGCACTCGGGACGCACGCAGGATCTGGGCTCACATCACTTCCTCGAGGCGGTTGCCCGCGTCAGCGACAAGCCCGGCTTCGAGCAGCCCTGCCGGATTCATGTACCGGGCCTGACCGGTCCGGCCGTACACCCCTATGTCACAGACGCCGCATCGTCGGCTTCTGCTCCGTCCTCTCCCGCGCAGCAGAACGCTGCCTCGGCGGCGCCTGCTGCCAGCAGCGGCGGCACGTTCCAGTTCCACGCTCAGGTCAGCGACGCCACGATCGCCAACAGCATCGAAACCGTGCGAATCGATCGCCGCCAGCGGTGAGGTGTCTGGCCTTCGGCCCCGCTGCCTTTCCCGCACTCACCCTGGAGTTCCAGTATGACTGACGTACCGTTCGACCCCGCTCGCTCCGACGCCACCCCACCGAACAACGAAGGTGATGAGAGCCAGTCCAACGGCTCCGGCGGCTGGCTGCATCGATTGCGCACCGGAACCGGCTCCGCCGATCGACAGGGCGCGAACCCAGACAACCCGTCTCCTTCTCCAGTTCCCCCACAGCCGGGCGCTTTGCCACCCGCGCCCCGCGTGCACGAAACAGACGGTGCAGCGACACACGTGTACGGGGACCCCGAAGTTGTCGCCCACCACATCGAGCAGGTAATCCTGGAGACTCGGAAACGGGACCTACTGGAGGGCGTGGAACAGAACCGTGAGCGGCTGCTCGACCAGCCGTTCGTACGAGGCCCGCACTGGGACCTGGTCTGGGAGCAGATCGTCAATCCTGTAACCGGCCGTCCTCGCCAGCCGATCACCGTCATTGTGGCACCGCATTCGTGTGGCTCCACCACCTTCGCTCTGCGCCTGCTGGCCGAGCACACTGCTGATGAAACCACCCTGGTCCAGCTGGATGCGGACTGGGACACTCCCCGCCAAGGGCGCCTGCCTCTGGAGAAGGCGCATGCGTACCAACTCGATCTCAAGCATCCGGAGAACGACCAGGTATCCACCGACTTCCTGAACGCCCTGTCGAAACACGCCTCTCACCTGCGCGACTGCCGCTCCTACCTCGCACTGACCGTCGCACAGGACCTGTGGAAGGACCACCGTCTCAGCGATCGTGACGGCATCCAAGTCGTTCATCTGCAGCAGGCGCCCGATGCCCAGCGCGTGGTCGAGGCGCACCTGACCGCCTACGGCTACGACCAACTCGTCACGTCACTTCGCTCCTTCTCCAAGACCACCACGTCCTTGCGCGGGCTGACAGCAGTGGCCGCCGTGCGGGCCGCGCACACCGTCGTGATGGCCTGGAAGGAGCACAGCCGCACCAGCTCCCAGCAGTCGTTCGCGCAGGCCGAAGGCGAGGGTGAAACCGGGAGCACCCTCGAAGACCGCATCATCGCAGCGTTGACCGACTGGCGCGGTGAACTCGACAGCCGATTCGGCGAGCTGAACAGCCTGCACGCGCACGGTAACCCGTCACTCACCGTGGAAGACCGTTGCCTGCTCCTGGCCTTGGCCGTGCAGCAGTCTGCGCCCATGCCCATCGTCGCGCGCAGTGCAGCCGCTCTGCTCGCAGCCATCGGAGACGCGCCCGGCGCCGCCGACACAGCACCAGGGTTCTCGCCGCCCCTCAGTGCCCTGGCAGGACGAGGAATGCGTCGGCGTATCCAGGACGTCGGGGGTCGAGTCGACCTGCAGGACACAGTGGTCTTCGACCGGCCTGCCTACGGACGCGCGGTGCTGGAGTACGTCTGGGACAACTACGACGTCATGCGCAAACCCTTGCTGACCTGGCTCGTCGCGACAGCCCAGAGCGCCGATCCGGAAGACCACGCCGTGGCGGCGCTGGCCGAACTCACCGTGCGGCACGGAACGGTGGGCTATCTCACCGAGTTGGGTGAACTCGTCAGCAGCAGCCAGCCAGAGGTGCTCGGTGCGGTCCTGGAAAAGGCCGTGCGCAACGAACACGTCGGCCGCCTGGCGTGGGCAGCGCTCTACGGGTGGGCGGAACAGAGGAGTTACGCGCCCGCTGTAATTGCGCTGTGCCGACGGATCCTGGAGGACTCCTCAGCCGCCACGTCTCTGGCCAAGCGGGCCATGGTACGCCTGCGTCGCGTCGCGCACAAGAACGCCGACGCAGCGGGCCAAGTCCTGGCTGCTTACGACGATCTTGTCCCACACCCCACCGTGGCAAAGCGACTGGTTGCTGAGGTCCAGGGCTGGCAACAGGGCAAAGCCTCGGCGCGCGGCGGCGCGCTGGCCTTCCTCGCGCTGATGACCGTCCGCCGTGACGACGCACCGTGGCTCGTGTGCGCGCCTCCCCCGGACATCGACGTACAGCGAGCCCTCAACAACCTGCTCTCCTCATCGGACACCGCTGGCCAGGTCATTTCGCGTCTGACGGACTGGATCCGCTCGTGCGCCGGCGATCCCAGCGCCTACACACAGTTGCGCGACCAACTCCTGCCTGCGCTACGCGGCCACAACATGTTCGAGGCTGGCATGAAGCTCATGAGCGAGCTGCGTGGCATCTCCACCGTTGAGGGCGTCAGTGTGGCTGACGACTTCTACAACCACCTCGTCGACAGCCGTCTGCGCACGGTCTTTCCGCTCGAAGAGAGCCTCACGTGAGGTGGCCATGGAGGCGCGCAGTCCGTAGGAGTACGTCTGTCCAGCCACGTCTGCTGCCGAGTGCCACGGACGACATCTCGTTCGAAGCCGTGTACACGATCACCTGGCGACCACTGTGGCGTGTGCCCCCCAATGCGGAGGAGACAGTGCGCGCCGCCGTGCATGCCGCTGCCTCCGCTACAGCGGCACGGCTGACGGCCTCGGACGTACCCGCTGCCCAGGACGCCGTCAACGCCGCCCTCGGCTGTCTGCCCCACCGCGCCTCGAACTACTGCCTGTTGAACGTCTATGCGGCGCTCGGTCTGCCCAGCACCGCCAAGGACCTACTGGCACAGCGGGCAGCGGACGAGCAACGCGTCCGCCGTCTGCGTTTCTTGAAAGACAACCTCTACGACCACCCGGACCTCGTCGTCCTGGATCAACTTGAGCACCACGCCCCCGGTGCCCTGGCTGACGAGCATGTTGCCGAACTCCAGCGCCTCGCTCGCCTGATCTACTCCTGCAACCGCTGGTGGTTCCCACTCCTACAGCAATGGGAGCAGGTCGGCCAAGGGTTCACGGACGTCGAAAAGCGACAGCAGGCAATGCTCGTACTGTCCGACTCCCTCAAGGCACTCAACGGCGGCAGCTTGCCCAGCAGCATCGCGCCGATGGACACACCCGGGGCCGACACGACAGCTCGAAGGGCACACCCATGAAGCTCGTCTTGTGGCGAGTGCTGCTGGCCCCAATGACCAGCCTCCGAGCCCTCCTCGTTCAACGGCGCAGCGCAACGCCCCTGTCCTACGACGCTGCCTGGCGTCGCGCCCGCCTAGACCGTTGTCCGGATGAAATGGTCTATCGACTCCACGGCCACCAAGCCGCCAGCACCTCCGATCAAGCGACCAGCGCCCAGACGCCCTCCGGTCCACCCAAGAGCGACGAGCCAACCGACCGGCGCCCGTAAGGCGAGCATCCCGGGAGCGGACAACTCCTTAGCCTCGCGCTTTCACGAGGTGGGTTGTCCAAGAGCTGATCAGAAACACGGAAAGTGCCATTGACCTGCAACGATAGGACTTGCTGTTGGCTGCAAGGAAAAGAGCACTTTCCAGATGAGAGAGCTTATCTCGTCGTACCCGCGTGCCGGCTCGTCCATGTCCGTGTCCAGGGAGACGGTCGGCAGGTGGTCTCGCAGGCCGGCGCGGTCCTGCTGCTGGAGACGGTCCGCAACACGGGCCTTGACCAGGCCGTATCCGCGGCATTGGCGCCCTGGCGGAAGCCGCGGGCAGTCCACGATCCCGGGAAGATCCTCCTGGACCTCGCGCTGGCGGTCGCGACGGTCGGGGACTGCCTGGCCGATGTCGGCATGCTGCGGGCCGAGCCGGCCGTGTTCGGGCTGGTCGCCTCCGACCCGACGGCCTCCCGCCTGGTCGACACCCTCGCCGCCTCCGGCGACACCGCCCTTCGGGCGATCCGCGTCGCACGGGCCGAAGTCCGTGACAGGGTCTGCCGCCTGGCCGACCAGGCGGCGCCGGATCAGCGTCCTGTTCGCCATGCTCCGCGACGGAACGTTCTATGAACCCCGAACACCACAGCCCGCTTGACGAAGGACATAGAGGCACCCCCCTAGGACCACGTCCCCAGCTGGCCAGCGTTGGGAGGACGAGGCGCACATCAGTTCCGGCGGGGTCCGTCCACATGATCACTGCTTGCCGCCGGATGCAGATGCGAAGGAAGCGTCGGCGCAGGGTGCACAGGATCTTCGGGCGAGGCCAGAGACCAGAGTCGGCCGTCCATCTCCAAGACAGGCTTGCCGACCCCAGGCACAGCCGGCGCGACCCTCGCGCTGATGAACTCCCCTTCCCTGGGGACGGGGAGACCGAGTTGACGCGCAACGCGCCGATGTGAGTCGTAGTCGCCCAAGATGATGATTCCCTCGTTCCGAAGCGCTGAGCGGGATCCGCCGTTTCCGCGGACGCGCTTCATGTAGTCCCGCTGCTGCACCACGGTGCGGACGGTGTTCCGTCCGATCCGGCGCCGTTGGACTCGCCGGAACAGCTCGTTGAGCCGGGTCTGACCAGAGCTACTCTCGAAGACCGCTTCCCGGTCGGTGTCGGAGATGTGCAGGAGGACGTTCTCCGCGAGCTCGGCGTCGCGCCAGAGCCACAGGATCTTGTCGCGATGCGCGGCCTTGAGCGTGGCCCTTAGGTCTCGATTGCCCCCGCTGTTGAGCCACTCCTGGTTGACGCGCAGCAATCCGACGCTCCACTTGCTCTGGTAGTCGTTCACCCAGACCAGAAGGCAGAGGTGCCCCAGCGTCCCGGGAGGGAGCATCCAACCGCCGAATTGAAGGCTGAACCGGCAGTCGACATCGACGCCGGCGATGCGAAAGTCCATGGCCTGACCGTCCTCAAAGCGAAACTCTCGCTGGATCGCGGTGTGCACCAGACTCCCGATGTGCGTCCGCTCCGTCTTGGTGATGTGCTTCAAGTCGTAACGGCCCGTCACCTCGCCGTCCAATACCTCGTCGACGGCATCCCTCAGGACACGACCCATGCGTGTGCCGTCCGGGTCTGCATCCCGCAGTGCGCGGTAGGCCGCGAGGAGCTCCTCGTCGTCCACACCCGTACGCGCCAGCCTGTCCAGCACCTCAGTCGCGCTGGCTGGCCGGTGCTCAGGGTTCGTCGCCAGAAGGTCCGTGACCAGTGCTGCGAGTTCGGGAGGGAAGCTGGAGGGCAGGTCCGGTCGACGATGCGAGCCGCGGTCAGTATCTGCCTTTTGTGGGGTGAGCGTAGGTGGGACGGGCGGTGCGCCGGTGGCCATGGCGTAGAGCAGACAGCCCAGTGAGTACAGGTCGCTTCGGTCATCGACAGGGACGTTCTCGAAGATTTCCTCGTGCGACCTGTAGCGAGGCATGAAAGGGGAGGGACTGCGGGCTGGTCGTAGCGCACTCAGGTCGGTGCGTGGCAGGCGGCGGACGCATAGGCCGGGATCTGTCACAAGTACCCGACCGTCTTGGCCCAACACCACGGCTGAGGAGCTGAGTTCCAGGTGAAGCAGGCCGTTGCGATGGAGCTCGGCGAGCATTTGCGCAATCTGCTGGCCGACTTCTCTGATTGTGTCGAAGGACAGAGTGCCGGGTGCACGTTTCAGCAGTTGCTCCAGGTCCTCGCCGTTGACGGCATCCGTCACGAGGTACGGACGCCTGTTGTGCACCCCGTAGCCGGTGACCCGCACGAATCCTTGAATGTCGAGTGCGGCCAGTCGCTCCGCATCGGCGATGAAGTTCTCCTCTGCGGCCGCTGCGCCCGTCGTCGGTGCGTTGAACAGCTTGAGAGTGACGTCCCTGCCCTGTTGCTCATCCGTCGCCTGCCAGGTGGTCGACGTCATTCCAACGTGCCGTTTCTGAGTCAGCAGGTAGCGTCCCTCGACCAACGTTCCCAATTCGTCGGCGGGAATTCTCGGGCCGCGAGGCAGCTTCCTCACAGTCTCCTCGGAGACCAAAGGCAAGGGTTTCCCGCCCGGGCGATCTCCCTCCGCGGTGTCCTCGCCCGAGACCGTGACGGGGGACGCTCCAACCGACGCTCGGTCGGCCGTCTGGCCTCCGTACCAAACGGCGAACGCCTCCGCCAGCGCAGCGGCCGAGGGTCTGCGGCTGGGGTCGTTCTCCAAACAACGCCGAAGTGTGCTCATGAGCACCGGTCCGATCCCGGAGTTAGACCCAGGACCATGCTCCGAGCTGTCGGTCTTCGGGTCGCTCCACTGTCCCGAGAGGAAGGCCAACAGCAGCGCCCCAACGGCGTATACGTCGCTCTGCGGCGTGAGGGACCCGTCGTCGGCCGCCTCCAGGTAGGTGTCACTGAGCGGCAGCACGTCTCGGTGAGTGCTGTCGACTCCATCGACCGTAGCCGTGGCCCAGCCAACCAGCCGGACGTCGCGGTCCGTCACAAGAACAGCCCGGGGGGAGAGCGAGCCGTGCACGAGTCCCCGTGAGTGGGCGAGGGCAACTGCTTCTGTCAGGCCCAGCCCAATCCGCAAGAAGAGCTCCTCCGGGACCGTGCCCCCGTGTTCGTCGAGGACGGCGCGCAGGTTTGGTGCGGGCGGTGAGGACAGGACATCTACTTGGCGGTGAACGCAGCTTGCCGCGACCCACGGCAGCTCCCCTGTGGTGTTCGCCGCCACGCCGAGGAGTGCAGGGACATACATGCCCTGCATGCGCGTCAGGCACTCCGCTTCCGTCCGGACGAGGTCCAGCGCGGTTCTCGGGGCGCGGGCATGCAGCGTGACCGGCGCCCGGACCGTGGCAACTGTTCCGTCCTCGTCCTCGGCCAGGTACATCGTCAGGTGGGGCCAGCCCCGGGCACTGCGTGCACGGAGCCGGAACCGACCGAGCCCTACCGGGTCCTCCGGCAGGAGCTCCACCCAGCCGGGTGGCAGGGGCTCACCGGGCGTGTCATCGTACGCCTCATCACTCGCGGCAGCCCCGGATACCTGGGGACCGGCGGAATCCCCAATCTCGCCCCTGGGGCTTCCACTGGGTCGTTCCGGCGTGTCCGCCACGGGCCCGGCATTGGCGGACGGGATGCCGAGCCGCGTCAGCGCCTGTTCCCGAAGCCAGCCGAAGGCACGCCCGAAGTCGTCGATGACGGCCGTGCCGTCCGGGTGCCCGACCCACGCTGGGAAGACCGGTGCACGGCCGACGGCGGCCTCAACGCGCCGCGTCACGGCCTCGGCGGTCCGCAGCAGTTCCCTCGGGGAGACTGCACTGAGAAGTACACGCCGCGCATCGTCCGCGAAGTCGAACCGTCGGTGGTGCGGCAGACGGTCCGCCGCGTCAGCGTCGAGCTCGTGCATCAAGCCCCCTAGAAACACCTCCGTGACGTGGCCGAGGTCTGTCGGTGGTCCGAGGGCGGCCTGCACCAGGCGCATCACGGGCGGTGTGGCGGGGGCGACTGCCGCTATGTGGGCCGCGAGCCGATACGCGTCGGCGGACGCGGCCTCCCTGAAGCGGAGTACTGCTTCGGCAGCGTCGCCGTCCCGGGCGTCGGCGACGGTCCAGCTGGAGCCGGCCCGGCCGGCCTCCCACAGCGGGAGGAGCGATGTGCCACCGGGTGACGCGACGAGCCCTGCCTAGTCGGAGACGGCCCCTGGGGTCGGCGCGAGGACTGGGATGGGTACGGAGTCGAAGTGAACAAGGTCCGGCGGCAGGTCCGGGTCAGTGACGTGCCAGGAGCGGGTGGGGCCGCCACGGCGATGGGTGGTGACCTGCCAGCGCCTCGCACTAATACCAGAGCTCGCCCAGAGCCGGGAGGGCAGTACCTGGATGATCGCGGTGGGACCGCAACGTCCCCAGCGGTCCGTCACTTGGCGCATCCTGCCGTCCCGCCAAGCTTCGCCCACACCGTCACTGACCACTAGGACGAGGGTGTTGCCAGTCGGGTCGCACAGAGTCTCCGGCGTCAAGAGTCGACCGCGGTGCCGGTACGGGCTGGTCCGCAGGGACGGAGTGGCGCCGCTTCGCGTGTCGAGTCCGTACACACGCACGTCTCGGAAGGCCCCGGCGCGTTCCATCAGCGCCCGGACATCGGCGGCGAGCCGCTGCCAGAGGACCATGGAGACGCCGTCGTCAACTACGAGAGCCAGGGACAGCCAGCGGGTGCGCACGGCACGGCTGACGGTCTCGGGCACGCCCGTGTCAGCGATGGCAGCGACGGTCTGTGTGACGTCGAGTTCCTGTTGGCGCCGGTCGGGGAAGCGCTGCCGCAGCGGCCGGAGGGACTTGCCGAGCCGGAGCTGCCCGGCGCCGAGGGCACTGCTGTCCGGGGCGCGGACGGCGACCGCCGGTGACAGGCCCGCGGGCGCCTGTGCGTCTTCGTCGGTACTGGGCTGCGCCGAGGCCAGGAGCGGGCGCGCGGATCGCTTCTTCTCGGTCTCCGCAGCGGTCGGTTCTGGCGCGGGCTCCGCCGTCTCCGGTGCCAGCACCGTCGGCCCGTCGTGGTGGGGCTCGCCGTGCCGCTCCGAAGTCGCAGCGGCCGCGCCGACAGAGCGCGCTAGGGGCCCGGAGTCCCGAGGCAGCTTCCCGGCGAGCCACATGGCGTCGAGGAGTTCCTCGTGGGAGAGCTCCGCCCCGCTCTCGGCCAGGACCTTCGTCACGCGCGAGATCACGGCGTCACACGGCTCCGCCGAGACGGTGGAGGACGCTTTGGAGGAGGGAAGCCGCGTCGAGGTTCAGGCCACCCTTGCGGAGGAAGACGGCATTGAGCAGCTGATCGGTGGCCAGTTCGCCCTCGGCGCGGCGTTCGAGGAACTCCCGAAGCAGGTCGTCGGTGTCGTCCAGGGCGTCGGGACCGAGGTGCGCGGCGACGATCTCCCGAAGCCGACGCTCGTTGGGCTCCGGGAGATCGAGGCGGACGCAGCGGCGCAGGAAGGCGGGCGGGAATTCCCGTTCGCCGTTGCTGGTAATGACTACGACCGGGAACTCACCGCAGCGGACGCGGCCGCGCGTGACTGGGGCGGTCTCATCCAGGTCGTCGGTCCGAACGTGTACCGGTGCGTGGCTCGCGGGCAGCCGGGTGAGTTCGGAGATGGCGAACTCACCCTCCTCGAATACGGTCAGCAGGTCGTTGGGGAGGTCGACGTCGCCCTTGTCCAGCTCGTCGATGAGCAGCACGCGGGGGCGCTCCCGGGGCACAAGCGCGTTGCCCAGGGGGCCGAGCCGGATGTACTGGCCGATGTCTGGTTCCGCGCCGTCCGCGTCGCGCCGCAGGGTCGCCTCGCGCAGCCGGCCGACGGCGTCGTAGTGGTAAAGGGCGTCCTGAAGAGTTGAGCGGCTGTTCACTGGCCACTGCAGGACGCGGCCGAGCGCGAGTTCGTGAGCGATGGCGTGGGCCAGCGATGACTTGCCCGTGCCGGGCTGCCCAGTCACCAGGAGGGGCCGGCGCAGGTGGAGTGCCGCGTTCACCACCTCCACCTCGTTGGGGCCGATGAGGTAGGGCCGTGGGTACGGAACCCTGTCACCGGTCACGGTCTCCTGCCGGTCGAATCGGCGCCACGGGGGTGCGGCGGGGAACGGCACCTCACGGCGCTCGCCGTCTCCGCGGAACAGCCACCAGTCGTCGCCACCTGTGCCGTCGGAGGATGAACGCCGAGGGCTTGTACCGACCAAGGGCTCTGAGGTGGTCATGACGCCTGCGATCCTTTCCAAGGGTCACTCAGTCGAAGCGACTCAGTCCGCGGGAGACGGCCTTCCGGTTCCCACACGAGGGAGGGACGTGCCTGTCGCTCAGCCGGGCCAGCCGCCGAGTCGCTCCGGAAGTCCCGGACCCGCTCGGGAAGTCCCTCCAGGTCGCCGGCAGGGGCTAGGATCTCCAGTCTCCCTGCGTCCTCGAAACCGCTAGCCTCACGGTCCCACAGCACTACCGGAACGCCCAGCACAAGACATGTCAGCAACCAGGACCGGCGCTCGTCGGCGGGGCAGTGGAGGACGACCCGCGCGGTGTCACGATGCTTGGTCTTCAGCAGATTCACGAGCTGCCTGGAGTCCCCAGATGTCCGGCTGGTGACAAGCACCGACGCGCGTCCGTTCTTCCACCGGCGTTCCTGGTCTCCTTCGCGTTCCGGCCTCCGGTCACTGAGTTCCGGGCAGCTCAGGGAAACACGGTAGTCCGCTCCGATCGGCCATGCCGGAAGGATGTCGTCGTGCTCTCCGGGCTCCCATTCGTCGACGGCCAAGTCGAGGCCCGCCCGGTCGACCACGACGGTCACCCAAGGTACGTGGTCGCCTTGCCCCGGCTCCTGGGCTGCGGCGAAGACCGCCTCACTCAGACTGTTCGCTGCCTCCCGCGGGGTCTTGGGCACCGATTCCGCCTCCTTGAGCACGCGGTACGAACCGTCGTCGCGGACGAGCAGAATCCGGACCCGGTACCGGTCATCTCCCGCGGAGGGTTCGTGTGCCAGCTCCATCACGATGCGTGACACCGGCGACGCTGCGCGCTTCGTCCACCGGGCGGCGTCTGCACGCCGCTCGCCCAGGGCCCCGGCCTGGATACCGAGCCGCCGAGCAGTTTTCTCCGACCACGCGCGCAAGTCGTCGTCCAGCCCGTCGCCTACGGCCGCCGCCACGTACTCGACGAGCCGCAGCAGCGCTGGCACCGGCGGGGCTCCCTCTGGGCCGCTCACGCCGTCGGACAGATCCTCCAAGCCCTCGACCACGCCGCGAACATCGTCCTCGCCGAGCTGCGGACGCGTGAGGGACTCTGGAAGAACGACGTACCGTAGCGCCTCACTGGCCGTTCGGGGCAACAGAGCTGGCTGCTTCTCGCAGACCCGGCGCAGCAGGCCGATCAGAACGTCGTACTCATTCACGGAGAGCAGCGATCCGCAGTCAAGTGCCCTGGCCCACGAGAACAGATGAGTCAGAGCGGCGCGGGCCGTCCCCTGCGCGCTGCTCGCGAGGGCTTCGCCGAGCGACGCGAGCGCTCGCGGATGCGCCATGAGGAGCGCTACGAGGTCGGCAGCAGTGGGCTCATAGCCATCGGCTTCGTAGCCAAGTTCTCGCGCCAGGGCCCGAGCATGATCGACGCGGACGCCGGGGTACGCGAACAACGGCGCGAGCAGCGTCTCCAGTTCACGCTCGGCGGGCGTGCGCTCGGCAGCGGGCCCTGCCTGGGGTAGAGACGCGCCGATCCTACTCAGTTCGGGAGACCGACCGGTTTGCTCCTCGACGTGGGACACGAAGCCGCCATCCCCGACGAAGGAGGACACCGGCAGGGCGATCAGCCGACGGGCTCCGTACGCCTGGTCCTCCTCGGTCACGACGCCGACGAGGTGGCCGCCGCAGAAGATCGCCGCCCCCGAGGCCCCACCCCAGGCGTTCCCGCCGTCGGTACGGGCGGTGGGGGCCGGTCCCTGGTCGAGGACGTAGCGATCCTTGCCTCCGGAGAGGACCGGCAGGACACCGCGCAGGTGCTCCGGCGCCCGGGTCTCCCCTTTCGCGGCCCAGGGATAGCCGAGACCCTCGTACGCCAGGGGCGCGGTGCCCGCGGGGCTGCCCCAGCGAACGGAGCCTGGCGGATCGATCTTGCGGTCAATGCGCAGCAGCGCGACGTCGAGTCCGTCCGGGTGGGCCCAGAGCAGCTCCGCGTCCACACGTGTCATTTCGCCGTCGAGGTGGTGGCCTATCCGTACGGTGATGACCGGCCACAGCATTCCCGTGTCGCGGTCCTCCAGCACATGGCGGGCGGTCAGCACGAGTCGCGGGGCAATCAGATAGCCGGAGCCGACAGTGAGGCGCCCCTCGCCGGTGCCCCCGCTGCGGATCAGCGCCAGTCTGCGCGGATCCACGTCACTCCTCGTCCAGCGATCCGAACTCGTCGTCGCCGATCTCGGGGCGCGCGCCTCCGAAGGCCCGGTCCTTAACTGACAGCTTCAGCACCAGCTTGTGGGTACGGACGGTGGATTGCTCGCCCTTTACGCCGACCGCAACCACGCCGAAGGAAAGCTTGCCGTCTCCCTTGGCGGACTTGCGCAGTTCGAGCTGCAGCTCCAGCGCCGCCTCTTCAACGCCGAAGGCAAACTGCTGGTTGACACCAAGCCGCTGCGCCTCGTACAGCTCCTGCCGCAGCTCCTCGATAGCTGCGGCCAGACCGATAGTCGACAACTTCGCCCCGCCCCCGGTTCAAGCAAATCAGAAAAACAGTGGGTCGCCGGTACCGTACAACGCTCGCGAGACACCGCAAACCACGGTCACGGACAATGACTTGTGGAAGGAGCCGTCCACGGCATGCCACCGCGCGACACTGAGTCCACCGCGTCTGGTCGATCTGGTCAGCGATGCCCACTTTGCTGGCAATGGCAGGAAGTCGGCGCAGGACGTGCTGCCCACTTCGCTTGGCTCCAGCACGCCGTCTCGAAGCTGGCCGACCACGGACCAGGGGTTCGGCGTAGTTGTGTGGCGCCCGTTTTGTGATCATGCGAGGCCGAGGAGTGCGAGGGGGCGGCGGGGGTCGCGGGCGTTGCGGCGAAGACCGGCCGCGATGTTCTTCGCTCCGGCTGCCCGGAGTGCCCCGATGGCGAGGTTGCGCCAGGTGGCCATCGCGCGGGGCGCGTTGCCAGTCCGCAGCTGAGATGCGTCTTCGGCGAAGGTGGTGTCGCGGACGTGGTGCAGGGCTTCGATCGTCCAGTGGTCGCGGATGAGTCGGGCGAGCTGGGCCGGAGTGGCCTGCTCGGCGGTCAGGCTGGTGACGGCGTAGACCGTTTTGACGGTGGTCCTGCCTGTCTTGCCGTCGGTACGCCGACGTTTGATCTGGACGGCCTGGCGGGCTCCGGGGAAGAGGAGACTGTTCACGGTGGCGACCTTGATCCGGCGAATCTCGGAGCGGCCGTGGCCGGTTCCCCGGGTGCGTCCCTGAAGCGGGATGTCCTTCCAGGGAAGGGACTTGAGCTGTCGGCGCAGCTTCTTCTGGTTGCCCTTGACGATCACGATGTAGCGGGCGGCCCGGCCGAGGAGGTAGTCGGCGTGCTCGCGCTGGGTGTGCATGGCGTCGCTGGTCACGACGACTCCTGCCAGGTCGGCGACGGTGTCCAGCAGTGGCTGGAAGCAGGAGATCTCGTTCGTCTTCTCGCTGACGTCCAGCTGGGCCAGGACCAGGCCGGTGGCGTGCTCCAGCGCGGCGAGCAGATGGATTGCGGCCCTTCGCTCTGGCCGCGCCGCGCAGGCTTTTGCCGTCCACTGCGAGGCCACGCAGCGCGGTCGCCTTCGGGCGACGGTCGGCGAGCCAGCGTCCGACCGCCCGGTCCAGCGCGTCGCCGTCGATGCGGGCCAGCAGCCGGCGGACCGCGCTCTCGGCGGGCAGCACCCGCATGGGCAGGAGCGGATCGGGGTCCGCACCGACCTGTTCCAGCACATACCCAGGGGCATCGGCGACCCACTCGCCGACCGCCAGCAGCGAGGTCGCTCCGGCCAGCACCGCGCACGCGGTGAGAGCGAGCGCGACGGCCAGGCGGTGGCGCACCGCGCGCGGGTCACGCGGATCCGGCACCTCGGCCAGCCGCTCCAGCAGAGCCGGGACCTCCTCGGTTTCGACCTGCGGGTTCTCGCGCAGTTGGTCAAGGGCAGGCGGGATCAGAGATGATGCGTCGGCAGGCACGGTCTTCCACTTGGATCACGGGGCGTCGAGAACTCCATGATCTTGGAAGCCGTGCCTGTCACGTTCCGAGAACGCCGCCGTTGAGCTGACAGTCCGCCACAAACCGGGCGTCACCCAACTACGCCGAAGCCCTGGACCACGGACGACCGCCGTAGCCCTTGCCAACGGCTCGCACTCCTCGCCCAGAGTCGAGCCTCAGATCCGCCAGTCGATGTTGGAAGCGGACCGGATCGCCGGCATAGTTGCATTGCCGCCCCAACTCTTCGGGACGACCCAGATCCCGACCTGCCTGTGATTCCTGACCAAAGGCAAGTCCCGAGGCCCCTGGCCTCCTCCAGGTTCACAAACACAAGCAGGAACGCCTCCTCCCAGCAACATCAACGACCCGGTGCCAGCCGCGTAGCCCGTGTCCAAGATCCCGGATCAAGCTCTGTCACGGCGCCTGACAGTGAGGCCCGAGATTATCGTCGCTAAGGAGGTCGACCTGCTGGGCGCATCCACTCTCTTCTTCACCACGGTCGACCCTGCGATGCAGATCCGTGCACTGACCACTGGTCCCCAGAGCTGGTCCCCAAGCCAACATCGCCGAGCCCTCAGCCCAGTTGGAGGAGTGGACGCTTGTGTCAGCGCTCGGGGCATCCGTGACGCCGTGGCACCATCGCCGAGGAAGAAGGACGCAGAATCCGGAGCGACGTGCGGCCGTCGAAAAGGCGCTGAGGGCGGCGGCAAGTTCAGCAAGCGATGCCCCAGACACCAGATCCAGCCGCAGCAGTCGGCGAAGGAAGAGGACGGACGAGTAACCACCCTTACATCACACGCCGATACAAATACCGATCCCTGATGAAGTGAGCCTGGTAGCGGCCTTTGCTCGGAGCATTCATGAACGCGGCATATACCGACTGCGTAACACCGTAGTATTGGTACACAGTTCCGCTATGGAACCCAACCTCAAGAATCGATCCTTCGAGGTCATAACCTATCGAAGCAACGTTACTCGAGACGACAGGCTGTCGCTGCAAGATCCCTCCTTAAGATATTAGCCTGACTGCCTTCAGATTGCCCTAGTCGACCGTGTAGATCTTCTCCCCCTCCTGGTTTTCCACCCACACATCGCCGTCATCCCCAATGGTGACGGTAATCGTGCCGTTAAATCGCGTGGAGAGCACCTTCGCACCGTGGCTCTTGTATTCGTCGGAGGCGTCGGTGTCGGGCTTCTTGCCGACCGAGCAGATCACGACTTCTGGTGACATGGCATCGACGGCCTCCTTGTAGTAGCCAGACTCCCGGCCGTGGTGCGACGCCTTGAGGACGTCGCACTTGATCGCGTCCTCCCCAGGCTCGTCCAGGATGGACTTCCAGGCAGCCGCCTCAGCGTCGCCAGGCAGGATCACCGTACGGCCGGCGTGCGTCAGCTTCAGGACGTAGGAGCAGTCGTTGTAGCTCCCGCTTGCAGCGCAGCCGTCGATCAGCTCTGGCGTGGGCGACAGGATCTCGATGTTGTCGTCGGTCCAGTACTCCCCAGTCCAGCCCCTGAATTTATTCAGGACCTCGAGGGTGCTGCCGTCCGGCCCCTTTCCCGTGCGCAGGTTCTCGTACGCCTCCCAGTCGGCATAGTCGAACGGCCCGTAGTCAAAGTCGGATTCCTTGAATGTCTTGTCGTGGTTTACATCCCAGAAGTTGACCAGATCCACCTTCTCGTCCCAGAAAATCCGATGCAGACCGCTCATGTGATCCATGTCGGGGTGCGTCTGGATGTAGCGGAAGAGGCTCTTGCCTGGGAAGTTTTCCTTGAAGTAGTCAGCCGGATCGACCAGCAGGGACTTGTAGTACTCCTCCCAAGAGCGGAACTTGCCCTTGATGAATTGCGCCTGGTGCCGGAAGTCGTACAGGGAGACGCCCTTGGCGAGGGCCAGAGCCTTCTCATCCTCCTCGGGCAGCTTCTTCGAATTGTTTATGTCGATCATCATGATCCTGCCCGAGGGCAGCTCAACTATCGTGCAGTCTCCGTGCCCCACGTTGAGGAAATGAATCTTCATCACAGTTGTTCCACCACTCCGTTCAAGGTCGTGCAGACTCACGCGTTCGGATCCGACACAGTCGCAGCGGCGTCACCCTTCAATGTGACGGCAGACTGCAACAACTGCTGGGCGTATTTATTTGCCGCTTCTCGCACCCGCCCTGGAGAAGGCCAAAGACACCAGTAGATGAAGAATGCGAAGCACACAGCCACGGCGAACAAGTTCTCGGCCGTTATGCCGTCCTGGTGCCGCCCGAGCGACAACCACGCCATGTAAGCACCCACAACCAGGACTCCACCGAGGCTGATGCCGCGGCCGATCCAGCGAACCCCGTACAGGTTGCGGGCAAACCCGTAGTTGCGGTTCTCGTTGAACAACAGCTTGAACTTCTCGTTGTCTCGCGTGCGGTCTCGCACCTGGCCAACGGCCGTTGCAATCGCTTGGTCCGCTCGCAGAGGATTCGCGCGCTCCGCCCGCAGGCTCAGAAGCTCTACGTGGGACACTTCCGATACTGCCTTGCGCCACAGGTCCCGCTGCACCTCGTTGTCCGAGGGCTCCCGCAGCCTCAGCCACGCCGTGGTCGACGGGCCACCCCACCTGATCCAAAGTGTCTTCTCGGCCTTCCGGCCTTGCTGACGGACTATGTCAGCCACCACAACGGGGGTGCCGATGAGGACCACCGCGCCCATGGCGTAGGACACCGTCGGCAGCTGACGCAGGCTCAGCACCGACAGCAGAATCGCCATCGGAAAGATCGCAAGCAGACCGGGCACGAGTCGCGCCCGACGCTCGTACTCGTCGAGCCACACCACGGTCAGACACCCCCGGCGGCAGTCTGCTCGTGACGGTTCCCGCTGCGGTTCCCATGCCGGAGGGCGGTGGCGTTGCGCCCCCTGGACGCCTCCCCGACTGAGAGGAAGCCGATCTCGTTTCGCACATTGGTTCCTTGGCGTACAGGCGCGTTGGCGCATCACACAAAGAGACGGCCGCCGCACCCCGTGCCTTCGGCCAATCACTCCACACAGTAGCCCCACATACCGACATTCACTCACGCTCCGTCAGGCTCGGGGCAGACAAAGGGAGTAGACCACCCACGCTCTTGACTGTTTGTGATCACTTTTGTCGACTGGTGACCGTGCGCATCTCTCGCTCCAGCACCCACGCCACCCTTGAGGAACGTCCATTTTCGTAAGCAACTTCGACGCTCGGCGACGGATCCGATGCGGTGAGCTACGCATGCCGCGGCCGGCATGGACCGGTGAGGTAATCCAAGACCTTCATGTAGCGGATACCGCAATCGCCGTACCAAAGTTCAGCCCGAAAATCCTTGGTCAGCTGGGCAAGGTCAAAGTGCCGGACGTGTCCGTGCTGCTGGACGAGCACCCGGTAGGCGCACGAGACGGTGACCGGCTCCCCGGCCTTCACGTCGCCGCCGAGGCCCACAGTGAAGAACTGGCCCTCCTCGCGGACACTGGGGCAGATGCTCTGCAACTTGCCGTCGACGGCAACTTCCACCGGCTCAAAGACTTCCAGCGACGAGGCGTCGTGACGCTATGGGTTCGAACTACCACGCGGCTGTAAACGCTAGGTCGGCCAGAACCTCCGAGTACGCGTCCAGGATGGAGACACAGAAGAAGCCCAGCAGCGGACTGGTCGGTACAAAGCGGTACTTCCCACCAGACGGTGGCGACGAACCTCGCGCCTCGGCCGTCCGCCGGTCCCTGTGTTCAGGGCGCGAGCTATACCGCAACGCGGGCATCCTCTCAGCCGAGTTGTGTCCGCCCCCCAGACGGGCCTCTATGCGCCGGATGGCCCCTGTCTCACGCTGGACCAAGCCGCACTCGTCCACGTCGACCCTTGAAGCCACCACTCCCGAGACCTACTTGACAGTCGACGCCGACGACCTGCTCCGCCACTGACCGACGTCGAGGCCCCCGGCACGGGGTCAAGGTGCGCCACAGCCCCTTCAAAGTGCACTGGTCCCCAAGCGGTCCCCAAGAATGATCAAGGGGCCACTTCAGATCTCCTCTAAAATGGCCCCTGACCTGCTACTTCGTAAAGTCGGGACGACAGGATTTGAACCTGCGACCCCTTGACCCCCAGGAGTGAGGGCCATAGGAATTACCTGCACATATCAGGCAAAACTAGGGTGCAGGACGTGCATCCCCGAGGGTGCTGTTCAGGGTCGCGAGCACCGTGTGGTCCCCAATTGGTCCCCAGGGCAGTGGTGACAGCGTGGGTATCTGCCTGCCTTAGACCAGCAGGTGCCGGACGGATCACCGCCGGGACAACGAGTGTGCATGGGACGATACAGGCGAAGGCGATGCTGGAAAGCTACTCCACCGCCTACAGGGGGTCGGCCGGCTCCTTCGCCGCGGAACTGATCGTCTGCGCGCTCCTCTACCGCTCCGGCATACCCAAGCAGGACGACAACCGGCTGGCGGCGGCCGCACCCGCGGCTCCATGGCGTTTCTGGACTGCCTGGAGCACTACGGGGACCGCGCGCGGATCCGGCCGCAGGACGCGTGCGGCCTACTGGACCTCGCCTCCTTCATCGGCTCGCCCCGCGTTGGCACGCTGGTGCACGCCTGCGGCCCGGAGCCGCTGCTTGGGGCCGTTGGAGAGTTGCGTCGGCTGGATCGCTGGTACCCAGGACATCGAGCGGTTCGCCCAGGTCCGGCCAACCGCCGAGGCTGCTCCGGCGGGCGCCTTCGACGTGGTGCTCGCCCGGTCGGGGTGCACGCTCACCGTGCCGCCGAACCGATCGGTGCTCGAAGTGGTGAAGGAGGCGGGTGTCCCGGTGCTGTTCTCCTGCCGGGAAGGCACCTGCGGCACCTGTGAGACGGACGTGCTGGACGGTACGTCGGACCACCGGGACTCAACTCTCGACGAGGACGAGCGGGCCTCGGACAACACCATGCTGATCTGCGTCTCGCGTTCCTGCGACCCCCTGCTGGTGCTCGACATCTGACGGGGAGGGCAGCCGCACGAGGACTCTGTCGTCGTTTCTGGAGTTCTCCCTGAGCAGGAACCTCTGGCGAGCCCAGAGACTCAGCAGTGCCGTTCCGCCGACCAACAGCGGCACCGGGTCTCGGGCAGGCGGAGCCAGCACATATCCCAGCGCCGTGGCCGTGCAGACCGTCAGGGGAATGAACGCCGCCGCACCCTCCATCCCCCATCGCAACCTCGGTTGAGCAGTGCCCAGGGCGCTCGCCCCACCGGGCACCCAAGGGCCGACAGCGACCACCAGCAGTCCCGCGGAAACGCAGGCGTCGACCAGCTGACAGGACATCACCTCGGGGCCGTACAGGCCGACCGCTCACAGTCACAGGGTGTCGCCGATCAGCATGAGAGACGGCGTACCCGACCCACAAGGTGCCTCTCTGGTCGCTCCGTGCGAGACGGCGCAGGGCGAACAGAAAACTGAGGAACACGACCTCCGCGGCCCACAGAACACCGACCATCCCCGTCCTCAGCCGCCAACCGTCACCGGCCCCCGCAGCAGTACCCATCCCGCGCGAAGGGGGCGAGCTCGGCGGAACCCAGCTTCGGGTGAATGGGACGTACGAGCCGAACACGTGCACTCTGGAGGCCGCCTACCTTCTCACCAGGGACTCCGAGCAGGCGGGGAATTCCGTTATCTGATGGTGTTCGTCAGCCCTTCGGGCCGCCGAGCCATCCGCTTAGCCGGTGACCCTGCAGCGAGGAATCCGGCCTACTCCCCCTCCTCAGGTGCGCTCTCGGTGTACGCCGCCTCCAACAGGTCTGCCATGCGCCGGATCTCAGCAGGGTCTTCAGTCCCGGTGACCGTAATCCTCTGCGAGCCCAGGCGAATTTCGACACCTTCCACAGTGCCGCGGGATCCGCACCACCGTTTGACTGCCTCGATTGCCGACGGCAGTGCGAGAATGCTGGTCACCACCAACGTCAGAACGTCGAGGGCGTCCCCGAGCTGGCCTTCCTTTGGCGCCGTCGAGGCCCACCGAGCCCGACCGATACCGCGAAGTTCCGGGTCCCGGGAGAGGAAGATCCGAAGACCGTCCGGCACCTTCGCACCGGTCTCCGCGACGATACGGAGTTGAACTTCGGTCATGGCTGCCTCCACCTATTGATCATGAGTTCCACACGGTCTCCGTCCCGGCCGATCTGTCGCGATGGCTCTGGCCAGCCTTGCTCCTGGCAACTGGCCCGCACATGACGGAACAGTGTGTCCGTGTCGATCACAGGGGGGCCGCCTTGGATCCCATCGGTCAGCAAACGGATGATCTCGCCGGAAAAGGTAGTGAAGCGGTCACCACGCGGGGCGCGTGACGCGTTGGTGGCGTTGGAGGACGTCATCACGTAGGTGCCCTCGATCCGTGACGCACTACTCAGGCCCGCAGAAAGAGTGTCGAGTGCTGCCCCGCTGTAGCAGCTGTCCAGGATCAACAAACGCGAGCCGACCGGAGAGTCCGCAACCTGCTCGCGGATTCGGTCGAACTCCATGGCGGTCCAGACCTTGTACTGGTTCGAGTCGGCCAGACCGAGCAAGAGGCGTCCGTTCCGAGGATCGGTCCAGCCATGCCCGGCGTAGTAGATAAAGAGACCGCCGGACACGGGATCCGCGGCGTCCATGGCGAGGTCGATCCTCTCGTGCACCTGTGCCGCTGAAGTGGGATTCTCTACGGTGTGCACGTTGCTCTGCGGGATCCCGAGCCCCAACAACGCCACCTCGGTGAGCGCAGCCAGATTATTCTTGATGGAGGGCACTGGGGGTAGGTGTGTGTAATCGGACACGCCGATCAGCACCGCAGCACCAGTCCTCCACCGTTCCAGCGGGTCGAATTGCCGAATTCCTGCCGAGGGTGTTCGACTCCTCCCGAACACCTGCTCCGCGTCCCACGGTGCCACTGTTTCGAGAACCTTGATCACTTGCCGGCGCGCTTCGCTACGCGGCTCCGCACGCCCCGTGACCCACGCGCTGACCGCGGCCCTGGTCAGGCCCAACTCCTGGGCCAAATCCGACTGAGTCAGACCGGATCGCTGCAACTGCTTGGCAAGCCAGGGCCCGAACCGGTCGTCCGGTTCCGTTGATGGGCGAGGCGGAGGACCCGGGACGCTGTGCCTCCGCGCTGGCGGCGGCGGGGTGACTAGCGGACGACCATGCACCGGTATGGGAGAATTTGCCATGACCAGGGCATCTTCTTCAGCACTCTCCCGCTGCGCTCGGTCAAGGAGACTCAGCCACTCCGACTCGTTCAGCTTCTCGCCTGCCCATTCCTTCCAGACGGTGATCACAGCGAGGGCCTCCTGCGTACGGTTCCCTGGGGGAACTCGGCAGTCGGAGTACTTGGGAGGAGCCCAGTCTCGGATTCGGTGACTTTTGACGTCCCGTGCGCCGGGCAGGCCGCGGGTCAGGGCGTCGAAGGCCAGAGCGTCAAGACCGACTGGTTCGCCGTCGGCGCGCCGAGCACGTTCTGCTCGCTCCCGCAGTCCCCGCAGGTTCCTGTACCACTCAGCACGTGCCGACACCCTCTACCCCCGTTACCCCGTGGCGCCCTGAAGGTCATTCTGCCACCGGGGGCAGGACTGCCGACGCCGTCTTCTGACTGGCCGAATCACCCGCTCCGACGCGGCAATGCCCCCAAAGCTGATGAGAAACAGACGTGCCCACCTTGGGCATGGCTCGACTGATCACGTTGGGGCCCCAGGGCTGATGAAGATGGCCATGTCGAGCTGGCGGAAGCCGGCTTCCGAACGTTGTGATCCCACCAGGGTGGATGACGAGGTGCGTGCGGTCCAACTCGCTGCCGGCGAGTACGCGTTGCGATCCCTCCAGAGTGGATGTCGAGCGCCGTCGTTCGCGCAATCACCTCGGTCGCCCCGAAGGGCGACCGCCGCTTCACCAGCCCGTACAGGTACGGGTCGGCACACTAGAGGGTGTCTCTTCGATCAGTGATTCGTTGTTCTGGTCATGCTCAGCAGAGGGGATCTGACCGACGACGAATGGGCGGTGCTGGAGCCGTTGCTGCCCAACAGCAACAACCGGTGCGGCCGGTGGCGTGATCACCGGCAGGTGATCAACGGGATCATTCATCGGCTCAGCACCGGCTGCCAGCGGCGCTGGTTGCCCGAACGTTTCGGCTCATGGCAAACCGTCCACAAGCGCCACATGCTGTGGTCAGCCGACGGCACCTGGGAGCGGCTGCTCCGGCACGTCCAGGCGGTCGCCGACGCCGCGGGTGACGTCGACTGGAACATCAACATCGACTCCACCTCGGTCCGCGCTCACCAGCACGCCGCCGGGGCCCCAACAGCTCCGCCACCGGCACCGCCCAGTACCTCAAAAGGGGCCCTACAAAGATCAGTTCACATGCACGCGCACATACGCCTGCGCCCGTTCCTGGCGGAGGCGGTGCGTCAGGCGAAGCACTCGGCCGCTCCCGCGGCGGGCTGACCACGAAGGTCCATCTGAGAGCGGACGGTAAGTACCGACCGCTCTCACTGGTCGTCACACCCGGCCAACGGGCGGACTGTGCCCAGTTCGAACCGGTCATGGACAAGATCTGCGTACCCCGACTCGGCGCGGGCCGACCGCGGCGGCTGCCGGACAGCGCCGGCGCCGACAAGGCATACAGCAACGGCCTGATCCGCTCCTACCTGCAACGACGTGGCATCCGGCACGTGATCCCAGAGAAGAGCGACACCAAGTCCGCCCGCCTCGGCAGGGGTTCACGCGGCGGTCGGCCACCCGGCTTCGACAAGACCCGGTACAAAGCCAGGAACACCGTCGAGCGGGCGATCAACAAGCTCAAGCAGTTCACAGCCGTCGCCACCCGCTATGACAAGCGCGGATACGTCTTCCTCGGCACCGTCACCGCTGCCGCACTCCTCATCTGGCTCCACCCGTGATCGAGGAAGCAAGGCGCTAGGCGTCCCGGTATTGGTCCCGGACCTCGGGGCATTGCTGGAAGCCGGCTGACTTGTAGGTGGCGACGGCGCCGACATCGGAGCTCGGGGCGCAGACGATCGCGCTCGACGAGCCCAGCTCCTGGAGTGCGGCCGCCGCGGCGACGGTGACCGCCTCACCGTAGCCGTGACGACGATGTTCCCGGTGCACTCCCATCGGTTCGAGCAACCCGGGCCTACCCGGACCGGCCGACCACACCGTCACCGCCGCCACCGCGTTGCCCTGGTCGTCGTACGCGACCAGACACCGGGCGTCGGCGTACGGCAATCCGGCCGCCATCGCACGCCAGCGCTCGTCCGTGAACCTCGACCCGCCGAACGCTGCCCGATGCACGGCGGCAAACACGTGCGCCTGCTCCGGCCCGACCACCTCGATCCGCACGCCTGGGTCCTTCACCGGCTCCGTGAGGTCGCGGCGCAGCGGCGTCCACGGCTCGTCGGCGTTCCAGCCGTCCTCGAACAGCAGATCTTGGACCAGCGCACCCATCGGCGCCTCGATGTTCGCCTTCCCCTCGGGCAGCACGCCGCGCTCCGGCTCGGCCACGTCTTCAACCAATCGCTGCGCCAACTCCTCGCCCCGCTGAGCGTCTGGCGCGATCGTCAGCCGTAACAGCCCAGGACCGTCCAGCAGGCCGACGGCGAGAACCTGTCCGTCCCGGCTCCACGTCCGGACTGCCGCGGCGGTCGCTTCCGCACCTGACCGCCAGAACCAGCCCAGGTCCCCCGGATGCAGTTGCATCGGCGCCCCGTCGTACTGCCACTCCCGCAGCACGCCCACAGCCTCGCTCAGCCCGTCGACTCCAGGCTTGCCCAACACAATCGCCATACCCCCGATCACACACCACCGCACCGACAGTCCGCACCCGGTTCCGACCGGCCGGCGTGGTGCGGATCTGGAGACTCGGGAAGGCAGCCGATGATCGAAGAGACACGGCCTAGTTGCGATATTCGATCGCTCCGAAGGGCGAGCACCACCGTGCTGGCCGTCTCCCGGTGGTCCTGGATCTTGCCTTTCCGATACTCAGTCGCCCCGAAGGGCGACTGCCACGACTGGAATGCGATCATCATGACCTACGGCGTGTTGCGATCCTCAGTCATCCCGGAGGACGACCGGTGCCTGGACCGATGACCAGCTGGGAGCTGAAGACGTTCGCGTTGCGATCCTCGGTCGTTCCGGAAGACGGCGGGCCATTTCGATCTCGTCGATCCCTTGCGAGGCGCAGACGTCGTTGCGATCCTCGGTGGTCCCGGATGACTGCCACCACGGTGACGCGGCCGGGGATGCCCATCGGCCACTCGGCGTTGCGATCCTCGGACAACCCTGAAGGCGACCCACACGCTCGACTGGCAGGCGTACGGGTGGCCTATCTTGCTGTTGTGATCCTCGGTCGCCTCGGAAGGCAACCGCCACTAGTGCTCGCAGACGTCCGTTCACCACGTCGTCGAAGTTTCGATCCTAAGCACGTCTCAGCCGGCGTAACCCCGCCTGATCCGGTCCAGATGCTGGCTCACCACCATCAGTTCCTGGCGGTACGGCTCCCTGGGCAGGGACAACAGGAGCTGGTGAAGATCGGTGAGTTCGATCGTGGCCGCGCCGTAGTCGCCCAAGGTGACCAGGAGAGTTCCGGCGTGGAGCCGAACCTCGAGCAGGAGGGGGTCGTCGGACGGGCGAACGGGGGCCAGTTCGTCGACCAAGGCGCGGAACTGCTTGAGCGCCTCGTGGAGGTGCCCGAGGCCCATGCGGCAGTGGGCGGCGCGGGCCCGGCAATGCGCCGCCTGGTCCGCGTGCTGGGGGCCGGCGCTGGCGAGCTCCGCAGCCAGGGCCGTGTAGGCGGGAAGAGCTCGGCCGAGGTCTCCGTCGTCGAAGAGGGCCTGGGCGTGGCTGAAGCGCTCAGGAACCGGCACGGCTCCGGAGCCGTCGCCGGACGCCGGTATAGAGGGGGCGGGAGTAGGCTCCGCGCCCGGTTGGAGGGGCAATAAGCGGTCGTGTACGGCCCGTGCGGAGGGCGGCCGCTCGTCCTGCCGCTTGGCCAGCGTCTCGGTGATGGCGGCTTCCAGTACGGGGTGGATATCGGGGCGCAACATCGCCAGCGGGACCGGAGGATCGTAGAGGACCGCACTCAGCTCGTCGGTGAAGGGCGGCTCTCCAGCGAGGAGTTCGTAGAGGATGCAGCCCATCGCGTACAGGTCGGTCTGCGGGACAATGAGCCCGGACTGTACGACCTGCTCGGGGGCCAGGTATCCGACGGTGCCGAGGACCTGACGGTGGCGCGTCAGCCGTTGACGGGTTCGGGCGGCGCCCTTGAACGTCGCCGCGACCCCGAAGTCGACCACGGTGATCCGGCCTGTGGGCGACACCATGATGTTCGCCGGCTTGAGGTCCCGGTGGATCACTGGGAGGGCGTGGGTGTGCGTGAGAATGTCGCAGAGCTGCAAGGCGATGTCGACCACCTGCGCTTCCGTGAGGGGCTGTCCGTAACGCAGGACGGATTCGAGGGTGTCGCCGAGGACGAGCTCCATCACCATGTAGACGTGCTCCGCCGCCCGCCCGAGGCACGCGTCGTAGAGCACCGGGAGGCCGGGATGGCGAAAGCCCGCGACAAGCCGGGCCTCCCGGCGGAAGCGCTCGATCAACTCGTCGGCGGTCGCGCGGTCGCCGGTGGCGGCGAGGTGGTGCGGATGGATGAGCTTTACGGCGACCGGGCGGCCCAGCTCCCGGTCGTACGCCTGCCAGACCTGTCCCATGGCCCCAGCGCCGAGTCGCGTGCGCAGTTCGTAGCGGTTGTCGAGGACCCCGATGTCACGATCCATGGACGTCATCGCCCGATCCGGCCGCGCCGTCGGCCATGAGTTCCTCGGCAAGCTCGACGAGCGTGCCTTCGCCGGGCAGGACCCAGCACCGGGGTCCTTGCACCGCCACAGGAGCCTCGGCCCACGCGGCCTCCTGCCAGATGCGCATCACCAGGCCGCTTGGGGAGTAGCGCGCGCCATCCACCGCCCAGATCAGGGGCGCACCCGCGTCATTGACCCAGGTGGCGAGATAGCGGCGCGGATCCTCGCCGAGCCAGTCGCCGAGCGCCTGCTCCTCCGGGCGTGTGGTGGTACGGAAGACGAGTCGCGCGCCGTCCTCAATCCGCCGGTGGTCAACGAGCAGGCGCACGCTGCTCAGTCGTCGTCGGGACGGGCGCAAGCGGTGGTTCGGAGAGGTGAGAACCGGCAAGGTGAGAAGGCCCTCCGCGGCGAGGCTGTCCAGCGCTGCCGCCGCGATCTGCCGGCACCTGGTCTCGTCGCTGAAGACCCTGGCGAGAAGGGCGCGCTCACCGTAGAGGTCGCCCAGCAGTCTCGTCAGCGGAGGGACGATCGTGCCGATCCGCCCCGCGACGGCGTTCGCCCTGCTCTGCCAGGCGGCTCCCGGCTCGTCGATGTCGTCGTCGCCGACGAGCCGAAAGGCGATGTGGTTGAGCAGGAGCGACCCCGGGCCGATCAGGGCCCGGTCGCGGCCGGAGAGGGTGCCGGACGTGTCCTCCAGCGCCTGTCCGATCGCACGGGTCAACTGGACCGAACGCCAGATCTGGAGTGCGGTGGGGCGGCGACCGAAGAGCTTGCTGTACGCGCCGTCCGGTCCGGAGCGCCAGAGGTGGTCGTGGTCCGCCCGCACGCGTGCGACGAGGCCCGCGTCCCGGTGGGCGCAGGCGAGAGCGGTCGCGGCTTCAACGATCGAGCAGCCGGTGGCCGGTGACGGGTCGAGTTCGCCGCGCTTGTAGACGTACGACTTCCCCAGGTTGTGGGCGAAGTCCTCGCGGATCAGAGCCTGTTCTGGGGCGAGGGCAACGAAGTCCCGTGGCTCGACGTGGTTCTGTGTGTTGCTGGCCTTCGCGATGCTTCGTGCGAGCCCGTCCGGAGCATCCTTGACGCACATGACGCGGAGCATGACACGGGCCTGCGCGGTGGCGTCGGGGGCCTGCCGGAAGGCGTGGTAGGCCGAGGCGGCGGTCTGCGCGCCGTTGACGATCTGGGCGTTGGTCAGTTCCAGCCGCACCGGCTGACCGACCGTGCGGCGGGCGAAGTAGTGGGGCCGGACGTCGTCGCAGACAACGGTGACGCCGTTGTTGAAGTACCAGAAGTGGTCGGGATCGCTGATCAGGCTGCCCACCAGCTCCTGGTTCACCCTCGTCATGCCGAGGTAGCGGCGTACGTTGCCCTCGTACAGCCGCTCGCCGTGCTGCTCGTACCAGCCGGCCAGTTCGTCCGCCGCGATCGCGCCCATGTAGGTCTCGTACGGTTGGTGCATGGCGACCCAGCCGTCGGCCATGGTCGCGGTCACGGAGAACCGCTTCGGGGCCACGTCCTGGCGGACCGCGGCGTGGAAGTCGGCGAGTGCGAGGGACCGGAAGTCCACGAGCTCACCGAAGTCGTTGAACTCGGCCACGGAACGCGTGAGGACGGTCTCGGCGGCCGGAGCCAGTCGTCCGTCACCCGTCACGGCAAGGACCAGGTGAATGCGGCAATCAGGGGAGGCGAGCACGTCGTCGACCCTGGCCGCGAGGTGCTGGAACCTGGCGTTGAAGTCTTCGTAGCGCAGATTCGTCAGCAGGTGCAGGCCATGAATCAGGCGGTGGGCGTCGTCGGCGGAGATCCCCGCCGTTCCGCGGTCGCTCCACTTGGCCTGGATGAGCCACAGTTCAGGAGTGGCGATGGAGAAGGCGACGGCGTCGATGCCCATGTCGTCGGCGCCATCGATAACGGCCGCAGCGGCCTCGTCCGGATCGCGGTCCGTGAGAAGGGAAACGGCTTTGGCGGCCAGGGCCCGCGAGAGGAAGGCACGCTCGCGCGAAAGATCAGGCGCGGCAGACGGGAAGTCCGTCATGTCGATCAGGCCCGCGAACTCCCGGCTCAGCGCGGCACGCAGCTGCCGGACCGCTACAGGATACCCCTCGTCGTGCATCGACATCTCCTCTTCGGTCGACGCCCCGGTCAGGGGGTCTCTCCGACGTACTCCACCGTGAGCGGGCTCGCCACGAGGCAGCGAGGTGCTCCATCCCGCTCGGGGAACAGTGCCGTGACGCGGGCGTATCCGGTCATCGGGGCGGTGGTGTCGATGCCATCGTGGCTGGCGTCGAGGGCACGCAGCAGGTCACGGATGCCCGCGGCGCTCAGGGCGGGGGCCAGGGGTGACGCCGAGGCCGCGTCGGCGGGCGCGGCGGCGCCGGGATCGGAGTCGGGGGAGAGCGCCTCGACAACCTGTCCGGCCCTGGTGAGGAAGACGGCGCCGACGCTGTCGCCGCCGCCGATCTCGTTCAGCGTGGGGCCGTCGGTGAGCTGGGGCGTCCAGCCCAGCAGGTGTTGGGCGGAGCCGTGCAGCAACAGGCGGCAGCTGGCGCCTCCACCGCCGCCGGAGCCCGGCCCGGAGTCGACGAAGAGCAGCAGGTCCCGGTAGGCCCCGCGGAGCGTGACGCAGCGCATGGGTACCTCGAACTGCACCCACAGGCCGGGGCGGAGGCCAGGCTCCTCGTACCAGAGCGCCGACTCCTCCAGATGCTTCTGCACCTGCTGCAGATGCCGCATCCGTCCCTGCTCGCCGTCGGCGGCCTGCGCGTCCACGTCGACCCCGACGCCGAACGGTGTGGACAGGCGCACCGCCCCGGCGCGGGGCACGCGGCGCGGCTCCGGCAGGAACTGCTGCAGCTTGCCCACGGACAAATAAATGACGTCGCGCAATCGGGCCCCCAAGTCCGGTCGCTCGGCCCTGCTGGTACGCGGGAGCCGTCGCCTCCACCATACGGGCCGCGAGGCACCGGACCGGCCTGAATTCACCAGGAGGGCCGGTGTCGGGTGTCCCTGAGGACAACCGTTCCTGGGGTTCCGTCAGAACGCGAAGACCGTACCGTCCGCCGTGCGGGCCCGCAGTTCGCACGGGTTGCCGTAGGTCGCCGACCATGGACGCGCCCACCCTGCCGGACACCGTCACCGGTGATCGTGACCGGGGTCCACTCGCGCGTACAGGGGCGGCCTTCCTGTGGGCCCGTCAGGCTTGTGAAGTCGCGGTCCGCCAGAAGGGTGTCTCGCCTGTACCGCCAGCAGACGAAAGATCCTGGGCGTCTCCGGATCCCTTGGCGCGCCGACAAGGGAAACTCGCTGGTCACACGCCTCTGGAAGGCATCGTGGTCGCCTGTGGTCGCAGGCTGGAAGCATCCATTTCCCTCCGCCTCCCGGAGGCGATCCCCATGCGTACCAGCGTCGGCCGCGGCCGCATCTACCGCCGCTGCGGCTGCCGGGACACCCAGCATCACCAGCTCGGCACCCACTGCCCTCACCTAATCACCGACAGTCAGCACGGCGCCTGGACCTTCGCCGTCGACCTCCCCACCCCAGACCACCGCCGCACCACGGTGCGCCGGAGCGGATTCTCCAGCCAGGACACGGCCGAGCAGGCTCTGAGCCGGTTCCTCGAGGGCGAGGCCGGCGGGTACAACGCCGATCCGAGCCAGACCGTCGCCTCCTACCTGGAGGCGTGGCTGGACGCGAAGACCCTGGTGCTGAAGCCGACCACGATGGCCCGCTACCGCGACTACGTCCGCAACGACCTCGTCCCCGCCTTCGGCACCCTCAAGCTCGACCAGCTCGCCCACCGGCACATCTCGGCCTACGTCACCTGCCAGCTCGCCGCCGGCCGCGGCCGCACCACTCTCTACCGCTGCCTGGCCACCCTCTCTAGCGCCCTCGGCGACGCCGTCCGCCAACACCGCCTCCCCCACAACCCGGCCAGTCCCCCGGTCCTGCGCCGGCCGCCGTCGCCGGAACGGCGGATCTGGACCGCAGAGGAGGCGGCCCGCTTCCTCGCCCACTGCCACCGGGCCGACCCCGAGATGGCCGACCTGTTCGAGTTCCTCATCGGTACCGGCATGCGCAAAATCGGTACCGGCATGCGCAAAGGGGAAGCCCTTGGTCTGCACTGGGACGACGTCCACCTGGCGGAAGGCGTCCTCTACGTGCGCTGCACCCTCTCCGCGATCGACAACAACCGCCTCGTCATCACCACACCGAAGACCCGGTCGAGCCGCGGCTGGGTGGCCATCTCACCCCGCGTCGCCACCGCCCTCCGGCACCACGCAGGAACGACGCCCCGCACGTGCGGTGATCCTGGCGACCCGTTCACCGGTCTCGTCTTCTGCCGACCCGACGGCCGACCGCTCGGCCCGCACCAGGTCCTCGACCGTCTCCATCAACTGTCCGAAGAGGCCGGCGTCCCGCGGATCACGGTCCACGACCTGCGCCACCTGGCCGCCACCATCACCATCACCGCCGGCGTGCCGCTCACCGTCGTCTCCAAGACGCTGCGGCACTCCACCCTGTCGACCACCGCGAACATCTACAGCCACCTCACCCGGCAGGCAGCCCGCGAGGCCGTCGACACCATCGACCAGCCCCTCACCGGAACCGAGAAGGCCAGCCGCCGCACGGACCATGCGTCGTGGCTGCGACCACCACGCGACCACATCCACCGGCTCCGCGAGGTTGTGCGCCGGCTCCGCTCCCCCGCTGTCCCCGGCTTCAGCGCCGCAGCCGACCAGCCACAGACTGGACGTGCGACCACACTGCGACCACCATGGCTCCGGACGCGCGAAAGGCCACCCTCTCGTTAGTGAGAGAACGGCCTCCGACCTGCTAAAAGCATGGTCGGGACGACAGGATTTGAACCTGCGACCCCTTGACCCCCAGTCAAGTGCGCTACCAAGCTGCGCCACGTCCCGGTGCGCTCACTCACGGTGACCCATGTGATCGCGCGAACAGAACTTTACCCCACGCGCGGGGGTGCGCCGAAGAGGGCACCGGGCGGCGGTGGACAATCGGTCGTATGGGCAGCACAGGCGCATCGCCGGGACGGCCGGTGGAGACCCGGGACCGGGACAGTGAGGGGCGGGCGAGGAACGCGCGGCCGCGGGACGGGCTCGGCAGGCCGTTGCCGTACGGCGTGGACGGGGTGGCGCGGCAGCCCGAGGGGGTCGTGCGCACTCCGCAGGAGACGGTGCGCGAGGCGCAGACACTGCTGGACGCGGGCAGGCCGTTCCACGCGCACGAGGTCTTCGAGGACGCCTGGAAGTCGGGGCCCGAGGACGAGCGCACGCTGTGGCGGGGGCTGGCCCAGCTGGCCGTGGGGCTCACGCACGCGGCCCGGGGCAATGTCACCGGTGGCGCGCGGCTGCTGCGGCGCGGTGCGGGCGCTGTCGAGGAGTGGGCGGCGGAGCGCGCGGAGCGTCGGCCGTACGGGATGGATCTCGCCGGGCTCGCCGGCTGGGCGCGAGGGCTGGCCGGCCGCGTGGAGCGGGACACCGGCGGCCGGGTCGACGCCGGGGCCGAGGCGCCCCGGCTGCGGGGACCCAAGGCGCCGTAGCGGCGCGTGCGGAGGCGGTGCACGCACTGTCAGTGGCATGGGGCAGACTCGGGGGCGTGCGAAAGATTCATGTCATCGGTATCGGTGCGGGCGACCCCGACCAGCTGACCCTGCAGGCGGTCAGGGCGCTGCGCGGCACCGACGTGTTCTTCATCCTGGAGAAGGGTGAGACGAAGAGCGATCTGACGCGGCTGCGCCGGGACATGCTGGACGCGCACATACCAGAGGGGTCGTACCGGCTGGTGGAGGCGCGCGACCCCGAGCGGGACCGGGCCGCCGGCGGTGCCGCGTACTCCCCGGCCGTCGGGGACTGGCGCAGCGCACGCGCCGACATCTACGAGCGGCTGATCACCGAGGAACTCGCGGAGGACGAGAGCGGGGCCTTCCTGGTGTGGGGGGATCCCTCGCTGTACGACAGCACTCTCGGGATCCTCGAAGAGGTGCTCGCCCGGGGCGCGGTGACCTTCGAGTACGACGTCGTGCCCGGCATCAGCAGCGTCTCGTCGCTCGTCGCACGCCACCGCACGGGGCTGAACCGGGTGGCCCGCCCGGTACAGATCACGACGGGGCGGCGGCTGGCCGAGGGGTTCCCGGAGGGGGTGGACGACGTGGTGGTGATGCTCGACGCGCACCAGACCTTCCGGCGGTACGCCGACCAGGACATCGACATCTACTGGGGCGCGTACCTGGGCACCCCGGACGAGATCCTCGTCTCCGGTCCGATCGCGGAGGCCGGTCCGCGCATCGAGCGGGTGCGGGCCGAGGCGCGTGAGCGCAAGGGCTGGATCATGGACACGTACCTGCTGCGCCGTCACCCGAAGGACGACTGACCGGCACGCCTCGGTCAGGGCAGGGTGGGCGTGAGGCCCAGCCGTTCCAGTACGTCTGTCACGTCGGGTACCGCGGTCACGCCGTCCGGCAGCGGGGGGCGGCGTACGACGACCACGGGCAGCCCGAGTTGCCGCGCGGCCGTCAGTTTGGCGGCCGTCGCCTCTCCGCCGCTGTCCTTCGTGACCAGCACGTCGACGCGGTGTCCGCGCAGCAGCGCCAGTTCGTCCGGCACCGTGAACGGCCCCCGGGCCAGGACCACTTCGACGTCCGGCGGCATCGGCGGCTCGGGCGGCTCCACGGACCGTACGACGAAGTGCAGGTTGGTGAGGTGGGCGAAGGCCGCGAGGCCCAGGCGGCCGGTGGTGAGGAACACCCGGCGGCCGAGTCCGGGCAGCGCGTCCGCGGCCGCGTCCAGTGACGGCACCGGGTGCCAGCGGTCGCCGGAGCCGGGCCGCCACCCCGGTCGGCGCAGGACCACCAGGGCAAGCCCCGCCGCCCGCGCGGCGCGTGCCGCGTTCGCCGTGATCGACGCGGCGAAGGGGTGCGTGGCGTCCACGACCGCGTCCGCCCGGTGCTCGCGCAGCCACTGGGCCAGCCCCTCCGCCCCGCCGAAGCCACCGATGCGCACGTCTCCGTCCACTGCCCCGGGCCGGGCCACCCGGCCCGCCAGCGAGGTGGTGACCCGCACACCGGGACGGGCGGCCAGATCGGCGGCGAGCCGGCGGGCCTCGGTGGTGCCGCCGAGGATCAGGACGTGCGGGGACATGGGGGTGAGCGTACGGCGTCCGTTCCGGACGGTGTCGCACGGGCCGGTGCGCCGCCCGGATCGCTATCGTCCGGGCATGGAGTCCGTACGTGCCGTGCTGATCGACATCGACGGGGTGCTCACCGTCTCGTGGCGGCCGCTGCCGGGGGCCGTGGAGGCATTGCGGGAGATCCGTGCGGCCGGGCTCGGGGTCGCGCTGGTCACCAACACGACCTCGCGGACGCGTGCGTCGATCGCCGAGACGCTGTCGGAGGCCGGTTTCGCGGTGGACGCCGAGGACGTCCTCACCGCTCCGGCGGTCACCGCGGCCCACCTGGCCGAGCACTTTCCCGGCGCCCGGTGCGCCCTGCTCAACAGCGGCGACATCGAGGAGGATCTCGCCGGCGTCACCCTGGTGGACGAGGGTCCGGATGTGGTCGTCGTCGGCGGCGCGGGGCCCGAGTTCGGCTATGCGGAGCTCAACCGGGCCTTCGGACACCTTCAGCGCGGTGCCCGTCTGGTGGCCATGCACCGCAACCTGTACTGGCGCACGGACGAGGGTCTGCAGCTGGACACCGGCGCCTTCCTGCTCGGGCTGGAGAAGGCCGCGCGGGTCGAGGCGGAGGTCACCGGCAAGCCGTCGCCCGCGTTCTTCGAGGCGGCGCTGGCCCGGCTGGGCGTGGGTGCGGACCGGGCGTTGATGGTGGGCGACGACATCGAGTCCGACGTGCTGGCGGCGCAGCGCGCCGGGATCACCGGCGTCCTGGTGAGGACCGGCAAGTACCTGCCGGAGACCCTCGAGAAGGCGAGCGGCACACCGGACCACGTCCTGGACTCCTTCGCGGGCCTGCCCGCGCTGCTGAACCTAGCTCAGTAGCAGCTGAACGCCGCCCACGACGGTCGCCGCGATCACCAGCTGCTCGAACAACCGCTGGTTGATCCTGTTCACAGCCCATTTCCCGAACAACGCACCGGGCACGACGAACACCGCGAGCGCGGCGTCGAGGAGCAGCGAGCGGCCGTCGATCAGGCCGAGGCCGACGCTGAAGGGCACCTTGGACACGTTCACGATCAGGAAGAAGAAGGCCGACGTGCCCAGGAAGCCCAGCTTCCGGAAGCCCGCCGACAGCAGGTACATCGACGTCACCGGGCCGCCGGCGTTGGCCACCATGGTGGTGAACCCGCCGAGGACGCCGTACGAGCGGGCCTTGATCCGTCCCGCCCGGGAGGTGACCGAGTCCGGCTCCTCGTCCGCGCCGGCCCTTTGCCGCCACACGGTGACGGCGGCCATGAGCAGCAGGATGGCGCCGATCGAGGTCCGTACGACCCCGTCGTCGGCCCACACCAGGAACAGCGTGCCGATCACCACACCGGCCGCCACCGCCGGGAACAGCCGCCACAGCGTGGGCCAGTGGGCGTGCCGACGGTAGGTGGCGACGGCGAGCAGATCGCCGACGATCAGCAGGGGGAGCAGCACGCCGGTGGAGGCGCGGGCGGGCAGGACGGCCGCGAAGACGGCGAGGCTGACCGTGTTGGCCCCGCTGACGGCGGTCTTGGAGAAGCCGACGAGCAGCGCCGCGAGGGCGAGGGCGGCGAACTCCCAGCCGGATATGTGCCAGAGCGTCATCGTGTTCATGCGGGCACTGATGCTATGCGCATGCATGTGGCGACGTAAGGAGCGTCTCGGCTGGTGATCGTCGGCTGTTGTGCCGTCCGGTGCCGGTCAGTGGCGCTCGACCAGCACCGCGCTCCCCTGTCCCACCCCCACGCACATGGTCGCAAGGCCGCGCTGCGCTCCCGTGCGGCGCATGCGGTGCAGCAGGGTGGTGAGGATGCGGGCGCCCGAGCCGCCCAGCGGATGGCCGAGGGCGATCGCGCCGCCGCTCGGGTTCACCAGCTCCGGGTCGACGCCGAGCTGGTCGACGCAGGCGAGGGCCTGGGCGGCGAACGCCTCGTTGAACTCGGCCTCCTGGAGGTCGCCGGTCTCCCAGCCGGCCCGGGCGAGCGCCTTGCGGGTGGCCGGGACCGGGCCGATGCCCATCACGTCGGGGTGGACGCCCGCCGAGGCGCCGGCGACGTACCGGCCGAGGGACTCCAGGCCCAGGTCGTTCAGGGCCTCCTCGCTCACCAGCAGGAGCCCGGCCGCGCCGTCGTTCATCGGCGAGGCGTTGCCCGCGGTGACCGTGCCGCCGGCGCGGAAGACCGGCTTGAGCCGGGCGAGCTTCTCGTACGAGGTGTCCTCGCGGACGCACTCGTCGCTGTCGACGACGATGCCGTCCGGGCGCTCCACGGGCAGGAGTTCGTCGTCGAAGTGCCCGTTCTTCCGTGCGGCGGCGGCCAGTCGGTGGCTGCGCAGCGCGAACTCGTCCTGGCGCTCGCGCGTGATGCCGTACCGCTCGGCGACCTCCTCGGCGGTCTCGCCCATGGACAGCAGGCCGTGGAGTTCCTTCATCGCGGGGTTGACCAGGCGCCAGCCGAGGCGGGTGTCGACGGTCTCGATGCGGTGCGGGAGGGCCTCGTCGGGGCGAGGCAGGACGAAGGGCGCACGGCTCATCGACTCGGAGCCGCCGGCCACCACGATGTCTGCCTCGCCCGCGGCGATGGTGCGGGCGGCCGTCGTGACCGCCTCCAGGCCGGAGGCGCAGAGCCGGTTGACGGTGGCGCCGGGCACGGACTCGGGCAGTCCGGCGAGCAGCGCGGCCATCCGGGCGACGTTGCGGTTGTCCTCGCCCGCCTGGTTGGCGGCGCCCCAGTAGACGTCGTCGACACGGGCCGGATCGAGCGCGGGCACGTCGGCGACCAGACGGCGGATCACGGTCGCCGCCAGGTCGTCGGGCCGTACCGGGGACAGGGCGCCGCGCAGCTTGCCGATGGGGGTGCGGCGGGCGGCCGCGAAGTGGACGGGACGCACGACAGGACTCCTGACCGACGACGTTGTGGGCCGGCACCGACGTCATTGTCCGCACCGACTTAATTAGCACTGCTAGTTTTGGACTATAGACCTCCGAACCGGCCCCTGGGAAGATCCTCGGGCACCTTCACCGAGGCAGCCGGAGGAGACATGGCCGACACGCGGGAGCACGTCCTGACCGGGACCCGGGGCACGATCAGCGCACGCGAGTGGCCGCACCCGCGGCCCCGGTACGTCGCCCTCGTGGTGCACGGGTACGGCGAGCACGCCGGCCGCTACGCGGAACTCGCCGGTGTACTGACCGGACACGGCGCGGCGGTGTACGGCCCCGATCACATGGGCCACGGCAGGTCCGCGGGTGAGCGCGTCGTGATCGAGGACTTCGAGGACGTGGTCACCGATGTGCACACCGTGGCCGGCCTGGCCCGTGCCGACCGTCCGGGCCTGCCGGTCGTCCTGATCGGCCACTCCATGGGCGGCCTGATCGCGGCCCGCTACGCCCAGCGGTACGGCGACCGACTCGCCGCGCTCGTCCTGTCCGGCCCGGTCATCGGCGCCTGGGAACTGCCGGGGCGGCTGCTCGCCCTCGACGAGATCCCGGACATCCCCGTCAGCCCGGCCGCGCTCTCCCGGGATCCCGCGGTGGGCGCCGCGTACGCCGCCGACCCGCTGGTCTGGCACGGCCCGATGAAGCGCCCCACCCTGGAGGCGTTCGTTCGGACCCTGGAGACCGTCGCCAAGGGCGGCGACGTCGGCCCGCTCCCGCTGCTGTGGCTGCACGGCGACGACGACCGGCTGGTACCGCTGTCCGGCAGCCGCATCGGCGTGGAGCGGCTGAGCGGCGGCCTGCCGACCGAGCGGATCTACGCCGGGGCCCGGCACGAGGTGTTCAACGAGACGAACAAGGCGGAGGTCTTCGCGGACCTGACCGGCTTTCTGGACGGCGTGCTCCCTGATTGATTCCGGCCGCTTCCGTACCGTGTGCCGCCCGACCGTGCGTGCCGCGTTTGCGCAGGTTCGCCCTGGGCACCCGCGCCCGCATGAATTGGTTTCTCAGTGCCGCCTGCGCGGGTGAGGACCCCGAGCTGTTCTTCCCCGTAGGCACGACCGGACCGGCCCTGCGGGACATCGCGGCCGCCAAGCGCGTCTGTGCCCGCTGCCCGGTGATCACCCCCTGTCTGACGTACGCGCTGGCCCACGGCCAGGCCTACGGCGTCTGGGGCGGAACCTGCGAAGCGGAGCGCGCCGCACTGCTCCGCGCGTGCGGCGAACACGAGCGAGGCAGAAGCGTGTCCGACGAGCTGGGGCCCCGGCCGTGAGCGGCACGGGTCGCGCCGGGGAGGTGGCCGAAGACAGACTCCAGCGCGTGGCATGATCGTGTCAGACTGCTCGCACGTCCCGCATCGGCCGAGGCGTCGTCGAGCAGAGGAGCACCGTGTGACCGGGAGCGATCCGGCCGTCCACGAGATCGACACGAGCCGGCCGCATCCCGCCCGGGTGTACGACTGGTTCCTCGGCGGCAAGGACAACTACGCGGTCGACGAGCAACTCGGCCGCCAGATCATGTCGATCGACGCCGGCGCCCCGCGAGCCGCGCTCGCCAACCGCGCGTTCATGCGGCGGGTCACCCGAGTGCTGGCCCGGGAGGCGGGAATCCGCCAGTTCCTGGACATCGGCACCGGGATACCCACCGAGCCCAATCTCCACCAGGTCGCCCAGTCCGTCGCGCCGGACGCCCGCGTCGTCTACGTCGACAACGACCCGATCGTCCTGGCCCACGCGGGTGCCCTTCTGCGCGGCACCCCGCAGGGCGTCACGGAGTACGTCCAGGCCGACGCCCGCGAGCCCGGCGCCATCCTCGAACAGGCCGCCCGCGTCCTCGACTTCGACCGGCCCGTCGCCCTGTCCCTGATCGCGCTGCTGCACTTCATCGCGGACGACGACGGCGCCCACGACCTGGTCGACACCCTCGTCGGCGCCCTCGCCCCGGGCAGCTGCCTCGTCCTGTCCGCGATGACCGCCGACTTCGAGCCGGAGAACGTGCGGCGGGGCATCGACGCCTACGCCGCGGGCGGAGTGACCCTGGTGGCCCGCTCGCACGCCGAGTTCTCCGGCTTCTTCAAGGGGCTGGAGCTGCTGGAGCCGGGCGTCGCCTCCGTGCAGGACTGGCGTCCCGAACAGACGCCGGAGGGCGAGGTACCGGTGTCGCTGTACGGGGGCGTCGGCCGCAAGAACTGACGGTCAGTGACGCGGCCGCGGCGAAAGAGTGCGAGTCGTTCGACGCTCGATGACCTCGGCGGCGCCGCGCCCGGCCCGGCGCACCGGCGAGCGCGAGAGCTGCCGCACCCGGCACGAGGTTGATGGCCGCCCCGGCGGCGAAGCACCGCTCCGGGGCGCCGGAGTACCACCTGGCCACCGTGCCGGCACTGATCAGCGCATGGAGCACGAAGGAAGCCCCGGGCAGGCGACCCGGCCGAGGCCGAGCGGGATCAGTGCCCGGGTATGCCCAGCACCCGGGCGACCGTGCGCAGCACCCCGTTGTCGTTGTTGGACGGGGCCAGGTGGCGGGCCCGGCGGACGACCTCCGGGTGGGCGTTGGCCATGGCGAAGGACCACTCGGCGGCGTCGAGCATCTCCAGGTCGTTGAGGTAGTCGCCGAACACCATGGTCTGCGCCGGCGTGATGCCGAGCTCGCGCTGGAGGCCGCGCAGGGCGGCGCCCTTGTTGGCGGTGCGGTTCATGACGTCGACCCAGTGCTCGCCGGAGACGACGACCTGGTGGGTCGCGGCGAAGGCCCGGAGGGCGGGCGCGGTGGTCCGCTCGGCCGGGCCGAAGTCGAACAGGGCCACCTTGATCACGTCGTCGTCGACGGCGGTCACGTCCTCCACGATCCGGTGCTCCACGTAGTACTTGCGCACCTCCTCCAGGAAGGGCTCGTCGGTCCGCTCGACGTAGGCGGACCGCTTGCCGCAGACGACGGCGCCCACGTCCGCGCCGTCCGCCACCAGCCGCCGTACGGTCCGGGCGATGTCGGCGGCGACGGCCCCGTCCAGCGGGTCCGAGCTCAGCTCCACCCCGTCGCGCACCACGTACGTGCCGTTCTCCGCGATGAACGCCATGCCGTCGGCCACGTCGGCGAACTGCCGTGCCAGCGTGGCGTACTGGCGGCCGCTCGCCGGGCTGAACAGCACACCGCGCGAGCGCAGCTCGGCCAGCATGGGCCAGAGCCCCGCGGGGATCCGCTTGGCGTCGTCGAGGAGCGTGCCGTCCATGTCGGTGACGACGAGCCGGATGTCGGCACAGGCCGTGGGGAGGTCGGAGGCGGCGAGGAGGGACGCGGGCGAGGCGGGCATGTCCTGCTTCCGGTCGGGAACGGGCGTACGCAGCCCAGTGTTCCTCATGCGCCGGATGATCCCGGACCCGCCCACTGCGCCGATTCCCGGGACATGACGATCACCGGACGGCACAATGGCCGCGGACAACCGCACGTGAGGAAGGGCAGCGACGTGAGAGAGAATCACCCGACGGCGGGCGGGTCGCCGCGGCTGAACACCTCCGTGGCGCACAACGCACGGGTCTGGAACCACTGGATCGGCGGCAAGGACAACTACGAGGTCGACCAGCGCGTCGGCGAGCACATCGCCGGGATGTTCCCGGTGATCCGGGCCGTGGCACGCGCGGACCGCGACTTCCTGGGGCGGGCGGTGCGGTTCCTGGCCGCCGAGCGGGAGGTGCGGCAGTTCCTCGACATCGGGACCGGGCTGCCGACCGTCGACAACACCCATGAGACGGCGCAGCGAATAGCGCCCGACTCGCGGATCGTGTACGTCGACAACGACCCGATCGTGCTGATGCACGCCCGCACCCTGCTGACCAGCACGCCCGAGGGCGTCACCGACTACATCGACGCCGACGTGCACGACCCGGACGCCATCGTCCACCGCGCCGCCGAGACCCTCGACCTCACCAGGCCGGTCGCGGTGATGATGCTGGGCATCCTCAACTTCGTGCTCGACACCGACCAGGCACGGAACATCGTGCGCCGGGTCATGGCGGCGGTCCCCTCCGGCAGCTTCCTCGTCGTGACGCACCCCACCTTCGACGCCGACCTGGGCGGCGAGGGCAACATCGCCGCGATGCAGTTCTGGAACGAGAACGCCACCCCGCCGATCACCGCCCGGAGCCGCGCCGAGGTCGCCGCGTTCTTCGAGGGCCTGGACCTGCTGGAGCCGGGCCTGGTGCCGTGCTCGCAGTGGCGCTCCGGTCCCGGCTCCGCGGCCGCGGTACCGCAGTTCGGCGCGGTGGCCGTGAAACCCTGACCCCCCGGGCGGCCAGGCCGCGCCCGTCGAGGAGGACGTATGACCACCCTTGTCGACCCCGTGCCCGGCGGACGCCCGGGCGACGTCCCACGGGCCACCGCGCTCGTCTCGGAGCTGTCCGGGCGGGGCGTACGCGGGATCGTGCTGGCCCATGTCGACACGGCGGGCATCGGCCGGGTGAAGACGATCCCGACGCAGCGGCTGCCCGCGGCGGCGGCCTGGGGCGTGGGCATGTCCCCCGCCTTCGACACCTTCCTGGCCGACGACTCGATCGTCAGCACCGACGTCCTCGGCTCGCCGGACGGCGACCTGCGCCTGTACCCGGTCCTGGACCGGCTGGTCGAGCTGGCCGGACAGCCCGGCTGGGCCTGGGCCCCCGTCGACCGGATCACCCAGGAGGGAGAGCCGCACCCCGGGTGCAGCCGGACCTTTCTGCGCCGCGTCGTCGCGGACGCCGAGGACCGGCTCGGGGTCACCTTCGAGGCGGGCATCGAGATCGAGTGGGCCGTCGGACTCGGATCGGCGCCCGACGGGGAGTTCGTCCCCGCGGTGTCCGGTCCGGCGTACGGCGCGATCCGGCAGGTCGAGCTGAGCGACTACGCCGCCGACCTGCTCGCGGCCTGCGCGGCGCAGGGCGTGGACGTCGAGCAGATCCATCCCGAGTACGCGCCCGGACAGTTCGAGATCTCGGTGGGCGCCCTGGACCCGGTGGCGGCGGCCGACCGGAGCGTGCTGGTGCGGCAGACCATCCGCGCGGTCACGCAGCGGCACGGCCTGCGCGTGTCCTTCGCACCGGCCGTGTCCGCCGAGGGGGTCGGCAACGGCGGCCACATCCACCTCTCCTGCCGGCGCGACGGGCGCAACCTGCATGCCGGGGGCAGCGGCCGGTACGGCATGACGGCCGAGGCCGAGTCGTTCGCGGCCGGGGTGCTCGCGCACCTGCCCGCGCTGACGGCCGTGACCGCGCCGAGTCCGGCCAGCTATCTGCGGCTCAGGCCCTCCCAGTGGGCGGGGGTGTTCACCGCCTGGGGCCGGGAGACGCGCGAGACCGCGCTGCGGGTGGTCACCGGCATGGTCGGCCGCCGGGAGCAGTCGGCGAACCTGGAGGTCAAGCCGGTCGACCTGGCCGCCAACCCCTATCTCGCGCTGGGCTGCGTCATCGCCGCCGGACTCGACGGGGTGGCGTCGGCCGCGCCCCTGCCCGAGGAGATCACCGGGGACCCGGCACGGTTCGGGGCCGAGGAGGCGGCGGCGCGGGGCGTGCGCAGGCTGCCGACCTCGCTGCCGGCGGCGGTGGAGCGGTTCCGCACGGACGAGGTGCTGTGCGCCGCGCTCGGCCCGGTCCTCGCCGACGCGGTGACCGCCGTACGCCTCGGGGAGGCCGCGGCGGTCGAGGGCCTCGACGACGCGCGGGTGGCGGCCGCCTACCGCTGGAAGTACTGACGATGGGCAGCGCCCTGCGCGAGGAGCTCGACCGGCTGCCGCTGGTCGACCACCACTGCCACGGCGCCGTCACCGCCGATCTCGACCCGGAGGAGTTCGAGTCGCTGATCACCGAGGGCGAGGCATGGCCCGGGATCTCACCCTTCGACAGCCCGGTCGGCGTGGCCGTACGACGGCACTGCGCTCCCCTGCTGGACCTGCCGCGCCACGCCTCGCCCGCCGATTACCTGGCCCGGAGGGCCGAACTGGGCTGGCGCGAGGTCAACCGGCGCTTCCTGTCCGCCGCGGGGGCCGAGGCGTTCTGCGTGGACACGGGGTTCGCCCCGCACCCCGTCACCGGACCGGCGGAGCTGGCCGACGCCGCGGGCGCCGCGGCGTACGAGGTCGTACGGCTGGAGGGCGTGGCCGAGGCGGTGGCGGCGCGGGGCGTCGAGGCGGGCGAGTACGCGCGCGTGTTCCGGGCGGCCGCGGAGGATGCCGTACGGCGGCCGGGCGTGGTGGCGGTGAAGTCGGTGGCCGCCTACCGCACCGGCTTCGGCCTCGCCCCGGCAAGGCCCGCGGACACCGAGGTGACGGAGGCGGTACGGCGCTGGCTCGCGTCCGGCGGCCGCCGCCTGGCCGACCCGGTCCTGGTACGGCACCTGCTGTGGACCGCCGTCGACCTCGGACTCCCGCTGCAACTGCACACCGGCCTCGGCGACAACGACATCCGGCTGCACCGCTCCGACCCCGCCCTGCTGACGGACTGGCTCCATCTGACGAGCGGCACCGTCCCCGTGCTGTTCCTGCACTGCTGGCCCTACCAGCGCCAGGCCGCCTACCTGGCCGCGGTGTTCGAGCAGGTGTACCTCGACGTCGGGCTGGCCCTCCACTACACGGGCCCGGCGCGGTCCCGGGCGATCCTGGAGGAGGCCCTGGAGATCACCCCGTTCCGCAAACTGCTGTACAGCTCCGACGCCTACGGTGTGGCCGAGTTCCACCACCTCGGCGCGCTGTCCTTCCGGCAGGGGCTGGCCACTCTGCTCCAGGACCGGGTGGCCGCCGACGAGCTGAGCCTGCCCGACGCCCTGCGGATCGCCGCATGGACGGGGCGTGACAACGCCCGCCGCCTGTACGGACTGCCCGCATCCGACCTCGGCCGCGACTGAGCGCGCGCCCCGCCCGGAAAGTATGATCAAGCAATGTCAGACATGACCGAAACCACGCCCGGCTGGCTGTCCACGGACGAGCTGGAAATGGCCCGCGCCCACATGCCGATCCTGTACGTCGAGGCCGTGCCGGTGCGCGTCGACGACAGCGGCGAAGTCACCAGCATCGGACTGCTGCTCCGCATCGGGCCGGACGGAACGGTCAGCCGGACCCTCGTCTCCGGCCGTGTCCTGCATCACGAACGGGTACGTGACGCCCTGCTGCGCCACCTGGAGAAGGACCTCGGCCCGGTGGCCCTGCCCCGGGTCCCGCCCTCCCTGCAGCCGTTCACGGTCGCCGAGTACTTCCCGACCGCGGGCGTCACCCCGTTCCACGACCCGCGCCAGCACGCGGTGTCCCTCGCCTACGTCGTCCCGGTGACCGGCGACTGCCGCCCCCGGCAGGACGCCCTGGACCTGGTCTGGTTCACACCTCAGGAAGCCGTGTCACCGGCGGTCCAGAGCGAGATGCCGGGCGGCCACGGGGTGCTGCTGAAGCAGGCCCTCGCACATGTGGGGCACGTGGCCTGAGCCGGGAGCCGCCCCCAGGTCAGGCGCGTGCCTCGTGGGTCCGGGCGAACTCGTCGGCGCCGGCGAGGTCGAAGTCGCCGTGGTCGCTGCCGAGTCCCTGGGCCACCAGCGCCGCCGCGGCGCAGCCGAGCACGGCCGACTCGCGGGGTGTGCGGCCCAGGCCCACCCCGCGCAGGAAGCCCGCGGAGAACGCGTCGCCGCATCCCGTGGTGTCGACGACGTCGATCGCGAAGGCGGGGACCGTTTCGGTGCCCTCCTCGGTGACCAGGAGCGCGCCGTCACCGCCGCGCGTGACCGCGACGAGGCCGGCGCCGGCGCCGAGGAGCTTCTTCGCGCCCGCCACCAGATCGTCCTCGCCGGAGAAGCCCAGGACCTGCTCGTCGTTGGGCAGCAGGTGGTCGACGTACGGCAGGGCCGCCGCGATCTGTTCGAAGCTGCCGAGCACACCGGGCGCGAGCAGGTCCACGGAGGTGACCACGCCGTGCTCCTTGGCGTGCGCCAGGATGCGTGCGGCGACGTCGACGCCGATCAGCTCCGGGCCGCCGAGGTGCAGGTGCGTGGCTTCGGCGATCGCGTCCCAGGGCACGTCGTCGAGCCCATAGGTGATGTTGGCGCCGAGCAGGTGCAGCGAGGGCCGGTCGCCGTTGGGACGGATGGGCAGGACGCTCGCGGAGGTGGGGGTGTCCGGGCGGCGGACGAGGAACTCGGTGTCGATACCTGCCCTGTTGAGCAGCTGGACCAGCATGTCGCCGGTCGGGTCGGTGCCGATGGCCCCGACGCTGCGTACCGAGGCGCCGAGCTTGGCCAGGGTGAGCGCGGTTCCGCCGGCCGTGCCGGCGGCGGTCATCCTGATGTCCTCCACCAGCGTCGCGCCCTGGCCCTCGGGTATGGCCTCCACCGGCCGCACCAGCACGTCCAGCACATGTACGCCCAGCGTGACGACCTTCATCGGTTTCCCTCCTGCACGGGTGGTACGGACTGGGTGGTGCCGTAGTTGCGCGCGATCGCGGCCTCGATGACCGCGAGTTGCTGGTGCTCGTCGAGGACACGGGGACTGCCGATGGCGGCCGCGTGCTGGTAGACACCGCAGGCCCACTCCAGCAGCAGGGCGTGTTCGACCGCCTTGTCGAGCGTCGGGCCGTGGGTGATCGCCCCGTGATTGGCCATCAGGGCGGCACTGCGGCCGTCGAGCGCGGCGAGCACCGACTCGGCCAGTTCGGGGGTGCCGAACGTGGCGTACGGGGCCACCCGCACGGTGCCGCCCAGGGCGAGCAGCTGGTAGTGGATGCAGGGCAGTTCGTCCAGGACACAGGAGAGGGCGGTGGCCATCGGGGCGTGGGTGTGCACGACCGCTCCGGCGCCGTGGCGCCGGTAGACGCCGAGGTGCAGATCCAGTTCGGAGGTCGGCCGCAGCGTCCCGGCCACGATCTCCCCGTCGAGGTCGACCACGGTCACCTGACCGGCCGTCAACTGGGCGAGCACCGCTCCGGTCGCGGTGATCGCGACCCGCTCCCCCACTCGCATGCTGACGTTTCCCGCCGTACCGATGAGCAGGCCCGCCGCCCCCAGACGGCGACAGGCCTCCGCCACGGCGGCCCTCTCCCGGCCCAGCGCGGAGCTTGAGTCCGTCATGGACGCGACGCTAACGTAAACCTGAAACAATGTCACGTTCACTTTCGGAGGCCATGCGTGGGCGAGCCGACCGCGGACACGGACCGGGCCGGTGGCGCCGCCTCCCTGCGCCGCACTCCCCAGCAGGCGCGCAGCAGGGCCCGCCTCGCCCGGGTCCTCGAGGCCGCGGAGCGCGTCCTGGTCGCCGACGGCGTCGAGGCGCTGACCACCACGCGCGTCGCGGCGGAGGCGAAGGTGTCGGTCGGCTCGCTGTACCAGTACCTGCCCGACCGTGACGCGATCATCGACGCCCTCGCGACCGGGTACTTCGCCAGGCTCGAAGCGGTCATGGAGGACTTCGTCCGGGCCGCGGCGGCCGAGCGCTGGGACGACCCGGTGGGTGTGCTCGTCGACGCCTGCGCCGCGGTCTACCGCACCGAACACGGCTTCCGGGCCCTGTGGTTCGGCAGCGGTCTGACCGAGCGGGCCCGGGCCGCGGACCGCGAGCACAAGCGCCGTATGGCCGACGGGGTCCGCCGCGTCCTGCTCGCGCTCGGCCTCGCCCAGGACGACGAGGCGCTCGGCCGGGCCTGCCACGCCGCGTTCCTGGCCGCCGACGCGCTCGCCCAGGAGGCCTTCCGCCGCAACGCCGAGGGCGACACGGCCCTCCTCGCCGAGGCCAAGATCATGCTCCGCGGCTATCTCACGGAGGTCACCGCGCGCTACCGGCGCCGGCCGTCGCGGGCATGAAGAAATGCGCAGATAAGAAAGCGGGCAGGAAAGTGGACAGGAAAGCAGGCATGGAAAAGGCCGCCTTCCCATCCTGAGAAGACGGCCTCCGACCTGCCGTGAAGCTGGTCGGGACGACAGGATTTGAACCTGCGACCCCTTGACCCCCAGGAGTAGGGGTCAAGGGTATTTTCTGGATATAGCGAACTTAATCAGGACGCATGATGTACGAAGCAGGCTCTCGCGTGCACCATCGCGCACAGCGTGTGGTCCCCAACTGGTCCCCACCCGCGGTCACAGCTCTGCCGCCAGACGCTCCGTGAGACGCGCCGACGTCATGACGAAGCGTTCTTCTTGAACTTGCGGTGTGGCGGCGTCACCACCCGCCCGCCTGTTTGCGCGCTCATGCCCTGATAGCCGGCATCCGGCAGGATCTCGATGAACGGATCGTCGATCAGGAGCTTGACCGATTCGTGACCGTCATCGACAGCGGAAGCGTCAGTGTGAATTCGACGTCGTAGACGACGGTCTCGGGCAGGATCTCCGGGGACGATTGCGTGACCTTGCGCCCGTCCGGGTCTCGCCGAGCACGGGCGTCACCTCGGAGCCGGCGCAGGTGGTCGGCAGGATCACCTTCGGCAGGCCCGTGCGCAGGGCCGGCGCCTTCGACAGGCCCGTGGTCGAACCGCCACCGACGGCGACGATGCCGTCCTCGGAGGACTCCTTGAGCACATCGAGAGCCTGCTCGGTCACCTCCGCCGGCGTGTGCATGGCAGCGCCGTCGAACTCCGTCGCCGGCAGTCCACCGAGCGCCTCCCGTACGCGTGCTGAGGCCGCCGCGAGCGGCCCGCTGGACAACAGCAGCACCCGGGAGCACCCCAGCCGCTCGACCTCCTCGCCGAGGCGGCCGACCGTGCCGGCACCGAAGACCACCCGCGAGGGGTGGGATGTGTAGACGAACGTCCGCATGGAAAACTGCCTCCACGTGTCATCCGGGGCGCGTAGGTCCCCCGAGCTACCGCGTAAGCGAATGACGTGCAGTGAACTCCTGCACGACCCACGCGTCCGCACGAAACACGCGTGTGTGCCGCGTCGGCCGGCACCCGCCGTCGGCGGCGCCGAAGCGGCGGAGCGCTGCACAGTTACTGTCTGCTCGGGCTGCTGCCGCGGCACGGCGAAGATGCCGGACATGGACCACTGCGCCCATCTCGCCGACCTGCGCGAGGTGTTGTCCGGCATGGCCCGCGTGCGTCCCGTCAACTGCCTGGACGGACGCCGACGAGCTTGCCTGGCGGCAATCCACTGACACAGACCGTATCGCGCAGTGCACGGAACGTCTGGCCGCACACGTGCACATCAACGTCCGGACGCGTACGGGGAGATGGACGACGTCGGCACCGTTCTGGACCACGACGTCGCCAAGGTCGTCGTCGGGTCCGAGGCATCGGCATCGAGGGACGAGCAGTCGCGGCGAGGGTCAACTCAGCCCGTGTACCGATCGGTTCAGCTGTTCGCTGTCTTCAACGTCCCCTTGGCGCCGGGCAGCACCGCGGACGGGGGTTTCGGCGTCTGCCGCACTGCGCACAGGGCGAGGAAGAGTTCGGTGATGCCCCGGGGATCGGTGAGGGAGCGGCCGGTACGCTCGGCGATGCGGCGCAGGCGCGTGCGCACTGTGTTGGGGTGAACGTACAGGCGCTTGGCGGCCTCGTCGGCCGATCCGCCGCAGCCGAGCCAGGCGTCCAGCGTGTCCAGGAGCACAGCGCATTCGCCGGCCGGCAGGGCCTCGATCGGACCGAGGACGTGGCTGGCAACGTGTGCCATCACGTCGGGTGCGCCGGCTGACGCGACCGCGACCGGAGAGTCGTCGAAGACGGTCACGGCGGCGCTCTCCGCGCCGCCGGCGCGCATGGCTACCTTGGCGAAGCGCAGCGCTTCCCCCGTCCGGCATAGTTCGTTGTAGGAGGGGCTCACCCCTACGCGTTGCTCCGCGTGGCGGCGCAACACCTCGGTGAGGTCGTCGAGTTCCCGCGGGGTACGCAGGCACACGATGCCCTGCTGGAGATCGGGGCGAAGCCGCCAGAAGGAGCAGATGCCACGCCGGCTCAGGACGTCCGCGACGTCCGGCAGGGCCTGCCGACCGATCTGCGGCACCTCCGCGACAACCACGACGAAGGGACCGTTGCGCGGCACGCCCATGACCTCCGCAGCGGACAACACGGCGTCGGCGTCCATGGCTCTGCCCTCCAGCAGCGCCTCCACCAGCGCCGAACGCTCATGCTCGCTGGCGAGGATCCGCTGGGCCACCGTGTCGTGGTACCCGGAGACCATGGCCTGGGTGATGTTGTCCTGGATCTCGCACATCGCCGAGGCCACTGCGACCAGCACGTCGCACTCCACATGGGTGTTCTCGATGGCTTCGGTGACCACTGTCTCCCACAAGTACTTCAGGCCGATGCGGTAGGCCGTCATCACCGTGGGAAGCGGCACATCCTGCAGCGCGCGTCCACAGCCGATGCGGGCCGCGGCCGCGATGTCCAGAGGTTCCTGTCCGGACAACGCGTGGAGTGCGTTGCCGAGATGCTTGCGGCAAGCCTCCTCCAGCTCCTCGTCGGGCACCGCGTCGTAGTGGTAGTCGTGCGAGCCGGCGCGGACGCGCGCCGCCATCTCCTTGGCCAGCTCCCCGACACGTTCGAGCAACACGGCCGCCAGGGCTTTGATCTCCTCATCGACCATGGTCTTCTCCGACCGATCAGCGGGTCTCCCTGTCTACGCTACCGCCGGAGCGACAACTCGCACCGTGGCACGGCGCCGCTGCCTCGCAGAACCAAGGCCGAGTGGCCCATTTCCCATGGATTGCGAGGTGCACCTGCATGTCGTCTGATGCGTGTCACGCGGGTCAGACGGCGCCCTTCACATCGTCGTGGTCCGTGGACAGGGCCAGCTCCCGCCAGGCGTCGGTCTCCTCCCGGAGATAAGCGATCTTGCGATCCATCTCCGCCAGGCAGTCGCCGCCGAGCTGCGCGCGCACCGGCGGGTTCGCGGCGTCGGCGAGGGCGAGGATGGCCGTGGCCCCCTTGACGGGGTCACCAGGCTGGGCGTGGTTGAGGCCCGGGACGGCCTGACGCACGACACCCGCGGTCGCGGCGTAGTCGGAGATGACCTGGTCCTCCGTGTGCAGGCTGGTGGCGTCGAGGAAGTCGGTGCGGAAGTATCCCGGCTCGACGACCGTGACCTGGATCCCCAGCGGCGCCAGCTCGGCACGCAGGGCCTCCGAGAGGCCCTCCACGGCGAACTTGGTGGAGCAGTAGACGCCGAAGCCCGCCACGCTGCTGAAGCCTCCGACGGCACTCACGTTGAGGATGCGGCCCGACCGCTGGCGGCGCATGACCGGCAGCACGGCACGGGTGACGTTGGCCAGACCGAAGACGTTGGTGTCGTAGACCGACGGAACGCGGCATCGGTGGTCTCCTCCACCGCGCCCAGCAGACCGCGTCCCGCGTTGTTGATCAGGACATCGATCGTCCCGAACTTCTGCACGGCCTCCTCGACAGCCGCACGGGCCTGCGCCTCGTCGGTGACGTCCAGGGCGACAGCGAGCAGGCTGTCCCCGTACTGGGAGAGGGCGTCCTGCACGGCCTTGGGGTTGCGGGCCGTCGCCACGACCTTGTCACCGCGCTCCAGTGCCTGGCGTGCGATCTCCAGGCCGAAACCGCGGGCCGCACCGGTAATGAACCAAGTGGACATGCCACTACCCTTCGTTCGTTTGATTTTCCGGAAAATCAAGTCGGATGGAGTGCATATTTGTATGCACTGATTTATGTGTAATGCGATGGTTTAGTAGCGACTGCTGCCGAGGAGGGCGCGGGTCATCAGTCCGCTGGCGATGCCGAGGCCGACGGCCGCGGCTGTCCACCATGGGGCCGAGGGAAGCAGCCCGATGGCCTGGTCGACCGACCAGCGGCCGGGTCCGGTGAGCGTCAGCACGGCCGGCAGGATCAGCAGCACGAGCGGGTACTCGTAGCCGTTGTTCTGCACCCAGAGTCCGTTGCGCCACTTCACCGTGACCGCGACCGTCATGACTCCCCCCGCGATGGTGGCCGCAAGGGGGGTGAGCGCTCCCGCGGTGAACAGCAGGCCCGCGACGATCTGCCCGCCTCCCGCGGCGGCCGCTGTGAGGCGGCCGCCGCGGAACCCGTCTGCCCGGAACTCCTCCGCTCCACCTTCGATCCCGTGGCCTCCGAGCCGGTGGCTGACCTTCTGGATGCCATGCCCGACGAACAGCAGGCCGAGGGCCAGCCTCAGGATGAGCAATCCGGTGTTCATCGCACTCTCCTCATGCGTGGGTGGGTGGTACTGGAGCGGTGAGTCGGGGTGTGGGGTGTGTTACAGCACGAAGCAGGCGTCGAAGATCTCGGGCGCGGTCTCGGAGGTGAATCCGCGGGCCGCACGCCACTGGCGGTGCTGTTCGGATTCGGCGACGGCCTGGCCGAGGAGTTCGGCCTGTCGCGCGCCCGAGATGCTGGGCTTGACGGTGGCCTGGTAGCCGCCGAAGTGCGCCACCGGGCTCCACAGCGGGCTGACCGGCGGGAGTTGCTCGTCCAGGCCCTCGTACTCGCCGGCGGCGTAGACGATGCGGCCGCCGGTGACGGTGAGGAGGGACTCGATGTGCGGGATGTCCTGCTCGTCGACGCTGAAGAAATCGTCGGAGAGGATGGCGAGGTCGCCGTAGTAGCCGGGGGCGAGGATGCCCTTGACATCCTGCTCTCCGGTGAGCTGGGCGCCGGCCTGGGTGTACATCTCCAGGGCCTTCTCGCGGGAGACGCGGTTCTCCGGCGGATAGATCGCCAGGTCGCCGACGGTGCGGCCGGCCACCAGCCAGTGCAGGGCGACCCAGGGGTTGTAGGAGGACACCCGGGTGGCGTCGGTGCCGGCGCCGACGGTCAGGCCGCGCTCCAGCATCGCGCGGATCGGCGGGGCCTCGGCGGCCGCGCCCGCGCCGTAGCGGCGGACGAATGCCTCGCCCTGGAAGGACATGCGGTTCTGGACGGACACGGCGCCGCCGAGGGCGGCGATGCGGTCCAGGCTGTCGCGGGAGACGGTCTCCGCATGGTCGAACAGCCAGCGGTTCCCGGCGGGGAAGAGGCCCTCGGCGGCGAGCTTCTCGAAGACCGTGAGGTCGCGGCGGATCGTCTCGTCATAGGTGGCGTGCAGGCGAAAACCCCAGCCGTTCTCCATCAGCAGACGCACGGCCTGCTCGAACTCGGCCTCGTAGGGGCCGAGTTCCGGGCGGGGCTGGGAGAAGTTCTCGAAGTCGGCGGCGGCCCAGGTAAGGTTCTCGCCCGCGCCGTTGAGTCGGAGCCACTCGTCGCCGTCGCCGGGGCGGACCATTTCGATCCAGCGCTTGAGGTCGGCAACCTCCTGCCCGCCGGTCTGCGGGAAGAGGTGGTAGGCGATGCGCAGCGACAGCTGGCCTTCCTTGGCCAGGTCGATGACGGTGCCGTAGTTGTCGGGGAAGTTCTGGAAGCCGCCGGCCGCGTCGATGGCGGAGGTCAGACCGAAGCGGTTGAGCTCGCGCAGGTAGTGACGGGTGGAGGTCTTGAGGTCCTCGCCCTGGAGGGTGGGGGCCTTGGCCAGGGTGGAGTACAGGATCAGGGCGCCCGGGGCGGCCAGCAGCATGCCCGTGGGCTCACCGTTCGGGCCACGGACGATCTGCCCGCCGCGGGGGTCGGGAGTGTCCTTGGTGAAGCCAGCCGCCTCGACGGCGGCGCGGTTCATGATCGCCGACTGGTAGAGGTTGAGGACGAAGACCGGGGTGTCCGGCGCCGCGGCGTTGAGCTCGGAGACGGTGGGCAGGCGCTTTTCGGCGAACTGGCTGGCGGAGAATCCACCGACTACGCGGACCCACTGGCCCTTGGGGGTGCGGGCCGCCTGCTCGCGCAGCATGGCCAGGCCCTGGCGCAGCGTGGGCACACCGTCCCAGCGCAGTTCCAGGACGTAGTTCAACCCGCCCCGGATCACGTGCAGGTGAGAGTCGTTCAGGCCGGGGATGACCCGGCGGCCCAGCGCGTCGACCACCCGGGTGTTCGGGCCGATCAGACGGGCCACGTCGGCGTCGTCGCCGACCACCGTGACCTTGCCGTCCCTGATTGCGACCGCGCTGGCCTGCGGACGGCCCGGGGCACCGGTGTAGAGCTTGGCATTGCGCACCACCACGTCCGCGATGTGGGCCGCGGGGTACTCGATGCCGAGGTGCACATTGCGCACCGTGGCCTCGGCGGGGTTCTCGTCGGTGACGGGGGGAAGGCCAGCCACAGGCATAGTGGCCATGGAAATCATCTCCAGTAAGTGGGGGGTTCTCAGAAGCTGTGTGAGGGGTGAAGCGGCTACCGCGAGGCCGCGGCAAGGTGGCGGTGACCGACGGGCCGGGCGAGGCGGGAGTGACCGGCGGGCCGCGTCAGTTGGAGGTTGAGCCGCGCGGCACGACCAGAGTCGCGGCAGCGGTACCGAACGTGCTGACCAGCAGGGGCCAGCCAAGCCCCACATGCCGCACGAGCAAGGCTCCCCCCAGTGCCCCGGCCAGCATCGCCAGTACCGAGGCCAGTCGGCGCCCGGCACGCGGATTGGTACCGCCTGCCAGAGTCGAGTCGGATGCCAGTCCCGTCAAAGTGAGCGTCAGCACCGTCGTGGTCACATCCGGCACGGCGAGTTTGCGGACCGTCCCGTTGCGCAGGCCCATGGCCAGCGCGATCAAGGCGATCAGCGCAGGGACCGCATGAGTCGCGGCGAACGCGACAAGGGTCGCCACGGCCAGCAGAACCATTTCAAGAACCAGAATCCGGCGCAGCCAACTCAACGGACCGCGGCGGCGCAGCACGGTTTCCAGACGACCGGCCACCACCGCACCGGCCAGAAAGGCGGCCAGCGACACCAGCGAGCCGAGCACGGAGAAGCCGGGGACGCCGACGGCAGCGAAGCCGATGATGACCACGTTTCCGGTCATGTTCGCGGTGAAGACATGCCCCAGCCCCAGATAGCTGATCGCGTCGATGAGGCCGCTCACCGTCGTCACGGTCATGAGGGCCGGCAGGAGCGGCTCACGACCGCCCGGCGCGCCGGGCGCCGAGGAATGATTGAGGTTCACTGTCGTTTCCTTGGGCCGCAGCCCATGTCCGATTCGGGTTGTTCTTGCGTGCGGACGCAGCCCGTCGCATCGGCTGGACGCTCTGCCGCGGGCACGGGTCGGCTCCCGGGCGGCGCCCAGGATGCGGTCGAAGATCTTCGCCAGGGCCCTCGGTCATCCGGCCGGCAGCCGTGGGGACGAAGCACCGCCCCAGCGCTCACGGTCGCCGGCCGTCGGCCGGCGACCCAGCTGCCGCGCCAAGTCCCGCAGGCGACAGCACCCTTCAGGGGCCGTCCAACTGACCGTTGTTCGCGCGCGGTTCGGCGCCTGCCTGCGGCGGGTGCGTTCACCGTGCGACGCGGGACGACCTCCGCGCCCCTCGAAAACCCCGAACGTCGTGCACGTCGAGGTCTTGGGCAATGGGCCGGCGCCGACCCGGGGCGAGGCGCTCCCGGGCCGGCGGGCCAGATGAGGGTCAGCCAGCGGCGTGGGCGCCGATGACGGACTGGGCATAGACGACGCCGAGGCCGTAGGCGCCGCCGTGCTCCTTGACGATGTCCATGACGGGCAGGTACGTCTCGGTACGGGCCCAGTCACGCTGCAGCTCGAGCAGGACCTGGACCCAGGTCACCGGCACGGCGCCGGCGCTGACCATGCGCTGGACGGCGTGCTCGTGGGCTTCGGGGGTGATGCCGCCGGAGGCGTCGGCCACCACGTACACCTCGTAGCCCTGACCGAGCGCGGACAGCACCGGAAGCACGATGCACACCTCGGTCCACAGACCGGAGATGATGATCTTCCGACGGCCGGTCGCCTTGATCGCCTCGACGACCGCGCTGTCCTCCCAGGCGTTCATCGTGGTGCGGTCGATGATCTCCTGGCCCGGGAAGACCTCGGCCAGCTGCGGCAGGATCGGGCCGGAGAACGACTCGGCGGCCACGGTGGTCAGCACCGTCGGGACGTTGAACGCCCTGGCCGACTTCGCCAGACCCACGGTGGCGTTGACGATCGAGGTGCGGTCACCGCTGCCGGTGCCGAAGAACATCTGCGGCTGATGGTCGACGAACAGCATGACCGAGTTGTCGGGCGTCAGCAGGTCCGGGCTGGGAGCGGCCTTGACATTGGCAGCGCTGAACATAACGGGTTCCTCTTCCAGTAGAGACAGGGACTCACGCCTGGCGTGCTTCGCGGCGGATCGGCCGAAAAGGCGGCCGACCCGTGCCATCAGTCCCTGCGATTCGTTCTTGGATGCCGACATCGCGGCCTCCTTGGGTGTCACGCCAGGGCAGGTGATCCGACCCCGGGCAGGACGCTCAGGTCAAACCTTCTTCTAGAGAAAGTATTTCTATGTAAGAAGTTGAATCATGAACGTAATGGGTGACGTGCATCACTCGGATCTGACCGCCGCGCTGCACATCGACGTCGAAATCTTCACTGGCCCCGACAAGAACGTCCACGTTCCCCGCCACAGCGATCGGGCCTGGCAGCAGTGACGGGGAACAGTGGCTGCCGCGACACATCCGACGACGACCACTGCGCCACCCACCACGCCCACCTGCGGGAACCGCTTCCCCCAGGCGCCCGGAAGACGCCCGAGCCGGGGTCGCGACCAAGGCGGGCATGGGTGGCGCCCTGGGGCCGCACCGCCCGGCGACCGCATCAGCACAGCACGCACATCCGGCGACGAAGCGGTTGGCGGCCGTGCACACCTCCTTGCCCTTGCGCATCCTGCGACCATCGCTCCGGCGATCAGCTGGCCCAGACCCGCGCCGGCAAGCACGCGGAACGGCGCGCTGTCGCCACAGAGCGCGAAGCCGCCTGGCGGCATGATCCGATCACGGTGCCTGTGGTTCACCCAGCCGGGCGCGATGTTCATCGCCGCAGGAGAACCCACGGGTCAACTGGCCGCGGCCAGGTGAAAGACCGGTGCCGGGCACCTGGTCGTTCGACTCGAACGCCGCCTGCTCCCTCTCCGCGTGCGCGTCGGCCATGCCTCGGTCGAGCACCAACTCGCCCACCTCGCACAGCGGGTGGTCCCGCGCCTGAGACACTCCGCTCCTGAAGGGACCACCTCCACCCCATGAACCTCCAAGGAAAAACCGCCTTCATCGCCGGAGCCACCTCCGGGCTGGGCCTGGGCGTAGCCCGGCACTTCGCCGAACGCCGCGCTCACGTCGTCCTCGTCGGCCGCCGCCGCGAGTTCGCCGAGATGTTCACCGGCGAACTCGGCGAACTCGGCGGCAACGCTCTCGGTCTCGGCGCGGACATCACCGACCCCGACCAGGTGGCCGCCGCCATCAACGCGACCCTCGACCGGTTCGGCACGCTCGACATCAACGTCAACACCGCGGCCTACATCGCCGCGGTCCCGCTGACTGAGGCGGACGGAACACCGGCCGACCCGGCCGAGTTCACTCGCATGGTCACCACGAATCTCGTGGGCACCTTCAACGTCATGAGCCAGGCCGCCGCGGCGATGCTGAACAACGTCCCCGACGACGAGGGCGAGCGAGGCGTCATCATCAACACCTCGTCCGCCGCCGCGCACGACGGCACCATCGGCATGGTCGGATACTCGGCGACCAAAGCCGCGCTGGCAGGGATGACGCTCCCCGCCGCCCGCGAGTTCGGGCCGTGGCATCCGCGTCAACACCATCGTCGACGGCGGCTTCGACACACCGATCTTCGACGGCTTCACCGACGACGCGGCCATCGCCCAGCGGGTCCAGCACTTCGCCGGCCCCCGCCGCCTGGGCAGACCCGAAGAGTTCGCCGCGTTCGCCGGCCACATCGTGGAGAACGGCTACTTCAACGCCTCCAACCCACGCCTGGCCGCCGGGTATCGCATACCCCTCGCCTTCTGATCGACCAGTGTGTGGTCGCGTCGGCTGCCTTGCTCGACACTTCCGGCCGAACTTCGACGCGGATCCGGGCGGGTGCGTCTACCAAGTGTGCACGTTGACGCACCATATGGCACACCTTGACTGGGTCAAGGGGCGCTTCAACGCAGTCAAGTGCGCTGGTCCCCAACTGGTCCCCAAAACAGTCAAGGGGCTGTTTCAGATGCGCTCCGAAACAGCCCCTGACCCGCGACTTCGCAAAGTCGGGACGACAGGATTTGAACCTGCGACCCCTTGACCCCCAGGAATGAGCACCAAAGGTATTTTCTGGATACAGCAGACTTGATCCAGGCGCATGACGTGCGTAGCAGGCTCCGTCGTTGACCATCGCGAACGCCGCGTGGTCCCCAACTGGTCCCCAAGCAGAAGCCACAGCAGCCCTCCCCGCTTCCGGGACCAACGCCACTCAGCCGGCACTCGACGGTCCGACTGTCGCACGATCCCCATCAATGTGGGGCACCGCCCCGTGAGACCACCTCCAAACACGCGAAAGAGGGCGCCTGACCAGGGAAGATGCCTGGCAGACGCCCTTCTCGGGCTCGCACTACGCGCATCGCCGCCCACCCTCGGCACACGTCCCTGGCCACCCGTCCACCCTCAACTGGCTCGGCGCAGCGGCCGACGGCCGGGCCGGCCGGTTGGGCTTCGGCATGGTCCCTCGGAATGCTGGGAATGCGGAGAGCGCCGGGGCGGGGCCGCTGGATGCGGCCCCGCCCCGGGGTGGTCGGCCGGGTCTGATCCGGTGGGTACTTACTTCAGGCCGAAGGCCCGGTGACCTTGCCGTCGGCAGCCGTGGTGACCGTCACCCTGTCGCCGGTGAGCAAGGTGACGGTATGTGCAGTCGCCTGGTGGGTCGTGGCGCCGGTCGAGGACGGTCCCGGGGTCCTGGTCTCTGGGGTGGCAGAGGCCGAGCCCGGCAGCTGGGCCGCTAGAGCGGTCAGCATCACCCCGGCGGCGGCCAGGGCTGCCCGTCTACGGGCGGATATGGGTGGCATCGCACTTCCTTGCGTAGATGCAGCAAAGCGTGTCAGATACGACCTTTCAAACCTGACTGCCCATCAATCATTCTGCTTGGAAGGGTGAATTGGCCAGAAGTTCAAAGGCACACCGGGGTGTGCGCGTGCTCACCAGTGCACAGCGATGTACTTGCTCTCGGTGAACTCCAGCAGCCCGTCGTGGCCGCCCTCGCGTCCGACACCGGACTGCTTGATGCCGCCGAACGGGGCCGCCGGGTCCGACACGACCGGACGGTTGAGGCCGACCATGCCGGACTCCAGCGCCTCGGACACCCGAAGGCCCTCGGCCAGGTCCCCGGTGTAGACGTACGACACCAGGCCGTACTCGGTGTCGTTGGCCATCCGGATCGCCTCGTCGACGTGGTCGAAGGAGACGATGGGCGCGACCGGGCCGAAGATCTCCTCCGCCAGGATGGGCGCGTCCGGGGGGACGTCGCCCAGCACGGTCGGGAGGTAGAAATAACCGGCGCGGTCAGGGGCCGTGCCGCCGGCCAGCAGCCGGGCGCCGGCGTCGACGGCCCCCGAGACCAGTTCACCGATCTTCTTCCGCGCCGCCTCGTTCACCAACGGTCCGACGTCCACGCCCGTGTTCAGTCCGGGGCCGACCGTGAGCGCCGCCATGGCCGAGGCGAGGCGGCGGCCGAACTCCTGGGCGATCGAGGCGTGCACGTAGAAGCGGTTGGCGGCCGTGCACGCCTCTCCGCCGTTGCGCATCTTGGCGACCATCGCCCCGGCGACCGCCTCGTCGAGGTCGGCGCCTGCGAGGACGAGGAAGGGTGCGTTCCCGCCGAGTTCCATGGAGACGTTCACCACCGATCCGGCGGCCTGGCGCAGCAGTTCCCGCCCGACCTCGGTGGAACCGGTGAACGACACCTTGCGGACCCGGGGGTCGGAGAGCAGGACCTCGGCGATCCGGGCGGAGCGGCGTGAGGGGACGACGTTGACCACGCCCTCCGGCACGCCCGCCTCCTCCAGCAGCGCCCCCAGCGCCAGCGCGGTCAGCGGGGTGTCGGAGGCCGGCTTGAGGATGACGGTGCAGCCCGCCGCGAGCGCTGGGCCGATCTTGCGGGTGGCCATGGCGGCGGGGAAGTTCCACGGCGTGATGAGCAGCGCGACGCCCACGGGCTGGCGCAGCACCATGATCTTGTTGGTGCCGGCCGGTGCCGTCTGGACAGATCCAGTGGCGCGCACCGCCTCCTCGGCGTACCAGCGGAAGAACTCCGCCGCATAGGCCACTTCGGCCCGCGCGTCCGCGAGGGCCTTTCCGTTCTCCCGGACGATGAGCTCGGCGAACGCCTCGGCGCGCGCGGTCATGAGCTCGAACGCCCGGCGCAGGATCTCGCCGCGGACGCGCGGTGCGGTGGCACGCCAGCCGTCCAGCGCGGCATGGGCGGCGTCCACGGCCGCCATCGCGTCCCTCAAGGTGGCGTTCGAGACCTCCGCGAGAGGTGCGGCGTGCGCGGGGTCGACCACCTCCAGGGTTCCGCCGTCACTGGCCGGCGTCCACCGGCCGCCGATGAGCAGCCGGGTGGGGGTTTCCATACGAGTAATCACGATCGGCCTCCTGGAGCCGGTCAGTCGACGCTCTTGGCGACGGTCTCGACGATGCGGGCGATACTGGGCAGGGTCGCGTCCTCCAGGGCGTCGGCGGCCGGCAGCGGCACATGCGGGGTGGTGATCCGCACCAGCGGCCCGTCCAGGGAGGTGAAGCCCTCCTCCGCGACGATCGAGACCAGCTCGGCGCCCCAGCCGCACAGCCGGGGGTTCTCCTCGACGGTGAACAGGCGGCCGGTGTGCTCGAGGGAGCCCAGCACCGTGCTGACGTCGAGCGGGACCAGGCTGCGCAGATCGATGACGGTGGCATCGATGCCGTGCTGCCGCTGGAGCTGCTCGGCGGCGGCGAGCGCGCGGGGCACCATCAGGCCGAGGGAGACGAGCGTGACGTCCCCGCCGTGGCGCAGCACCTTGGCCGTGCCGAGCCGGTCGACGATGTCGCCCTCGGGCACTTCGGCCTTGGTGGGGTACAGCCCCTTCGCCTCCAGGAAGATGACGGGATCGGGGTCGCGTACGGCCGCGGCCATCAGGCCCACGACGTCGGCGGGGCTGGAGGGGGCGACGACCTTCAGTCCCGGGACGGCCATGGCCCAGTTGGCGATGTCCTGGGAGTGCTGGGCGCCGAAGCGCAGGCCGCCGCCGTTGCCGGACTTGATGACCAGAGGGAAGGACATCTGACCGTTCGTCATGTACCGGGACTTGGCTATCTGGTTCACGACGATGTCCCAGCAGACCGCGAAGAAGTCGGAGAACATGATCTCGGCGATGGGCCGCAGGCCCGTCATGGCCGCACCCATCGCGGCGCCCAGGATCGCCTGCTCGGAGATGGGTGTGTCGCGCACGCGGGCAGGGCCGAACTCGTCGAGCAGGCCGGCCGTGGTCTTGAACACGCCTCCGGCGGCGGCGATGTCCTCGCCGAGGAAGACGATCGACTCGTCCCGCCGCATCTCCTGCGCGATGCCGCGGGCGACCGCGTCGCGGTAGGTCAGTTGCGCCATGTCGCACCTCCGTCAGCCCATACGTCCTTGAGCACCAGGTCCTCGCCCGGCTGCGGTCCCGCCTTGGCCTCGGCGGTCGCCTCGTCCACCAGGCGGGCCGATTCGGCCTCGATCTCGTCGAGGACGGACTCCGCGACGCCGAGGCCGAGCAGCCGCTGCCGGTAGGCGGGGATGGGATCGCGCTTCAGCCACTCCTCGACCTCCGCCGCGGGCCGGTACTTGGCCGGGTCGGCCCGGGAATGGCCGCCGTGCCGGTAGGTCTTGGCCTCGATGAGGGAGGGTCCCTCGCCCGACCGGGCACGCGAGAGGGCCGCGACCGCGGCCTCGTGGACCGCCTCGGGGTCGTTGCCGTCCACGACGACCGGCTGCAGCCCGTACGCCGCGGCCCGGTCGGCGGCCGGGTTCGGCACGGCGGTCACCGAGCCGATCGCCGTGTACTCCATGTACAGGTTGTTCTCACACACGAACACCACGGGCAGCTTCCACACGGCCGCCAGGTTCAGCGCCTCGTGGAAGGCGCCGATGTTGGTGGTGCCGTCACCGAAGAAGCAGACGGCGGCCTGTCCGGTGCCGCGGTACTGGGCCGACCAGGCGGCTCCGGTGGCGATCGGCAGATGCGCGCCGATGATGGCGTAGGACCCCATCATCCCGTGGTCGACGGACGTCAGATGCATGCTGCCGCCCTTGCCTGCCATCAGGCCGTTGGCCCGGCCCATCAGCTCGGCCAGGATGCCGGTCATCGGTACGCCGCGGGCGAGGGTGTGGGCATGTCCGCGGTAGGTGGCGAAGGTGTAGTCGTCGTCGCGCATGGCGACGCCGAAGCCGGCGGCGATGGCCTCCTGGCCGAGGGACAGGTGGCTGGTGCCCTTGACGAGGTTCTGCAGGAACAGGTCGTAGGCGCGCTTCTCCATACCGCGCATCCGCACCATCTGCCGGTAGAGCGCCAGACGGGTGGGCTCGCCGATATCTGACGCGGCGTGCCGGGTCTGCAGGGTGGTCACGATCCCGTACCTCCTTTCCGGTGGTGGTCTAGTAGGGGTTGGCGACGAACAGCTCCTGCGCGGGGAACAGGGTGAGGACTCGTGCGCCGTCGGCGGTGACCACGACCTCCTCCTCGATGCGCGCGGCGGAGTAACCGTCCGATGCCGGGCAGTAGGTCTCCAGCGCGAAGACCATGCCTTCCTCGATCTCCGCCGGATGCTCAAGGGAGTTCAGGCGGCTGATGATGGGCCGCTCGTGCAGGCCCAGACCGAGCCCGTGGCCGAACTGCAGTCCGAAGCAGTCCATTTCGGTGGCGAACCCGAAGTCGGTGGCCTTGGGCCACGCCTTGGCGATGACGTCGGTGGTCTGCCCGGGGCGTACGAGCTCGATGGCGGCGTCGATCCACTCGCGTGCCCTGGTGTAGGCGTCGCGCTGCGCCGGGGTGGAGGAGCCGACGTTCAACGTGCGGTAGTAGCAGGTTCGGTAGCCCTGGTAGGACTGGATGATGTCGAAGAAGCAGGTGTCACCGGGCCGGATGAGCCGGTCGGTGAAGTTGTGCGGATGGGGGTTGCACCGCTCGCCCGACACGGCGTTGATGGCCTCGACGTCGTCCGAGCCCTGCTCGTAGAGGTACTTGTTGGCCAGCGCGACGATGTCGTTCTCGCGCACACCGGGCTTGAGGGCCTCGGAGATCTGCTGGTAGGCGCCGTCGACCATGGCCGCGGACTGCGACAGCAGCATGATCTCGTCGGGGTTCTTCACCGCGCGGGCGTCCAGCATGACCTGCTGGGCGTCGACGACGGTGAGTCCGGCGTGCTGCATCTCGAAGAGGAACGGCGGCTCGACGATGTCGATGCCGATGGGCGCGTCGGCGACGCCGTGGTCGGCGAGGATGCCGCGCAGTTCGGCGACCGCGCGCCGCATGAGACCCACCTCGGGTGCGACGGCGCCCCGCAGGCCCAGCATGCCGGCGCGGCAGTTCTCAGGCTGCAGCCACGGCGCGTACATCTGGTGGTGGCGGGCGGCGGAGCCGAAGTCCCAGACCATCGGCTCGTGGTCACGGGTCAGCAGCGCGTAGCGGGTCATCTTGTCCCGCGACCACTCGCCGATCACCGTACCGGTGACATAGCGGATGTTGTTGACGTCGAAGAGCAGGACCGCGCCCAGCTCCGACGCCTCCAGAGCGGCTCGGGCGCGGGACAGCCGGTAGGCACGCAGCCGGTCGAAGTCGACACGGGTCTCGAAGTCGACGGCGGTGTGCCCGGGGGCCGCCGTCAGCGGGGTGGTGGTCACCATCTTCTCCTTGTCGGTGTGACGGTGGTTCAAGAGGCGGGGCGCAGGCCGTCGGAGACGTCCGCGTTCTCGGGTACGAGGGTCAGCCCGGCGGAGCCGGCGGCCTCCGAGAGCAGCACGGCGAAGTCGGTGTCGTCGTGACCCCGGCCGACGGACTGCTGGACGATGTGGTGGGTCAGTGCCGCCACCGGCATGGGGACCTCCAGCTCCCTGGCGGCCGCGAGGCCGAGGTCGAAGTCCTTGCGCAGCAGCTCGGGTGTGAAGGTCGGCGTGAAGTCGAGGTTCACGAAGGCGGGGGTCTTGTAGCGGGTGAAGACCGAGCCGAGGACCGAGCCGTTGAGGAAGTCCAGGAACGCGGCCCGGCTCACGCCCCCCTTCTCGGCCAGCACGGTGATCTCGGCCATCGACTGGGTGACGACGCCGAGGAAGATGTTGTGGGCGAGCTTCACCAGGCGGGCCACATCGTCCGGCCCGGCGTAGGTGACCGAGGGGGCGATCGTGGTGAGCAGCGACTCGGTCTCGTCGAAGGCCTCGCGGGGGCCGGAGGCGACCATCGAGAGCCGGCCGGCCTTCACCACCTTGGCGTTGCCCGACACGGGGGCGACCAGCAGTGCGGTGCCGACCTGTTCGGCCTCCGTACGCACCTGCGCCGAGACGTCCTTCGAGACGGTGGAGCAGTCGACGAGGATCCGGGGCTTGGCGGACTGCCGCAGGATGCCGTGCTCGCCGAGGGTGATCTCGGCGAAGTCCTTGCTCGCGCTGACCATGGTGAACACGACGTCGCGGTCCGCCAGTTCCCCGGCGGTGTCCACGATGGTGGCGCCCAGCTCACGCAGCGGCTCGCACTTGCTGCGGGTGCGGTTGTAGACGGTGACGTCGTGGCCCGCGCGCAGGAGGCGGGCGACCATCGCGTAGCCCATGCGGCCGGTACCGGCCCAGCCGATGGTGGGACGGGGCGTGTGATCGGTCATGAGTCAGTCCTGTGAAGTGGGGTCGCCGTGCGACGACGGGGCGGAAGAGGAGGCGAGAGAAGCGGAGGGCCGGGCGCCGCCGCCGAGGTACAGCCGGCCGACCTCCGGATCGGAGAGCAGGTCGGTGCCGGTGCCCGTCAGGGCGACCCGGCCGCCCTCGAGGACGACGCCGGTGTGCGAGACGGCCAGGCCGGAGCGGGCGTTCTGCTCGACCAGGAGGACGGAGCGTCCGGAGTCCGCGAGGTCCGCGACGCTGCGGAAGACGGCGGTGCGGGACTTGGGGTCGAGCCCGATGGAGGGCTCGTCCAGGAGGATGAGGACCGGGTCCAGCATCAGGGTCCGCGCGATCTCGACGGTCTTCTGCTCGCCACCGGACAGAGAGCCGGCGTGGGCGCCCGCCCGGTCGGCGACCAGCGGGAAGGAGGCGGCGATGTGTTCCCAGCGCTCGGCGACAAGGCGCCGGTCGCGCAGGACGTAGCCGCCCATCTCGACGTTCTCGCGTACGGTCATCGCCGGGAAGAGGCTGCGGTCCTGCGGCACGTGGACGATGCCCCGCAGGAGCCGTTCGCGGGCACTGAGCCGCGAGATGTCCTCGCCCTGGAAGGTGATGGTGCCGGAGGCCGGCTTCAGCAGGCCCGAAATCGTCTTCAGGGTCGTGGACTTGCCCGAGCCGTTGGGACCGATGAGGCAGGTGACTTGCCCGGCGGTGACCGTCAGGTCGACGCCCCGCAGGATCAGGCCCGCGCCGTATCCGGCGGTGACGCCGTCCAGGGTGAGCAGCGTCGTCGCGGGTTCGGAGGTGGTGTGGGTCATCATTCCCCCAGATAGGCGTCGAGCACCCGGGGATCGGCCTGGATGTCGGCGGGTCCGCCGGCCGCGATGGGCCGGCCGCGGTCGAGGACGACGACGGGGTCGCACAGCCGCATCACCAGCGGCATGTCGTGCTCGACGATCAGGAAGGTCACTCCCTGCTCGTTCCTGGTGCGCACATGGCGCTCCATGGTCTCGATCATCACCGGGTTGACCCCCGCGGTGGGTTCGTCGAGCAGCACCATCCTGGGATCCGCCATCAGCACCGCGGCGAACTCGCACAACTTGCGTTGGCCGTAGGAGAGTTCGGAGGCCTTCAGGTCGGCCTTGGCGGACAGCCCGAAGTCGTCCAGCAACTCGTCGGCGCGTGCCCCGTCGGTCCGGGCGGCGCGCGGGCCGAGCAGTGCGGTCCAGTGGTGTCCCGCGGCGGCGATCAGGTTCTCCCGTACGGTGAGCGAGCCGAAGATCCGGGCCTGCTGGAACGTGCGGGTGAGTCCGCGGCGGTAGAGCAGCGCCGGGTCCGGCCGCCGGTAGGTGGTGCCCGCGAACCGGAGCGAGCCGGAGTCGGCGGCCAGATAGCCGGTGATCATGTTGAACGCGGTCGTCTTCCCCGACCCGTTGGGACCGATGAGCGCCGTGACCGAGCCTTCCTCGACGTCGAACGAGCAGTCGTCCACCGCCCGCACCCCGCCGAAGGACTTCGTCAGACCGCGCACTTCGAGCAGTGCCGTCATCGTCCGCCCACCCGCTTCCCGAGCCGGTCCGCGAGCGAAGGCAGGATGCCGCGGGGAAGGACGAGCATCACGACGAGGAACAGGGCCGCGTATCCCACCAGGTGCAGCGAGTTGGCCCCGAGCTGGTAGGCGAGGTACTGCTGCACGGGTACGACGAGGAATGCTCCGAGCACCGGCCCCCACAACGTCCCTCGCCCGCCCAGGTACACCATGAGCACCATGCCGATGGTCACCAGCGGGTCCACCGCGAACGGCGGATAGACGAAGGACACGTAGTACGCCCACACCGCGCCGACGGCGCCGGTGAGGCCGACCGACAGCGCGAACGCCGCGAGCTTCGCCACCGCCGTGGGGGCCCCGATACCACGGGCCTTGTCCTCGTCATCGCGGACGGTCGCCAGGATCAGCCCCAACCGGGACCGCATGATGAGGGCGGTCATCGCGACGGCGACGGCGAGCAGGGTCACCAGCACGTAGTAGAAGGGGAAGGCGAAGTAGGCGACGCCGAAGGGGGCCGGGCCGATACCTATGCCCTGCGCACCGCCGGTGAGGGCGCGGACGTTGAACGCGAGGGTCTGGACGACGAAGACCAGTGTGATCGTGACGATCGCGAAGGTCGTCGCCCGGGTGCGCATGGCGATCCAGGCGACCGGCAGCCCCACCAGCGCCGTGCCGACGGCCACGACCGGCAACGCGAGGAAGGGTTCCCAGCCGGAGACGGGCGGGTGGTGGTGAAACCAGATCGCCTCGCCGTAGGCGCCGATACCGAAGAACGCCGCGTGGCCGAGCGAGGGATAGCCGGCGAGGCCGCCCACCAGGTTCCAGGCGCTCGCCATCGTGGCGTACATGAGCGTGAAGATCAGCAGGTTGACGATCCAGGGCTGGCCCACGGTCCAGGGCGCGGCCAGCAGCGTGGCGAAGACGACGACCGGTACGGCTATGCGCCAGAGCCTCGGACGGCGTACGAATCCGGAGCGAGGGCCTGCGGCCACGGGCGTCGCGGAGAGAGTGGAGGTCACAGCGCCCCCCGGAGCCGGGTCCCGAACAGCCCCTGCGGCCGCAGCAGCAGGACGAGGAGCAGCGCCGTGAAGAAGGTGAATCCGGCCCACGACGGTGACCAGGTCGCAGCGACCACCGCCTCGGCCACCCCCATCAGCACGCCGGCCACGACCGCTCCGCCGAGGCTGCCGAGGCCGCCGAGCACGACGATCGCCAGGAGCCGCGCGATGAGGTCGTAGTGGCTGCCCGAGTTGAAGGGGTAGACCAGGCCGAACACCGCGCCGGCGGCGCCGGCGGTCGCCGTGCCCAGGCCGAAGCCGAGCGCAGAGACGCGTTCGGGGTTGACGCCGAGCAGCCGGGCCGCGGTCGGGTTCTGCACGGTGGCCCGCACCGAGGCACCGAAGCGGGTGCGGTGCAGCAGCAGCCACAGCCCGCCCAGGACGGCGAGGGACAGCCCGAAGGCCGCGAGCCTGGTCACCGGCAGCCGGTAGTCGCCCAGGTTCCAGGTGGTATCGCGGTAGGTGGTGTTGATGGAGCGGAAGGTCGTCTTGTAGACCGACGCGAGTACGCCTTCTACGGCCAGGGCGACGGCGAACATCACGAGCAGGCTGAGCTCGCCGTCTTCGCTCTTGAGCGGCCGGAGGAACACCCACTGCACGGTGACCCCGAGCACGAACATCACGGGGGTGACGATCAGGATGCCGAGGAACGGGTCGATCCCGGCCCAGGTGAACAGGGTGTACGACAGGTAGGCGCTGAGAACCACCAGCGCACCCTGCGCCAGGTTGATCACCCGCATGATGCCGAAGACGAGGGTCTGGCCGCTGGCCATCAGGGCGTAGACACCGCCGGTGAGTATGCCCAGGAGGATCGCCTGGAGGAGTGTGTGCACGACCGCTCACTTCCCCCAGGCCGGCTTCGTGGTCAGTGGCCTGGCGACTGCCGTGTCGACCGGGTAGACCGGGTAGACCGGCGTCAGCCGGTTCTTCTGCCACTGGACGAGGGTGTAGTGGCCCTTGGGCTCGCCGTTGGCGTCCCAGGACAGGTCGCCCACCGGGGTCTGCCAAGTGCCGGAGCGCAGCGTGGAGATGATGGTCTCGTTGTCGACCTTCCCGGTCTTCTTCGCGACCTGCTCGATCAGCGTGCCGACCGAGTACGCCTCGGCACTGGTGGTGTCGATGTCCGTCTCGGCGCCGCCGTACTTGGCCAGGTACGCCTTGACGAACTCGGGAGCGCCGGGCTGCTGGGAGCCGGCGAACCAGTCGCCGGTGGTGAAGATGCCCTCGGTGTTGCCCTTGCCGACCTTGTCGGGGAACTCCACCGGGTTGTTGGCGCCGTTGGAGACGAACAGCCAGCGGGGGTTGAAGTCCAGCTGGATCATCGCCTTGACCTGGGCGTAGGCGTCCTCGGACTGCGTTCCGGAGACGAGCAGGTCGGGCTTGGCGGAGGCAACCTTGGTGATCACCGGGGTGAGGTCGGTGAGGTTGTCGGGGTAGGTCTGGGCGTACACGGTCTTGATGCCGGCCGCTTCCAGGCGCCGCCGGACGTTGTCGGCGAGCGGAGCGGCGAACGGATCGTCAAGTGAGGCGTATGCGGCGGTCTTGGGACGCTTGGCCGGGGGCAGAGAGAGCAGGTAGTCGACGAAGATGTCGCCCTGCTTGACGATGGCGGCGGGCTGGACGAAGAACAGGTTGTCCAGGTGCTGGGCGAACACCTTCGGCCCGCCGCCGGCCGGCTCGAGGAAGGCGTAGCCGTAGCGCTTTGCCACCTGTGAGGCCGGGATGGTCAGCAGACTGGAGTACGGGCCGACGACGAGATCGACCTTGTCCTTGGTGATGAGGTTGGTGTAGTTCGTCGTGACCTGGTTCGGGTTGGACGTGTCGTCGACGATCTTGAGGGAGACCTTGCGGCCGAGCACGCCGCCGCGGGCGTTGACATCGGACACCCACAGGTCGTACCCGCGCTTGGCGGCCTTGCCGGGATCGGCGAAGTCCCCCGTCAGGGAGAGCGAGATGCCGATCGTCAGCGTGTCCTTGCCGGGGTCGTTGCCCGCTCCCTGGGCAGTCCCGCCGGTCGCGGGCCCGCAGGCGGTGAGCGCCGCCGCGGTCGTGGCCGCGACGGCCGCCAGGAACCCACGGCGGCACCATCGGTGTCCTTCGACGCTCAATGACAATCGATTGTCTTCCACGGCGAGCCGTCCCTACGCTCGAAGAGGGGGAAATTCATGGCCGTTCAGGGCGCCGCAACGTGCGCCGCACCGTGTCGCGCTTCATAGCTGCGCAATCGGTTGCCGCGAAATTAGGCTCGCGGCCGAGGGGTGTCAAGATCTCCGGCAAGCCCTGGTGCAATCCATTGTCATCGCGCCTGCCCCGGCATACGGTGGGGCTTGTGACGAGGTTGAGCGACGTGGCGCAGGCGGCCGGCGTCCACCCCGGCACGGCGTCGAGAGCACTGAATCCCGACACCCGTCACCGGGTGTCGGCGGAGACGGTCAGGCGCGTCCTCGCCGTGGCCGAAAAGCTGGGCTACCAACCGAACTCCGTCGCGCGTGCCCTGCGCACCCGGCGCTCCCGGATGGTCGCGATCCTCATCCCCGACCTGACCAACCCCCTCTTCCCGCCCATCGTCAGGGGCGTGGAGGAGGCGCTCGCCGTCGAGGGTTACTCGGCGCTGCTGGTCAGCACGGACAACGACGAAGACAAGGAAGCGCGGCTCTTCGCGGAGTTGCGCGGCCGTCAGTGTGACGGCTTCGTGGTCGCCACCGCGCGCCGCGAACACCCCCTGCTCGAGCGCGCGGCGGTGGACGGGGTGCCGATGGTGCTCGTCAACCGGGTCCTGGACAGCCGGCACACACCCTCGGTCACGGCGGACGAGGCAGCGGGCGTCGACGCCGTCGTCCGGCACCTCACCGGTCTCGGGCACCGGCGCATCGCACACATCGCCGGCCCGCAGGAGCTGTCGACCGGCCTGATCCGGCGCCGTACCTTCCTCGACTCCTGTGAACAGGCCGGGCTGGACCCCCGGCACACCCCCGTCGTCGACGCCACGGCATTCAGCGAGGCCGCGGGTACCACGGCCATGGACAGACTCCTCGCCACGTATCGAGGCCCCGAACGTCCCACAGCCGCGTTCGCCGCGAACGACCTTCTCGCTCTCGGAGCGCTGGACGCGCTGGCGGCGTTCGGGCTGCGCTGCCCCGAGGACATGTCCGTGGCGGGTTTCAACGACATGCCGTTCCTGACGCGGATGACCCCGCCGCTGACGACTGTGCACGTGCCCCAGCAGGAAATCGGCGCCGAGGCGGCACGCATGCTGCTGAGGTGCATCGACCAGCCGGGACCGCCCCGGTCACTGCTGCTCGGCTGTCCGCTGGTCGTACGCGCCTCCACTGGGCCGGTGCCGCGGAACTGACGATCCGCTCGCGCTTGCGCCAAGGCTCTGCGCCGACGGGTGGTTCGCGTTTGTCGGAAGGTGATGGCGTCCCGTACACCCACTGCCGTGTGCTCGTCGGCCCCCTCGGAGCACCGACGAAGTGGCCAACTGGGGCGCTCAGTCACAACCGGCGTGATCCGCAGCGCCAGTTGACCGGTCGCACTGCTACTGGCCAGTCCGCCGCGGCATCGACGCTGCGCGACGGCCCGGTCGGGCACCCCTGGTTCATGGGCTGCCGGTGTGGTCAGTCGCCGTCCGATTCGAGGCTCTCGTAGCTCTGGAACCAGTGGACGTCGAAGTCGTGACGATTTCACGACACCACCTGGGCCGGCTGGGCTCCGTCGACGGCGCCGTCCTCGCCACCACAACCACCGCGACGGCATCGCCGGCTACTGGCAGCGGCGGCAAATGACTGGACGCGACCGTACCGGCACCGGCCCGCGGAGGGCGGAAAGGGTGCACGTCGACGGACAATACGGCGCGCCTTGACCCGGTCAAGGCGTGCTTCAGCGCAGTCAAGTGCGCTGGTCCCCAACTGGTCCCCAACTGGTCCCCAGGAATGATCAAGGGGCTGCTTCAGATGTGCTCTGAAACAGCCCCTCGACCTGCGACTTCGCAAAGTCGGGACGACAGGATTTGAACCTGCGACCCCTTGACCCCCAGTCAAGTGCGCTACCAAGCTGCGCCACGTCCCGGTGCCGTTTGACCTGGGGTTTCCCCGGTCGAAACGTGCAGGGAAACAATACCGCACTCGGGTCGGTGGTCGCGCACTCCTTTTTGCCTTGACCTCAAGTTTGGTTGAGGTTGGACGATCGTCCGCATGACGATCACCGAGCAACACGGACGCACCTACGCCTACGCGGACCTGCCCGCGCTGATGGGCCGGATGACCGGCGACGAGAAGCACGGCCCGGCGGCCACGTCCACGCTCGACGTGCTGTGGGTGCTGTACGACCGGGTGCTGCGGGTCGGGCCGGAGATGGTGGCGGACCCGGCACGCGACCGGTTCCTGCTGAGCAAGGGGCACGGGCCGATGGCGTACTACGCGGTGCTGGCCGCGAAGGGCTTCGTCCCGGCGGACTGGCTGCCGGGCTTCGGCTCGTACGGCTCCCCGCTCGGCCACCATCCCGACCGGGTGCTGGTGCCGGGGGCCGAGATCGGGAGCGGGTCGCTCGGGCACGGGCTGCCGATCGCGGTGGGCACCGCGCTGGGCCTGCGGGCGCAGGGGCTGGACGAGCCGCGGGTGTGGGTGCTGATCGGGGACGCCGAGCTGGACGAGGGCAGCAACCACGAGGCGATCGCCTTCGCCGGGCCCGCCGGCCTGGAGCGGCTGCACACCGTCGTCGTCGACAACTCCTCCGCGAGCCATGCCCGGCCCGGCGGGATCGCCGCGCGCTTCGAGGCGGCGGGCTGGTCCGCGCTGAGCGTCGACGGGCGCGACCACGGAGCGCTGTACGCCGCCTTCACCGCCCCGCATCCGGGCCGCCCGCATGTGGTCGTGGCCCGCGTCGAGCCCAAGAACGCCTGAACCGTCCTGCACACATGAGACCGTCCTGCGCACATGAGAAAGGTCTGACCTCCATGGACACCATGCGTGACCGTTTCGCCCCCGTCGTCTCCCGGATCCTGGACGACGATCCTCGCGTCGCCGTCGTCCTCGCCGAGATCGGCAAGGACGGCTTCGCCGAGGCTCGGCGACTCCATCCGGACCGGGTGATCAACGTCGGCATCCGCGAGCAGTTGCTCGTCGGGGCCGCGGCAGGGCTGGCGCTCACCGGGATGCGACCGGTGGTGCACACCTTCGCCAGCTTTCTGGTCGAGCGGCCGTTCGAGCAGGTCAAGCTGGATCTCGGCCACCAGGATGTCGGAGCCGTGCTGGTGAGCGCGGCGGCCTCCTTCGACTGGCCCGCCGGCGGGTACACGCACATGGCGCCCGGCGACGTGGCGCTGCTCGACACCCTGGACGGCTGGACCGTCCATGTGCCGGGGCACCCCGACGAGGCCGAGACGCTGCTGCGGCACGCGGTGGCGGCGGGCGACGACAAGGTGTACGTCCGGCTGTCCGTGCAGGCCAACCGGCAGGGGCTCGCGGTCGACGGGCGGCGCCTGCGCACCGTCCGCGAGGGACGCTCCGGCGTGGTCGTCGCCGTCGGTCCGATGCTGGACGCCGTGCTCGCCGCCACCGAGGGCTTCGACGTCACCGTCCTGTACGCGACGACCGTACGGCCCTTCGACGCGGCCGCGCTGCGCCGGGCCACGGAGGCGGCCGGCACGGACGTCGTGCTCGTCGAGCCGTATCTCGCCGGGACGTCGACGGCCGCCGTGAGCGAGGTGCTCTCCGACGTGCCCCACCGGGTGCTCGGGCTGGGTGTGGGGCGGCGCGAGCTGCGACGGTACGGGACCGTCGAGGAGCATGTCGTCGCGCACGGGCTCGACGCCCGGAGTCTGCGGGAGCGGATCGGGGCGTTCGCCGGAGCCGCGGTGCCGAGGTGACCGGTGACCGATGACGATCAGTATCGACCAATGGCGATCGATTGCGATCGGCATGGGGTCGATGGGGAGCGGTGTACGGTCGCGTTCGATCGATTTCACACCCCGCCGGGCAGCCCCAACTCCGGATGGGAGTCCAGGAGTCGCGGCGGGGCCGCCTGCCGCCAGGAGTCGGCGAGGATGTCGCGCAGCTCGTCCTCGTCCTCCAGCACGGAGAGCCGCACCCGGACCCAGGCGAACTGGGCCTCGTGATCGGCGATCCAGAACTTCTCCGGCTCCGCCAGCACCAGTTCGTCGCGCTCCTCCTTGGGACAGCGCACGGCTATGGAGGTCTCCTCCTCGGGCAGCGTGGCGAACATCTTCCCGGCCACCCGGAACGTGGGCATGCTCCAGGCGATCTTCTCGGTGGTGTCCGGCAGGGACAGGGCGATACGGCGTACGTCTTCGGCATCCGGCATGACACGCACCGTAGCCCGTCCCACTGACAGTCACCTGGTCACGGCGGTCGGAGCGCCCATCCGCTCGCAGTCGTGGGACGACACCGGCAACAGGCGGGTCACGGCAGGCTCACGCCTGCGCCGCCTCGCCCAGTGCGTCCAGCACCGGGCGGATCAAAGGGTGCCCCTCGGCTCCCCGCCGTACCGCCGCGAAGACCCGGCGGGTGGGGGCCACACCGTCGACGGGGCGCACGACCACACCCGTCAGGTCCATGCCGCGCAGCGCGGAGCGGGGGACGAGGGCGACGCCGGCGTCGGCCGAGGCCAGGGCCACGACCGCGCGGAAGTCGTCGGAGGAGTGTTCGAGGCGGGGCTGGAATCCGGCGCTCTCGCAGGCCAGGACGACGACGTCGTGGCAGGGGTTGCCGGGGTACGGGCCGATCCACGGGTCCTTGGCGAGTTCGGCCAGGGGGACCTCGGCGGTGCCGGCCAGGCGGTGGGTGACGGGGACGACCGCGTCGAAGGGCTCGGCGTAGAGCGGCACGTGGGTCAGGCGCGGGTCGTCGGCCGGCGGGGCGCCGCGGTACTCGACGGCGACCGCGACGTCGACCTGCCGGTCCAGGACCATGGGGAGGCTGGCGTCTCCCTCGGCGTCCTGGACGCGGATGCGGATGCCGGGCGCCGCCTGGGCGAGGCGGGCCACGGCGGGGGCGACGACCTGCGCGATGCCGGTCGCGAAGGCGGCGACGGTGACCGTGCCGGCCTCGCCCGAGCCGTATGCGGCGAGCTCCGCCTCGGCCCGCTCCAGCTGGGCGAGGACGGCGTTGGTGTGGCCGAGCAGAATCTCACCGGCGGGGGTCAGCCGTACGCCCTTGGCGCCACGCTCGACCAGCCGGTGGCCGGTCTCCTGCTCAAGGGCCGTCAGCTGCTGGCTGACGGCCGAGGGCGTGAGATAGAGCGCGGCGGCTGCCGCCGTGACCGTGCGGTGGTCGGCCACCGCACGGAGGATGTGGAGCCGCCGCGCTTCGATCATGCGAATGATTATCGCAATATGTCCGGGTGGTTCGGGTCCGGGGGGTTCGGGTCCGCCCCCGTCAGGCGTCCAGTTCCGCCCGCGCCGCGACGAAGGCGTCCACCGCGCGGTTCACGTCCTCCGTGGAGTGCGCGGCCGACAGCTGGACGCGGATCCGGGCCTGGCCCTGCGGCACCACCGGGTAGGAGAAGCCGATCACGTACACCCCGCGCTCCAGGAGCAGCTCGGCCATGCGGCCGGCCCGCGACGCGTCGCCGATCATCACCGGCGCGATGGCGTGGTCGCCGGGGAGGATGTCGAAGCCCTCCTCGGTCATGCGGCGGCGGAACAGCGCCGTGTTCTCGGTGAGGCGGACCCGCAGCTCGTCGGCCGACTCCAGCAGGTCGAGGACCTTGAGGGAGGCCGCCGCGATCACCGGGGCGAGGGTGTTCGAGAAGAGGTACGGCCGCGAGCGCTGGCGCAGCAGGGCCACGATCTCGGCGCGGGCGGCGACGTAGCCGCCGGAGGCGCCGCCGAGCGCCTTGCCGAGGGTGCCGGTGATGATGTCGACGCGGTCCATCACGCCGTGCAGCTCGGGGGTGCCGCGACCGGTCGGGCCGACGAAGCCCACGGCGTGCGAGTCGTCGACCATGACCATCGCGTCGTAGCGGTCGGCCAGGTCGCAGATCTCCCGGAGCGGGGCCACGTAGCCGTCCATGGAGAAGACGCCGTCGGTGACGACCAGTCGGCGCCGTGCGGACTGCGCCTCCTTCAACTGGCGCTCCAGGTCCGCCAGATCGCGGTTGGCGTAGCGGAATCGGCGGGCCTTCGACAGCCGGATGCCGTCGATGATCGAGGCGTGGTTCAGCGCGTCGGAGATGACCGCGTCCTCCTCGCCGAGGAGCGTCTCGAAGACGCCCCCGTTGGCGTCGAAGCAGGAGGAGTACAGGATCGTGTCCTCCTGGCCGAGGAAGCCGGACAGCCGTGCCTCCAGCTCCTTGTGCACCTCCTGCGTGCCGCAGATGAAGCGCACGGACGCCATGCCGTAGCCCCAGCGGTCCAGGGCCGCGTGGGCCGCGGCGATCACCTCGGGGTGGTCGGCGAGACCGAGGTAGTTGTTGGCGCAGAAGTTGAGCACCTCGCCGGGGCGGCCGCCCGCGCTCACGTTGACGGTCGCGGACTGCGGGGTGTCGATGACGCGCTCGGGCTTGTGCAGACCGGCGGCACGGATCTCGTCGAGGGTGGCGCGCAGATCGTCGCGTACGGAGTCGAACATCGGAAAGCTCCTAGAAAAGCGGGTGACTTACGCGGTCCAGTCGAGGATGATCTTGCCGCCGCGGCCGCTCGCCGCGTCGGCGAACGCCGCCTCGAAGTCTCGGTAGTCGTACCGGCCGGTGATCACGGGGGAAAGGTCGAGGCCGCCTTCCAGCAGCACCGACATCGCGTACCAGGTCTCGAACATCTCGCGGCCGTAGATGCCCTTGATGGTGATCATCGAGGTGACGATCCGGGACCAGTCGACCGGGAACTCCTGCGTCGGCAGGCCGAGCATGGCGATCCGGCCGCCGTGCGTCATGTTGGCGATCATGTCGCGCATGGCCTCGGGGCGGCCGGACATCTCCAGGCCGATGTCGAAGCCCTCCCGCAGGCCGAGTTCGCGCTGTCCGTCGGCGATGGAGGACTGCGCGACGTTGAGGGCGAGGCTCACACCGATCTTCCGCGCCAGCTCCAGGCGCTCCTCGCTGACGTCGGTGATCACGACGTTGCGGGCGCCCGCGTGCCGGGCCACGGCCGCGGCCATCAGACCGATCGGGCCGGCACCGGTGACCAGGACGTCCTCGCCGACCAGCGGGAAGGACAGCGCGGTGTGCACGGCGTTGCCGAACGGGTCGAAGATCGCGGCGATGTCGAGGTCGACGGGGACGCGGTGCACCCAGACGTTGGCGGCGGGCAGGGCGACGTACTCGGCGAACGCCCCGTCCCGGCCGACGCCGAGCCCGACCGTGGCCCGGCACAGATGACGGCGGCCGGCCAGGCAGTTGCGGCACTTGCCGCACACCAGGTGGCCCTCGCCGCTGACCCGGTCGCCCACCTTGATGTCGGCGACGTCCCGGCCGGTCCCGACGACCTCGCCGACGAACTCGTGTCCGACCACGAGCGGCGTGCGGATCGTCTGCCGCGCCCAGCCGTCCCAGGACCGGATGTGCAGGTCGGTGCCGCAGATGCCGGTCCGCTGGACCTTGATCAGTACGTCACCGGGTCCGACGGTGGGCTCGGGGACGTCCATGAGCCGGAGCCCGGGCTCCGCCTTCTCCTTGACCAGCGCCTTCAACGGTACGGCTCCTGTGGGTGAGGTCCCGGTTGCGCGCACGCCGAAGGAGCCCGCACCGGGGAAAGGGGTGGAATCCCGATGCAATCTGCCGTACTAGCGAGGCCCGGTCCATCGAGGTTTTCTTAACCGCCGCCTCAGCTTTCCTTCACGCCACTCGCAGCCCCGGCCTCACGCCCCTCGCAGAGACCTGTCCCCACGCCCTCGCAGCCCCGGCCTCACACCCCGCGCAGCCCTGTCAGATCGGCAGTCCGTCGTCCGCCTGCCGCTCCAGCCGTACGGCGAGTTCCGCGGCCGTCGACTTGATGGTCTCCAGGCCGGTCCGCCCCCAGGGCCGGGGCTCGACGTCGGCGACGCACACCGTGCCCAGCACCATCCCGGTGCTGTCGATCAGCGGGGCGCCCAGATAGGAACGGATGCCGTACTCGTCGACGACCGGGTTGCCCGCGAAGCGCGGGTAGTCGCGCACGTCCTCCAGCACCAGCGCCTTGCGCCGGACCACCACATGGGGGCAGAAGCCATGGTCGCGCGGCATGGAGCGGCCGACTTCCGGTCGCGGCGTACCGTCGGCCCGCGTGACCGGTGCACCGGCCGGGATGCGCAGACCCGCGAAGAACTGCCGTTCCTCGTCGATGAAGTTGACCATGGCGTACGGCGCGCCGGTCAGGGCGGCGAGTCGGTCCGCGAAGGCGTCGAGGGCCGGCTCCGGGCACTCTCCCAGGCCGAGTCGACGCAATCTGTGGGTGCGGGCGGGGGCCTCCTTGTCCTCGGGGGTGAGCAGCAGACCCCGGACCGGCCTCGGCGGCTCGTAGCTCATGGCCTGGCTCCGGCTCTGTGGATGTAGGTCATATACGGGCTCCGTGGCGGGTGTGCGGGGATCACATGTGGGCGCCGTGGCTCGGCGCGGGGGCCGGGGCGTGGGCGATGAGGTGGCGTACGAGGGTGAGCAGGGTCTGGACACCCGAGCTGGAGATGCGGGCGTCGCAGCGGACAACGGGGATCCGGGGGTCGAGGTCGATGGCGGCGCGCACCTCCTCGGGGTCGTAGCGGTGGGACCCGTCGAACTCGTTGATGGCGACGATGAAGCCGAGACCGCGCTCCTCGAAGAAGTCGACGGCCGCGAAGCAGTCCTCGAGGCGGCGGGTGTCGGCGAGGATGACCGCGCCGAGCGCGCCTTCGGACAGCTCGTCCCACATGAACCAGAACCGCTCCTGTCCGGGGGTGCCGAACAGGTACAGGACATGCTGCGGGTCGAGCGTGATGCGGCCGAAGTCCATCGCCACGGTCGTCTCGACCTTGTTCTCGATGCCGTCGAGACTGTCGGTCGCGGCGCTGACCGTGGTGAGGAGCTCCTCCGTGCTGAGCGGCGCGATCTCGCTCACCGCGCCCACGAGGGTGGTCTTGCCGACCCCGAACCCGCCCGCCACAAGGATCTTGAGTGCGGTGGGGAACGGGTCAGAGCTGTCGTCGTAGTCCATCGAGCACTGCCTCCAGAAGAGACCGGTCAGTGGGGTTGTGGTGGAACGCGGGGGGCTTGGCGGTCAGCGCCCCGCAGTCGACGAGGTCCGAGAGCAGCACCTTGGTGACCACCGCCGGCAGCTTCAGATGCGCGGCGACCTCGGCGACCGGGACGGGCGCGCGGCACAGGTCGAGTGCCTGGGCGTGCTCGGGGCCGAGGTAGCCGAGGGGGGTGGACCCGGTGGCCATCACCTGCGACATGAGGTCGAGCGCGATGGTGGGCCGGGTGCGGCCGTTGCTGACCGTGAAGGGGCGCACAAGGCGTCCGGCCGCATCATCTAGCCAGGGCTCGTCGCCGGCCGTCGGCACGCTCAAGGCCTCGTCGCCGGGGGTTCGGCGGCGTACTGCCGGGGCGCGGTCACCAGGTAGGGGCGGACGCTCTTGACCAGCATCGCCATCTCGTAGCCCAGGACGGCCGCGTCGGCCTCACGCCCCGCGAGCACGGCGAGACAGGTGCCGGAGCCGGCCGTGGTGACGAACAGCAGCGTCGAGTCGAGTTCGACGACGACCTGCCGGACGTCCCCGCCGTCACCGAACCGGATGCCCGCGCTGCGGCCGAGGGAGTACAGGCCGGAGGCCAGGGCGGCCATGTGGTCGGCGCTGTCGGGGTCGAGGCCGTGGACGGACTTCACCAGCCCGTCGCAGGACAGGAGCACCGCGCTGGTGGTGTGCGGTACGCGCTGGACGAGGCCGCTCATCAGCCAGTCGAGGTCGGATACCTGGGCGGTCGGCGCATCGCTCGCCATGGTGGATCGACTCCTTGGGGTACGAAGGTCCGCGGGAGCGCGGGGCGTGGGGGTGGTCGTGGAGGTGGTCGTGGAGGTGGTCATGGGATGGTCATCCGGCCGGTGCGCTCCCGTCGGGCCGGGTGGTGAATTCGGACCCGTGCGGGTGGTCGCGCGCCTCGCCGATGGGGGCCGCGTCCATGCGCGGCCGGTCCAAGGTGGGCGGGGTGGCCATGGACGTTGGAGTGGCCATGGCCACCCCGCCCATGTGTGGTGACTCCACGGGGGCCGGGTGCCGCATGTCGGTTGCGGACCGGTCCGTCAGGCTCGTACGACCCGGCTCCGTGCGGGATGCCGTGGGGTACGCCGACTCCGTGTGCTGTTGCGCCTCGGCGAGACCGATCCCGCGCTGAAAGGCCGCCATCAGGCCGGGGTCGTGTCCCGCGAGGGTCTCGCTGTCCTGGCGTGGTGCCGGGCCGCCCCTGAGCTGGGGCGCGATGTGCTCCTGGGCGCGGCGGCGGGGCAGTTGGGGCTTGCCCATGGTGCCGCGTACGGTGCCGCCGGCGCGCGGGGTGGGCGGCGCGGCCGTGTTCTCCGCGACCGTTGGCCGGTCGTCGGGCCGGATCCCGGGCACGGCGGCGGCGGGATTGGGCCGTGCGTCACGGGCGCCGCGCACCGGCAACGGCGCCGGTGCGCCGGCGTGGGCCGGGCCCGCCGTCGCGGACTCACGCGGCGCGGGCCGGCTCCGGCCGGCGGACGGCGGCTCCGCGGGACCGGCCTGCGGACCGGGCCGCTGTCCCGGCCGGGCACCACTCCCGGAACGCGTCGGAGTTCCGCCCTGGGGCCCGCCCGCGGTCCCGACCGCAGTTGCGCTCTGAGCGCCGACCGCCGCTCCCCCGGATCCTCCCGGTCCCCCGGGTCCTCCCGGTCCTCCCGGTCCCCCGGGTCCCCCCGGCAGGTGCCCGCCGCCCGTCGCGTCGCGGGGCTGCGGTACGGCTCCGGGGGCGCCCGGCGTCGTGCCCAGCAACTCCTGCGGGACGACGAGTACGGCCTGCACACCGCCGTAGATGTTGCTCTGCAGGCGGACGTGGATGCCGTGCCGCTTGGCGAGCTGGGAGACGACGAAGAGGCCGATGCGGCCGTCGGCCAGCAGGCTGGCGACGTTGACCTGGTCGGGGTCGGCGAGCAGGGCGTTCATCCTGCTCTGCTCCCCGACCGGCATGCCGAGCCCGCGGTCCTCCACCTCGACGGCGAGCCCGGAGGTCACGAGGTTGGCGCGGAGCAGGACCTGGGTCTGCGGGGCGGAGAACACCGTCGCGTTCTCGACGAGTTCGGCCAGCAGATGGATGACGTCGGCCACGGCGTGCCCGCGCAGCTCGCCGTGGATCGGCGGCACGAGTTTGACCCGCGAGTACTGCTCGACCTCGGCGATGGCCGAGCGCAGCACCTCGGTCATGGACACCGGATTGCTCCACTGCCGCCGGGAGACGGCGCCACCGAGCACGGCGAGGTTCTCGGCGTGCCGCCGGATGCGGGTGGCGAGGTGGTCCACGTGGAACAGGCCCTTGAGCAGGTCGGGGTCCTCGATCTCGTTCTCCAGCTCGTCGAGGATCGAGATCTCCCGGTGCACGAGGGACTGCAGTCGGCGGGCCAGGTTGACGAAGACTTCGAGCTTCTGCTCGCTGCCCGCCTGGCTGGAGAGCTGTGCGGCCTGCACGACGGCGGTGACGGCGCCGTCGTGCGCGCGGGCCAGGTCGGCGGCGAGCAGTTCGAAGTCGTCGGCGTCCTCGGGCGGTCCGCCGCGCGGCTTGCGCTGCGGGGCTCCCTCCCCGCGGCGCAGCGCCTCGACGAGGGAGCGCAGGTCGGCCTCGCCGCGCGCGGCGTTGCGGCGCAGGGCGACGACGCGGTCGCGCACCGAGCGGGCGGCGCGGCCCGCGGCCACGGCGGCGATCACAATGCCGGCGACCGTCACCGAGAGCGCTCCGGCGATCACGGCCCACAGGGTGATGCCGGGCCGTGTTCCGGTGGAGCGGACGAGGAACAGGACGACCGCGCTGCCGCTGAGCGCGACCGCGGTGGGCGGCAGCACGGCGAGGCGGAGGAGTTGGGGCCGTATCTGGGTCTCGGGCAGCGCGGGAACGGGGCGGGTGACCGGTCGCCCGTGCCGGCCGCCCTCACGGCGGTCGGCGCGTGCGGCCGGCGCACGGAGGTGAGACATCGGTGTCCTCGTACTGGTCCGTCGGGCCTGATTCCTCGCGCGTGTGCGCGACGTGGGCATGCGCCATCACGGTGCCGGTCGAGAGGGCGTCAGAATTCGGTGTTCGGCCCTGCGTCGTCCGACGGACACTCACGGTAGTCGCCTGTGCGTCATGCCCGGTGGGCAGTTGACAAAGTCCCACGGGGAGTGTCCCGCTCTGGTATGAGGCGTCGTGCGACAGTCCGATAAACCCCGGTCCATTTCACGCCTTCGGCTTCCACAGGTGGATCTCGACCGCTCGCACGGCGTCGGGCCCTGTGCCGTGGCAGGTGAAGTCGGCTTCCGTACGGCCGAGTTCCACGTTCTCGGCGATGGCCTCCAGTGTGTGTCCGGCCCTCCAGGGGACCGTCAGCTGCACTGTGGCGCGCCACTTCCAGACTTGGTCGTCCAGCAAGTCCATCACCTCTCGCCCCGAGTTCAGGACGGCGTGGCTTCTGGGCGACCACCCCGGGAACCTGTCGAGCCACTGCAGCCCCGGTATCCGCTCAGGCACCCATTCCCCGAGAACAGAGATCTTCTTCCGCGGCACGATCCGCAGAAAAGCCTCGTCCGCCTCGGCCTCGGCGGTGCCGTCCAGCCGTATCAGCCGGCACTCGCCGTCCTCCTCCGAAGTGGTCCACTCCTCGACCCTCCAGTGCGTCTCCGCCCCGTCCACGGCGAGGCCCATCTCCTGCCAGGCGGGCCGGTATCCGTGTGGGAGGACCGGGACCGAGCCAGCGCCCGCGCCGGCATCGGCGGCTACAGCACCTCGACGACCACCAGGATCAGCAGGACGACCGCGACCAGGATCAGGGCCGCGCACCCCAGCCCCGCCCTGCGCAGATACCGCTCGGCGTCCCGCCCCGACCTCGTCGGAGTCCCTGTCGGGGCAGGAGCTTTTCCCGGCATCACCGGGCTCTCGGGGGACACCGGGAAGGCGCCCGGAAGGACATCGCCCGCCCGCGCCGGGACGTCGCCGGGGCAGACGAGCAGGCTCACCTCGTGCCCGTCCCGGGTCAGCCGGCGCACGGCGTCCGAGAGTGCGGAATCGTCCGCCACGTCCGCCGCGAACACCAGGTCGCCCAGCACCGCTACGCCCTCGCCGGTCCCCGCGAGCAGACGGGAGACCCTGTCCAGGAAGTGCCGGCGGTCCTTCTCCTGGTCCTGGACCCCCCACCACAGGTCGGAGCCCGCCGTGGACGGCCCCGGGCGTTCCTCCACGGACGGGGAGTACGGGTCCAGCTCCAGCCTGTTCACGGCCTGCGCGAACCGTCGCTCCTTCTCCCTGACGTCGTCGGGACCGTGCCGGCCCTGCAGCCGGCCGACGACCTCGTCCGGGAAGGCCTCGGAGAAGGCGCGGCGCAGGCGGGTCGTCGGCGCCCCTCCGACCACCTCGCGCAGCCAGAGCTCGACCAGTGGCAGCGCGACGGACGTCGTCTCGCGCTCGTCGCAGGAGCCCACCAGCGCCAGCTTGAACAACGCGTGCCTGCCCCTGGGGTCGAGCCGCCCCGAGTGGACCGGGGACAGGTACAGCGACCACCGGCCGTCTCCACCGGACCGGACGCACAGACCCTGGTTGTTCCAGTCCACGAGGTCCGCGAAGGTCAGCCACCAGGACTCGGCCGGCTCACCGCCGAGGAAGTCGTACTCCTTGACAGCGCCGGTGGCGCTCATCTTGACGTAGGCGTGCATGGCCACCCTGTTCTTCTCGTACGTCCCGTCTCGTACGCAGGTGACTCACAGCCGGCGTACCCGCTCGCTGTAGTCACGCTTCGCCAGGCCCTCCACGACCGCCTGGAGGTTGTCCAGCGCTCCCAGGGAGCGCAACCGCTCCTCCCCGAGCCGGTCCGCGGTCTGTTGCTCGCGGGCCGACCGACCGAGTCCGAGCTGGCCCGCGATGCGCAGCCAGCCCAGGCGGGGAAACGCCGAGCCCGGATCGGTCAGCCGGATGAGCTCGTCCCGGCCGATCCTGTCCCCGATCAGCTTGTCGGCGGTGCGGAAGAAGCTGCCCACCAGGCCGCGGTCCCGCTGCGCGTAGGACTGGGCCGCGTGATGCCGTTCGGCGAGGCCCCGTTCGTGCTCCTGCTCCGCCTTGCGGCGGGCTTCCACGAGGGTGCGGCACAGGGCGGTCAGCAGGTCGTCGACGCCACGGATGTGCCGCTTCCCGTCGTTGACGACACGGAAGTGGGGTTCGCAGCGGACCCCCGTGTCCTCGTCGGGCGGCCATGTGACATAGACACGATCCACACAGCCGAGGGTGTCGACGGGCAGGTAGAGCAGTTGGGCATGCGGGGCCTCGTCGCGCACCGCCCTGATGCAGTCGGCGTAGGCGACGCGGAACTGCTCGTACAGTTCGGCGGAGCGATCGGCGCCGCGGGCACCGCCGAAGTCGTCGGCGTCGCGCAGGTAGGTCTCGCACTTGACCGGCACGAAGATCACCAGAGCGGGAGACTCCGGGGCCAGGGCGCGTCCACGGGCCCACAGCCTCAGGACCTGCATGGTGTCGTGCAGGCGCAGCAGCAGGGGTACGGCCCGGAGCTGACGCGGTGTCACGGCCTCCACCACGGTGGGCGCATCGACCGGGACCAGCAGGACGGAGCTGCGCAGCATGAAGTCGTGCACGGCCGCCCAGCCCTCTCTGGCCTGCTCACTGATCCTGCGCCCGGGATCCAGCCAGCCTCCCGGATAGTCCTTGATGTGGAGGGCAATCCCGGTGTCCGGTACGCCGGGGTCCAGCCGGAGGTGGAAGTCCACCACGGAGTCATTGGCCCGGAGGGACTCGCCCACGAACTGGGTCCGCTGGATCACCCCCGCCAGCGCGTCGGCGTGATTCGCCATACGGCGGGCGGTCGGGTCGTCGTCCGCGACCACCGTGACGCCGCTTCCGGCGAGGACGTCCTGCCCGGCCAGGAACACCGAACTGATCAGTGAGGTCTTGCCGACGCCCCGCGGTCCGACGAGTCCGACGTCGAAGACGACCTTCTCGTCGTCGCTCATGCCTCCCCACCCCCCTGGCCCGTCTGCCGCGCCAGGGCCGCGGTGACCGTGCGCGTGAGGTCCTCCAGGTCACGCGCCCGGCCGGCTTCGGCCTCCAGTCGCCGGAACTCGTCGGACCACAGCAGATCCCGGTGGCTGCGGGCCAGGCGCAGGAACTCCCGGCCGGAGTCGGCGGAGAGGATCAGCTCGTCCTCGAACTGCTTCACGGCCGCGTACAGGACGAGCGCGGGGACGACGGCCTCGCGTTGCAGAGCGACCATGGTCTCGAAGGCCGCCTTGTGGGTGCGTTCCCGCAACTGCTGTTCCAGGATCTCGGCCCCCTCCTCGTCGGCGGTCACCAGCAGGGCCACTTCGGGTCGTCCGGTGTCGGCGTCGGCGCCCTCGAAGCTGAATCCGTCGAGTTCCTCGCGGACCCGGGGATGCAGGTGTGTGCGGTAGTCGAGGCGGGTCTCCAGCAGGTCGTGCACGGCGTCGGCCAGTACGGGACACGAGGCGTCGCGCAGTCGCCGCTCCAGGGTGCGCAGCGCCTCCTCGCCGGTGGCGCCGTCCAGAAGAGGCCCACAGGCCTTGTGGAACGCGGCGCCGACATCCTCCCAGGTCCGGGCCAGTTGCTCGTGGAAGAAGCCGTCCAGGGCCCGGAACCTCCGGGTCACCTCGACCCGTACCCGGTGCATCTCCTCGACCAGGAAGGGGGACGCGGCGCGTTCGGCGGGCATCCTGAGCCTCGCCTCCTCCTGCCAGCGCTCCGAGCCGAGTCCGAATCCGTCCTCCGCCCAGACCCGCACCTCCTCGAACACGGCCTCCACGGCGTCGGTGTAGCGCTCGTCCATGCCGTCCCGGTGGGCCGCGCGCCACAGTTCGGCGACCACCGCGCGCAGGCCGTGGTCCACCTTCCAGCGCAGCTCGGTGGCCCGCCGCTGCAGCAGCTCCTGCTCGACATGGGTCAGGTCCGCCGTGCCGGGCCGGCGGCCGAGGAGCCGTGGCAGTGCCTCCGCGAGCCCGTGGGCGGTCTCCGTGGCCCGCGCCGTCACTCCGGCGAGCACCTCGTCGTCCATGGCGGGCAGGGTCCGCGCCAGTGTCTCCAGCAGCGGAACGAGCAGGGTGGTGTTCACCGACTCCCGGTCGACGGCGTCCGTTTCGAGCACCCGGTAGAAGGCGTCGTCGGTGCCCGCGTTCACGGTGGTGCGCAGATGGCTGCGCAGGGCCGCGATGCCACCGGCGGACTCCCCGCCGTGGTTGATGACGAAGTACACGTAGTGCCCCGGGGTACGTACGTGTCCCCTGGCCCTGTCCAGCAGTTTGAGCGCCTTGTCGTCGGCATCGGTGTAGTAGGCGGCGGTACTGCTCGGGCGTACGACGAGCAGTACCGCGTCCACGTCGTGGCGCAGGTTGTGCAGGTGCCGCTCCTCGGCTCCGGACGCCACCTCGCCGAGGCCCGGCAGATCGACGACGACCAGCCGTGCGACGTCGCCGTGCGGGAACGGGCATTCGATGAGCGCCTCACGCACGGCCAGGTGCGGCCGGTTCGGCACCCCGGCCGACACCTCCTCCCCGGTCGGGTAGGCCACGAAGGGCCGCAGTCCGTCCAGCTCCTGCTCCAGCTCGCCGCCGGTGAGCAGATGGGCGTACGTGTCGAGCGACGCCTGGATGCCCAGCAGGCTCCGCAGCAGGGGGTTGTTGCTGTGTTCGTCGGGGGTGCCGGGATCGGGCCGTGGGTAGGTCCGGTTCCTGAACTCCTCGACGGTGCGCGGGAGTCCGTCCAGTCCCAGATCGCGGTGGTACGGAGCGACCACTTCGGCCAGGAACGATTCGACGGTGTGCAGGCGCAGCAGGGCGCGGCGCCGGTCACTCTGCATGATCCTGCTGCGTACGGCGGTCACCGGGATGTCCGGCCCGGTCGGGATCTGCTCGTCGGTCAGTCCCGAGATGCTCTGCAGCAGCGTGCTCTTGCCGACGCGTGCCTTGCCGCTGACGCCGATGTTGATCGTGTCCCGGGCGAATCTGGCACGGGCCGCGCGCAGGTCGTCCAGCGTCGCGGCCACGGCGGCGCGCAGCTCCACGGCCCCGGGATCCGGCGCCGCCGTGTCCGGACGCCGCTCGAACGGGCCGGCCGCCGGGGCGTCCGGCGGTGCGTGGAGTGCCTCGGTGATCCTGGTGAGCCCGGCCTCGATGCCGGACCACGTGCCGATCTCCAGGTCGAGCGCGGCGAGCCGGCTGTGCCGTGCGGCCACGAGCGCTTCGATACGGTCGGCGATTTCCCCCATGGTGGTGCTCCCCCTGTTGCCCCTGCGTACTCCCGTCGCCACGACCGCTCGCGCGAGTGGCCCGCCTCGCCCCCGTCGCGGCGTCCAGGCGGCATACGCGGTGTGTACGAGCCCGCTCGTGGCGTGGTCTTCCCCCGTCTACGGCGGGCCCACCGCTGACGCCGCCCCATTGTGCAGCGCGGGGAGACCGTGGCACCCGGGCTTGCGGGATCGCCGCCGCGCAATGGGAGCACGATGCGAACAGCGCGCGACCTCGCGCGCCCCCTGCGCGCCGTCGCCTCGTGCGAGGGGCCCCGTGCGAGGCAGAAAAGACAGCGTGCGGCTGAGGCTCCCACGGGGCCGCCGGAGCGGCAGACGCGGCCGGAGACGCGCACAGCGTGAGACGCGGCCAGAGACACGTACAGCGGCAGGCGCGGCCACAGACACGTACGCCGGCGGGCGCGGCCAGAGACACGTACAGCGGCAGGCGCGGCCACAGACACGTACGCCGGCGGGCGCGGCCAGAGACACGTACAGCGTCAGGCGCGGCCGGTGGTCCGGCCGCGCGGTGCCTCACCTCGTCAGCCCGCCGGAACGGTCTCCGGGTCGCCCTCGTCCTCGGCCGGGCCGCCGGGAACGTCGGCCGCCGCGTGCACCCGGTCCTGGTCCGCCGGGGACGCCACAACGTCGCCCGCCACGACGTCGGCCGCCGCGCCGGTGTCCGGCAGGGCCGGCCAGCCGCCCGCCGGGGTGCGGGCCACGCCCCGCCACCACGGCTCCGCCGGCACGGTCTCGGAGGTCGGCTCGAAGGGCTCGCCGGCGCGGGGCAGGGCGATCCGCGCACCGGCCTCGCCGGCGGCGGCGATGGTGCCCTCGCCGGGGTCCGACCAGGCGTGGGTGGCCAGGTTGAAGGTGGCCCAGTGGATCGGCAGCATCACTCCGTGCGGCCGGCCGCCCTGGAGGTCGAGGTGGGCGCGCATGCCCTCCTCGGGGGTCATGTGGATGTCGGGCCAGAAGTCGGAGTAGGCACCGATCTGGATCATGGTGGCGTCGAAGGGGCCGTGGTCGGCGCCTATGTCCTTGAACCCCTCGAAGTACCCGGTGTCGCCGCTGTGGTAGATCCGGTGCCGCTCTCCGGCCACGGCCCAGGAGGCCCAGAGCGTGTGCTGGGTGTTGCGCAGGCCGCGGCCGCAGAAGTGGCGGGCGGGGGTGGCGGTCAGCGTGAGGCCGCCGACCTTGGTCGCCTCGTGCCAGTCCAGCTCGCGCAGCCGGTCCGCGGACACGCCCCAGTGCTCCAGGTGGGCGCCCACGCCCAGCGGCACGGCGAACAGGGTGTCCGTGCCGGCCAGCGCCTTGATCGTGGGCATGTCCAGGTGGTCGTAGTGGTCGTGCGAGATGACCACGACGTCGACCGGGCCGAGCGCCGCCAGTGGGACCGGGACCGGGTGCAGCCGCTTGGGCCCGGCGAACGGGAACGGGGAGCACCGCTCACCCCAGACGGGGTCGAAGAGCACACGCTGTCCGTCGATCTCCGCGAGCACGCTGGAGTGGCCCATCCACGTCAGCCGCAGCCCGGTGGCCGGGGGCTTGGCGAGGTCGGCGAGGGTGGTGGCGTGCACCGGGACCGTGCCCTGCGGGGCGCGCCTGGGCCGCTCGTCCTTGTCGAAGAAGACCTTCGCGAAGTCCAGCATCGAGCCGGAGGGCCGGGTGCGTGCCGTGCCTCCCGGGTTCTGGAAGACACCGTCCTTGAAGTGGGGCGATCTGTGGATACGCGCCAGGCGGTCACCGCCCGGGTCCACGCCGAAGGCAGCGGGCTGCAGTGCGCGGAGCCCGGAGCTCAGGGAACGCAAACCGGTCACGGTACCTCCAGGTGGTGTTGCTGAGGTCATCCATTATGGTCGGCCCCTCCGACATCTCCGGATCGCCGGGGTCACGGTGCGGTGTCACCGGCCCCGTGAAATCCACCGGCGCCCGACGTCACATCCGTGCTGTCTCGTCCGTCACACCGCTGAGGGCACCCTCGACCGGCAGAAGTCCCGTCCCTGCGCGTTCTTGCGTTGACACAGGCGGACCGGCCTTCGGATACTGACCCACGATTCAGTAACCATCGGCGCGCCGGCGCGCCGCCCCCGAGGAGAACACCGCATGACCGCCCCCCTCATGTCGCTCGTCTGGACCGACCACGTCACCGGCCACCAGGGCTTCCTGGTCGTCGACCGGCTGGTGCGGGGAGTGGCCAGCGGCGGTCTGCGGATGCGGCCCGGCTGCACCCTCGACGAGGTGGCCGGGCTCGCCCGCGGCATGACCATGAAGGAAGCCCTGCACTACAACCCCGAAGGCCGCTACGTGCCCCTGGGCGGCGCCAAGGGCGGCATCGACTGCGACCCCCGAGACCCGGAGGCGTACGGGCTGCTCGTGCGCTACCTGCGCGCCATGCGGCCGTACATCGAGAGTTTCTGGACCACCGGCGAGGACCTCGGCCTCACCCAGGACCTGGTCGACCGCGCCGCCGCCGAGGCGGGGCTCGTGTCGTCCATACAGGCCGTGTACCCGCTGCTGGACGACGAGGCCACGGCGCGCCGACGGCTCGCGGACGCCTTCGCGGTCGAGGTGGACGGCATCGGCCTCGACGAGCTGGTCGGCGGCTGCGGGGTCGCCGAGTCGGTGCTCGCCGCCCTGGACCGGGCCGGGGCGCCGCACATCGGGACACGGGTCGCCGTGCAGGGACTGGGCACCATGGGCGGGGCCACGGCGCGCTTCCTCGCGCGGGCGGGCCTGACGATCGTGGCCGTCGCCGACATCAAGGGCACCATCAGCAATCCGGCGGGCCTGGACGTCGAGGCGCTGCTGGCCGCGCGGGACGCGTACGGCACCGTCGACCGGGCCGTGCTGCGCTCCGACGACCGCGAACTGCCGGGAGACGCCTGGCTGTCCGCCGACGCCGACGTGCTGGTGCCCGCCGCCGTTTCGTACGCGATCGACACCGTCGACCAGGAGCGGATCACCGCCCGCTGGATCGTCGAGGCGGCCAACATGCCCGTGCTCCCGGCGGCCGAGGAACTGCTGTCCGCGCGCGGGGTGACGATACTGCCGGACGTGGTGGTCAACTCCGGGACGAACGCCTGGTGGTGGTGGACGCTGTTCGGCGACATCGGTCCCGACGCGGACGAGGCGTTCGCCTACACCCGGCGCTCCATGCGTGCCCTGATCGACCGCATGCTGGCCCGCGCGGAGGCGGACGCCACGACACCGCGGGCGGCCGCGCACGCCATCGTGGCCGACCGGCTGCCGGTGATCGCGGAGCGGTTCGGCTGGTACCGGTGACGTGTGCCGGAGAGCCCCGCCCGTCGGCCTGAGGCCGGCCGCGACCGCCCGCCGCGGGCTCGACCACCAGTTCGTGGACGGAAACGGATTAGGGTGGCCGCGTGGCGAGAGTGCGGTTGAGCGTGGCGGAGCGGCGGGAGGAACTGCTGCGTGCCGCCGTCGAGCAGATCGAGGCGCGGGGCGTGGCGGCGGTCAGGATCGCCGACGTGGCCTCGGCCCTCGGGGTGAGCAACGCACTGGTCCTGTATCACTTCTCGACCAAGGAGAAGCTGGTCGCCGCCGCGTTCACCCATGCGGCCGAGGACGACCTGGCGCATCTGCGCAAGCTGCTGGGCCGCCGTACGACCGCGCTGCGCCGGCTGCGGGCCGCTGTGCGCTGGTACGCGCCGACCGGTCAGGCCAAGGGCTGGCGGCTGTGGATCGAGGGCTGGGCGGTGGCCCTGCGCGAGCCCGCCCTCCGCGACGTCACCCGGAATCTGGACAGCCAGTGGAAGGCGGCCATCACCGAGGTCATCGCGCAGGGCGTGGCGGCGGGCGAGTTCCGGTGCCCCGACCCGAACGGTACGGCCCTGCGGCTGACGGCCCTGCTCGACGGGCTCGCCGTACAGCTGACGTCCTATGCGGGCGCGGTCCCGCGGTCCCGGGCGCAGCAGTGGGTCGACGAGGCCCTCGCCCGGGAACTCGGCCTGGACCGGGAAGCGTTGACGGCGCCGGAGCGGTGAACGCTCCGGCGCCGTCACGCCGTGCACCGCGAGCGGCGCCCTTTCAGGCGACCGAGGCGATCCGCATCTTGATGTCGTCCGGGGACAGCGTCCCCTTCGCCGTCACGTGGTCTCCCGACGACTCCCCGCGCAACCGCCGCCCGATCCACGGGACCAGGTACTCACGGGCCCACTGGACGTCGTCGCGGCGCACGTCGAGGGTGCCGCGGGGCGGAAGCGGAGGCCAGGGCTGGTCCGGCTCGGCCGGGATCTCCAGGCCGAGCACCTGGCCCGCCCGCAGCGCGACGCGCGTGTGCCCGTCGGACGAGAGGTGGAGCCGGTCGCCGTCCCAGGCGCGCCGGTCCTGGAGGGTCTTCAGGGACCAGAGGTCGAGCACCGGGCAGCCGTACCGGTCGGCGATGGCCCGGACGTGCCCGTTGTACGTGGCGATCTTGCCGCGCAGGTGCTTGAGCACGGGCACGCCACGGGTGTCGAACCCGGTCGTCACCATGACCGTGCCGACCGCCTCGGTCAGCCGGGCGACCGCCCGCTCGAAGCGCTCGGCCACCTCGTCCGGGTCCCCGCCGGGGCGGAGGATGTCGTTGCCGCCCGCGCAGAAGGACACCAGGTCCGGCGCGAGTTCCACGGCCTGCGGGAGCTGGTCGGCCACGATCTGGTCGAGCAGCTTCCCGCGTACCGCGAGGTTGTTGTATTCGAAGTCGCCCTCGGGCCGCCGGTCCGCGAGAAGCACCGCGAAGCGGTCGGCCCAGCCGACGAATGCCCCGTCCGGGCCGGGGTCGCCGACGCCCTCGGTGAAGCTGTCCCCCACCGCCACGTACGACCCGATCACTGATCTGTTGTCACTCTTCGAATCGTCTGCCACATCGGCCCATGATTCACCTTCGGATGTGACCTACGCGACCGTAAGAAGAGGTTGACGAACGGTGAGATAAGACACTCTTAAATAGTTTGCCAACGAGGGAATAGGGCCCCGCCCAGGCGCGTTGAGGCGCACCGGCGGGGCCGGCCGTCACGCGACGGGGGCGCCGTGCGAGCGGAGGTAGCCGACCGGGTCCACGTCCGAGCCGTAGTTCGGCGTGGTGCGGATCTCGAAGTGCAGGTGCGGGCCCGTGACGTTGCCGGTCGCGCCGGAGAGGCCGACCTGCTGGCCCGCGACCACGGTCTGGCCGGCCGAGACGGAGAGCTGGGACAGGTGGGCGTACTGCGCGTAGTAGCCGTCGTCGAGCTTGATGACGACCTGGTTGCCGTACGCGCCGCCCCAGCCCGCGGAGACGACGGTGCCCGCGGCCACGGCCTTGACCGAGGTGCCGGTCGGGACGACGAAGTCGACGCCCGTGTGGTAGCCGCTGGACCACATGCCGCCCGGCACGTGGTAGCCGGTGCCGACGGCGGCACCCGTCACCGGGAGGGTGTACCCGGTCGAGACGCCGGCGGTCGTGGTCTGGGCGTTCTGCGTCGACACGTCCGACGCGGAGGAAGCGTCCGGCGCGAAGGAAGAGTTCGACGCGGCGGAAGCGTCCGACGCGGACGACGACTGCGCTGACGACGACTTCGCGGACGAGGCGGAGGAGGACGACGGCCGCGAGGGGTTCGAGGACGAGGGCGTGGCGCTCGGCGCGGCCTTCTTGCCGAGGGCGAGCTTCAGACCGGGGTGGATCAGCGACGGGTTGTCGCCGACGGCCTCGCGGTTGTCCCGGTAGAGCCGGTGCCAGCCGCCACGGACGTTCTGCTCCTCGGCGATCCTCGACAGGTAGTCGCCGGTCTTCACCGTGTAAGTGCGCGCACCCGAATGCACCGGCGCGGCCTTCTTCTCGAACGTCGGAAGCGACTGGACGGCCTTTTCGGGAGCGGACTGCGGAGTGGCCGCATGGGCACCGGCGGCCCCGATCAGCGGCAGCGCCAGCGCGGCGCCACCGGTACCGGCGACGGCGATCCTGCGGGTGAAGCGGCGGGGCTTGGGGCGGCGGTGCTTACCCTTCGCGGGCATGGCGAATTCCTCTCCGGCGCCTGCGAGGTGAGCTGTCGGGTTCGGGCTGGAGCTGCCCGGCCGCGCGCGGAGCGCGACTTCACCCCTAGCCGTCCCGGAGACCGGGACAGGCAGTCATACCTGGTGGGTCCCCCGCTCCTGCCGTACACGGGTGATTGTGTGGGGACTCCGGGCGGCGGCAGGATTCGGCGTTCCGTCCGGATTGGGGCGAACGTAAGCGACCGGGATGCGGAGCGACAAGCAGAAAATTCCCTGTGTCCGTGTTTCACATGATCCGTTACGGGAATTCCCGGTCACCCTCCGTGAATTCCCGCGGCATTTCCCTGCTCAATCCCCAGGGGAAGCAGGCGAATTACGTAGGCATGACGCGCGACGGACGGTCACGGATATGACGCTCCTCACGCACCGTCTTCCAGGCCCCTTCATTCCGGAGCGAGTTTGGATGAATGGGTCAATCCGGGCATGCCACTCAGATGCGCCGGAAACGGAAGACCGCCGCGTCGAGATCGCCCCGCAGCCCGGTACGCAGCCCGTGGTGCAGCAGTACGGCACCGCGATGCACTTCGCCCGTTTCGCGGCATTCGTACGAAGCCGTCGGGTCGAGGCCGCGCAGCCGCAGCGCCGGGGCCGGCTCGCCGTACCGCTGGGCCTGGAGCCAGGCGAGTACGACGGCCTCGTCCCCGCGCACGTACTGCACCGCACTCAGCCCGCCCTCCGGCGGCCGCAGCCGGTACAGCTCGCCGTGCTGCACCACCGGGCGGATGTCCTTGTAGAGCTCCACCCACTCCCGGGCCTCGGCGAGTTCACCCTCGGTCCATTCCGCGAGGTCGCCGCCGACCCCGAGGACGCCCGCCATCGCACTCACGAAGCGGAAGCGCAGCGAGCTGACCCTGCCGTTGAGCTGGTGGTTCGGGCTGTCGGTGACCCAGGCGGCCATGATCCGCGCCGGGTGGATCTGGCTGAAGCCGTGCTGGATGGCGAGCCGGTCGAGCGGGTCGGTGTTGTCGGAGGTCCACACCTGGTCGGTACGGCTCATCACACCGAGGTCGATCCGGCCGCCGCCGCCCGAGCAGGACTCGAACGCGACGCCCGGGTGGGCCGCCCGCAGCCGGTCCAGGAGGGCGTACAGGGCGCGCACATGGTCGACCCAGAGCCGCTGCGGGTACGGGTCCCCGGGCCAGCCCGCGTCGGTGAAGCAGCGGTTGAAGTCCCACTTCACATAGTCGACGGGGGCACTGGAGAGCAGGCTGTCGAGCTGCTCCCAGAGGTACTCCTGGACGTCCTCGCGGGCCAGGTTGAGAACGAGCTGATTGCGCAGTTCCGTCCGCTTTCGTCCCGACTGGTACTGCACCCAGTCGGGGTGTGCGCGGTACAGGTCGCTGTCCGGGTTGACCATCTCGGGCTCGACCCAGATACCGAACTGCATGCCGAGGGCGTGCACATAGTCGGCGAGCGGCTTGAGGCCGTTCGGGAAGCGGTCGGGGTTGGGTGTCCAGTCGCCGAGTCCGGCCCGGTCGCTGGTGCGGGTGCCGAACCAGCCGTCGTCGACCACGAACAGCTCGACGCCGATCGCCGCGGCCCTGCGGGCGAGCGTCGCCTGCTGCTCCTCGGAGATGTCGAAGTTCGTGGCCTCCCAGGAGTTGAACAGCACGGGCCGGTCCCGGCCGGCGTCCGGGATGACGTACGCCCGCTGGTAGGCGTGCCAGGCGCGGCTGGCACCGCCGAAACCGCCGTCGCTCCACAGGCCCGCGAAGACCGGGCTCGTGTACGACTCCCCCTCGCCCAGCATCAGCAGGCCGGAGTCGTCGTAGCCGGCGCCGCCGGTGATCTGCACGCGCGCGTCCGGGAGCTGGGCGACCGCGATCCGCCAGGAACCCGACCAGCCCAGCGCGCAGCCGTACACCTCACCGCGCTCCTCGGTGGCGTCCGTGTCGAGCGCCACCCAGGGCAGGTGCTGGTGCCCGGTGTGGCCGCGGCGGCTGCCGATGACTTTCTCGCCGTACGTGAGGGGGGAGACGGTCAGCCGGGACTCGGCGGCCCAGCGGCCGTGCAGCTGGGACAGCCGCCAGCCCTCCCGGTCGGGCAGGGTCCAGGCGGCCGGGTCGGCGCGGAGCAGCTCCACGCGCGCGTGCCCCTGGTTGCCGACGGTCACCCAGCGCTCGACCACGTCTGCACGCATCCGGTAGTGCAGGGTGACGGACAGCCCGGCGTCCCGGAAGCGCAGCCTCAGCTCGTCGCCCTCCGTCTCGTACGTCTCGAAGGTCCACTCGGTGCCGCGCCGCTCCTCGGTGCGCACGGACAGGGCGGGGCGGACGAAGCGGGGGCCGCCCTCGACCGGGTACTCCTCACGGCCGTCGAGCGGGGACTCGAAGGGCCAGTAGCCGGGCAGCGGGCGCACGGCGAGGGCCTCGGCGTCGGCGAGCTCGATTCTCGGGCCCCAGTGGAGGTGGAGCAGTTCGTCCGCCTCGGTGAGGTGCAGCGCGTAGCTGCTGGCCGGTCCGGACAGGAGCCACGTACGACCGTTTTCGGCGATGTCCACCATGGGGCCCTCACAAGTGTCAACAGATCCGCTCAAGCACCAACATCATCACGGGCCGGAGTGCTCCGAGGCAACGCCTGTGGACAACTCATTGCCTGAGGAAACTCATGTCGTATCGTCAAGCACATGCCCGTCGACGAGCCGCGTCGGCGTCGCCCGGCCGTGAGGAGCCCCCGTGACACAGCAGGTCCCGTCGACCGAGCCGGAGCTGTCCGGTGTGCGCAACTTCCGTGACGTGGGCGGACTGCCGACGACGGACGGGCGGCGGGTGCGGTACGGGGTGCTGTTCCGCAGCGGCCACCTCGCGCACGCGACCGAGGGGGACGCGGAGTTCCTCTCCTCCCTGGGCCTGCACACGATCTTCGACTTCCGCAACGAGGCGGACCAGAAGCTGGAAGGCCCCGACGTCGAGCTGCCGGGCGTGCGGAACGTGAACATGCCGCTGAGCGACCCGGCGGACGGCGCCGAGTTCTGGAAGATGGTCCGCGACGGCGAGATCGAGCAGCTGCGCGGGATCCTCGCGGACGGCAAGGCGGCGAACCGGATGATCGCCTCCTACCGGAAGATCATCAAGGAGCGCACCGACGAGCACTCCCAGGTGCTGCACGCGCTCGCCGAGGACAGCGTCCCCGCGCTGATGCACTGCGCGGCGGGCAAGGACCGGGCCGGGCTGTCGATAGCCGTGACGCTGCTCGCCCTGGGCGTGGAGCGCGAGGCCGTCCTCGCCGACTACCTGGAGTCGAACGCCAAGCACCGCCGCTACAAGGTGCGCCGGGGCGGCAGCTCGGCGTCCGCGTACTCCCCCGAGGTCATGGAGCTGCTCAGCCCGCTCTTCGAAGCGCGGGCCGAGTATCTGGCGGCGGCCGTCGAGACCATCGACGAGACGTGGGGCGGTGTCGACGCCTATCTGGAGCAGGGGCTCGGGGTCACCCCGCAGACCCGGGACCGGCTGCGGGAGCGGCTGCTCAACTGACGGCGGCCGTCACACGGCGGCCGTCACACGTCGGCCGTCACCCGGCGGTCATCCCTTGCCGCCCACCGCGAACAGCAGGTAGAGGAAGCCGGCCAGGACGTGGCCGAGGACTCCGTAGACGATCAGACGGACCCACAGGGCGCGGGGGAACTTGTCCTCCAGGTTGCTCATGGCAGCTCTCCGGTGATGGGGCCCAGGCACAGTGCGGCCGTGGGACTCTGCAGCAGGGTGTGGACGAACAGGAGCTCGACCCCGTCGGGGTCCTCGGCGGCGAGGCGGTGCGGGGTCAGCGAGTCGAAGTGCGCGCTGTCGCCGGGTGCGAGCAGGTGCACGGTGTCCCCGAGGCGCAGCCTGAGCCGCCCCTTGAGGACGTACAGCCACTCCTCGCCGGGGTGCACGCGCACGATGTCGCCCTGCGAGCCGTGGGGCACGCGGACGCGCAGCGCCTGCATCCCCCGGCCGGGCGCACCGGACTGCCAGTACGTCCAGCCGCCCGCCCGGGTCGGTTCCATGTCGGCGGCGCGCACGATCGCGTCCCGGTCGGCGACGGTCTCGCCCAGCAGCTCGGAGACCGTCGTACCGTAGATGCGGGCGAGTGCCAGCAGCATCGGCAGCGAGGGCTGGCGCTGCCCGGTCTCCAGGCGGGAGAGGTGGGCGGGCGACAGCCCGGCGGCGCGGGCCGCGGCCTCCAGGGTGAGACCGGCGCGGCGGCGCAGCGAGCGCAGCTGGGGAGCCACGGCCGGCAGGTCGTCGGCCGGAGCGGCCGGCGGCTCGTGCCCATGGCCGTGGCCGTGACCGCCAGGGTGCTCGGCTTCGGAGGAGCTCATGGCTCCATTCAGCCGGATGTTTGCCTCTGCGGCAAATTTCTTGCCTCAGAGGCAAAGCTCGCGGCTCGTGATCACCGGTTGGCGACCGCCTGCTTGATCAGCGTCCTGCCGAAGTCCCACATCAGGCCGCCGCCGCTGTGCGCGTCGTCCATCACGTCGGTGAAGGCGTCCACGAAGCGGTCCACGTCCGCCTCTACGACGACCAGCGGCGGGATCAGCTTGATCACCTCAAGATGGTCGCCGGATACCTGGGTGAGGATCCGGTGCCGTTGCAGCAGCGGTACGACGACCATCTGCGCGAACAGGCCCTTGCGCGCGGCCTGCAGCATGGTCCAGCGGCTGCGCAGCTTCAGCGAGCTCGGCCTGCCGAACTCGATGCCGATCATCAGGCCCCGGCCGCGGACGTCGGCGAGCAGTTCGTACTTGTCGGTCAGCGCGGCGAGCCGGGACTTCAGGCGATCGCCCGTCGTCCGGGCGTTCGCGACGATCTCCTCGTTCTCCATGACCGACAGCACGGCCAGCCCGGCGGCCATCGCCTGCGCGTTGGAGCCGAAGCTCGCCGAGTGCACCAGCACCCGGTCCATGGACGAGTAGACCTTCTTGAAGATCCAGTCCTTGCCGAGGGTGGCGCCGACCGGCACATAGCCGCCGGACAGCGCCTTGGCCACGCACACCAGGTCCGGTTCGACGCCGTCCTCGTGCTGGTAGGCGTAGAAGTCCCCGGTCCGGCCGAGGCCGGTCTGCACCTCGTCGGCGATGAGCAGCGCCTTGTGCCTGTGCAGCAGCTCCTGGGCGGCGCGCAGATAGCCGGGCGGGGCCTCGTGCACGCCCTTGCCCTGGATCGGTTCGACGATCAGGGCGGCGACGTCACCCTTCTTCAGTTCCCGTGCCAGGGCGTCGAGATCGCCGAGCGGTACGGCCGTGTCGGGCAGCAGCGGGGCGAATCCGTCCCGGAAGCCGTTCTCCCCGTTGACCGACAGCGAGCCGGTGGTCAGGCCGTGGAAGGCATGGTCGCAGTAGAGGATGCGCGGCCTGCCGGTGGCGTACCGGGCGAACTTCAGCGCGGTCTCCACGGCCTCCGTACCGCTGTTGCCGAAGAACGCCCGGTCCAGGTGCGGGCTGTGGGTGAGCAGCTTCTCCGCCAGCAGGCCCGGCAGCGGCTGGCAGTCGAAGCGGGTGAGGTCGGCGAGCTGCGCGTCGAGGACGTCGTGCAGCGCCTTGCGGACGACGGGGTGGTGACGGCCGAGGCCCATCACCCCGAACCCGGCGAGCATGTCCAGGTAGTCGTTGCCGTCCGCGTCCCAGAAGTGGGCGCCCTCGGCGCGCTCGTACACCTTGTCGAAGCCGATGGTGTGCAGCATGCGCGGCAGTTGGTGGTTCAGGTGCCTGGCGTGCAGCTCGTAGCGTTCGGCTCCGCGCTCGGCCAGGAGCGCGCCGAGGTCGAACTCCGTGGTCATTCAGCTCTCTCCTTGACTGTGCCCCCCGCGTCGGCTGTGCCCCCCGCGTCCTTGACCGCCAGGCTCGCGCCGATCCGTCCGGCGACCTCGACGGGCGTGAGGCCGATGTCGGCCAGTACCTCGCCGCGCTTGGCGTGCGCGAGGAACTGCTCCGGGATGCCGAACCGCCGTACCGGTACGTCGACGTCGGCGTCGCCCAGCGCGAGGGCCACCGCGGCCCCGACACCCGACGCCCGGCTGTTGTCCTCGACGACGGCCACCAGCCGGTGCTCGGCGGCGAGGCCCGGCAGGGCGGGGTCGACGGGCTTGACCCAGCGGGGGTCGACGACGGTGCAGCCGATGCCGCGGGCCTGAAGCAGCTCGGCGGCCTGGAGGCAGACCGGCGCCATGACGCCCACGGCCACCAGCAGGACCTCGGGATGTCCGGCGCGGTGCAGGACGTCCATGCCACCGACATGGTCGACCGCCGGGATCTCGGGGCCCACCGACTCCTTGGGGAAGCGCACCAGCGTGGGCGCGTCGTCGACCGCGACCGCCTCACGCAGCTGGGCGCGCAGCTGGTCGGCGTCGCGCGGGGCGGCGATCCTCAGACCGGGGACGACCTGGAGGACCGACATGTCCCACATGCCGTTGTGGGAGGCCCCGTCGACGCCGGTGACGCCGGCCCGGTCCAGGACGAAGGTCACCCCGCAGCGGTGCAGCGCGACGTCCATCAGGAGCTGGTCGAAGGCGCGGTTGAGGAAGGTGGCGTAGACGGCGACGACCGGATGGAGACCGCCGGTCGCGAGCCCCGCCGCCGACACCGCCGCGTGCTGCTCGGCGATGCCGACGTCCCACACCCGGTCGGGGAAGCGTTCGGCGAACTTGCCGAGGCCCACCGGGTGAAGCATGGCCGCCGTGATCGCCACGACGTCGTCCCGCTCCTCCCCGATACGGACGATCTCGTCGCCGAACACCGAGGTCCAGGAGGGGCCGCCGGACGGCGTGAGCGGCTCGCAGGTGAGCGGGTCCATCACGCCGACGGTGTGGAAGTGGTCCTCCTCGTGGGCCAGGGCGGGTTCGTAGCCGCGGCCCTTCTCGGTGAGGCAGTGGACGAGGACCGGCCCGTGGAAGCGCTTCGCGCGCCGCAGCGCCGACTCCACGGCCCTGATGTCGTGCCCGTCGATCGGGCCGACGTACTTCAGGCCCAGGTCCTCGAACATGCCCTGCGGGGCGAAGGCGTCCTTGAAGCCCTTCTTCGCCCCGTGCAGGGACTCGTACAGGGTGGTGCCGACGACGGGGGTCCGCAGCAGCACGTCCTTGCCCCAGGCGAGGACCTTCTCGTAGCCGTCGGTCGTGCGCAGCGTGGCCAGGTGGTTGGCGAGGCCGCCGATGGTCGGCGCGTAGGACCGCTCGTTGTCGTTGACGACGATGATCAGCGGCCGGTCCTTGGCCGCCGCGATGTTGTTGAGTGCCTCCCAGGCCATGCCGCCGGTGAGCGCGCCGTCGCCGATGACCGCGACGACATGGCCCTTCTCCCCCTGGACCCGGCGGGCCTTGGCGAGCCCGTCGGCCCAGCCGAGGGCGGTGGAGGCGTGGCTGTTCTCGATGACGTCGTGCTCGGACTCCTCACGGGAGGGATAGCCGGACATGCCCCCCTTGCCGCGCAGCTTGGAGAAGTCCTGACGCCCCGTCAGCAACTTGTGGACATAGCTCTGATGGCCGGTGTCCCAGAGGATGCGGTCGACCGGTGACTCGAAGACCCGGTGGAGCGCGACGGTCAGTTCCACCACCCCCAGGTTGGGTCCGAGGTGGCCGCCGGTCCTGGACACCGCGTGCACCAGGAACTCGCGTATTTCCTCGGACAGTTCACCGAGTTCCGCCTCGGACAGCGCCTTCAGGTCGCGTGGTCCCCGGATGTTCTCCAGAATCGTCACGCTCGGGCCCCCTCTCGGTCCGTGCTGTTCAGCTCACGGTGACGGCGGGCTCTCCCGGCCCGACGCCGTCCTTCTCCATCTGCGCGGCGATCTTCATCGCCTCCTCGATGAGGGTCTCCACGATCTTCGACTCGGGGACGGTCTTGACGACCTCGCCCTTCACGAAGATCTGGCCCTTGCCGTTGCCGGAGGCGACCCCCAGATCCGCCTCCCGGGCCTCGCCGGGACCGTTGACCACACACCCCATCACCGCGACGCGGAGCGGCACTTCCATGCCCTCCAGACCGGCGGTGACCTCGTCGGCGAGCTTGTACACGTCGACCTGGGCCCGCCCGCAGGACGGGCACGACACGATCTCCAGGCGCCGCTGCCGCAACCCGAGGGATTCCAGGATCTGGATGCCGACCTTGACCTCCTCGGCGGGCGGGGCCGACAGGGACACCCGGATCGTGTCGCCGATGCCGCCGCTCAGCAGGGCGCCGAAGGCGACCGCCGACTTGATCGTGCCCTGGAACGCGGGACCCGCCTCCGTGACACCCAGGTGCAGCGGATAGTCGCACTGCGCCGCCAACTGCCGGTACGCCTCGATCATCACGACCGGGTCGTTGTGCTTGACGGAGATCTTGATGTCCCGGAAGTCGTGCTCCTCGAAGAGGGACGCCTCCCACAGCGCGCTCTCCACCAGCGCCTCCGGCGTCGCCCTGCCGTACTTCTGCAGCAGCCGCCGGTCCAGCGAGCCCGCGTTGACCCCGATGCGCACCGGCGTGCCGCGGTCCCTTGCGGCCCGCGCGATCTGCTTCACCTGGTCGTCGAACTTCTTGATGTTGCCCGGGTTCACGCGCACGGCCGCGCAGCCGGCCTCGATCGCCGCGAACACGTACTTCGGCTGGAAGTGGATGTCCGCGATCACCGGGATCTGCGACTTGCGGGCGATGGTCGCGAGCGCGTCCGCGTCGTCCTGCGTCGGGCAGGCGACACGGACGATCTGGCAGCCGGACGCGGTGAGTTCCGCGATCTGCTGCAGGGTGGCGCCGACGTCCGACGTGCGGGTCGTCGTCATCGACTGCACCGACACCGGGGCCCCGCCCCCGACCGCCACCGGCCCGACGTGGATCCGCCGCGAGGCGCGCCGCTCGGCGATCGGCCGGGCCGGTACCTCGGGGACGCCCAAGGGAACGGCGGTCATGACGTCACTGCTGCTTTCCGCTCGTCATGGTCTCGCGGGCGGCCCGCAGGGACTCCTTGAGGGAGCCCATGGTGGCCAGGACCGCGGTCGGCTCGTAGCCGCAGTGCGCCATGCAGTTGGCGCACCGGGGGTCCTTGCCGCGGCCGTACGCGTCCCAGTCGGTCTCCTCCAACAGCTGCCTGTACGTGGGCACATAGCCGTCGCTCATCAGGTAGCAGGGCTTCTGCCAGCCGAACAGCGAGTAGCTCGGGATCGCCCACGCGGTGCACGGGAAGTCGACCTTGCCCTCCAGGAAGTCCAGGAAGAGCGGGCTCTGGTTGAGCCGCCAGCGCCTGCGGTTACCGCCCGAGAAGGCCTTCTTGAACAGCTCGCGGGTCTGCTGGACGCCGAGGAAGTGCTCCTGGTCCGGGGCCTTCTCGTAGGCGTAGGCGGGCGAGAGCATCATCTCGTCGACCTCCAGGTCGTCGTTGAGGAAGTTGAGCACCTCGACGACGGTCTGGGGGGTGTCGGTGTTGAAGAAGGTCGAGTTGGTGGTCACCCGGAAGCCGCGCCGCTTGGCCTCCTTGATGGCCTCCACCGCCTCGTCGAAGGTGCCGTCCTTGGCCACCGAGGCGTCGTGCCGCTCCCGCAGCCCGTCGATGTGCACCGCCCAGGCGAAGTAGGGCGAGGGCGTGAACTTGTCCATCTTCTTGCGCATCAGCAGCGCGTTGGTGCACAGGAAGACGAACTTCTTCCTGGCCACCAACTGCCGTACGATCTCGTCGATCTGAGGGTGCATCAGCGGTTCACCGCCGGCGATGGACACCATCGGGGCACCGGACTCCAGGACCGCGCCCACGGCCTGGGCGACGGGCATGCGCTGCTTGAGCACGCCCGCGGGATGCTGGATCTTGCCGCAGCCCTCGCACTTCAGGTTGCAGGCGAACAACGGCTCCAGCTCGACCAGCAGCGCGAACTTGTCCCGCTTCCTCACTTTCTGTTCGAGCAAATACGTAGCGACCTTGATGGACTGACGCAGCGGCATGGCCATCTGGCTCACCTCCGGGGGAGCAGCAAAGAACGGTGCCATTCGTAGAAAGCGGGAAGGACGGAACTAAGGACACGGAAAGCCGATATTCCACCGCGTACCGTGCCGATCCGGACGAGTTCATGTTCTGGAGCGTCCACGACCACCCGGACGGCCGCAACAGGGCGCTCGCCCGTGCGGACAGCGCTCAGGAGCGTGGCCGCCGACTCCATGTCGACGGCGATCGCACCGGTCGCGAGCAGGTCGGACCGCTCGGGGCCGCGCACGACGTGATCGGAGCCGGTGACGGGTCCGGTGTGGACGGTGCGTCCCGGCACGGTGCGCGCCAGTTCCTTGACGAGCAGGTCGGTGCCCACGCACGGGACGTTTCCGCTCGGGTCCCGGGTCTCGTCGGCGACGACCAGGTCGCCGGGGTGCATACCGGGGGCAAGTCCCGCACAGAAGCCCGTGGCCAGGACCGCGGCCCCGGCGAACCCGGGCTCGGCCAGCCGGCGCGTGACGGAGCGCTCCGCCGCCCTGGGCCCCATGCCGGTGCGCAGGACGGTGACCTGCCCGCCGGCTCCGCCGTGGTCGCGCGAGCGCAGGGCGAGATGCTCGATACCGAGCGCGCAGGCGATCAGCAGCGGGGCCGGGGCGGGCTGTGCGCTCATCAGCTCCCCTTGGCCTCGGCGAGCGGCTTCCCGGCGGGCCGCTCGGCGGCCTTCGCGGGGTACCGGTCGGCGAACGGCTCGCCGTGCACATAGCGGCCGAGTGCGGTGAGCGGGAAGACCTGCCGGTAGAGGTGGTAGTTGATGGAGAAGTCCCAGGGGAAGCCGGTGCCGGTGAAGTACGGCTCGTCCCAGGAGCCGTCCTCCCGCTGGGTCTCGGCCAGCCACCGGATGCCGCGCTCGACGGCCTTGGAGTCCTTCTCCCCCGCCGAGAGCAGCGCCATCAGCGCCCACGCGGTCTGCGAGGCGGTGGAGGCGCCACGGCCGCTCCACTCCTTGACGTGCTTGTAGGAGCGCAGGTCCTCGCCCCAGCCGCCGTCGTCGTTCTGAACGCTCTCCAGCCAGGTCACGGCCCGGCGGATCGCCGGATGCGAGGCGGGGATCCCGGCGGCGGTCAGCGCGGGCACCACGGACCCGGTGCCATAGACGTAGTTGACCCCCCAGCGCCCGAACCACGAGCCGTCCGGCTCCTGCCCGGCCAGCAGCCACTCGATGCCGCGCCGGGTGCGCGGGTCGTGGGAGAGGCCCTCGACCGCGAGCATCTCGACGACGTGCGCGGTGACGTCGGCCGAGGGCGGGTCGACCACCTCGCCGAAGTCGCAGAACGGCAGCCGGTTGGGGAAGGGGCTGGTGTTGTCGGCGTCGAAGGCTCCCCAGGCGCCGTTCCTCGACTGCATGCCGAGCAGCCAGCGCGCCCCGCGCGCGATCGACTTCTCCACCCGCTCCGGGTCGTGGTGCCTGACCCGGCGCAGGGCGAGGAGCACCTCCGCGGTGTCGTCGGTGTCGGGATAGTTGTCGTTGTGGAACTCGAACGCCCAGCCGCCCGGCGGGAGTCCGGGCCGTCGTACGGACCAGTCGCCGGGCCGTACGATCTCCTCGCCGAGCATCCAGTCGGCGGCCTTGACGAGCTGCGGGTGATCGGCGGGCAGGCCCGCGTCGGCGAGCGCGATGGTCGCCAGGCAGGTGTCCCACACCGGGGACTGGCAGGCCTCGATCATCCGGGCGCCGTCCTCGCGCCACACGGCGTAACGATCCAGCGATTCGATTCCCGCCCGCATCACGGGGTGTTCGAGGTCGTAGCCGAGCAGGTACAGGGCGATGACCGAGTACACGGCCGGCGGCTGGATGCCGCCCCAGCAGCCGTCGTTCTCCTGCCGCTCGACGATCCAGCGGGCGGCCGAGTTCATCGCGGCCCGGCGCAGCTTGCGCGGGACGACCTTGCGCATGCGGTGCAGCGCCTTGTCCAGACGCTGGAAGGCTCCGTCCCAGCTCGCCGCCGGGGCGAGCGGCCGGGGCGGGTTGGGGGCGGCCGGGTCGGTGTGCAGTTCGTCGAGCGGGAAGGGGGCGGGACGCACCGGGCGCTTCGCGGAGACGATGGTGAGCGGCACGATGGTCTGCCGGGCCCAGCACCCGAAGTCGTAGATGTTGAGCGGCATCCACTTGGGGAAGTAGATGAGCTCCGGCGGGAGTTCGGGGAGGTCCTCCCACTTCCACCAGCCGAACAGGGCGAGCCAGATCCGGGTGAAGACCCGGGCGGACGCGATGCCGCCCCGCTCGCGGATCCAGGCGGAGGCCCTCGCCATGTGAGGGGCCTCGGGCTCGTCGCCGGCCAGGCGCAGAGCGACGTACGCCTCGATGGTGGCGGAGAGTTCGCCGGGACCGCCGTAGAAGGTGGCCCAGGTGCCGTCCTCGCGCTGCTCGCCGCGGATGAAGAGCGCTGCGGCCCTGGTCGTCGCCTCGTCGCGGATGCCCAGGAACTGACGGAGCAGCAGGTCCTCGGCGTCCATCGTGACGTTGGTCTCGAGGTCGCCCTTCCACCAGCCCTCGGCGTCCTGGCGGGAGAGCAGGAAGTCCGTGGCGAGCCTGACGGCGCGTTCAGCGGCTTCTTGTACGCCGGCCGCCACGGGCGTGGTGATGTCGGTTTCGCTGGCCGCGGGGGCCCGGGGCGGCAAGGCGGCCCCGGTGCTTCCGTCGGTCGTCGCTGTCATGGCTTCCCCTTCGTGCAGTCGTGCGAGTCGTGCTGCTGTGGGTCCGCCGTCGGCCGGTGCTGTCTGCGCGCTCGCACCGGCCGGCGACTACGCGAGGGCTATTCGACCGATAGTGATCATCTCTTTCGTACGACGACGAAGTCCGCGAGCGCCGCGAACCGGGCCCGCACCGGGGCGGGCATGTCGACGGCGTCGAGGGCTTCGATCGCGATCGTGTACTGACGGCGCGCCTCTTCGGCGGTCCACTCGCGGCCGCCCGCCTCCTCGATGAGGGCGGCGCGGGCCGCGAACTCCTCCTCGGAGAAGTTCTCGAAGTCGCTGCTCTTGGCGTCGGCGGCGAGCATCTCGCCGAGCCGCTCGGAGGCGGATCCGCCGGCCGCGAGTGCGGCCACGACCGGCAGGGACTTCTTGCGCTGGCGCAGGTCGCTCCAGGTCTGCTTGCCGGTGGCCTCCGGATCGCCCCAGATGCCGAGCAGATCGTCGACGGCCTGGAAGGCGAGGCCGAGGTGGTAGCCGTACTTCTCCAGCGCGTCGGCGGTGCGGTCGTCGGCGCCGCCGAGCACCGCGCCGATGGAGCTGGAGGCGGCGAGCAGGGCGCCGGTCTTGTTGCCCTCCATCTCCAGGCACTCCTCGACACTGACCCGGTCGCGGTGCTCGTAGGAGATGTCCTGCGCCTGACCGTCGATCAGCGCGCGGGTGGCGGTGGTCAGCCGGCGGGTGGCGCGGCCGGCCTCGACGGTGCCGAGCTCCAGGAGGATCTCGTTGGCCAGGGCGAACAGGGCGTCGCCGACCAGGATGGCCTGGGCGGGGCCGTGCACCTTCCAGACGGTGTCGCGGTGCCGGCGCTGCTCGTCGCCGTCCATCAGGTCGTCGTGCAGGAGCGAGAAGTTGTGCACCAGTTCGACGGCGACCGCGCCGGGGACGCCGACCTCGGGCGCGGCGCCGGTGACCTCGGCGGAGAGCACGGCGAGGGCGGGGCGCACGGCCTTGCCGCCGTCGCCGTCGGCCGGGTTGCCCTGGGCGTCGATCCAGCCGAAGTGGTAGGCGGCGACCGTGTCCATGGGAGGGGCCAGGCGGTCGACGGCCGCCCGCAGTACCGGTGTGGCCAGGGTCCGGCCGCGCTCCAGGAGCGCGGTCACGTCCACCGCGGTCTCTCGAGCGGCCTTCGAGGCCGGGGGCACAGTGGGCACAGTCTCTCCTCTTGTTGCGGTACCGGGGGTGCGGGGGCCTGCCGAGCCGTGCTGATCGGGCATCAGGCCGCCTCCTCGAATGCGAAGAGGTGGCGGGGGCGGGGCCGGCCCAGGGCGCCCAGCGCGGCGTCGGCCGCGCTGACTCCACTGCGGACCGCACTCTCCATGGTCGCGGGCCACCCTGTGGCGGTCCACGCTCCGGCCAGGTACAGGCCGGGGGCCTTGGTGCGGGCGCCGGGCCGCAGCCGCCCGACGCCTGGGGTGGGGGCGAACGTCGCCGTGCGCTCCCGGGTCACGAAGAAATCCTTCACTTCCGCGCCGCGCGCGGCGGGCAGCAGCCGTTCCAACTCGGGCACATAGCGCTCGCGCAAGGCGGCGACCGGCTCGTCGATCTCGTCCTGCGCGGCCGACTGGGACAGGGCGAGGTACTGGCCGTCCTTCAGCCCGGACGCCCCGGTGCGGTCGAAGACCCACTGCACCGGGGTGCCGAGGGCCGCGAAGAACGGCTTGGCGAGCACCTTGCGGTCGTAGACGACATGGACGTTGAGGATCGGCGCGGTGCCGATCTCCAGGAGGTTGCCGGGGGCGTCGAGGGCGCCGGGCGGCAGCAGACCGTGGGTCTCGCGCTGGGGCACGGCGAGGACGACGGCGTCCGCCCGGAGCGTCTCGCCGGGAACCTGAACGCTCCAACTCCCGTTCTCGTTGCGGGAGACGGAGGTGACGCGTGTACGGACCTCGGTACGGACGCCCGCGGAGTCGAGCGCCTTGCGGGCGAGACGGTCATGCAGTTCGCCCAGCGGGACGTGCGCCCAGCCGATGTCGGCCGCGCCCGGGTCGGACAGCAGACCGGTCTTGAACACCATCGCGGCGAGCCCCAGCGAGGCGTCGCCCGCGACCGCGTTGAGGGTGGCGACCCCGACCAGGTCCCACAGGGCCTCGACGGTACGCGCCGACTGGCCGTGCCCGGCCAGCCAGCTGCCGAAGTCCTGCGTGTCCAGGGTCGGATCGGCGAGGTCGAGCCCCTTGAGCGCGAGCGCGGCACGCCCCACGCCCGCCCGCTCGGCGAGCGAGAGGTGCGGGTAGGTGGCCAGGCTCCGGCCGAGGTGCAGGGGTACGGGCAGCGCGTCGCGCCGCAGCCTGCCCAGGCGCCGGCCCTCGGGCTTGGCGACGTCGAGAACGGGCACGTCGAGACGATCCTGCAGAGGTGCCAGCGCCGTGCCCTCGATCCGGTCGAGGAACCACCGGTAGGCGGTGCAGCAGCGCAGGAAGACGTGCTGGCCGTTGTCGACGGTCAAGTCGCCGCGCCGGAAGGAGAAGGCGAGCCCGCCGAGGCGAGCCCTGCCTTCGAGCAGGGTGACGCGGACGCCCGCGTCGGCGAGTGCGAGCGCCGCCGTGATGCCGGCCAGTCCGCCGCCGACCACGACGGCGCTGCGTCCCGTGCCTGGCGGGATGCCAGCGTGCGGCTCGTGCGGCCGCGTGCCGTCCTTCATCGTGCGTCCTCCCGTGCGCGCCCGCCGTGCTGGTTGAACGGTGCACGGCAGGTCGTCGCAGTCAGGGACGCCGCGCCGCACCGGAGGGTTGCGTGCCGCTTTTCTCCGGTGGAGTCACCTTGGCCCATGCCGTCCAGGCCCGCATCGCCCATCAGGCGCGCCTCCTGACGGTCCGCCGGGATCCGTGCCGGCGGGTGTCCAGTCCGGACAGGCCGCGCACGGCGACATAGGCCTTCTCCCGCCCCGGCAGTGAGACCCGGCCGCGCAGCACGGCCTCAGGGTCGCGTTCGATGCGGTCGAGCAGACGGCGGTAGATGCCGGCCATGGCGGCGACACAGGCGCCGCTGCGCCGGTCGAGCATGGGGAGCAGCCGGTAGCCCTCGGCGAAAAGGGCGCGGGCCCGTCGCACTTCGAAGTGCACGAGGCCCGCGAAGTCGGAGCCCTCCGGTGGTGTCGGCCCGTTGAACCCGGCCGAGCAGCCGAATTTCGCCAGGTCGTCGGCCGGCAGATAGGTGCGGCCGCCCTCGGCGTCCTCGCGGACGTCTCTGAGGATGTTGGTGAGCTGCAGGGCGAGGCCGAGCGTGTCGGCGTACTCGGGTGCGCGCTCGGCGCCGCGCGCGCCGGGTTCCGTGCCGAACACGCCGAGCGAGAGCCGCCCGATGGCGCCGGCCACACAGCGGCAGTAGACCTTCAGGTCGTCCCAGGTCTCGTAGGTCTCGCCGCGTACGTCCATGAGGACGCCGTCGATGAGTTCGTCCAGGCCGCCGAGCGGGATCGGAAAGGCCCGGCCGGCGTGCGCCAGGGCCACGGCGACCGGGTCGGTGTCGTCCTCGCCGACCTCGCCGTCGCGGACCCGGGCGAGCAGCGCCCGGGTGTCCTCCAGGCGCGCGACCTTGACCTCGCCCGCCAGCGCGCCGTCGCCGATGTCGTCGACGCGCCGAGAGAGGGCGTACAGCGCCGACATCGCACGGCGCTTGGGCGTCGGCAGCAGCCTGATGCCGTACGCGAAGTTACGGGCCTGCTGTCCGGTGACGGCCTCGCAGTAGCTGTAGGCGGCGAGTACCGGTGCGGACACGTGTTGTTCCGACTCCACGGTCCGGATCACCCCTCTCCTCGCAGAATCACGCCCACCTCACGCAGCAGCTGGATCTTGCCGGGCTTGGGCGGGCCGGGAAGTACGTCGTATTCGGCGGCGGCGATCGCGTGGATCGCCGCCCTTCCCCCCGCCACGAACCCTGCGAGCAGCAGCCTCAACCTGCCGTGGACGCTACCCACCAGAGGGGCGCCTTCATTCAGGAGATCGCGGGCGCGTTGTGCTTCGTACGCAACCAGTGCGCGCACCGGTGCGCTCGCGGTTTTCGTGGCGAGATCCGCCTCCTGGACCTGAAAGCGCTTCATGTCCTCGGCGGGCAGATAGATCCGGTCGCGGCCGAGGTCCTCGGCGACGTCCTGGAGGTGTTCGACGATCTGGAGGGCCGTGCAGATCGAGTCGGAGTGGCGGATCCGCTCGGGGGTCGAGGTGCCGGTGACGGAGAGGACGAGGCGGCCGACGGGGTTGGCGGACAGCTCGCAGTAGGCGAGAAGGTCGCCGTAGGTCTCGTACCGCTTGACGAGCTGGTCCTGGCGGTTGGCGGCGATCAGGCCGAGGAAGGGCTCGGGGGTCAGCGAGCGGCGGCGGACGACCGGCTGGAGGCTGCGCAGGATCGGGTGGCGCGGAGTGGAGTCGAACACGCGGTGCAGATCCGCCTCGAAGGCGTCGAGGAGGCGCAGACGGTCCCCGGCCTCCTCGGGCGACACGCCGAGCAGACGGGCGTCGGCACCGCCGGGCGCCAGGTCGCCGTCGCCGATGTCGTCGACGAGGCGCGCGTAGCCGTACACGGCCATCAGATCGTCACGCCAGGCCCTGGGCAGGAAGAACGGGGCCACGGGGAAGTTCTCGTCCGCGGCCTTGTCGAGGGTGCCGCGCGCGGGATCCCCGGTGCGCGGCATGTCGGTTGCCGTCACCGTGGACTGCCCGTGGCGGGGACGGCACATGCTGCGTTGAGCTGGGGAGTTTCCGTAGCCATTGCCGTCACATCTCCCGTTCTACACTGCCGACCCGATACTCACTATTTCGGACACGCCGCCCGCCCGTCCGTGGGGCGCCCCGGGCGGTGGGTGTGGCGTATTATCGCCCCACTTGCCGCTTTCGGGGACCGGTACAGCTTACGTTGTACAGCGGAGCGAGGTCTGTCGGGGTGTCCTGCACATCACAACAACACACCGATTGGCGTCAAGATTCCTGAGCCCAGGCCGAGTTGACGTTTCCTTTGCAGACGCAGGGCCCCGCCGGAAAGGTTCCGGCGGGGCCCTGAACGAACCCGGCGGGGCAGACCCCTACTTGCCCGTGAACTTCTCGTACTCCTTGAGCACCTCGTCCGTCGGGCCGTCCATGCGCAACTCGCCGCGCTCCAGCCACAGAACGCGGTTACAGGTGTCACGGATGGACTTGTTGTTGTGACTGACCAGAAACACGGTGCCGGCTTCCTTGCGCAGTTCCCGGATGCGTTCCTCGGAGCGCTTCTGGAATTTGCGGTCGCCGGTCGCCAGGGCCTCGTCGATCATGAGGACGTCGTGGTCCTTGGCGGCGGCGATGGAAAAGCGGAGACGGGCCGCCATACCGGAGGAATAGGTGCGCATCGGCAGGGTGATGAAGTCGCCCTTCTCGTTGATGCCGGAGAAGTCGACGATGTCCTGATACCGCTCCTTGATCTCCTCACGGGACATGCCCATGGCGAGCCCGCCCAATATGACGTTCCGCTCACCGGTGAGATCGTTCATCAGGGCCGCGTTGACGCCGAGCAGGGAGGGCTGGCCGTCGGTGTAGACCTTGCCCTGCTCGGCGGGCAGCAGACCGGCGATGGCCCGCAGCAGCGTGGACTTGCCGGAGCCGTTGGAGCCGATCAGGCCGATGGCCTCGCCGCGATAGGCGACGAAGGAGACGCCCCGCACGGCGTGCACCTTGCGCACACCCCGCGCCTCGTCGTTCTTGCCTCGCCCGAGGATGCGGCTGAGGGCCGCGGTGGCGCTGCCCTTGCCGGTCTTGGCGCCGTTGACGCGGTAGACGATGTGCAGGTCGTCCGCGATGACAGTGGGACGCGGATCGTGGTTCTGCCCGGTGCTCCGCTCGGTGTTCTGCTCAGCCACGGCCGTACCTCTCCTCCGCCTTCCAGAAGTACACGAAGCCGCCGACGGCGAACAGCGCGGCCCAGCCGCCCGCGACCGCCCAGACGTGGTCGGGGAGGTTCTCGCCGCCGTATCCCTCGATCAGCGCGAAGCGCATCAGGTCCATGAAGATCGCGGCCGGGTTCCACTGCAGGACGTTCGCCAGCCACTGGGGCTGGTCCGCCAGGAAGACCGGGATGGAGAACATCACGCCGGACATGTACATCCAGGTGCGCATCACGAACGGCATCAGCTGCGCCAGGTCCGGGGTCTTCGAGCCCGCCCGCGCCATGATCAGCGCGAGACCGGTGTTGAAGAGGAACTGCAGCGCCAGGATCGGCACGATCAGCAGCCAGGACAGGTCCGGGTAGCTGCCGAAGCCGATGGCGACGACGAACAGCACGAGCATCGAGAACAGCAGCTGCTGGAGCTGCTGGAGCGCGAAGGAGATGGGCAGCGAGGCGCGCGGGAAGTGCAGGGCGCGGACCAGGCCGAGATTGCCGGAGATCGCGCGGACGCCGGCCATGACCGAACTCTGCGTGAAGGTGAAGACGAAGACGCCCGTGACCAGGAACGGGATGTACACATCGTGCGACATGCCCCGGCTCGCCTTGAGGATCAGGCCGAAGATGAAGTAGTACACGGCCGCGTTCAGCAGCGGCGTGGCCACCTGCCAGAGCTGGCCGAGCTTGGCCTGGCTGTACTGGGCGGTCAGCTTCGCCTGGGAGAAGGCGAGGATGAAGTGCCGCCGGCCCCACAGCTGACGGACGTACTCGACGAGCGAGGGCCGGGCACCGCTCACCGCGAGCCCGTACCGGGCGGCGAGCTGGGTCGCCGTCAGTCCCTCGTCGGGCGACGGAGCCGCGCTCACCGCGACGCCGCCGTCATGCGTTGTCTCACTCACGGGGGGAAACTTTCGTCTTCGAGTTCGTCTTCGAGGCCGCCTCGCGTTCGCTGCGCGACGCCTCACGGTCGAGCTTGTCAGATGACAGGGGGCCGGCCCAGCCGGGTCAGCCGCCACACCGTACGCCACTTCATCGGCCTGCGGGGACCGCACGCGGTGGCCCATCCCTCCCTGAACCCGCCGAACCAGGCCTTCAGGGCCGGGCGCGAGGGGCGGCGCAGCAGGGTGAGCAGCAGCCAGACCCCGAGATAGACGGGGACCAGGAGGGCGGGGAGGTTGCGGCGGGCCAGCCAGACACGGTTGCGGGCGACCATGCGGTGGTAGACCGCGTGCCGGGACGGCGCGGTCGTGGGGTGGAACAGCACCATGTCGGACCGGTAGTCGATCATCCAGCCGGCGTCGAGGGCCCGCCATGCCAGGTCGGTCTCCTCGTGCGCGTAGAAGAACTCGTCCGGCAGACCGCCGACTTCGGCGAAGACCTTGGTACGGACGGCGTTGGCACCGCCGAGGAAGGTGGTCACCCGGGAGGAGCGCATGGGGTCGGAGGCGCGCAGCCGCGGGACGTGCCGGCGCTGGGTGACGCCGGTGTCCGGGTCGGCGATGCGGAAGCTGATGATGCCGAGCTCCGGGTCGGCGGCGAAGGCCTGGCGGCACAGCTCGGCGGTGTCGTGGTGGGCGAGCAGGCCGTCGTCGTCGAGGAAGAGCAATATGTCGACGTCGCGGCCGCCGGGGCCGAAGGCCTCCGTGCCGACGTTGCGGCCGCCGGGGATGCCCAGGTTCTCGGGCAGTTCCAGCGTCCGTACGCCCTCGGGGACGTCCGGGACGGGCGAGCCGTTGCCGACGACGACCACGGAGACCGGGGCGCCGTCCTGCTTGGCGACCGAGTCGAGCAGGGCACGGAGTTCGTCGGGGCGGTTGCCCATGGTGATGATCACCGCGCCGACCTTCAGTGCGGCGCTCATCGCAGCCTGCTCGAGGCCAGGATGGACACCAGGTGCAGCACGGTCTGCAGGAGCGCGATGCCGGCCAGCACCGCGACGCCGAGCCGGGTGAAGAAGAGGTCGCCGCGGATCTGGTCCACGATCGCCAGGACCAGGATCAGCAGGGACGCCTCGATGCCGAGCACCAGGCGGTGGAACTTCAGCGCGGCGGCGGCCCTGCGGGCCAGTGCCATGCCGGAGGAGCGGGGCTCGGACGCCGACTCCTTGACCGGCGGCAGTCCGCCCTGGTGGCGGGCGACGCCGACGAGGTCGGTCTCCGCCTTGATCAGGATCGCGCCGAGGGCGGCGAGCGTGCCGAGGAAGGCCCACAGCCAGTCGATGCGGCCGCTGCCCCACAGGTCGGCGGCGCGCAGGCCGAAGCCGACGAGCACGGCGGCGTCGGTCAGATAGGCGCCGACCCGGTCCAGGTAGACCCCGCCGAGCGAGAACTGCTGCTTCCAGCGCGCGACCTCGCCGTCGACGCAGTCCAGCAGCAGGTACAGCTGGACGCACACCACGCCGAGCACGGCGCCCCAGATCCCTGGCACCAGCAGGGCCGGGGCCGCGAGGACACCGAAGAGGGTCATCAGATACGTGAGCTGGTTGGGCGTGACCCTGGTGTTCACCAGGTAGCGGTCGACCCGCAGGGACACCTCGCGCATATAGAGGCGTCCCATCCAGTGCTCACCGCTGCGCCGGTCCTTCACCCCCGCGGGGTGGACGACCGGGCGGAGTTCAGCTACCGATGGCCTTGACATAGTCCGCGTAGAAGTCCTTGATCTGGTGGGTCTTGAGGTCGAGGTGTTCGAGGATCGTGTAGCGGCCGGGCCGGGTCTCCGGAGCGAACTCCACGACCCGGACGAACTCGTCCACGGTGAAGCCGATCTCCTCCGGCAGCACGGGCAGTCCGTGCCGGCGCAGGACCTCGGCCATGTACGCCGCCTCCTCGTGGGCTCCGCGCAGGTACATCGCGAAGGCCGCCCCCAGGCCGCACTGCTCGCCGTGGCTCGCGGCGCGCTTGGGGAAGAGCAGGTCGAAGGCGTGGTTGATCTCGTGGCAGGAGCCGGAGGCGGGGCGGGAGTCGCCGGAGATCGACATCGCGATACCGGTGAGGACCAGCGCCTCGGCGAGCACCTGGAGGAAGCCGTTGTCGCCGACGCCGCCGGGGTGCCGGAGCACCGACTCGCCGGCCTGGCGGGCCATCGCGGCGGCGAGGCCGTCGATCTTCTCGCCGGTGACGCGGTGGGACAGCTCCCAGTCCGCGATCGAGTTGATGTTGGAGATCGCGTCGCCGATGCCGGCGCGGACGAACCGCACCGGCGCCTCGCGGATGACGTCCAGGTCGATCACGACCCCGATCGGGTTGGGCACGCCGTAGGAACCGCGGCCCGCGTCGTTGTCGAGGGTGGCGACCGGTGAGCACAGGCCGTCGTGCGCGAGGTTCGTCGGCACGGCGACCAGGGGCAGGCCGACCCGCGCCGCGGCGAACTTCGCGCAGTCGATGATCTTGCCGCCGCCGAGGCCGACGACCGCGTCGAAGTGACCGGCTCTTATGTCCCCGGCCAGTGTGACGGCGTCGTCGAGCGTGCCGCCGCCGACCTCGTACCAGGTGGCGCCGGGCAGGCTGGGCGCCAGTCGCTCGCGCAGCCGCACGCCCGAACCGCCGCTGACGGCGATGGCGAGCCTGCCCGAGTGGGAGATGCGCTCGTCGGCGAGTACGCCGACCAGATCGTCGAGGGCACCCGGGCGGATGTCCACGACGACCGGCGACGGGATGAGCCGGGTCAGTACTGGCACGCGATCTCCCGTCCCCTGGCGAGATCGTCGTGGTTGTCGATCTCGACCCACCGGACGTCGCCGATCGGCGCGACGTCGATCCGGAAGCCGCGGTTGACGAGCTCCTGGTAGCCGTGCTCGTAGAACTGCTGCGGGTCGGTCTCCCACACGGTCTTGAGCGCGTCGGCCAGCTCGGGGGCCGCGTCGCCCTCGATGAGGGTGACGCCGATGTACTCGCCGGTCGCCTCGACGGGGTCCATCAGCTTGGTGATCCTCGTCATGCCCTTCTCGGGGTCGACGACGACCTTCATCTCCTCGTCGGCCAGGTTCTTCACCGTGTCCAGGGCGAGGATGATCTTCTTGCCGTCACCGCGGGCGGCGAGCAGCGTCCGCTCGACGGAGACCGGGTGGACGGTGTCGCCGTTGGCGAGGATCACACCGTCCTTGAGGGCGTCACGGCCGCACCACAGGGAGTAGGCGTTGTTCCACTCCTCGGCCTTGTCGTTGTCGATGAGGGTGAGCTTGAGCCCGTACTTCTGCTCCAGGGCCGCCTTGCGCTCGTACACGGCCTCCTTGCGGTAGCCGACGATGATCGCGACCTCGGTCAGGCCGATCTCGGCGAAGTTGCCGAGTGTGAGGTCGAGCACCGTGATCGACTCTTCTATGCCCGCGGGGCCCACCGGCACCAGAGCCTTGGGAAGGCTGTCGGTGTAGGGGCGAAGACGCCGTCCGGCGCCGGCCGCCAGCACGAGGCCGATCATGCGGGTTCTCCTTCATCGTGTACGGCGGGCGCCCCGGAGGACACCCAGAAGCGGATGCTCTCGACGAGCACCACCAGGGCGACGGCCACGGCGAGGACCGTGAGCGCGACCTTGAACTGCACAGCGGTGAGCAGCGCGGCCAGGACCGTGACGAGCAGCGTCCGCCCCTCCTGCCCGCCGATCGCGCGCACCAGCCAGGCCGGCGGCGCACCGGCGTTGCCGCGGATGCGGTACACCGTGTCGTAGTGATGGTAGGCGACGGCGGCCACCAGGCCGAAAGCCGCCGGAAGCGCTCCGTTCACCTCGGCTTTGGCGGCGAGCACCAGGACGGTGCCGTATTCGGCGGCGCGGAAGAGCGGGGGGACGAGCCAGTCGAGGGCGCCCTTGAGGGGGCGGGCGAGCGCCTGGCCGGAGGCCAGGGCGTAGGCGAAAGCACCCGCGACCGGCGCCCAGGTCACGCCGGAGAAGAGGGACACGGCGAGGATGGCCGCGCCGCCGAGCGCCACCAGGAAGGGGGAGCCGAGCGGGGCGCGCATGGTCCGCGCCACGAATCCGGCGAGCGGGCCGTTGTCGGCGAGATCCGCCAGCGCCTGTGCCGCCCGGTCCGTGCGCTTCGCCTTGCGCGTCAGCGACCGCAGCACCCGCCCGGCCGTGGTGTACGTCGCAGCGAAGGCGCAGCCCGCGAGCAGCGCGTAGAAGGTGATCCGCGGGGTCGTGACCGCGGTCAGGATCGCTATCATCGCCCACCGTTCGCCGATGGGCAGGACTATCATCCGGCGCACCCAGACCGTCCAGCCGACGCTGTCGAGTTTGTCGGAGAGGGCGGCGGTGGGGCTGGTGTTGGCGGTGGCGTCGTGGTTGGCCTCGTTGAAGGAGAAGTCCACCACGTGCCGGCAGGTCTGCAGGACCATCGCGCCGAGGGCGAGGGCCCACACGTCGTCGCCTCCGCGGGCCGCGCCGAGGGCGAGGCCCGCGTAGTAGGCGTACTCCTTGGCCCGGTCGAAGGTGGCGTCCAGCCAGGCGCCGAGCGTCGAGTACTGGAGCGAGTAGCGGGCGAGCTGTCCGTCGGTGCAGTCCAGGACGAACGAGCAGATCAGCAGGATGCCCGCCGCGACGAATCCCACACGGGTGCCGGTGGCCGCGCAGCCCGCCGCGATCAGGGCGGTGAGCAGGGAGGCGGTGGTGACCTGGTTGGGGGTGAGGCCCCGGCGGGCGCACCAGCGGGCGATGTAGCGCGAGTACGGGCTGATGAAGAAGGTGGTGAAGAAGCCGTCGCGCGCCTTCACGGCCGACTTCAGGCGGATGGCCTCGTCGTCGACGGCGTCCACGGCCTGGCGTGCCTCGTTGCGGGCCTGCGGGTCGGTAGGGACGCTCGCGACCAGGCTGCCCAGCTCGGGGCGGTGCACTTCGGCGCCCTCGGCGTCCAGGGCGGTGACGACGCGGTCGGCGAGGCTGTCCACGGCGAGCGCCGTGCCGCCGCCCTCCGACGTCTCCCGCGCGACCGCCCGGGCCAGGGCCTGGCGGCCGGCCGGCTGCGCGGTCACGGCGCCGGTGACCGCGGCGAGCGGGAAGCGGGGGTCGGTCAGGCCGAGGCGCAGTGCGTGCGGGTGGCCGACGAAGCGGGCGTCGACGACGGCGACGCGCTGGTCGCCGGGGACGGCCGCGAGGAGGGTCTCGGTGCCGGAGGCGTCGGACGCCACCCGCACCTCGAAGCCGAGGGACCGCAGATCGCTTTCGAGCGACGATCCGGGGACCGGCTGACCGGTGACGATTGCGGTCGACAACCGAACTCACTCCCTGGGTGCCGACGCGTCCGCGCCGGTCGTCTGCGTGATGGATGCGCCGCTTGTCCGTGACAGCCGGGCGGCATGTCGGCAGAGGCTATCCGATGACCGGAAGCCCGTGTTCACCGCCCGTTCACGGGTCGGTCGACGCGGCCTCCACCGGCCTTTGCCGCGATCATCATCGGTGATCGGGGGTCCGCCCCACAAACCGTGCCCGCGCACCCCGCCCCCGGACCGGGCATCCGGGACATCGGGGGTGGCCGCCGGGCCTCGGCATAGGGTGGGCGACCATGACTTGGCTGATCACCGGCGGGGCCGGATACATCGGGGCGCATGTGGCGCGGGCCATGGCCGACGCCGGGGAGCGCGTCGTGGCGCTGGACGACCTGTCGGCCGGGGTGCCCGAGCGGCTCCCGGCACAGGTGCCGCTCGTCACGGGCTCCACGATGGACGCGGAGCTGCTCAAGCGGGTCCTCGCCGAGCACGGCGTGACCGGTGTGGTGCATCTGGCGGCGCGCAAGCAGGTCGCCGAGTCGGTGGCGCAGCCCATGCGCTACTACCGGGAGAACGTGGGCGGCCTGGCCACGCTCCTGGAGGCGGCGGCCGGTGCCGGGGTCGAGCGGTTCCTGTTCTCCTCGTCGGCGGCCGTGTACGGCAACCCGGATGTGGACCTCATCACGGAGGACACCCCGTGCGCTCCGGTGAACCCGTACGGCGAGACCAAGCTCGCCGGGGAGTGGCTGGTGCGGGCGGCGGGACAGGCGCACGGCATGGCGACCGTGTGCCTGCGCTACTTCAACGTGGCGGGCGCGGCCGCGCCGCTGCTGGCCGACACGGGCGTGTTCAACATCGTCCCGATGGTCTTCGACCGGCTCACCCGCGACGAGGCCCCGCGGATCTTCGGCGACGACTATCCGACACCGGACGGCACCTGCATCCGCGACTACATCCATGTCGCCGACCTCGCCGAGGCGCACCTCGCGGCGGCCCGGCGGCTCGCCGAGGGCGGCCCGGCCGGTGACCTGACGGTGAACATCGGACGCGGCGAGGGCGTTTCGGTCCGCGAACTGATCACGGTCATCGGTGAGGTGACCGGCGACCGGCGGACGCCCCTCGTCGAGGGCCGTCGCCCCGGGGACGCCCCGCGCGCGGTCGCCTCGGCGGCGCGGGCCGCCGGGGAACTGGGCTGGCGGGCCCGGCGCGGGGTGCGGGAGATGGTGGAGTCGGCCTGGCAGGGCTGGCGGCTGCACCACCCCGAGTGAAGTGAGGGTGCCCTGACCTGCGGTTCGTTTCCGCAGGTCAAGGCACATGACAACGGTGTTCAGTGCCGCGTTGCCGGATACCCCCCACCCGTAGTTCACTGTGAGCTCGAGCGCACCACAGGAGGGCGGTTGCCATGGGGGCCGGTCACGATCACGGGCACACGCACACGCACGCGCCGCCCACGGGTACGGCGGCGGCGGCGTACCGCGGCACACTGCGCGTCGCGCTGTCGATCACGCTCGTCGTCATGGTGGTCGAGATCGTCGGCGGTGTACTCGCCGATTCGCTCGCGCTGATCGCGGACGCCGCACACATGGCCACGGACGCGCTCGGCCTGGGCATGGCCCTGCTCGCCATCCACTTCGCCAACCTGCCGCCGAGCACGAACCGCACCTTCGGCTACGCGCGCGCCGAGATCCTGGCCGCCCTCGCCAACTGCCTGCTGCTGCTAGGCGTCGGCGGTTACGTCCTGTACGAGGCGGTCCAGAGGTTCTTCACGCCCGCCGCCACCGAGGGCGGACTGATGATCGTGTTCGGCGCAATCGGTCTGGTCGCGAACATGATCTCGCTCACGCTGCTCATGCGCGGCCAGAAAGAGAGCCTGAACGTACGCGGCGCGTTCCTTGAGGTGGCCGCGGACGCGCTGGGCTCGCTGGCCGTGATCGTCTCGGCGGCCGTGATCCTGACCACCGGCTGGCAGGCCGCCGACCCGATCGCCTCGCTCCTCATCGGTGTGATGATCGTCCCGCGCACGGTGAAGCTGCTGCGCGAGACCCTCGACGTGCTGCTGGAAGCGGCCCCCAAGGACGTCGACATGGCCGAGGTACGGGCCCACATCCTGGCGCTGGACGGTGTGGAGGACGTCCATGACCTGCACGCCTGGACGATCACCTCCGGTATGCCGGTGCTGTCCGTGCACGTGGTCGTGAGCTCGGACGTGCTGAACGCCATAGGCCACGAGAAGATGCTGCACGAGCTGCAGGGCTGCCTGGGCCACCACTTCGACGTGGAGCACTGCACCTTCCAGCTGGAGCCGGGCGGGCACGCGGAGCACGAAGCGCGGCTGTGCCACTGACGGCACCGCGCCGCACGTCGTCGCGACCGCGACACAGCGGTCCGGCCGCCCCTGGCGTCCTGGTGTTCGAAGCCTCCGGACGGTTCTCTGCCGCACCCGCCGGGCACGATCCTCTACCGGGTCCGCCTTCCGGCGTGGCCCGTGCCGGGAAGTGCCGGTAGCGCCGGATTCGTACGGCAGACTTGGGGTGCCAAGACCGAGGCGAAGGATGGGTATGCCGATCACACCTGCCACCGCGACGCACAGCTCGTCGAACGGCACCGCGGACGAGATTTTGCTGGAACTGGTCGACGAGAAGGGTGTGACGATCGGCACGGCGGAGAAGCTCGCCGCCCATCAGCCGCCGGGACAGCTGCACCGCGCGTTCTCGGTGTTCCTCTTCGACGAGCGCGGGCGGCTGCTTCTGCAGCAGCGGGCGCTCGGCAAGTACCACTCCCCCGGTGTGTGGTCCAACACCTGCTGCGGCCACCCCTACCCCGGCGAGGCCCCCTTCGCGGCGGCGGCCCGGCGGACGTACGAGGAGCTCGGCGTCTCCCCGTCGCTGCTCGCCGAGGCGGGCACGGTCCGCTACAACCACCCGGACCCGGCCTCGGGCCTGGTCGAACAGGAGTACAACCACCTGTTCGTCGGCCTGGTGCAGGCCCCGCCGGCGCCGGACCCGGAGGAGGTCGGCGCGACCGCCTTCGTGACGCCGGCCGAGCTCGCGGAGCGGCACGCCAGGGACACCTTCTCGTCCTGGTTCATGACCGTCCTGGACGCGGCCCGCCCGGCGGTCAGGGAGCTGACGGGCCCGTCCGCGGGCTGGTGATCTCCCTCACGGCAGCCGCACGGGTTTGAGCGGCAGGGCGGCCCAGATCACCTTGCCGCCGCTCGCCGTGTGCTCCACGTCGACCACGCCGCCCGCTTCCCAGGCCACCTCCCGGACCAGGAGCAGCCCACGGCCACCGGTCTGGCCGTGGTCGGCCTCCAGGGCGGTCGGGCGGTAGGGATGGTTGTCCTCCACCGACACCCGCACCCACTCGGCCCCGACGGCCACCTCCACGGCGAGCATCGGCGACAGCAGCGCCGCGTGCTTGACCGCGTTGGTGACCAGTTCGGAGACGATCAGCAACAGCCCGTGGACCAGATCGTCCGAGACCGGAACGCCCTGGCGCAGCAGCAGGTCCCGCACGGCATGCCGGGCCTGCGGGACCGAGGCGTCGACAGCGGCGGCGGTGAACCGCCACACTCCTTCGTACGGCAGCGGGTCCGGCGCCTGCTGGTCGCCCCCCTGTGGGCGCGAGTCGTACCCGCGCCCGTGGTTCTCCATCGTCCGGTCGCCACCCTTGCGCTCGATTGTCACCACACGACGAGTGTTGATAACGACCGGCTCCGCCCCGGATGTCTGACAAGAAGTCAGCTGGTATCGAGCGGTTCTGACCGTTGGCGTATGACATGGTCAGTTGTTGGGACTGCTCCTGTCCCGCTCGCGCCACCTTCGCGAACTATTCGGGTTGTACGGGTATGACGGGTTCCCCGCAGATCACGCCGTGGGCGGGGCGGATAGCATCCGGGCATGGAGCCCCAGCTGCTGCACACGGTGACCGGCTCGGTCGCCACCGTCGTCGTCCACCACCCGGCCAAGCGCAACGCCATGACGGCCGAGATGTGGCGTTCGCTGCCGCCGCTGCTCGACGCGCTGGCCGCCGATCCCGCCGTACGGGCGCTGGTGCTCACCGGCGAGGGCGGGACGTTCTGCGCCGGGGCCGACATCTCGACGCTGCGGGGCTCGCCGGAGGAGGCGCAGCGGCTCGCCGTGGCGGCGGAGGAGGCCCTCGCGGCGTTCCCCGGGCCGACCCTGGCGGCGATCCGCGGTCACTGCGTGGGCGGCGGGTCCCAGCTCGCGGCGGCCTGCGATCTGCGCTTCGCCGAGGAGGGGTCCCTGTTCGGGGTGACCCCGGCGAACCTCGGCATCGTGTATCCGGCGTCCTCCACCCGCCGGCTGGTCTCGCTGGTGGGCCCGGCCGCCGCCAAGTACCTTCTCTTCTCCGGCGAGTTGATCGACGCGGGGCGGGCGCTGCGCACGGGTCTGGTCGACGAGGTGCTGCCGGAGGGCGAACTCGGCAAGCGGGTCGCGGAGTTCACCCGGATCCTGGTCTCCCGCTCGCAGCTGACCCAGGCCGCGGCGAAGGAGTTCGCGAACGGGCGCACCGACCGGGACGCCCACTGGACGGAGCAGGCACGCGGCAGCGACGACACCGCGGAGGGGGTCGCCGCGTTCCTGGAGCGCAGGCAGCCGCGGTTCACCTGGACTACTTCAGGATGAAGCGGCTCCGCTCGCGCAGCAGGCCGACGATGTGCTCGGGCGCCTTGCCCGGGGAACCCGCCTCGTAGGGCGGCTGCGGATCGTACTCGGTGCCCAGTTGCACGGCCTGGGCGAACTCGTCGCCCGCGATCCGGCCGACCAGCGTGAGACCCATGTCGATGCCGGAGGAGACACCGGCCGCGGTGACGTACTTGCCGTCGAAGACGACCCGTTCGCCGGTCGGTTCCGCGCCGAACTGCCGGAGCTGTTCGAGGGCCAGCCAGTGCGAGGTCGCGCGGCGGCCCTCCAGGAGTCCGGCGGCGGCGAGCAGCAGGGAGCCGGTGCACACGGACGTCGTCCATGTGCTGGTGGCGTCGACGGCGCGCAGCCAGTCCAGGAGGGGCGTGTGCTCCATCAGGGCGCTCTGGCCCGGGCCGCCGGACACCACCACGATGTCGGGGCTCGGCACCTCGGCCAGGGACTTGTCGGCGGTGACGGCGAGAAATCCGGTCTCCGTGCGGACGGGTCCGGTCTCCTCGGCGACGAAGACCGTCTCCGTGTCCGGGAGACGGGAGAGCATCTCGTACGGGCCGACGACGTCGAGGGCGGTGAAACGGTCGTAGACGACGATGGCGATCTGCATGTCTTCCCCTTCGGTGGATGGTCGCAGGACGGTTCGGGCCGGAGGTTCAGCGGACGGAGGCGGGACGGAACCGGCGGCGGTACTCGGCCGGTGCGGTCCCGAGTGCTCTGACGAACGCGCGCCGCATGGCCTCGGGGGTGCCGTAGCCGCTGGCGCGGGAGATCTCCTCGATGCCGTCGGCCGTGTCCTCCAGGAGCCGGCGGGCGTGTTCGAGGCGGACGAGGTCGACGTAGCGGCCGGGGGTCGTGCCGGTCTCGGCCTGGAAGGACCGGGCGAAGTGACGGGGCGAGAGCCGGGCGCGGGCGGCGAGCGACTCGACGCTCAGGTCGCCGTCCGGATGCTCGCTGATCCACTGCTGGACATCGCGCAGCGGTTCGCGCCGGGCGGTCTGCGCGGCGAGCTGGGCGCTGAACTGGGCCTGGTTCCCGGGCCTGCGCAGGAAGACCACGAGGTGGCGGGCGACGGCGAGGGCGGTGTCCCGGCCCAGGTCCTCCTCGACCAGGGCGAGGGCGAGGTCGATGCCGGAGGTGACGCCGGCCGAGGTGGCCACGTGTCCGTCGCGTACGTAGATGGGGTCGGGGTCGACCTCGACGGCGGGGTGGTCCCGGGCGAGCCTGTCGCAGTACGCCCAGTGGGTGGTGGCGCGGCGGCCGTCCAGCAGACCGGCGGCGGCGAGCAGGATCGCCCCGGTGCACACGGAGACCAGCCGCTCGGCACGCGGTCCGTGCCCACGCAGCCAGTCGGTCAGCCGCGGGTCGCGACGGCGGGTGCCCTGCCCGCCGGGGACGAGCAGCGTGTGCGGGTCGGACGCGTCCGCCAGCGCCAGGTCCGGTACGAGGGTGAGCCCGCTGGAGCTGCGGACGGGGCCGCCGTCCAGGGAGGCCGTACGGAGGCGGTAGCTGCCCGGGGTGTGCTGCTCGGCGCCCGCAAAGACCTCCAGCGGGCCGGTGACGTCGAGGCTCTGAACACCGTCGAACAGGACGACGAGAACGGTTCGTTGCGCCATGAGTTCGATTCTTGGCGGAACCGCGGAGGGCCGCAATGACGGGTTCCCCACCTTTTCTGCCACGACGGTCCGGCGACGTGCGGGCGCCCTGATCCACAGTTGTCGGTCCGGCCTGCCACAATTGCCGCGCAACCTCAGTGGAGAAGGCGGTACGGGACGTGACGACACCCGGGTCCCTCGGAGCAGGGTCCATCGAAGGCAGGATCGCCGAGGAGCTCGGCGTACGGGAGCGGCAGGTCAAGGCTGCCGTGGAGCTGCTCGACGGCGGTTCGACGGTGCCCTTCATCGCCCGCTACCGCAAGGAAGCGACCGAGATGCTCGACGACGCGCAGCTGCGCACGCTCGAGGAGCGGCTGCGCTATCTGCGGGAGCTGGAGGAGCGGCGGACGGCGATCCTGGAGTCGGTGCGCGAGCAGGGCAAGCTCACCGAGGAGCTGGAGGCACAGATCCGGGGCGCCGAGACCAAGGCGCGCCTGGAGGACGTCTACCTGCCGTACAAGCCGAAGCGGCGGACGAAGGCGCAGATCGCGCGCGAGGCGGGCCTGGAGCCGCTGGCCGAGGGCCTGCTCGGGGACCCGGCGGTCGAGCCGCTCGCCGCTGCCGCCGCCTTCGTGGACGCCGGCAAGGGTGTCGCCGATCCGCAGGCCGCCCTGGACGGCGCGCGGGCGATCCTCACCGAGCGCTTCTCGGAGGACGCCGACCTGATCGGCGAGCTGCGCGAGCGCATGTGGGTGCGCGGCCGGCTGGCCGCGAAGGTGCGGGAGGGCAAGGAGGAGGCGGGCGCCAAGTTCGCCGACTACTTCGACTTCGCCGAGCCGTTCACCGAGCTGCCCTCGCACCGGATCCTCGCCATGCTGCGCGGCGAGAAGGAGGAGGTCCTGGACCTCGTCCTGGAGCCGGAGGAGCCGACAGAGTCTTCCGCGGCCCCCTCGGCAAAGTCCTCGTACGAGGGAATCGTGGCGAACCGCTTCGGGATCGCCGACCGCGGCCGCCCGGCCGACAAGTGGCTGGCGGACACGGTCCGCTGGGCCTGGCGCACCCGCGTCCTCGTGCACCTCGGCATCGACCTCAGGCTCCGGCTGCGCACGGCCGCCGAGGACGAGGCGGTCGACGTCTTCGCCGCGAACCTCCGTGACCTGCTGCTCGCCGCCCCGGCGGGCACGCGCGCGACGCTGGGCCTGGACCCGGGCTTCCGTACGGGCGTGAAGGTGGCCGTGGTCGACGCGACCGGCAAGGTCGTCGCCACCGACGTCATCTATCCGCACGTTCCGGCCAACAAGTGGGACGAGGCCCTGGCGAAGCTGGCCCGGCTGGCGAAGGAGCACGCGGTCGAGCTGGTCGCGATCGGCAACGGCACGGCGTCCCGGGAGACCGACAAGCTGGCCGGTGAGCTGATCACGAAGCACCCGGAGCTGAACCTCACCAAGGTGATGGTGTCCGAGGCGGGCGCCTCCGTGTACTCGGCCTCCGCGTTCGCCTCGCAGGAGCTGCCGGACATGGACGTGTCGCTGCGCGGCGCGGTCTCCATCGCGCGCCGGCTCCAGGACCCGCTGGCCGAGCTGGTGAAGATCGACCCGAAGTCGATCGGTGTCGGCCAGTACCAGCACGACCTGTCCGAGGTGAAGCTGTCGCGCTCGCTGGACGCGGTGGTGGAGGACTGTGTGAACGGCGTGGGCGTCGACGTGAACACGGCCTCCGCCCCGCTGCTCGCCCGGGTCTCCGGCATCACCTCGGGGCTGGCGGAGAACATCGTGTCCCACCGGGACGCCAACGGCCCGTTCACCTCGCGCTCGCAGCTGAAGAAGGTGGCGCGGCTGGGCCCGAAGGCGTACGAGCAGTGCGCGGGCTTCCTGCGGATCCGCGGCGGCGACGACCCGCTGGACTCCTCCAGCGTGCACCCGGAGGCGTACCCGGTCGTCCGGCGCATGGTGAAGACCTCCGGCCAGGAGGTGGCCTCCCTCATCGGCAACACGGGGGTGCTGCGCTCGCTGAAGCCGTCGCAGTTCGTGGACGACACGTTCGGTCTGCCGACCGTCACCGACATCCTGAAGGAGCTGGAGAAGCCGGGCCGTGACCCGCGTCCGGCCTTCAAGACGGCCACCTTCAAGGAGGGCGTGGAGAAGATCTCCGACCTGTCCTCCGGGATGGTGCTGGAGGGCGTCGTCACGAACGTGGCCGCCTTCGGCGCGTTCGTGGACGTCGGTGTCCACCAGGACGGCCTGGTCCACGTCTCCGCGATGTCGAAGACGTTCGTCAAGGATCCGCGTGACGTCGTGAAGCCGGGTGACATCGTCAAGGTGAAGGTCCTCGACGTGGACATCCCGCGCAAGCGGATCTCGCTGACGCTGCGGCTGGACGACGAGTCCGCCCCGCAGGAGCGGCAGCAGCGCGGCGGTGGCGGACGGCCGCCCCAGCAGCGGCAGGGCCAGCAGGGGCAGGGCCAGCAGCGGCAGGGTCAGCAGCGCGCGGGGCAGGGCCGTGGCGGAGACCGGGGCGGGCGCCAGGCTCCCCCGCCGCCCGCCAACAGCGCGATGGCGGACGCACTGCGGCGCGCGGGTCTGCTCGACCCGAAGAACGGGCGTCGCTGAGCCGCCGTGGGGGCCCGGAGCGTCCGGGCCCCCACCCGGTCGGTAAATCACATGAACAGAGATCGTCTGATCGGCAGACTGGTCCCATGACCGGACCGGATCCCAAGGCGGACCTTCAGGTGTATCTGCAGGACGCCCGTGACGTGCTGCTGTGGAAGCTGGACGGTCTGTCCGAGTACGACGTCCGGCGCCCCATGACCCCCACCGGCACGAACCTGCTCGGGCTGGTCAAGCATCTGGCGGGCGCCGAGGCGCTGTACTTCGGCGCAGCCTTCGGGCGGCCGTTCGCCGGGACGCCGCTGTGGTTCACCGGCGACGCCGAGCCGAACGCGGACCTGTGGGCACGGGCCGACGAGACGCGGGAGGACATCGTCGGCCTGTACCGGCGGGCCTGCGCGCACTCCGACGAGACGATCGAGTCGCTGCCCCTGGACGCGCTCGGCCGTATACCGGGCGCGCGGAACGAGACGACACTCCACCGGTCCCTGACCCACATGACCGCCGAGACCCAGCGGCACGCCGGACACGCCGACATCGTCCGCGAACTCCTCGACGGCGCCGTGGGCCAGCGGCCCGACGGCACCAACATGGCCCCCGGCGACGCGGCCGCGTGGGCGGAGCACCGGGACCGGGTGGAGCGGGCGGCGAAGGCGGCCGCTGGACAGGGCCGATAGCCCTGGTCAGGCGGGCGCGCCCGGCGGCCGGTCCGCCAGCCTGCGTTCCAGATCCCGCAGATCCTTGGCGATGGACGAGCGGACCTTTCTCGCCATGACGGGAGCGGCCAGGCGGTACAGCGCGCCGGCGTCGCCCCGGACCCGGATACGGGCCAGGGTGCCCCGCGGGTGCGCGTCGAAGGTGTACGTGACGTGCATGGGCACCGGGCCCGCGACGGACACCATGTCCAGCAGCCCCGGCGGGTCGTACGCGGCCACCCGCAGCACATAGTCGATGCGCCTGCCCAGGAAGTACGCGGTACGGGTGACCTCGGCACCGACGCCGAAGCCGCCCGTGGCCGCGTCCCTGGTCAGTTCCGCGGTGCGGATGCCCTGGGTCCACTCGGGGTCGTGGCGCCAGTCCATGGCGTACGCGGCCACGCGCACCGGCGGCAGCCCGATGACCCGCTCCGCCGTCTCGTCGATCGTCATGCGGATCTCCCGGTCCTGCCTCGGAACACCACCCGCGACGCGGTCAGCCGTGCCATCCAGGATTCCGGCCGCTGGCCCCGAGCGCCCGCTGGAAGGCGGGAGCGTCGGCCGGCACGGACACGGCCGGGCCGTATCCGCCATTGCCCCGCGCCTGGTCGGCGATCTGCTCGACCACGCCCAGCGCGATCCGTGCGGTCTCCTCGCTGACGGCGAAGGACTGGCCGGTGGCGCGTGCCAGGTCCCAGCCGTGCAGGGCCAGTTCGTGCAGGGTGATGGATGCGGCGAAGGCGGCCGGCAGCTCCCCCGGCCCGAATTCGGCGGTGCCTTCGTACGCCGCCGGGTCGGACCAGGCCCGAGCGGCCCGGTCCGCGGAGTCGGCCAGCGCGCCCGGCGAGACGGCCGGTACGGTGCCGCCCGGCCGGGGCTGTGCCTCCTTGCGGGCGGCGCGCGCGGCGGAGTCCAGGGTCGCGCCGAGGTGGTCGAGGAGCTCGGCGACGGTGAACTTCTCGCACGGGGTGCGGTCCACGAGCTGCTCCTCGCGGATGCCGGAGGCGGTCGCGGCGACCGCCGCGGCGCATTCGCGGATGGCGGGGTCGAGCGTGCTGTGCTGGGTGTTCATGGGTTCTCTCCCTCGGTTCCGATGGGGCGTGGTGGCGGTCAGCGCGTGAAGAACGGCGCGGGCTCGCCGGTCTCGGCATAGCTCTTGAGCTGCACGAACTTCGTCGCCCAGCCGTAGGTGAAGTCGCGGTACGCGTCGTCCACGGCCGGGAAGCCGCTGTGCGTGAAGCGCAGGGTCACACCGCCCTCGGGGCGGGTGAGGATCTCGTAGGTCTGCTCGGTGCCGGTCCAGGGGCCGTTCTCGCCCACGAGGACGAGCCGCTTGCCGGGCTCCGCCTCGGTGACGCTGAGCCGCCACGGCTCGGGCACACCGGGAAAGCCCAGCTCGTGCAGGCTCCCCACGCCCTCGCCCGCAGTGGCGGTCGTGGTGAACCAGCCGTGGATCCCGTCGGCCGTGGAGACCGCCGTGTACACGGTGTCGGCGTCGGCCTCGATGGCCAGCTGCATAGCGATGTCAGGCATGTCATGTGCTCCTTCGGGGGCCTCGCCGTGAAGCCCGTCGTTTTAGTCAACACTAAAATGACTCGCGGCGGCATGGCAAATTCAAGTGGCGACTAAAATGACTGTCATGGATGCGGTACGGGTGGTCGCCGAGCCCAGGCGGCGCGAGATCCTGCGGCTGGTGTGGGATGCGGAGCTGTCCGCGGGCGAGATCGCCGAGCGGTTCGACGTCACCTTCGGGGCGGTCTCCCAGCACCTCAAGGTGCTCAGGGACTCCGGCCTGGTTACGCTGCGCCAGGAGGGCAAGAAGCGCTTCTACCGGGCCGACCGCGAAGCCCTCGGCCCGCTGGCCACGTATCTGCAGTCCATGTGGGCAGCCAAGCTGGACACGCTCGCCGAGCTGGCGGAGGCGGCGGAGCGGGCCGGGCGATCCGAAGGGACGGACTCGTGAGCGACGACACGGTCACCGTGGAGCGGCGCATCGCCGCCCGCCCCGAGACGGTGTTCTCCTTCTTCACCGACCGGGAGAAGTGGCTGTCCTGGATGGGCGCCGACGGCGAGTTCGCCTTCGAGCCGGGCGGTGCCTATCGCACGCGGGTCACCGGGGAGAACGTCGCGCAGGGCCGCTTCGTGGAGATCGACCCGCCCAAGCGGCTGGTGTTCACCTGGGGCTGGGCCGAGGGCGGGATGCCCGTGCCGCCCGGCTCCTCGACGGTCGAGATCACGCTGGCGCCGGTGCCCGGGGGCACCCTCCTGCGGCTGGTCCACCGGGACCTGCCCTCCCCGGAGGCGTGTGCCGCGCACGAGGAGGGCTGGACGCACTACACCGACCGGCTCGCCGTCGTGGCGGCGGGCGGCGACCCCGGTCCCGACGCCTGGATGTGAACCGGCGTCACACGTACCGTTCCCAGAGACTGAGCGGCAGTGTGTCCTGTTGCCTCCGGGGCCACCGGTGCCGCCAGGAACGCGGCTGCTCTGCCGGGAACGCGGCGCCGTCACTCCGGGGACCGGCCGGAGCCCTTCATCCGGGCGCGGTTCTCCGCGAGGAGTTCCTGCACACTGCGCTCGACCTCCCCGGGGTCGACTCCCAGGGCGCGGCCCATGTGGATCGACCACACCTCCGAGCGCACGTTGGTCTCGAAGTCCAGGTCGGCGCGCACGTTCTCGCGGGCGGCCTGGCGGTTCTGGCTCACCATCACGAAGGTGGACAGGAAGATCGCCTCCAGGCTGACGATCATGGTGAGCAGTCCGAAGGGGAAGGGATCCCAGACCGCCTCCTGGCCGAACGCGCCCTCGTTGCACAGGATCCAGACCGTGAACCACAGGCCGTGCAGATAGACGAACAGCATGGTCCCGGCGAAGGCGGTGATCGCGTCCGCGATCTTGTCCTCGGTCCCGCGCAGCTGCGCGAGCACGTCCTGCTCGCGCAGCAGACGCAGAGCCGGACCACCCGGACGGCCCGGACGACCCGGACCGCTCGCCGCACCGCTCATGGCCACTCCCCGACCGACCGCTCACGTGGAACAGCCGTGAGCCTACGCGGCGGGCGGGTCCGATCCGCGGTGCGGCACGGGTCCGGTCAGCGCTCCGTGACCTTGCCCGCCGCGACCTCCAGTCGGCGGGTCACCCGAACCGCGTCCAGCATCCGCCGGTCGTGGGTGACCAGGAGCAGCGTGCCCTCGTAGGAGTCGAGGGCCGACTCCAGCTGTTCGATGGCAGGCAGGTCGAGGTGGTTGGTCGGCTCGTCGAGGACGAGGAGGTTGACGCCCCGGCCCTGGAGCAGCGCCAGGGCGGCACGGGTGCGTTCGCCCGGGGAGAGGGTCGCGGCCGGGCGCAGCACGTGGTCCGCCTTCAGGCCGAACTTGGCGAGCAGGGTGCGGACCTCGACCGGCTCCGTGTCCGGGACGGCCGCGCTGAAGGCGTCCAGCAGCGCCTCCGGCCCGTGGAACAGCTTGCGGGCCTGGTCGACCTCGCCGACCAGGACGCCCGAGCCGAGGGCGGCGTGCCCGGCGTCCAGCGGGACGCGGCCGAGGAGCGCGCCCAGCAGGGTGGACTTGCCCGCGCCGTTGGCGCCGGTCACCGCGACCCGGTCCGCCCAGTCGATCTGCAGCGACACCGGTCCGAGGGTGAAGTCCGCGCGCCGTACCTCCGCGTCGCGCAGGGTGGCGACCACCGCGCCGGAGCGCGGGGCGGCCGCGATCTCCATACGCAGTTCCCACTCCTTGCGCGGCTCCTCGACGACCTCCAGGCGTTCGATCATGCGCTGGGTCTGGCGGGCCTTGGCGGCCTGCTTCTCGCTGGCCTCGCTGCGGAACTTGCGGCCGATCTTGTCGTTGTCGTTGCCGGCCTTGCGCCGGGCGTTCTTCACGCCCTTGTCCATCCAGGCGTGCTGCATCTGCGCCCGGTCCTGGAGGGCCGCCCTCTTGTCCGCGTACTCGTCGTAGTCCTCCCGGGCGTGCCGGCGGGCCACGTCCCGTTCCTCCAGGTAGGCCTCGTAGCCGCCGCCGTAGAGGTTGATCTGCCGCTGGGCGAGGTCGAGTTCGAGGACCTTGGTGACCGTGCGGGTGAGGAACTCGCGGTCGTGGCTGACGACGACCGTGCCCGCGCGCAGGCCGGTCACGAAGCGTTCGAGGCGTTCCAGGCCGTCCAGGTCGAGGTCGTTGGTGGGCTCGTCGAGGAGGAAGACGTCGTAGCGGGAGAGCAGGAGGGAGGCGAGGCCGGCGCGGGCCGCCTGGCCGCCGGACAGGGACGTCATCGGCTGGTCCAGGTCCACGGCCAGGCCCAGCGAGTCGGTGACCTCCTCCGCCCGCTCCTCCAGGTCGGCGCCGCCGAGGTCGAGCCAGCGCTCCAGGCTCGTGGCGTACGCGTCGTCGGCTCCGGGCGCCCCGTCGACCAGTGCCTGCGTCGCCTCGTCCATCACCCGCTGCGCCTCGGCGACGCCGGTGCGGCGGGCGAGGAACTCCCGCACGGTCTCGCCGGGCCGCCGCTCCGGCTCCTGGGGCAGGTGGCCGACGGACGCGGTGGGCGGGGACAGGCGCAGTTCGCCGTGCTCGGGCGCGAGCAGCCCGGCGAGCATTCTGAGGAGCGTGGACTTGCCCGCGCCGTTGGCGCCGACCAGCCCGATCACGTCCCCGGGCGCCACGACGAGGTCGAGGCCGGAGAAGAGCGAGCGGTCGCCGTGGCCGGCGGCGAGGTTCTTGGCGACGAGAGTGGCAGTCATCAGACCGCCGATCCTAACGGCCGTGTGCCGCGCCGGTCAGCGGGCCATCGCCTGCACCAGCACGCTTCCCGAGGTCCGGGCCACGACGAAGGACTCCCCCTTCACCGCCTTGACGTCCAGGGCGATGCGATGCCGTCCGGCCTCCAGGACGCCGTCGAAGACCTCCTGGGTGTGGGTGCGGTAGAGCCGGTCGAGGCGGTACGCCGTGAGACGGACCCGGCAGGGCGAGGTGACCTCGATGCCCGCCTCGCCGTCGGCCGCCACCAGGCGGGTCAGGCGGCGCTGTGCCACGGGGCTGCGGTCCAGAGCGTGTTCGATCTGCGCGACGAGGAGGGGGATGATCGGGGCGAGCCCCTCGACGTAGGCCACGTCGACTCCGGCGCGTTCGAACGCCCGGCGTACGGCGGCCCGCTGCGGTTCGCCGATGGCCCGGCCGAAGGCGACGGCGCCGTACGCGCGCAGTTCCTCGGCGGGAACGCCGGTGGCGTCCTGGGTGATGTCGGCGCCGATGCCGATGGTGCGCAGGGCTGCGGCGAGCTTGGCGAGGACGGCGACGCGGGCGCCGATCAGCATGACCCGGCGGCGGGGCGGGGCCGGGGTGACGGTGTCGTCCAGGAGGGCGCCGAGGGCGGCGCGGTACTCGGGACCGTGGAAGCGGAAGGGCCCTATGCCGTGGTAGCCGTTGAGCTCCAGGTCGGCCTGTTCCTGCGTCTGCCAGGCGAAGTCCCGCCAGATGTAGTCGTCGCCGTCCCGTTCGATGACGGCGGTGACCGCGCCGCAGGCCAGATCCTCGCATTCGGGGCAGCCGTAGATGACGTAACGGCCGTCGGGCAATGGCGCGTCGTTCTCCAGCAGCAGGCCGCGGACCTGTGCGGTGAAGATCGCGGGTGGGACGTCGGAGGCCAGCGGGGAGACGGCGTCCAGGTCGGAGAGCTGGAACAGCAGCGGTCGTCCGTCGACGATGAAGTCCACGAAGTCCCGGTGGACCTGGTAGCCGCCGTCGGCGAGGACACCGCCGGCGCGCATCGCCGGTGCCAGGCCGAAGGACACGTATGCGGCAGACATGCTGTGAGTATCCCCAGAGTGGGGTGCATGTGAGCGCGGCATGACATATTCCGCTACGTCCCGGCGTGGAACATGAGCCGCGTGACGACGTGGTCGTGATCGGCGGCGGGGTCATCGGGCCGACCACGACCGTGGTGCCGGCCGAGAGCGGCGCACTCGTACGGCGGTGGGCGCGGGAGCCCGCCGAGCGCACCACCTCGGCGCTCGCCGGTGCGCTGTGGTGGCCCTGCCGCATCGGACCGGATCCGCTCGCCGGCGGCTGGACCCTCGCATCCCTTGTCGTGTACGGGGAACCGGCGGCGCGGCCGGAGGAGACCGGCGTACGCCTGGTCGAGGGCGTACACCACGGCGTGCGGCTGGACGAGCGGGGCCGGTGTGCAGCGCGGGAGCCGGGGCTGCGTACCCGGGAGGCGGCCGGGTCGGTGCACCCGGCCGCCTGAGCGGGTCGGCCACCGACGGCACGGGCGGGTGCGCGGTCCGGCTACGGCGGATCGCACACCCGCACGACCCGCAGCCGGGCCCGCGTCAGCGCCGTGCGGCGGTCCGCCCGGGAAGCGGCCGGGTCGGTGCACCCGGACGCCCGAGGCGGCCCGGACGAATGCTGCCGGACCGCCTCGGGTCGCCGGCTCAGCCGGCGGGGACGCGCTGGACCGTGCGCGGTGCCCGGACGCCGTCCAGGGCCGTGGCCGGGGGTGCGGCGGACGTGGCGCCCGAGGTGGCCCGGACGAATGCCGCCGGACCGCCGACCAGCGGGACCCGGGCCGCCGTCCGGGACAGGTCGACGGTGAGCGTCGGGGTGCTCGACGGAGGGTCGATGAGGTCCTTGTCCGTGCCCGCGACGATCAGCCCCAGTCGGTGGCCCTGGGGGACGACGTGGTCGGTGGCGGCCAGGTCGAGCGTGATGGTGTACGCCCTGCCCGGGGTGAGCGGGACGCCCTGGCGGTCGGAGGCGTAGTGGCCGAGGTCGGCCCAGCCGCGGCTGAACACCGTGTAGTCGACGGCCTTCGTCTTCGCCTGCGTCGCCTTGAAGCAGGCACTGTCCCCGGCCGTGCTCTCGCCCCAGCAGGTGCGGTCGGTGAGCGTGGTGATGCCCTCGGCGTCGTCCGCGTAGTCCCGGATGGTGTCGGGGCCGAGGTCGACGAGGACCGCGGAGAGGTGAGCCGTCGAGGTGGTCGGGGTGACGGTCACCGTGACCCTGGAGGAGCCGGACAGGCGCAGGGCGTGGGTGAGCGGCTGGGTGACGAACCCGGCCTTCTCCGGCGTGGACGTGCCGATCCGCGCGGCCCAGTCGGTCTCGCTCAGCGCGGGGTCGTCGGTGAAGGTCTCGGTGCCGGTGCCCCGGCGCAGGCCCAGGGTGCCGACGCCCGCCCCGGTGCCGGTGGCCGGGCGCAGCGTGGTGGTCTGCGTGGCGCGCGGCGGCCAGAGCTTCGAGGTGGCCCACTGGTCCGGGTGGCGTTCGATGTCGGCCATCGGCTCGCGGTCGACGCCGTTGTCGTAGCCGAGGAGTTCGTGGTCGAACCAGCGGTGCAGGGTGTCGACCCAGTCGGCGCGCCGGTAGTCGAAGGGGTCGACATGGCCGGTCTGGGAGAGCCAGATCTTGCGCTCGACACCGTTTTTAGCGAGGGCGTTCCACCACTGGCCGAAGTGCTTGGTGCGGACGTTGAGGTCCTGCATGCCGTGCACGAGGAACACGCTGGCCCTCACCTTGGACGCGTCCTTGACGTAGTCGCGCTCGGTCCACAGATCGGTCCAGTCGCCGGTGCGCGGGGCCCCGTCGACGAGCTTCTGCTGCACGGCGGCGCACTTGGCGCGGGCGTCGGTGCTCTCGACGGCGTTGGACAGCCAGTCGGGCCCGGAGTCGTACAGCGGGGCGCCCTTGGCGAAGTAGTAGTCGTACCAGGAGGAGATGGCGCTGATCGGGACGATGGTCTTCAGTCCCTTGACGCCGGTGGCGGCAACGCCGTTGGCGATGGTGCCGTCCCAGCTCTTGCCGATCATGCCGGTCCTGCCGTTGGTCCAGCCGGCCGTGACGGTGGTGCCGCCGGTGCGGCTGGTGTAGCCCTTGGCGCGGCCGTTCAGCCAGTCGATCACGGCCTTCGCGGACTGGATGTCGGAGCGGCCGCCGATGTCGACGCAGCCGTCGGAGCGGTTGGTGCCGGCCAGGTCGACGCCGACGAAGGCGTAGCCGCGGGGCACGAAGTAGTTGTCGTAGAACAGCGGCATCTGGACGACGTGGCCGCCCGCGTCGTACGTCTTCTTCTGGCTCTCGTTGCCGCGCCCGCAGCAGGAGTAGTACGGGCTGGCGTCCATGATGACCGGGACCTTGCGGCCCTGCCGGGCGGGTTCGGCGGGCCGGACGATGTCGGCGGCGACGCGGTCGGTCCTCCCGTCGCCGTCCAGGTCGAGACCGGTGTCCACCCATACGGCCTCGCGGATGGCGTCGGCGTACGAGTAGACGGGCCGGCTCTCCCGTGGCGCCGCCTGGGCGGCCGCGGGGGTGAGGAAGGCGGCCAGCAGGGCCGCGACGGCCAGGGCCGCGAGCGTTCTCCAGTTCGTGAAGCGCGTGCTTTTCGGCATGCGCGGACGGTACCCCGGTCAACTGCCGTGCAGAAGAGGGCAACTGAGTGGTTCTCGGGCGGGATGCGTCTCATGTCGGCCGAATGGCGATCGTGTGACAGGAGGGGCTGTGGACAGGCCAGGGGCCACAGCGACTCAATAGGCTCCGAACAGACCTCGTGCCCCTATGACTTGGAGTTCTCGTGCACCGCAGAATCTTCGCGCCGGGCGCGCTCGCGGCGGCCACCCTCCTGCTGGCGATCCCGGCATCGGCCGCAAGCTACGCACCCGGTGCGCCGGGCATCGGCGATCCCTATTACCCGTACTACGGCAACGGCGGTTACGACGTCTCCCACTACGACCTCCGGCTGAAGTACCAGCCGGCGACGGACGAGCTGGAGGGTACGGCGACGATCGAGGCGAGGACCACCCAGGATCTGTCGAGCTTCGACCTGGACTTCCTGCTGGACGTGAGCGAGGTGCGGGTCAACGGCGCCAAGGCGGCCTTCGCCGCCTCCGGGCAGCACGAACTGGTGGTCACCCCGAAGACCCCGCTCGCCGCGGGCACGCCGGTCACCGTGGTGGTCCGCTACAGCGGGGTGCCGTCGACGAAGAGCGCGTACGGATTCTCGACCTGGCACCGCACCCCGGACGGGGCGGTCGCGGCCGACGAGCCCGAGGCGGCCTGGTGGTGGTTCCCGAGCAACGACCACCCACTGGACAAGGCCACCTACGACGTGTCGGTGGCCGTGCCGGACGGCACCCAGGCCCTCTCCAACGGCACACTCCAGTCCACGAGTTCGAAGCTCGGCTGGACGCGCTACAACTGGCGTGAGAACAAGCCGCAGGCGACCTATCTGGCCACACTGGCGGTCGGGAAGTTCGACATCACGACCGGCACCTCCGAGGGCGGCGTCCCCGTCGTCAACGCGTACAGCAAGGACCTCGGGGACAACGACGGGGCGGCGCGGGCGAGCGTGGAGCGGACCGGGGAGCTGGTGGACTGGCTCAGCGGCTACTTCGGGACGTACCCGTTCAGCTCGGCCGGCGGGTACGTCCCCAACACCACCACCGGGTACGCGCTGGAGACGCAGACCCGTATCTACTACAGCCCCCGGCAGTTCGCGAACGGCTCCAACACCTCGGTGGTCGTGCACGAGCTGGCACACCAGTGGTACGGCGACGACGTGTCGCTGAAGGGCTGGAAGGACATCTGGATCAACGAGGGCTTCGCGCGGTACGCGCAGTGGCTCTGGTCGGAGCACGAGGGCGAGGGCACCACGCAGGAACTCGCCGACTACGTGTACGCCTCGCACCCCGCCGACGACGCCTTCTGGACGGTCAAGCCCGGTGACCCGGGCCCGGACGACCAGTTCGACGCCGCCGTCTACGACCGGGGCGCGCTGGCCGTTCAGACGCTGCGCAACGAGGTCGGTGACGACGCGTTCTTCGCCATCCTGAAGGGCTGGCCGAAGGAGCACGCGTACGGCAACGCCTCGGTGGCCGACTTCCGGACGTACGCCGAGCAGGTGTCCGGCAAGTCGCTGTCCGCCCTCTTCGAGACCTGGCTGTTCCAGCCGTCCAAGCCGGCGGCGTCCTCGGCCGGCGCCGCGTCCCTCGCCAGGTCGGCGAAGGCTGCCGCGCAGCCGAAGTCGTGGAAGACGATCGAGGCGACGAACGACGTGCACGGCGGCTGAGACAACGAGCCCGGGGCCGGGGCGCGGGCGCTCCCGGCCCCGGGCTCGGAGCCTGTGGTCCCGGCCCGGATCGCGGAACTCGCCCGTGGGTGGTGCGTTGATCACTTGAGGGTGGTGCGGGCCGCCCCGTCAGCCGCGTGCCGCTCGGACCGCGATGGTCTGGACGACGCGGACGCACAGCCGGCCCTCGTCGTCGCTGATGTTCACCTCGACCGTGACGGTCGTCCGTCCCGCGTGCAGCGGCTGGGCGACGGCGGAGGCGATCCGGCCGTGTAGGGGCCGCAGGAAGTTGGTGCTGGACTGCATGGTGGCGGGCACAGCGTTCTCGGGACCGTTGAGTGCCGCGCACACGGCCGCCGACACGTCGGCCAGACCCATCAGCGCCCCGCCGTGCAAGCCGCCCCCCACGGTGGACAACGCGTGCACGCAGTCGAGTTCGGCTTCCACGCCGTCCGCGGCCAGCCGCTGGAATCGCACCCCCAGTGTCTCGGCGTACGGCGCGAGCGCGTACACGTCCTCTGATGTCACGGTCATGGCATCCCCAATCCGTTCACCTCGTTGATTGATGTGCGTCGCCGGTCAGGCCGCGTCGGTGTCCCGTTCGACGGCCTGGAGGCGGTGACCCCCGCTCGGGCGGATTCAAGGCCCGCGCCGTTTCGGGTCTCCCGCCGCTTCCAGGGGCGTTGTCCCGTCAGGCTGGGCTGTCGCCGGAGGCGATGGGGGCAACAGGGGCCTGGGCGCCTTCGAGGGCGATCTGCACGGCAGTGCGGCCGGCCATGATGGGGCGGATGTACTGGACGACCGCTTCCTGGTGCTGCGGGTGCTCGAGGTAGGAGCGCAGTGCGTCCTCGCCGGCCACGGTGGCGACGACGGCGAAGTCGCCGTTGCCCGTGTGCAGGCCGAGGTCGGAGCCGTAGCGGTACTGCAGGAGCGCGGGGATCTGCGCGGGGAGCCGGGACAGTGCGGCGATCAGGTCGGCCACCTGCTCGGCGGTGACTTCGGGTTTCCAGGTGAAGGTGACGACGTGCATGATCATGGGATGTTGTTCCTTGTCCGGGCCGACCGTTGCGCGATGCGTCCTGACGCGCCGGTCGTGGTGGCGTTCTGGTGGGTGCTGCGCACGAAGACGGCTTTGCGCCGAAGTCGGGGTATCGCCTCGGCCGCGTCGTCGAAGTCCAGGCCCTGCGAGTACACCGGGTCCGGGTCGACCGCGCCGGCGGCGATGAGGTCGAGCACCTTGGGGACGTGCGGGGTGACCTGAGGCAGACCGGTCACCAGGGTGACCGAGCCGGAGTACAGATCGAAGTACGGCAGGGGCACGTCGGTGAAGTAGATGCTCCTGGCGCTGCACACTCCGCCGGGAGCGGTGGAGCGCAGTGCGCAGGCCAGCCCGGCAGGGTCTGCTGCGGCATCGACGGTGAGGGGGTACCGGTCTTCCATGCGCTCGGGAATGTCCTGGCACAGGGTGCGGGTGGCGCCCAGCCGCACGGCGAGCGCCACACCGTCCGGGTCCTTGTCGAGGTAGACCACTTCTCCAGTGGTCAGCGCGGCGGCGAACATCACGACGAACAGGCCCAGGGCCCGGCCCGGGCCGCCCACGACAAGCACGTCCGCGCCGGGCCGCGCCTGAAGGTGCGGGGCGACGGCTCCGAAGGCGTCGACGATGTTGTCCGAGCAGGAGGCCGCGGTGGCGGGGTCGACGCCGTCGGGAAGGGCGACCAGGTTGTGGGCGGCATAGGGCACGCGTACCAGGTCGTCGAAGAGGCCGCCGTGCCGGCCACCCAGCGGTGTGCCGAATGCGGCCAGGTGCGGGGTGGAGGTGCAGTTGGCCGGCAGCCCCGCCCGGCATGTCGCGCACTGCCCGCAGCTCAGGTGCCAGGGGATGACCACCCGCATGCCCTGCCGCAGTCCGGCCGCGGCCGCCTCGTCGCCGACGTCGGTGATCTCCCCGACCGCTTCGTGCCCGATGGCGAACGGCGCGGGCATCGGAGTACCGCCGTCGACGATCCGGCGGTCCAGATCACATGTGCTGGCGGCGATGGGCCGAACCAGCGCGTCGGTGCCGCTGTGCAGCGTGGGAGCCGGCACCTCGCGCCACTCCAGGAGGTGTGGTTTGACGTACATCAGGCTTCGCATGGGTCATCTCGCTCCGGTGTGACGGGCAAGGCGGGGCAGGGTGGAATCAGGCGCGGAAGGCCGACGCGAAGACGGCGGGCATGCGGGCCCAGGACGGCTTCCTGGCGAAGCGGGTGAGGCGGCGGCCCGTTGCTGCGGCGCTGCGCGCGGTGACGAACCACGGCGGCTTCGGGAAGAACGCGAACTCTCCGCCTGCGACCGACCTCGGGAAGGGCCGGAACGGCCCCCGGACCACCGTCCTTTCCGGCGCGTCGATCAGGAGCGCGTTGTGGACGACGCCGATTCCGCTCTGGGCGTCGTCGACGGTGTGTCCCGGGAACGCACCCCACGGGGCGGTCGCGGTGAGGAAGCCGACAGCCGTCCAGGCGTTGATGGCGATCGTGCCGTAGCGCAAGGCCGCGACCGCCTCGTCGAACGTCCGGCCGAGGCGCCGGCGGGTGGACGGGTCGATGATGATGCCGGCTCCCAGAGTGCCCATGAGGTCGCGGTTGGCCATCTCCACAGCCCGCTCCAGGAAGTCGGCGCCGGTGCCGGGCAGCGTCTGGACGCCGAGCACCGGGGAGAAGTACTCCGTCGTCTGCAGGATGTCGGCGCTTGGACCGCTGTCGAGATCGATGAGGACGCGGGAGCCGTCCGGGCCGTGGCGCTCCGCCTGCGGGTAGCAGGCCGCCGCGTGCTCGAGCCGATCCGTACCGCCCGAGTACCACACCGGCCGCCCCGGGGTCTTCGTCAGCGCCTCGCGCATCGCGTCGAGGAAGGCCCGGCGTTGCGGCCAGTCGCTGCTGACCACGACCATCTGCGTGGCGATGCAGTTGTGGCCGCTGTTGTGCAGGCGCTGCGTGGCGATGTGCTCTGCCTGAAAGCGCAGGTCACTGTCGCTCCAGGCGCCGGGAACGACGATGACCGGGGAGACACCGCCGAGCTCGCTCGTGATCGGCTTGCGCAGGATCGGCGTGCCGGCGGCCTTGCGGGCCCGGCCCTCCTCACCCGGGCCGAAGGCGATCACGTCGTGCGTGGTGAGGCTGCCGGTGATGTGGACATTGGCGATGCGCGGATGGTGCGCGAGGTAGCCGCCGACGTCTGAGCCGCCGGACACGACCCGCAGGGCTCCATGCTCGATGAGCGGTGCCAGGGCGTGTTCGAGGACGGGCAACATGTCGTCCATGACGGGATTGAGCTTCAGTACGACGACGCGGTTGTGCGCGATCAGCTCGTACAGGACGTCCAGGGGCGCGATCGAGGTGATGTTGCCCGCCCCCAGCACGAGACCGACACCGGCAGTGCGCTCGGGGTGCAGTGCCCCGAGGCCGGCGCGGCGACGCACGGTGTCCGCGTCCACGTGCGGGGGCATCCACACCTCGGCGCTGAATCCGTGGAGCAGAAGCCGCTCGTGCGCGGTCAGCGGCAGCACGGGCACGCTCACCCGACCGCCCGGAGCCTGTGTGAACCGGGCGCCGTCCAGCGGACCTCTCCCCGAGGCGATCACCTCAAGTGTGCGGGCGAGCGCCTCCAAAGAGGTCAGCACCGGGTACGGTCCCGAGATCCACTCCTCACCGACCAACGGAGACTTCTCGGGCAGACGCTTGATGAGGCTCGCGGTGCGCACCCACGCCTCGGCCTCGGCACCCACGCCGGCATGGACACGCCTCAGCAGCGCAGCACGCTCGGCCAGGGACGTCGCAGCCCAGCGGCGCTCGCCCTCGGCAAGCTCGGAGACGATCGCATCAAGCTCGGACATGCCCCCAGGAGCCGTCGGATCGCTTTCGGTGGCCGTCGTGGCCATGATGACCTCCTAGTCCGCGACGTCGCAGCCGACGGCACGGGGTGCTGGTCTTGTGTTGCCCCACAAAAAACCCGGGCCAGGCAAAGATGACTTACATGAGACCCACCGCCTATGGGCCGACGCCGCAGGATGGACGACAACTCTTTGTGCAGCAGCACAAGAACAAGGGGCCGACCCATATACATTGCGTGTATGAGCCGGACCCCCGGGGACGACACCCTAAGCCAGGCCGACATCTTCACGGAGCTCCTCGACTCCGTCGACGAACTCACGGACGCGGCCGTACAGAAGATCCTCCTCAGCGAGCAGGACTACGCCGACAGCCGGCTCCCGGTGGAGCTGCTCCGCAGCATTGTGGGGGCCAATATCGAGGCCATCCTCCGCTCGGAGGGCAGCGACGCGGACGCTGGCGAGGATGCGGCACGTTGGGCGGGGCGTATCAAGGCCGAGCGCGGCCTGCCGCTGGCGGGGCTGCTGCACGGCTTCCGGCTCGGAGGGCTGGAGATCTGGGACTGGGCCATCGCGCGTGCCGCGAACGGTGAACAGGCGAGCGCGCTGCTCCACAGGTCGTCGCACTTCTGGGGGGTGCTCGACCGCTTCACCACCGCCGCGACCGACGCCTACCGGCAGGTCGTCGACGAACGGGAGCGGCAGGAACTGGTGACCCGCAGGGTTACCCTGCTGAGCGTCTTCGAGGGCACGAGCGGCATACGCAAGGGCGGCACAGCGAGCGTGCCCCGCGTGCTGGGCGTGCCGGAGAAGGCGACGTACTACGTGGTGGTCGGCGAGGCCGAGGAGGACGGCCGTGACCCCCTTCCCGGTATCGCCTCACGGCTCGCGTGCGCCCACGTCGCCTCCGTGTGGACCACGGAACTCGGGGAACGCCTCGGCCTGATCGCCCCCGTCGGCGAAGCCGACGGCGCCGCCGCGCTGCGGATCGTCGAGACGGCGGCGATCTCGCGCGTGGGAGTCAGCCGCCGCTTCACCTCCCTGACGGCGGCGACCATGGCAGTGCGGCAGGCCCGGATCGCGCTGGAGTGTGTCTCCCCGGCCGTCGCCGGCGTACACCACTACGGCACCGCCCCGCTGGACGCCCTCATCGCGTCGCACGCAGAGTCCGCCGCCGAGCTCTGCGAGAACGTGCTCGGACCACTGGCATCCAAAGAAGCCGACGGCCTGCTCGAAACCCTGGAGGCATGGTTCGCCGCGGACGGTTCGACCGCCGAGGCGGCACGCCTGCTGCACTGCCACCGCAACACGGTCCTCTACCGGATCTCGCGCATCACAGAGCTGACCGGTCGCGCCCCGACACGGCCGGTCGACGCCGCCGAACTCTACGCCGCCCTACGGGCAATGCGCCACGCACGGCGCACCGGCTGAACAGTTCTTGGCGTCATTGGCCGGGCCGGCTCGGGCCCGTGGCTCACGCGCCGGCCGACTCCAGTTCCGCCACCCGGCCCAGCAGTTCCTCCCGGCCGTTGGCGTCCGTCTCCGTCGACGGCACCGTGCAGGCGTACGCCCCGGCCACCGCCCCGTACAGGGCGCAGCGCCGGGGCGGCTCCCCCGCGAGGTGGCCGAAGAGGAACCCGGCGGCGAAGGCGTCGCCCGCGCCGTTGGAGTCCACCACCGGCGCGGGCGGTGTCACCGTCGGGATGTGACACAGCTCGTCGTCGGCCAGCAGGTACGCGCCCTCGGCGCCTGCGGTGGCGACCACCAGCCGGGCTCTGCCCCGTTCGACGATGCGGCGCATGGTCCGCTCGGGGTCGGTGAGCGCGGTCGTGGAGAGGAAGACGATGTCCGCCGCGTGGGCGAAGGGCTCGTGATAGGGGTTCTCGCCGTCCCAGTCGTGCAGATCGGTGGAGAGGGTCACGCCGGTCTCGCGCAGCGCGGGCAGGGCGTGGGCGCACGGGTGGGTGATGGCGACGTGGGCGTGCCGGCTCGACGCGGCGAGGTCCCGGACCATGCGCTCCGGGAGGCGGTCGTCGGCGTGGGCGCGGCTGGTGTCGTAGAGGGAGAGTCTGCGTCCGTCCGGACCGACCAGGTTCACCGCGCGCTTGGTGCCGGCCGGCTGCGGGACCGTGGTCAGCGGGATGCCCCGCTCCCGGTGCAGGGCGCGGACGAGCTCGCCCTCGGGGTCGTCGCCGAGCAGGTCGAGGTGGTGGACGCGCAGGCCGAGGGCGCTCAGGCCCACCGCCACGAAGTCGCCGGTCTGCCCGGCGCGGGTACGGATCCCGGAGTCGATCGGATAGCTGTCGGCGTACGGGAGCGGCAGCTCGGGGACGTAGACGATCGTGTCCACGCCCGCCCCGCCCAGTACCAGAACGTCGGTCTCGCCGCTCATCCCCCGCCCTCCCCGTGGTCGTACACCGTCACCGCGATCCCGCGCCGCACCAGCCGCTCCGTGATCAGCGGCTCGATCCGGGACCACTTCCCGCCTGCCAGACCGCAGCCTATGCGGGGCATGTGCACGGACGCGCCGAGTTCGATCACTTCGACGGCGAGCCGGGCCAGCGCCGTGTCGGCGCTGCCACTGACAGTGGCCGTGACCTGCTCCTCGCAGGGTTTGTACGACGTTCGGCAGAGGTTTCGCACCATCAGTGAGACAGCAATACTGGTGCACATGACGACCGATACCGAGGAGCCGACCCTCACGATCGACCAGCTGGCCGCCCGGTCGGGCCTCACGGTGCGCACGGTCCGCTTCTACGGCACCAAGGGCCTGCTCCCTCCCCCGGTGCTCGGTCCGCGCCGCGTCGGTCGCTATGGCAGGGAGCACCTCGCGCGTCTGGCCCTGATCGAGGAGTTGCAGCACCAGGGCATGACCCTGGCGGCCATCGAGCGCTATCTGGACCGGCTGCCGGCGGACCTGACCGCACGCGACCTCGCCGTGCACCGCGCCATGGTGTCGTCCTGGTCCCCGGACGCGGCCGAGACGCTGGCCCGCGAGGAGCTCCAGCGGCGGGCCGGGCGTCCGCTGGAGGAGCGGGACCTGGACCGTCTCGCGGCGATGGGCGTCGTGGAGCGGACCGGCCACGCGTACCGCGTCGACCTGGGTCTGCTGCGTCTCGGCGTGGAGCTCCTGGACGTGCCGCTGTCCCAGGAGGCCATCCTCGCCGCCCGTGGTGTGCTGCTCGGGCACGCCCGCGCCGCGGCCCACGAACTGACCTGGCTGCTGCGCGGCGAGGTCTCGGACCGGGACGCGCACGACGTGCGGTCGCTGTCGGCCCATATGCAGCCGCTGGTGGTGCAGGCCCTGCTGACGGCCTTCCAGCGGTCGCTGCGGGAGGAACTGGGCATCTGGCTCAAGGGCACGCGGCCGGAGCAGCCCGGTGAGCAGAGCACCGGGGATGCTCCGACCGCGTGACGGTCGCGTCAGCGCGCGTCCGTGAAGGTCTCCCCCTTCTCCGCCTTCTCGACCAGCAGCGCAGGCGGCTGGAACCGCTCGCCGTAGCGCTCGGCGAGCTCACGCGCGCGTGCCACGAATCCGGCGAGACCGCCCTCGTAGCCGTTGATGTACTGGAGCACACCGCCGGTCCAGCCCGGGAACCCGATGCCGAAGATCGAGCCGATGTTGGCGTCGGCGACGGACGTCAGCACGCCCTCTTCGAGGAGCTTGACGGTGTCGAGCGCCTCCGAGAAGAGCATGCGCTCCTGCATGTCCTCGAACGGGATCTGGTAGCCGGGCTTGGTGAAGTGCTCGCGCAGCCCCGGCCACAGCAGGGCCCGCCTGCCGTCCTCGCCGTACTCGTAGAAGCCCGCGCCGCCGCTGCGCCCCGGGCGCCCGAACTCGTCCACCATGCGGTCGATGACGGCCTCGGCGGGGTGCGCGGCCCAGGTGCCGCCCGCCTCCTCGACGGCCCGCTTCGACTCGCCCCGGATCTTGCGCGGAAGGGTGAGGGTGAGCTCGTCCATCAGGGAGAGCACCTTGGCCGGGTAGCCGGCCTGCGCGGCCGCCTGCTCGATGGACGCGGGCTCGATGCCCTCGCCGACCATCGCGACACCCTCGTTGATGAAGTGGCCGATCACCCGGGAGGTGAAGAAGCCACGCGAGTCGTTGACGACGATCGGCGTCTTCTTGATCTGGCGGACCAGGTCGAAGGCGCGTGCCAGGGCCTCGTCGCCGGTGCGCTCACCCTTGATGATCTCGACGAGGGGCATCTTGTCGACGGGCGAGAAGAAGTGCAGCCCGATGAAGTCGGCCTGGCGCTCCACGCCCTCGGCGAGGGCGGTGATGGGGAGGGTGGAGGTGTTGGAGCAGAGCAGCGCGTCGGGGGCGAGAACGCTCTCGATCTCCTGGAACACCTTGTGCTTGAGGGACGTGTCCTCGAAGACGGCCTCGATGACCGCGTCGCAGCCGGCGAGGTCGGCCACCTCGGCGGTGGGCGTGATGCGGGCGAGCAGCGCATCCGCCTTCTCCTGGCTGGTACGGCCCTTGGCGACGGCCTTGGCGCACAGCTTCTGGGAGTAGGCCTTGCCCTTCTGGGCCGCCTCGGCGGACACGTCCTTCAGGACGACGTCGATGCCCGCGCGGGCGCACGAGTAGGCGATGCCCGCGCCCATCATCCCGGCGCCCAGCACGGCGACCTTGCGCACCTGGCGCGGCTCGATGCCCTTGGGCCGGTTGGCGCCGGAGTTGACGGCCTGGAGGTCGAAGAAGAACGCCTGGATCATGTTCTTCGAGGTCTGGCCTGCGGCCAGCTCGACGAAGTAGCGGGCCTCGATGACCTGGGCGGTCTCGAAGTCGACCTGGGAGCCCTCGACGGCCGCGGCGAGGATGCCCCGCGGGGCCGGGTAGGGGGCGCCGCCCGTCTGCTTGCGCAGGGTGGCCGGGAAGGCGGGCAGGTTGGCCGCGAACTTGGGGTTCGCGGGCGTGCCGCCCGGGATCCGGTAGCCCGGCTTGTCCCAGGGCTGCTGCGACTCGGGGTTGGCGTCGATGAAGGCGCGGGCCTTGGCGAGGAGTTCCTCGGGGGTGTCGGCGACCTCGTGGATCAGGCCGTTCTCCTGGGCGCGCCGCGCGTTGTACTGCGTGCCCTGGAGGAGGACCTTCAGCAGGGCGTCGGCGATGCCCAGCAGGCGGACGGTGCGGACGACTCCGCCGCCGCCGGGGAGCAGGCCGAGGGTGACCTCGGGGCAGCCGATCTTGGTGCCGGGGGTGTCGAGGGCGACCCGGTGGTGGCAGGCGAGCGCGAGCTCGTAACCGCCGCCCAGGGCCGCGCCGTTGATCGCGGCGACGACCGGCTTGCCCAGGGTCTCGATGCGGCGCAGGTTCCGCTTGATGGCGAGGCCGCCGTCGAGCAGCTCCTGGGCGGTCTCGGGGGTGACGCGGATGAGGTCGCGCAGGTCGCCGCCCGCGAAGAAGGTCTTCTTGGCGGAGGTGAGGACGATGCCCCGGATCGAGTCCTTCTCGGCCTCCAGGCGGTCGGTGACCGCGGCGAGGGAGTCGCGGAACGCCGCGTTCATGGTGTTCGCGGACTGGTTCGGGTCGTCCAGGACGAGGGTGACGACGCCGGTGTCGTCCTGTTCCCAGCGGATGGTGGTGCTCTCGGTCATGTCAGGGGTCTCCGTTGAGGTCTGAAGTCTCTGCTGCCGCTGGGGACTAGATGCGCTCGACGATGGTGGCGATGCCCATGCCGCCGCCCACGCAGAGCGTGGCGAGGCCGTAGCGCTTGTCCTGGCGCTCCAGTTCGTCGACGAGCGAGCCGAGGATCATCGCGCCGGTGGCGCCGAGCGGGTGGCCGAGGGCGATCGCGCCGCCGTTGACGTTGACCTTGTCCAGGGACAGGCCCATGTCCTTGACGAAGCGCAGCACGACGGCCGCGAACGCCTCGTTGATCTCGACGAGGTCGATGTCGTCGATGGTCAGCCCGGCCTTCGCAAGAGCCTTGCGGGTGGCGGGCGCGGGTCCGGTGAGCATGATGGTCGGCTCGGAGCCGGAGACGGCGGCGGAGACGATCCGCGCGCGCGGGGTGAGTCCGTAGCGCTCGCCGACCTCCTTGGAGCCGATCGCGACGAGCGAGGCGCCGTCCACGATCCCGGAGGAGTTGCCCGCGTGGTGGACGTGGTCGATCTTCTCGACCCAGTGGTACTTCTGCAGGGCCACGGCGTCGAAGCCGCCCAGCTCGCCGATGTCGGCGAACGACGGCTTCAGCTTGGCGAGGGAGTCGGCGGTGGTGCCGGGGCGCGGGAACTCGTCGTGGTCGAGGACCACGAGTCCGCTGCGGTCCTTGACGGGGACGACGGAGCGCTCGAAGCGGTCCTCCTTCATGGCGGTGGCCGCGCGCTCCTGTGAGAGAGCCGCGTACTCGTCGACGTCCCGGCGGGAGAAGCCCTCGATGGTGGCGATCAGGTCGGCGCCGATGCCCTGCGGCACGAAGTTGACGGCGAGGTTGGTCATCGGGTCGTTGAACCAGGCGCCGCCGTCCGAGGCCATCGGCACCCGGGACATCGACTCGACGCCGCCGGCGAGGACGAGGTCCTCCCAGCCGGCGCGCACCTTGGCGGCGGCCAGGTTGACGGCCTCCAGGCCGGACGCACAGAAGCGGTTCTCCTGGACGCCGGCCACGGTGTCCGGCAGCCCGGCCGCGATCGCGGCGATGCGGGCGATGTCGGAGCCCTGGTCGCCGACCGGGCCGACGACACCGAGGACGATGTCGTCGATCGCGGCCGGGTCGAGGCCGGGGAAGCGGTCGCGGATCTCGTGGATGAGGCCGACGACCAGGTCGATGGGCTTGGTGCCGTGCAGGGCGCCGTTGGCCTTGCCGCGGCCGCGCGGGGTGCGGATCGCGTCGTACACGTACGCTTCGGTGCTCACTGACAAGCCTTTCCGGGTGAGTGAGGGTTGGGTGAGTGAGGGTTTACAGCCAGCTCTTGACGGTCTCGATCAGGCGGGCCGGTTCCGGGCCCACGGGGGCGACGTTCAGCATCGTCACACCGGCCTCGCGGAAGGCGGCGACGCGCTCACGCACGTAACTCTCCGGGCCGCACAGCGACATGAACTCGCACAGCTCGTCGGGCACGGCCGCCTCGGCCTCCTTCTTACGGCCCGACAGGTACAGCTCCTGGACGAGCCGGGCTTCCTTCTCGTAGCCGTACGCGACGGCGAGGTCGTTGTAGAAGTTCTTGCCCGGCGCGCCCATGCCGCCGATGTACAGGGCGATCTTCGGGCGGGCCAGGTCCCGTGCGGCGGCCGCGTCCTCGCCGATGGCGAGGAGACCGCCGGCGACGATCTGCAGCGGGCCCAGGGCCGGGTCGCGGCGGGCGGCGCCCTCCGCGAGCGAGGTGCCCCACACGTCCCGGGCCTTCTCGGGGACGAACAGGGTGGGCAGCCAGCCGTCGGCGATCTCGGCGGTCATGCGGACGTTGGCGGGGCCGAGCGAGGCGACGTACAGCGGGACCGCGGGGCGCACCGGCTTGGTGAGAATCTTCAGGGGCTTGCCCAGGCCGCCGGGCCGGGGCATGTCCGTGATGCCGTGGTGGTCGATGACCTCGCGGCGCAGGATGCGGCGGGTGAGCTCGATGGTCTCGCGGGTGCGGCCGAGGGGCCTGTCGTACGGCTTCCCGTGCCAGCCCTCGATCACCTGCGGGCCGGAGGCGCCGAGCCCGATGATCGCGCGGCCGCCCGACATGGCGTCGAGGCCGGCGGCCGTCTGGGCGATGAGGGCGGGGGTGCGGGAGTAGACGTTGAGGATCGCGGAGCCGATCTTCATCCGTTCGGTGCGGGCGGCCAGGTAGCCCATGATCGTGGGCGCGTCGAAGCCGTAGGCCTCCGCGACCCAGACGGCGTCGAGGCCCGCCGGCTCCAGGGCGGCGGCCCGGTCCGCCGCGGCGCGCGGGTCGGTCGCGTAGTCGAGGAAGACCGAGAGTTCCATCAGTCGCCGTCCTTGCCGTGGTCCTGGCCCTGGTCCTGGCCGTGGTCCTGGCCCTGGTCCTGGTCCTGCCCCTGGTGCTCGCCGTGGTCCCTGCCGTGGTTCTTGAGCAGCGCGGGTACGTCCCAGTCGCGGGCCACGTCCGGCGTGTCGGCGCCCGGCAGGGCGGGGCCGGTGCGGATGGTGGCGGGGGTCGCGGAGAAGCGCGGGGCGGGTGCGGGCTGGGTGATGCCGCCGTGGTCGGTGAAGGTGCCGCGGGCGGCGAGGTGCGGGTGGTGCGGGGCCTCGCGCAGGGACAGGACGGGGGCCACACAGGCGTCGGAGCCTTCGAAGACGGCCGTCCACTCGTCCTGGGTGCGGGACTTGAAGCGGGCGGCGACGCGTTCGCGCAGCTCGCCCCAGCGGGTCCAGTCCTTGCGGGCCGGGGCCAGGTCGTCGAGGTCCATCAGATGCAGGAACTCCTCGTAGAACTGCCGCTCCAGGGCACCGACGGCCATGTACCTGCCGTCGGCGGTCTCGTAGGTCCCGTAGTAGGGGCAGCCGCCGTCCAGGAGGTTGGCGCCGCGCCGGTCCTGCCAGCCGCCCGCGGCGAGCATGCCGTGGATCATCGCGGCGAGGTGCGAGGCGCCGTCCACGATGGCGGCGTCGACGACCTGGCCGGTGCCGGTCGCGCGCGCGTGGTGCAGCGCGGCGAGAACGCCGACGACCAGGTAGAGGGAGCCGCCCGCATAGTCGCCGACCAGGTTGGCGGGAATGGCGGGGGGCTCGTCCGGGGCGCCGATCATGCCGAGGGTGCCGGTGAGGGCGATGTACGCGATGTCGTGGCCGGCGCGGTGGGCGAGGGGGCCCTCCTGGCCCCAGCCGGTCATCCGGCCGTACACCAGCCGGGGGTTGCGGGCGTGGCAGTCGCCGGGGCCGACGCCGAGGCGCTCGGCGACGCCGGGGCGGTAGCCCTCGACGAGGATGTCGGCCCGCTCGGCCAGATCGAGGACGCGCGCGGGTCCGTCCGCCGACTTCAGGTCGATGAGCACCGAGCGTTTGTTGCGGTTGGTGACGTCGTACGCCGGGTCGACGGCCAGGCCGTTGCCGCCCGGCCGGTCCACGCGCACGACGTCGGCGCCCAGGTCGGCGAGGAGCATCGCGGCGAACGGGCCGGGCCCGATGCCGGCCAGCTCGACCACGCGTACGCCCGCGAGCGGGCCGTGTCCCGGCGTCGGCGTCCTTGCCGTCGTCATGGCGCCCCCAGTCATGTGACACAACTGATGTAACACCAGTGATGCTAAGAACCTGTTCCACCGGACACAAGACCGGACGAGCAAGCGCTTAGTCAAGTTACCCGGACGGCGTCACCGGCTGTCACCAGGGCTGGTCGTCGAGCTCCCCGCACCTCACGCTAGCCTCAGCCACCGACAACGGCGCGGGTTGCACCACCGAGGGGTGTCATGAGCAGGCTGAACAGGACGGACCGTCCCTACGACATCGTGCTCTTCGGAGCCACGGGCTTCGTCGGGACGCTCACCGCGGAGTACCTCGCCGCGCACGCGCCCGAGGGCCTGCGCTGGGCGGTCGCGGGCCGTGACGAGAAGCGGCTGGCGGCGCTGCGCGAGCGGCTGCCCGGTGGGGAGAAGGTCGCGATCCTGCGGGCGGACGTCGCCGAACCGGAGACGCTGCGCGAACTCGCCGAGCACGCGCGCGTGGTGGCCTCCACCGTCGGCCCGTACGTCCGCTACGGCGAGGAACTCGTCGCCGCGTGCGCGGACACCGGCGCCGACTACCTCGACCTCACCGGCGAGCCCGAGTTCGTGGACCTGATGTACGTCCGGCACGACGCACGCGCGCGGGAGACCGGCGCCCGGCTGGTGCACGCCTGTGGCTTCGACTCGGTTCCGCACGACCTCGGGGCGTACTTCACGGTCCGGCAGCTGCCCGAGGGTGTGCCGCTGACCGTGGACGGATACGTGACCGCCGACGCCGCCTTCTCGGGCGGCACGCTCGCCTCGGCACTGAACCAGCTGGCCCGCGGACGGCAGATGCGCGCCGCCGCGCGCGACCGCGGCCGCCACGAACCGCGGCTGGTGGAACGCCGGGCGACGGCGCCCGCGGGAGCGCCTCGGTTCGCCAAGGAGGTCGGCGCCTGGGCCCTTCCCCTCCCGACCATCGACGCGCAGATCGTGCGGCGGTCGGCGAAGGCGCTGGACCGCTACGGCCCCGACTTCCGCTACCGGCACTACGCGGCCGTCAGGCGGCTGCCCGTCGCACTGGGCGGGGTCGCGGCCGTGGGCGCGGTCGCCGCGGCCGCCCAGCTGCCGCCCGCCCGGCGCTGGCTGTCCGACCGGCTCAAGCCCGGGGACGGGCCGAGCGCCGAGAAGCGTGCGAAGAGCTGGTTCTCGGTGCGCTTCGTGGGCGAGGGCGGCGGCCGTCGCGTGTTCACGGAGGTCGCGGGCGGCGACCCGGGCTACGACGAGACGGCGAAGATCTTCGCCGAGGCGGCGCTGTCCCTGGCCTTCGACGACCTGCCCCCGACGGCCGGCCAGGTCACGACGGTCCAGGCGATGGGCGACGCGCTGACGGAGCGGCTGCGCGGGGCGGGGATCACGTTCCGGGTCGCCGCGAGCCGCTGACACGGCACTGCAGCGTCCGTCCCACCTACAGCGTCCATCCCACCACGGTGAAGATCATCCCGCCGATCCAGGTGAGCCCGGCCACCACGGCGAGCACGAGTGCGGCCGTCACGGCACGCTCGACGGGACGGTCGGGATCGGCGAGGGGCTTCGCGGCGCGGTGTGTCGTCATGCGCCACAGCCTGCCGGTCACCGCGGGGCGTCCACATCCGCAGAGCTACTCAGGCGACCTACTCAGACGGCGTGCCCGGCCGTCGTGCCCGGCCGTCGTGCTCAGCCGGCGTGCTCAGCCGGCGGCCAGTCCCCCAGCGCGTCCGCGATGCGGTCCCGCACGGACGGATCGTGCGCGAGGGTGGCGAGCCGGACGGCGGTGGGGCCGATCTGCCACCCCGCGTGATAGTCGTAGAAGCGCGGAGGTCCCGCCTCGTTGTGGGCGAGTTTGCCGACCAGCTCCGCGAGGTGGACCAGCAGTTGGTGCTCCTCCGTGGGATGCTGCCAGGCCTCCAGCCCTCGCCCGCGGACCAGCCCGAACACCTCGCGCCCCTGGCTCCACCGGTCGCGGTCGTCCGCGAGGTCCAGCGCGGCATCGATCTCCGGCGTACGGCCCAGCCCCTCCGCCGCCGCCCGGAGCACCCGGCCCGCCCAGACGACGGGAAGGGGCTGGCGCTCGAACAGGGAACGGCCCCAGCTCCGTCGGGGATCCGCGGCCGCGAGCTCGACGAGGGGACTCCGCCCGCGTGTCGCCTCGCGCAGCGCGCGGCGGCACAGCGCGTCCGCCCGGCGGGTCGTCTCCGGGAGCCGGTATTCCGGGGTGAGCGCCAGCGTGTGGGCGCAGGCGTTGTCCAGGCTCACCCGGTGGCCGACGGAGACGAAGACGGGCTTGACGGAGTCCCGGGTGCGCAGGGCGCGGCCGACCTCCTCGGTGCCCGCGAGGAGCGGGGTGCCGCCGCCGCGCCGGGGGTCCGGGTCGTCGTACGTGAAGGTGAACGGGTTCTTGGCGACGCCGATCGTGGGCAGGCCGGTGAGCACGCCGAGGTGGCTGGCGAGGCCGAAGCGGCGGGGGTGGGCCAGTCCGTAGCCGTCGCACACCACCAGGCCCGGCGGACGGGACAGGGCGTCGAGGGCGGCCAGGACCGTGGGGATCTCACGGAAGGCGAGCAGCCCGGGGACGTACGGGAAGGAGATCCGCCCGACGGCCGTCGCCTCGGCGACCACGTCGAGCGTCGCCGCGTCGAGCACGACGGCCGCGGCCACGACGACGTCCCGCTCGTCGTCGTAGGCGACGTCGACCCCCGTGACGTGCCCGGTCCCGGGCGGCGGCCCCGGCTCGTCGAGGACCACCCGCCCGCACAGTTCGTCCTGTACGGCGCGGGCCTGCTCCTCGGTCGCGGGCCAGCCCGCGGGAACGCGTACGGTCGTCATGGTGGGTACGACTGTACGAGCCCGGGGGAACCGCCGGGGTGTCCGGGGGTAGTCTCGCGATCATGTTCGTACTGGAACTCACCTACACCGCGCCGCTCGATGCCGTCGACGCCGTCCTGCCGGCGCACGTGGCCTGGCTCGACGAGCAGTACGAGAAGGGCCGTTTCCTTGCCTCCGGGCGCAAGAACCCTCGCGACGGCGGGGTGATCCTGGCCGTCGCGGAGGACCGCGCGCGCATCGAGGAGATCGCCGCGGGCGACCCGTTCGTCACCGCCGGGGTGTGCGCGTACCGCGTCACGGAGTTCGCCGCCACAAAGACGGCACCGGAGCTGGAGCGCTACCGGGAGACGCTCGGCTGAGTCCCGTCCCCGGTCAGCTCTTCCTGCGGTCCAGCGCACGCTGCAGCTGCTGCTTGTTCATGTCCGAACGGCCCTCGATGTCGCGCCGCCTGGCCTCCTCGTACAGCTGGTCGTAGGTGGGACCCTGGGAGCCCTTGCCGGACCGCTGACCTCCCCGCTTGCCGGACGACATGTCCTCGGTCGACGTGCGGCTCGCGGTCTTGGACTCACCCGCCCTGGCACGCTCCTTGTTCACCGTCCGCGCGGCGATCTCCTTGGCGCGTCCCGTGCTCTCGCCGCGGTCCTGCGCACTCTCCTTGATGTGCTCGTACTGCCGTTCCCGCTTGGGGCTGGAACCGCGTGGCATGACCGCTCACTTCCTTTCGTGTGCGGTGCACGGGTACCCGCTCCCGGCCCGGCGCATCAGCTCTCCAGCCGCGCCACGCGCCCCTTCTCCCCCGCCGCCCAGCAGCCCAGGTCGGGGGTGCAGTCCACCGTGTCGTACGACCCGGTGTCGACCGTCCGCCAGGTGCGGCCGGCGTCGGTCGTCAGGTCGGTGCCGGTGGGGCCGACGGCGAGCGCGGTGGTGCGGCTGTGCGGGAGCCAGGCGGCGCCGGAACGGTAGGCGGGCGGGGGCGTGGCGGCGGGCTGCCAGGTGCGGCCGCCGTCCGGGGTGAGCGCCGCCGCCTGCGGGGAGGGCTGGTCGGCGCGGTAGTCGCCGCCGACGGCGAGGCCGTGGGTGCGGTCACGGAAGGCGAGCGCGAACACACCGCGCGCCGGGTCGCCGGCCGGGACCGGCGTGTCGGCGGCCGTCCAGGTCAGGCCGCGGTCCGCGGAGTGCAGCACGCGCGCGTGGGCGCCGCCGCCCGTGGCCAGCCAGGCGTCCTTGGGACCGGAGGTGACCAGGCACTGCCCGCTCGCGGCGAAGCCCGCCTCGCCGTCCAGGGCGGCGGGCATGCCCTCGGCGGGCAGCACCCGCCAGGTGCGGCCGCCGTCGCCGGTGGACAGGATGCGGAACTTTCCGTCCACCGGGTCGCTCAGGGCGAGGCCGTGGCGGCGGTCGAAGAAGGAGAGGCAGTCGTAGAACGCCTTCGGGTCGGTGTTGCGGAACGACTCGGTCCAGGTCGCCCCGCCGTCGTCGGTGCGGTAGACGCGGGAGGCCTCGCCCTCTCCGATGGCCAGCACCACCGCGCGCCGCGCGTCGAACGCCTCGACGTCCCGGAACTGCAGGTCGGCCGCGCCCGGCGGAGAGACGTTCCGCCAGCTCGCCCCGCCGTCCGTGGTGCGCAGGACGGTGCCGCCGGTCCCGGCCAGCCAGGCCGTGTCACGGCTGACGGCGGACAGGCCACGGAAGCGGACGCCGGGGGTGCCGGTGTCCTTGAGTTCCCAGTGCGGTGCGCGGTGGCCGGGCGGCGCGGCCTGCGCGGGTCCGACCGTCAGCGCGGCCAGTGCGGCCCCGCAGGCCACCCCCGCGGCCACCACCCTGCTCGATCGGCTCGCCCGGTTCGTTCGGCTCGCCCGGCTCGTTCGGTTCGTACGTCTCGTTCGTCGCGTGCTCCCCAAGCGCCTCATGGCGGGCGAAGCTAGCCCACGGTCTCGCTGCCGTCCAGGGGGCCCAAGTGCCCCTCGCTGCACGGCGGAACGCTCCGGCTCCACGCGCGCGTGGAGCCGCGGTGACCGAGGTCACTCGAAATCCGTGGGCACGGATTGGTCGATTCCGGCGTCTCTTCCAGTGTCAGGGCACATCGACCCGGAAGTTCGTCCAGCCGTCACAAGGGAGCAAGGCGTTGTCCACCGTCATCGAGCAGCCCGTCGAGGCCCGCCTCGTCGCCGCCGCACCGCGCATGCCGAGCATTCCCGCCACACTGCGCTACGACCGGCACGACCCGTTCGCCGTCCAGATGACCTTCCCCGCCCCGGCCACCCTGGAGGGCGTGGAGGTGTGCTGGACCTTCGCCCGCGAGCTGCTCTCGGCGGGTCTGCACGGCCCGGAGGGCCACGGCGACGTACAGGTGCGGCCGTACGGGTTCGACCGCACCGTGCTGGAGTTCCACGCCCCCGAGGGCACGGCCGTGGTGCACGTCCGCACGGGCGAGATCCGCCGGTTCCTGCAGGCCACGAGCGACCTCGTCCCCGTCGGTCTGGAACACCTCCAGCTGGACCTCGACCACGACCTGGCCGAGCTGATGCGGGACGCCTGCTGAGCTAGCGCTCCCCGGCCAGCAGGGTGTTGAGCTCGCCGTAGGCGAGCCCGTCCGCCAGCGCCCCGTACGTTCCCGCGTCCAGCAGCTCCCGCGCGGCGCGGCGGGCGACCGCGTGCACGGCCTCGGCCAGGCTGGACCCGGCGCTCACCCGGGCCACACCGAGGGCGGCCAGTTCGGCGACGGGCGGCGCGCCGGGGCCCACCAGGACGTTGAGCGGCCCGTCGACGCCCTTGACGAGCGCCCTGACCGTCTCCGGGTCGACGACCCCGGGGACGAAGATCCCGTCGGCCCCCGCGGCACGGAAGGCGGCGGCCCGTTCCAGGGTGGCGTCCACTGCCCCGGCGCCACGCAGGAAGGTGTCGATCCGGGCGTTGACGAACAGCGGCACGCCCTCCGCATCGGCGGCCTCACGGGCGGCGGCGATGCGCTCGGCCTGCTCGGCCACCGGCCGCAGCGGCCCGCTCCCCTCCTCGTACAGCGCGTCTTCGATGTTGACGCCCACCGCGCCCGCGGCGAGCACCGCGCGGACGGTGTCGGCGACGCCCTCCGGGTCCTCGGCGTAGCCGCTCTCGATGTCGGCGCTGACCGGAACCCGCACCGCGGCGGTGATGCGCGCGACGGCGTCCAGGGCACGGTCCCGGCCCAGCCGGTCGCCGTCGGCGGCGCCGAGGGCCCAGGCGAGCCCGGCGCTGGTGGTCGCCACCGCGGCGGCGCCCGCGTCCTCGACGAGCCGGGCGCTCACCGCGTCCCAGGCGTTCGGCAGGACGAGCGGACGCCCCGGGATGTGCAGGGCGTGGAAGGCGAGGGCGTGGTCCCGCAGGGTGCTCTGGTTCGTCATGCGGACGACTCAACCAGCCGGTGGCGGGCGAAGGCTGGCAGGAATCCGACACGAACGTGGGGTCCGGCGGGCCCTCGTTTAATGCGTTGACGCCTCACCGAGCCCCCTCCTACGGTGTATCGCGTTCCTGTTGCCGCCGATTGGAGAAGGACGTTGCTCGTCTGAGGTCCTGAGACACCGCGTCACACACGTCAGGTGTGTGCGTGCAGTGCGACCTCGGCGTCCGAGCCGTCCTCCGGCACAGGGTTCTTCCCTGCCCCAGGTCATCCGGTTGCCTCCCGGTGTCTCGACACGCGTTTGCCCCGACCACACCAAGCAACCGCGAGGCCTGTATGTCCACTTCCCTCACCTGTACGTCCCTGTCCTTCACCTGGCCCGACGGCACCCCCGTCCTCGACGGCCTCGACGTGGCCTTCGGCCCCGGCAGGACGGGGCTGGTCGGCGTCAACGGATCGGGGAAATCCACCCTGTTGAAGCTGATCGCCGGGGAACTCACCCCGTCCGACGGCACCGTCAAGGTGGCCGGCGACATCGGCTACCTCCCGCAGAACGTCACGCTCGACACGGCCCTGCGCGTCGACGAGGCGCTCGGCATCGCCGCCCGGCGGGCCGCGCTGCACGCCATCGAGGCGGGCGACGCGGCCGGGGAGCACTTCGAGACGGTCGGTGACGACTGGGACGTCGAGGAGCGCGCGCTGGCCGCCCTCGGCGAACTCGGCCTCGGGCACATCGGGCTGGACCGCACGGTCGGCGAGGTGTCGGGCGGCGAGTCGGTACTGCTCCGCCTGGCCGCGCTGCTGCTGCGCCGCCCGGACGTGCTCCTGCTCGACGAGCCCACCAACAACCTCGACCTGTACGCGCGCAGGCGGCTGTACGCGGCCGTCGCCTCCTGGCCGGGCGTGCTGATCGTCGTCAGCCACGACCGCGAGCTCCTCGAACTGGTCGACCAGATCGCCGACCTGCGCTCCGGGGAGATCACCTGGTACGGCGGCAACTTCTCGGCCTACGAGGAGGCCCTCGCCGTCGAACAGGAGGCGGCCGAACGCATGGCGCGGGTCGCCGAGGCGGACTTCCGCAAGCAGAAGCGCGAACTGGTCGACGCCGAGCTCAAGCTGGCCCGCCGCAAGCGGTACGGACAGAAGATGTGGGACCAGAAGCGCGAACCGAAGATCGTCATGGGGGCACGCAAGCGCGCGGCGCAGGAGTCCGCGGGCAAGCACCGCATCCTGCACGAGGAGAAGCTCGCCGAGGCCAGGGAACGGCTCGACGCGGCGACGGAGGCCGTACGGGACGACGACGAGATCCGCGTCGACCTGCCGTACACGGCCGTGCCGCCGGGCCGGAACGTCCTCACCCTGCAAAACCTGGAGCCGGCGTACGGGGCTCGCATCGACGGCCTGCTCGACCTGCGCGGTCCGGAGCGGATCGCGCTGATCGGGCGCAACGGCGCGGGCAAGACGACGCTGCTGCGCACCATCGCCGGGGAACTGGCACCGGTGGCGGGCGAGGCGGAGGCGCACGTGCCGCTGCGGTTCCTGCCGCAGCGGCTGGACGTCCTCGACGGCGAGCTGACCGTCGTCGAGAACGTCGCCCGGTTCGCACCGGGCGCCACCAACAACCGGATCCGGGCCCGCCTGGCCCGCTTCCTGTTCCGGGGCGCCCGGGCCGACCAGCGGGTGGCGACCCTGTCCGGCGGCGAACGCTTCCGCGCGGCCCTGGCCGCGCTGATGCTGGCCGAGCCCGCGCCGCAGCTCCTCATGCTCGACGAGCCGACGAACAACCTCGACATGGCGAGCGTCCGCCGGCTCACGACCGCCCTGGCGTCCTACGAGGGAGCCCTGATCGTGGCCAGCCACGACCTGCCGTTCCTGAAGTCGCTCGGCATCACGCGCTGGCTGCTCCTGGAGGAGGGAGAACTGAGGGAGACCACGCCGGAGGAGGCCGGAAACCCGGCGTAGACATCCGGCCGAACCGCCCCCGGCCGCCGTTCCGCACCTCGGCCGCCGTCCCCCGCCCCGGCCGAGCCACCGACCGCCGGGCCGACCGGGTGCGGGCCGGCGGCCGGTGGATCAGCCAAAACCCTGCTAAACCGGGCGACTTCCGTCGGATCCCCCGTACCCCGAGCGACCTTCGGCGCAAGGCCGCGAGACCCCGGCGGCCTCCGGCGGAGCCCCGACACCCGGCCCGGCTTCGGCGAAGCCCCGCGAGATCAGGACGACTTCCCTCAAAACCCCCGCGACACCCGGGCCGCCATCGGTCAGGCCTCGGCACCCGGGCCGGCTTCGACGGCGCCCAGCAACGCCCGGGCCGCCTCCCGCGGAGCCCCGACACACCCGGGCGGCTTCGGCGAAGTCACGACACCTGCGGAGCCTTGCGGTACCCGGGCGGCCTCCGCGCAGGGGCCGTCAGCCGCGCGGCGGGCGAGCCGCGCTCGTCGTCCGAGGGTCCCACCCGTTCGGCCCCGGCCGAGCGTCTCAGGAGGGGCACAGCCTGGCAACGGGGGTTTTGTGCGGGCCGACGCGCCCTGCATGATGGCTGACCGGCGTCGCATCATGGACGCCGGAATCGTCCCGCCGATACGGAGACCCGTCGTGCCCAGCAAGAAGGCCCTCGTCCGCCGCCCCAGCCCGCGCCTCGCCGAAGGCCTGGTGACGCACATCGAGCGGGAGACGGTCGACGCAGAACTCGCCGTCGAGCAGTGGGAGGCGTACGTCGAGGCGCTGCGCGAGCACGGCTGGGAGACGGTCGAGGTGGACCCGGCCGACGACTGCCCGGACTCGGTGTTCGTCGAGGACACCGTCGTCATGTACAAGAACGTGGCGTTGATCACGCGGCCCGGTGCCGAGTCCCGGCGGGACGAGACCGCCGGGGTCGAGGAGGCCGTGGCGCGCCTGGGCTGCTCGGTGAACTGGATCTGGGAGCCGGGCACGCTGGACGGCGGTGACGTCCTGAAGGTCGGCGACACGATCTACGTCGGCCGGGGCGGGCGCACCAACGCGGCCGGGGTGCAGCAGATGCGGGCCGCCTTCGAGCCGCTGGGCGCGCGAGTGGTGGCCGTACCGGTGACCAAGGTGCTGCATCTGAAGTCGGCGGTCACCGCGCTGCCCGACGGCACGGTGATCGGGCACATCCCGCACGTGGACCGGCCCTCGCTGTTCCCGGGTTTCCTCGCGGTGCCCGAGGAGTCCGGCGCGCACGTGGTGCTGCTCGGCGGCAGCAAGCTGCTGATGGCGGACAGCGCGCCGAAGACGAAGGAACTCCTCACCGACCTCGGCCACGAGGTGGTCACGGTGGACATCAGCGAGTTCGAGAAGCTCGAGGGTTGTGTGACGTGTCTCTCGGTGCGGCTACGGGGGTTGTACGACTGACCGGGTGATCCCCTCACTCCTCCGGCCCCGGGACCTGCGTGTCCCGGGGCCGTTCGGCATGTCCGGGGACGACTGGGCCACGTCGCCTGATCAGCGATCTTTACGCCGTACTTAACCTACGGCTTCGTAACCTACGGCTTCGTAGCCTACGATCTCGTAGGTTCCGGCACCGCTCGCCGGTTCACCCCCCCTTCATCCCCCTTTGCCCGGCGCCCCCTTGGAGTTCCTGTGACGATCACCTCTCCCCACCTCGGCAGCCCGTCCGTGTGGACCGACGCGAAGCTGCTGTACGCGCTGGAGGAAGTGGTCGAAACCGAGCTGAACCGCCATCTCAAGGTCGCCAAGGACTGGATGCCGCACGAGTACGTGCCGTGGAGCGACGGCCGTAACTTCCCCGGCTTCTTCGAGGACGGCGAGGCCTGGGGCAAGGAGCAGTCCAAGGTCACCGAGATCGGCCGTACCGCCCTGGTGGTGAACCTCCTGACGGAGGACAACCTCCCCAGTTACCACCACGAGATCGCCTCGCTCTTCGGCCGGGACGGCGCCTGGGGCACCTGGGTGCACCGCTGGACGGCGGAGGAGGGCCGGCACGGCATCGTCATGCGCGACTACCTGCTCGCCTCGCGCGCGGTGGACCCGGACAAGCTGGAGCAGTTCCGCATGTCCCACATGAGCGAGGGCTTCGAGTCCGACAACCGTCACTCGATGCTGCACTCGGTCGCCTACGTCGCCTTCCAGGAGCTCGCGACCCGCATCTCGCACCGCAACACCGGCCACCAGTCCGGCGACCCGGTCTGCGACCGCATGCTGTCCCGCATCGCGACCGACGAGAACCTCCACATGGTCTTCTACCGCAACCTGCTGAAGGCCGCCTTCGAACTCGCCCCCGACCTCACCATGCAGGCCGTGCGGGACGTCGTCGTGAACTTCCGCATGCCCGGCCACGGCATCCCCGGCTTCGAGCGCGCCGCGGCGCAGATGGCGATCGGCGAGGTCTACAACCTCCGCATCCACCACGACGACGTCCTCCAGCCCGTCCTGCGCCACCTGAAGGTCATGGAGATCGACGGACTCGGCCCGGAGGGTCAGCAGGCGCAGGACGAACTCGGCCTGTTCATGGGCGGCCTCGACGCGGAGGCCCTGAAGTTCGACGAGAAGCTGGCCGCCCGCAAGGCGCGGATGGCAGCGCGCGCCGGGGCCTGACCGGCGGCATGCGGGGCGCACCGATTTACCGGTGCGCCCTGTCAGTGGCCTGCGGCATCATGCCGCCATGCGTGACTTCAGCACGGCGGAACAGGCGGTCGGATTCCTGCTCGGCCTGACCGACGAGGACACCGCCGCACGGGTCCGGAGGCGGATCGGCCTGCCCGGACCCGAGGCCCCCGAGGCGGCGCGAGGCCGGCTGAGCCGCGCCTGGACCCGGGCCCACGACCTGCCGGCCTCCCTGATCCTGTGGGTCCTGGAGGAGGACGATCCGGAACTGAACGCCGTGGTCTGGCGGTTCATCACCACGGACTCCGGCCTGCGGCGGGCCGTCGCCCGCGGGGTGCCGTTCGGATCCGGCCGCACGGAGGCCGTCCCGGTGTCCCCGGCCCTGCGCACCCAGGAACCCGAGGTGCCCGAGAGCTATGTCCGCCACGGCCTCGTCGGCGCACTGCGGGACGCCACCACCATGAAGGAGGCCCGGTCGGCCGAGTCCATGGTCCTGACCCGCGCCGACTGGCGCGCCGTCACCGAGGCCGACGGGGAGCGCCCGCTGCCCGGGTATGCGCGCTGGGCGCTGTCCGTACGCCCGGACTGCCCGCCCGCGCTGCGCGCGCAGTTCGGCTCGCACCGCAAGTTCACCCATCGGGTACGGCAGGCGGGTGTTCTCGACGGCCCGCCCGAGTACGCGACGACGTACCGCCCCGCCCTGCGCGTCCTGCAGGTGCTGTCCATGGGCCATGTACTGTTCCCGACCCGGGTCCGCGAGGCCGAGAACGCCCTGCGCCCGCTCGTCCGTGACCACTTGGGCGACCGCGAGGACGCCTGGGCGGTGCTGGCGCAGCTCATCGGCACGTTCCACGGCACCGCACCGGAACTGCTGATGACCGCGGGCGCGATCGCCTGAGCCGTAGGGCGAGGGGGCGGGGCGGCCGGATTCGAACCGGCGTGTTCCGGTTTTGGAGACCGGTGCGCCTGCCTCTGCGCTACGGCCCCGCCCTTGCCGCCGAGCGTAATGCCTTGGCCCGTTGTCAGTGCGGGCTGGTACCAATGAAGCACTGGGGAAAGCGCGGTACGGAAGCACAGTACGGAAGCGCGGTACAGGGGGCACGGGGGCTTCACATGGCGTACGGGGAGCGGGGGCGACGACGTCCTCCTGTGGTCGACCTGGCCGACCGCAGGGCGCTTGAGCGGTACCGGCCGGCCGATCCGGCCGTCGTCGAGGAGGCGCGGCGGCTGAAGGAGGCCGCGCTGCTGGACTTCGGGCTGACCGAGTCGGCGGTGGCGTCCTGGCTGTACGCGAAGTGCCATCACCAGATCCCGACGACGGCGGTGGACACGGCGGCCGTGGCCGCCTCCGGCGACGGCACCTGTCTGCTGCTGTACAACCCGGACTTTTTCGTCGGAATCGGCCTGGGCGGCGTGAAGTTCGTGCTGTTCCACGAGGCCCGGCACTTGGTGCACCGCCATCTGTTCGCCGACGCCGAGCTGCGCGAGGACCCGGTCTTCGAGCTCGCGGCCGAGGTGTCCATCAACCACGTGGCACTGGTCCGGCTGGACCGCGAGGAGCTGCCGCTGCTCGACGGCCGGCCCACGGGCGTCGATCCGCGCAAGGTGTACGACGCCTACCGGCAGGACCTCACGAACCACGGCCTGGAGCCGGTGGCCTACGAGACGTTCACCGAGACGGACATGCGGGTGTACAGCGAGCTGAAGCGGATGCGCCGTCCCCCCGTCCCCGAGGGGCGGTTGTGCGTGCACCTGGTGGACGGGCTCGTCCCCGCCGACCAGGAGACCGTCGACGCGGTGGCGTCCTCCGCGCTGCTCAACTCCCTGCTGGCGGCCCGGCGCGGGCACACGGGCGCGGAGCGGGAGCTGCTCGACCTGATGGGCCGCACCGAGGAGGGCTCGGCACGGGCCGCCCGGATCTGGGGCAGCCTGGGCGCGGGCATGCTGCGCGGCGAGACCACGCGCACGCGTACGGTCGACTGGTGGCAGCGCTGGCTGGTCGACGTGATCGGCTCGAAACTGCGCGAGGGCGAGCGGCTGGTGTACCCGAAGAAGCGGGGTGCGCTGCTCACGGCCCTGGGGCAGGACCCGATGCTCGCGCGCCGTGGCCCGGTGCGGGACAAGGTGCTGGTCATCGCGTACGACACCTCCGGCTCGATGCCGGACCACGTGATCGGCTGGCTCACCGAACTGGTCGGCCGGATCGACGGGGTGGAGGCACACTGGCTGTCCTTCGACGCCGTGGTGATGCCGTTCAGACCGGGCGAGAGGGTGTACGGCGGCGGTGGCACGAGCTTCCAGGCGGTCGCGGACTACGTGGAGGGCCGTACGGAGGTGAACGGGCGCCGGTTCGACGTGACCCCGGACGCCGTCGTGATGCTCACCGACGGATACGCCCCGCCGATCACACCCGCCGAGCCGGAGAAATGGATCTGGCTGATCACCCAGGGCGGCAACGACTGGCCCGAGACGCACACACCGGCGATGGACTGCCATCGCGTCACCACAGGATCACGGTAGATGACCACGGAAGCACAGCACACCGACCACACGGGCCACACGGGCCCACGGCAGTCGACCGCCTCGCGCCTGGAGGCCTTCATCGACGCGATGATCGACATGGGGCAGACCGGTCAGGTCTTCGGCGAGCACGGCATCGGCAAGACGGCGACGTTCTTCTCGCACATCGCCCGGTCCCGTCCGGACGCCACCCTGGTGTACGTCCCCGCGGCGAACCTGACGCCGGACGACCTGCTCGTCAACGCGCCGGTGCGCGACCCGCACACGGGCGAACTGGTCCTGCGCCAGCTGGTGATGAGCCAGCTCAAGCCGGGCACGCCCTTCGTGCTGCTCATCGACGACTCGCTGCAGGCGGGCGACACGATCCAGTCGCAGCTGATGCAGATCGCCTGCAACTGGACCCTGGGCGAGCACGATCTGCGTGCCCTGGGCTGCGTCGGCGTCTTCCTGACGGACAACGAGTCGCTGGCCGAGACGTCGGCGCGGCGCGGCGACCTCGCCCTGCTCGACCGCATGGTCACCATCCGGATCACGGCGAACGACACGTCCTGGCGGCGCCATCTGGCGGACAGGTACCGCCAGTGGAACCTGGGTCCGGTGTTCTCCCTGTGGGCGTCGCTCTCCCCCGCGCTGCGCGAGCTGCTCTCCCCGCGCACCCTCGACCACGTCCTGGCCAACGCCAGCGAGGGCTTCCCGCTGCGCTGGGGCCTGCCCCTGGTCGACGGCGAGCGGCTGCGGCTGGCCGAGCCGGGACCGGACGGCCGCCCCGGTCAGAACCGCACCTCGGAGATCCTCGACCGGATCGCCGGGGCGCTGGGCGTGGCCAACCCGGCCACCGTCCCCGACCCGGTACGGCAGGTCGTGCGGGCCGCGCTGCGCAACCGGTGGACGGTGCTGCTGCAGGGCCCGCCGGGCTGCGGCAAGACGGAGCTGGTGCGCGAGACCGTGCGCGAGGGCCTCGGCCGGGACGCGCTGTACTTCTCGCTGCCCGTGACGAACGTCGAGGACCTGTGCGCGCCGATCCCGTCCCCGGACGGCACGCTGAACAACCTGCTGGCCGATCGCTTCACCGGCCCCGAGCCGAAGGCGATCGTGTGGGACGAGTACAACCGGCCCAAGGACAAGGCCGCGTTCGCCAAGCTCATGGAGGTCACTCAGGAGTGGTCGCTGGCGGGGCGGCGGATCGAGAACCTGCGGGCCCAGATAGCGGTCCAGAACCCGCCGTACCACCTGGGCCGCAAGCTCCTCGTCTCCCGGAACAACATCGCCCAGGCGACCCGTTTCACGGCCTCGCTCACCGTCGAGCCCGAGGACATACCGGCCAACGAGTGGCTCCTCGCGCGGTACGGCACGGACGCCGAGACGGTCCTGGAGTGGTGGAAGCACGACATCGACGACGACGGCCGCGCCTGGATCACCAAGCGCACGCTGGAGCGGCTGATCAAGCTGCACCGGCGCGGGCTGCCGCTGGAGATGGGCACGGTCTACCTCGGCGACGGCGAGTACGCGCCCGTGCCGCTCACGGCCCTGATCGACCGCCTGCGCGGCCGCCCGGTCACGGGTCTGCGCGAGCTCGCCCGGGACGCCGACGCGTGGGAGGCCCGCCTGCGCCGGGCGGCCGGGCAGTCGGACGAGGGCGGCGACGACAGCGACGTGGTCCACCAGATCCTCGCCAACGCGGAGCTGTCCCAGCTGAAGAAGCACCGGTCGGTGGTGACCCGGCTGGTGCCGCTGCTGCCGCCCAAGCTGCGGGCGACGTATCTGGTGGGGGCGTCGGAGCAGCAGCAGCGGTTCTGGACCGAGGTGTTCACCGGAATGCGGCGGAGCTGAAGGGGCCCGGGGCCGCGCCACGGGCCCCGCTCACTCCCCCGGTGGCGCCGTGCGGTGCACGCTGCGTACGGCCGCCACGTCAGCCGGGACCGTCGGCGCGGGGACGTGTGCGCTGAGGGTGTCCAGGCGGCGTTTGATGCTGGCGGCGATGCCGCTGCCGAGCCGGAAGCGGGTGGCCGTGGTGGCGTGGGCCGCGTGGTCGAGGAGGCGGTGGGCCTCGCGGCTGCGCATGCCGGTGTGGGTGAGGACGAGGTGGGCGAGGCGGTGCTCACCGCCCGCGAGAGCCCGGGCGATGGCCTCGGCCGCCGCCAGATCGACCTGGTTGTCGTCCGCGCCGAGGACCGCCGCCGCCCGGACCCGGCCGAGGTCGAGCAGGGTGACACCGGCCCCGGTCGCTGCCGTCACCAGACGGGCGGCGGCGCCGGGCCCGATGCCGTTGCTGGCGACGGACAGCCGGGTGAGCCGCCCGTACGGCGCGCGTTCCAGGGCCTCGGCGAGCCGGAGCGCGCCCGCGTCTGACAACCGGGCGGCGGACACGTACAGTTCGCCGACGGCGCCCTGGGCCACCACGGCGGTGAGCGCCCGCGCGCCCGCCTCGCCCAGCGGGTTGCCGCCGACGAAGAGCCGCTCGATCCGGCGCCCGCCCTCCGCGGCCGCCCACAGCGCGTCGGCCAGGACGGCGGCGCCCGCCGAGTCGAGTCCGGTCTGGACGAGGTCGAGGGTGCGCAGCGAGCGCGCGGACTCGATGAGTTCGGCCGCGGCGCGCCCGCCCGCGCTGCCCAGCGGGTTCCTCTTCAGCCAGACGCCGGTGACGACCTGCGGCGAGGCGCGCAGGTTGTCGGCGATCCGGCAGGCGCCGCCCGCCGTGATCCCGTTGCAGCCCAGGTACAGGGTCTCGACGTCGCCCGGCTTCTCGGCGACGGCGGCCGCTCCGTCGTCGCCCAGCCCGTCGGTGCCGAGCAGCAGATGCCGTACCGGAGACGGCCCTTGGGCGAGGGCGTCGGCGACCAGCGCGGCGCCCTCCGCCCCGACCCCCTGTTTGCACAGGTCGAGCCGGCCGTCCGGCAGCGCCGTGCCGGCCGTGAAGTCCAGCCGCTCCCCGGCCGGGCGTCCGGCGCGCAACCAGTCGAGGAGCGGGGCGAGTTCGGCCAGGGGGCGCGGCACGACGTACGGCACACCGGCGAAGGCCCCCGAAGCCCCCGTCTCCGCTGCCCGGCCCTCGCTCACCACTGCGCCTCCCGATAGTCCTTGAGAAACACGCCGGACACCGGATCCCCAGCCTCGCCGCGCACGATCGGGTCGTACACCCGGGCCGCCCCGTCCACGATGTCCAGCGGTGTACGGAACCCGGCCCCGGCCATCCGGTCCTTCTTCGGCGCCGGGTTCTCGTCGGTGATCCAGCCGGTGTCGACCGCGCACATGTGCACGCCCTGGGCCGCGAGTTCCGCGGCGCTGGTGCGGGTGAGCATGTTCAGGGCCGCCTTGGCCATGTTGGTGTGGGGGTGGCCCGGCATCTTGTTGCGGACGGCGAAGCGGCCCTCGACGGCGGTCACGTTGACCACGTACCGGCGTGGATGCGGCGCGGCGAGCAGCAGGGGCAGCAGCCGGTCGCACAGCAGGGCCGGGGCCAGTGCGTTGACGAGCTGGGTCTCCAGGACCTCTGCCGGGTCGAGCGCGCCGAGCCGGGCCGACCAGGAGTTCTCCGGGGACGGGTCGGGCAGCAGCCCGGCCTCGTCGGCCTCCCGCAGGGCGACGGGCAGGGCCGCGGCAGAACCCTCCAGCATCCGCATCGGCCGGAATCCGGGCGCCTGCCGGGCCCCCGCGGGCAGCGCGTCGTACTCCCCGGCGGCCAGCAGCGCGTACGACTCCGGTGGCCGCCGCACGGTCTGCGCGGCATTGTTGACGAGGATGTCCAGCGGCCGGCCCTCCTGCCGCAGTTCCTCGCACAGGCCCAGCACCTGGCGCGGGTCGCGCAGGTCGACGGCGAGCACGGTCAGCCGGTCGAGCCACTTCGCGCTGTGCTCGGCCTGCCGGAAGCGGCGCACGGTGTCGTGCGGGAAGCGCGAGGTGACGAGCACCTCCGCGCCGTCCCGGAGCATCATCAGCGCCAGCTGGAAGCCGATCTTCACCCGGCCGCCGGTGAGCAGCGCCCGGCGCCCGCTCAGATCGGTGCTCAGGGCGCGTCGGGTGGTGTTGTCGGCGGCGCACTCGGGGCAGAGCCGGTGGTAGAAGGAGTCGACCTGCCGATAGGGCGACTTGCAGACGTAGCAGGTGCGCGGCTTGTGGAAGACTCCCCCGGCGCCCGGCTCGGCCAGCGGCGCGTCCTCGCGCCGGTCCAGGGCGCCGGTCGCGGTCGCGGCCATCGCCGCCGCGTCGGCCGCCGAGGTCTCGGCGCCCCGCGCCTTGCGGCGCCGCAGCCGGCCGTCGCGCGCGAAGGACGCGGCGACCTGCTCGGCCCGCAGCCGCACCGGGTCGTCTACGGGCAGCGTGCGCAGCTTGCCCACGACCTGGTGGAACACCGCCAGTTCCGCCTCGGTGACCCCGCCGGTGACCGCCTCGCCCATCCGTACCCGCCCCGTGTCCGCCGTACCGTGGTCCCGGCCGGATTCGAACCGGCGTATCCACCTTGACAGGGTGGCGAGTCTGCCTCTGCTCTACAGGACCGAGTGACGCGTCCGGACGACCGGATTCGATCCGGTGTGGTCGCCTCCGCAGGGCGCTGTGCCTGCCTCCGCGCCACGTCCGGGTGCGCTCCCGGATCCTAACCGCACACCGCGGCCGCGGCCGCACGGATTTACGAACCGTGCATACACCCCTGCCCCGTTCGTGCCGCGTCGTGGGTCGGGCCGGATTCGAACCGGCGTGTCCTGCATGCCATGCAGGTGCGCCTGCCTCTGCGCTACCGACCCCCGCGCGCGGCCCGGACGACCGGATTCGAACCGGCGTATCCACCTGGGCAAGGTGGCGCGACTGCCTCTGCGCTACGTCCGGCCGCGTCCCCGGATCCTAACCTCCGAAGCCCGCACAGTCGTACGGCTCAGCACGACATGCGCCGCAGCTCAAGCCGTTCCTTCTCCGACATGCCGCCCCAGACGCCGAAGCGCTCGTCGTTGTCGAGCGCGTACTCCAGGCAGGCGGAGCGGATCGGGCACATGCCGCAGATCCGCTTGGCCTCCCGTACCGAACTGCCGGGCTCCGGGAAGAAGAAGTCCGCCCCCGTCTGCGCGCACAACGCCTCCTCCTGCCATGCGAGGTCGGGCGAGGTGATCGTTTCGATGTGCATGAGCAGGATCGTGCCGTGCGGCGAAAAACGTTCGATCAACGCCGGGTCAACGCCGCCGCCCCGGGCCCTTGGCCGCCCCCGATGATGCTCCCGCGGGACGCGACGGCGCACGGCGGCGCGCGGAGCCGGATGAAAACAAGGGGAACGCGGCCGGTCACCCAGGGTAATCGCGACGGATGGTCCGGTCCGCGGGCGCGCTTCGGCAGCGATTGTCAGTGGGCGGTGCGAGACTCGGCAGTGCACAGAGGACGGGACCCTTCCGAGGAGGGCGAAGATGCTCACCACCCGTTTCGTCAACGGCGCTCCGAACTGGGTCGACGTCGGCACGTCCGACATCGAGGGCGCCATTTCCTTCTACGGCGGTCTTTTCGGCTGGCAGTTCCAGTCGGCGGGGCCCAAGGCCGGCGGCTACGGCTTCTTCCAACTGGACGGCAGGACCGTGGCCGGCGGAATGCAGACCACCCCGGAGCAGGGTCCGCCGTCCTGGACGGTGTACTTCCAGAGCGAGGACGCGCAGCACACGGCGAAGGTCGCCGAGGAGGCGCACGGGAGCGTGCTCCTCCAGCCCATGGATGTGATGGGACAGGGCCACATGGCGATCCTGGCCGACCAGGCGGGCGTGCCCTTCGGGATCTGGCAGCCCGGGCAGAACAAGGGCGTGGATCTGGCGGGCGAACCCGGTTCGCTGTGCTGGGTCGAGCTGTACACGCCGGACGAGGCCGCGGCCGCCGCGTTCTACGACCGGGTGCTCGCACTGGAGACCTCCGGCGTGCCCTTCCCCGGCGGCACGTACACCTGCCTCAACCCCGCGGAGGGCGGTGAGGACGCCATGTTCGGTGGCATCGTCCCGCTGGCCCACGACCCGGCGGAGGCGGAGGCCGGGGCGTACTGGCTGCCGTACTTCGAGGTCGAGGACACGGATGCCGTGGTCGACAAGGCGCAGCAGTTGGGCGGCAAGGTCCGCATGCCGCCCACGACCATGGAGGGCGTCGGCCGCATGGCCAAGCTCGCCGATCCCTACGGCGCCCGTTTCGCGGTGATCAAGAGCGAGTCGCAGCAGGGCTGAGCCGTCACGGGCCCGGCCGGGAGCTGCCTGTGGCCTACGCGGAGGCGCGTCGTACCAGTGTCGTCGGCAGTATCACGCCGGACGGCGCGTCCTGCTCGGGATCACCGGGGTCCTGGCGGTCCGGGCCGCCGAGCAGGAGCCGGGCCATCAACCGGCCCATCTCCTCTATGTCCTGACGGATCGTCGTCAGGGGCGGGTCGGTCTGCTCGGCGACGGGCAGCATGTCGTCGAAGCCGATCACGGCGACGTCCTCGGGCACCCGCCGGCCACGCTCGCGCAGCACCCGCAGGGCCCCGGAGGCGGTCAGGTCGTTGGCGGCGAACACGGCGTCCACGTCGGGGCAGCGGTCGAGGAGTTCCCGCATGGCGCGTTCACCGCCGGCCGGGGTGAAGTCGCCCTCCACGATCAGCAGCGGATCGGCGTCCCGCATCACGTCCCGGAACCCGTCGACGCGGTCCACCGCCGAGGTCTGGTCGAGGGCGCCGGTGATGTGCGCGATCCGCCTGCGGCCGAGGCCGACGAGATGCCGTACGGCCTCGCGGGCCCCGCCCCGGTTGTCGCTGTCCACGTACACGGCGCGGTGCGTCCCGTCGCTCCACCCCGGCCGGCCGCCGAACACCGTGGGCACGCCCGCGCCCCGGATCAGCCCGGGCAGCGGGTCGTCGAGGTGCAGCGAGAAGACGAGCGCGCCGTCGACATGGCCTCCGGCGAGATAGCGGGCCACGCGCCCGTGGTCGTCCCGGCCCTCGGTCAGCAGCAGGACGAGCTGGTTGTCGTGCGCAGTCAGCTCCTTGCTGATCCCGCGCAGTTGGAGCGCGAAGAAGGGGTCGGCGAAGACCCTGGTCTCCGGTTCGGCGATGACGACGGCGACGGCGTCGTGGCGCTTGGTCACGAGGCTGCGCGCCGCCTGGTTGGGGACGTAACCGAGCTCCTCGACCGCCTGCCGGACCCGCTCCACGAGCGGCTCCCTGACCCCGTCCCCGCCGTTGACGACCCGGGACACGGTGGCACGCGACACCCCCGCCCGCGCGGCCACGGCCTCCAGCGTGGGACGCGACGCTGCCTCGCTCACTTCGGGACTCCTCACCGGCGCTTGCGGATCAGGATAGCCCCGCGCGAGAAGCGGGGTGAGAGCGCTCTCGTCGCGAGGAGGGCGTGCTGGACCGGCGTTGCCGCCCTAGGGGGTCCTAGGGGCGTCCTGATCCGGCGGTGACGGCTGCCGCTCCTCGCGGCGCGCCCGGCTGGGCTGGACCCGTTTGGGCTCTCCGGGCATCTTCGGGTACTCGGGCGGGTACGGCAGGTCGCCCAGCCCGTGGTCGTGCTCGTCCCGGCGCGCGAGTTCGAGCAGGGCCTCCAGGGAGAAGGCGTGGTCGGCCATGTCGGCGTGCACGTCGCCGAGTTCGGCGAAGCGGGCGGGCATGGTCGCGAGGTCGAAGTCCCGGGGGCGGGCGTCGCCCACCTCCTCCCAGCGCAGGGGGGCCGAGACCGGGGCGTGCGGGCGGGGACGGACGGAATACGCGGACGCAATGGTGCGATCTCGGGCAGTCTGGTTGTAATCGACGAAAATACGCTCGCCGCGCTCCTCCTTCCACCACTTGATCGTCACCTGGTCCGGCATCCGCCGTTCCAGCTCGCGGCCCACGGCGATCGCGGCGCGGCGCACCTGGGTGAAGGTCCAGCGGGGCTCGATGGGCACGAAGACGTGCAGTCCGCGGCCGCCGGAGGTCTTGGGCCAGCCGCGCAGCCCGCCGAACTCGTCGAGGACGGAGCGCAGTTCGTGCGCGGCGCGCACGGCGTCCTCGAAGTCGGTGCCGGGCTGCGGGTCGAGGTCGATGCGCAGTTCGTCGGGCCGGTCGACGTCGGTGCGACGCACCGGCCAGGGGTGGAAGGTGAGCGTGCCGTACTGGGCGGCCCACAGCACGGCGGCCTCCTCGGTGGGGCACATCTCGTCCGCGGTGCGGCCGCTGGGAAAGGTGATGTGGGCGGTGGGGATCCAGTCGGGCATGTTCTTGGGCGCCCGCTTCTGGAAGAAGGACTCCCCGGTCACGCCGTCCGGGTAGCGCTCCAGGGTGGTGGGACGGTCGCGCAGGGCGCGCAGGATGCCGGGGCCGACCGCGATGTAGTACCGCGCGAGGTCCAGCTTGGTGAAACCGCGCTCCGGGAAGAAGACCTTGTCCGGGCTGGACAGCCGCACGGTCCGGCCGCCCGCCTCCAGTTCGACCGCGTCACCCATGCGGCCACGGTAGGCGGACCGCGCGGGCCTCGCACACCGGGCGGCACCCGACGTGAGCGCGCAGAATCGGAGCATGGATCTGCCGGTGATGCCGCCCGTGAAGCCGATGCTCGCCAGGTCGGTGGCGAAGATCCCGCCGGACATGCACTATGAGGCGAAGTGGGACGGGTTCCGGGCGATCGTGTTCCGTGACGGCGACGAGGTCGAGCTGGGCAGTCGTACCGGGAAGCCGCTGACCAGGTACTTTCCCGAGCTGGTGGCGGCCTTGAAGGAGCGGTTGCCGCAGCGCTGCGTGCTGGACGGGGAGATCGTGATCGCCCGGGAGGGGCGGCTCGACTTCGACGCGCTGACCGAGCGCATCCACCCGGCGGACTCGCGGGTGCGCATGCTGGCTGAGCGGACGCCCGCCTCCTTCGTCGCGTTCGACCTGCTGGCACTGGCCGACGAGTCGCTGCTGGACGTGCCGCTGACGGACCGGCGCGCGCTGCTTGCCAGGGCGCTGTCCGGTGTGACGGCACCCGTTCACCTGGCACCGGCGACGACCGATGCGGAGGTGGCCCGGCAGTGGTTCGAGCAGTACGAGGGGGCGGGCCTGGACGGAGTCGTCGCCAAGCCTCCCACGCTGCGTTATCTGCAGGACGAGCGGGCCATGTTCAAGATCAAGCACGAGCGTACGGCGGACGTGGTCGTGGCGGGCTACCGCTTCCACAAGAGCGGTCCGGTGGTGGGTTCGCTGCTGCTCGGCCTGTACGACGACCGGGGCGCCCTGCAACACGTGGGCGTATCGGCCGCCTTCGCGATGAAGCGGCGCGCCGAGCTGGTCGAGGAGCTGGAGCCGCTGCGCATGGAGGAGGCGGCCGGGCATCCGTGGGCGGCCTGGTCGGACGAGGCCGCCCACGAGACGGCCCGGCTGCCCGGGGCGCCCAGCCGCTGGTCGGGCAAGAAGGACCTGTCCTGGGTGCCGCTGCGGCCGGAGCGGGTGGCCGAGGTGGCGTACGACCACATGGAGAACGGGGTCCGCTTCCGGCACACGGCCCGCTTCCGTCGCTGGCGCCCCGACCGCACCCCCGAGAGCTGCACCTACGCCCAGTTGGAGGAGCCGGTGCGCTACGACCTGGCGGAGATCCTGGGCACGCGCGGCTGACCGGTCTCACGGCCGCATGAGGATCTTGACCGCGCCCTCCTGCTTGCGCTGGAACATCTCGTACGCGTGCGGGGCCTCGGACAGCGGAAGCCGGTGGGTGGCGAAGTCGTCGACCCCCAGGGGGTCCTCGTCCGTGAGGTACGGGAGGATGTCGTCGGTCCAGTGGCGCACGTTGGCCTGTCCCATGCGGATCTGGATCTGCTTGTCGAACATGGTGAGCAGGGGCAGCGGGTCGGCCGTGCCGCCGTACACGCCGATGAGCGAGAGCGTGCCGCCACGGCGGACGAGGTCGATGGCGGTGTACAGGGCGGCGAGCCGGTCGACGGTGAAGCGTTCCGCGAGGGGCACGCCGATCTTCCGGGGCAGCATCGCGGAGGCCTGCTGGGCGAGGCGGGCGGCGGCGCTGCCGTGGGCCTCGGTGCCGACCGCGTCGATCACGGCGTCGGGACCGCGGCCACCGGTGGCGTCGCGGATCGCGGTGACGAGTTCCTTCTCGTCGTCGAACTCCCGCAGGTCGTAGGTCTCCACTCCGCGCAGGCGTGCCCGCTCCAGCCGCTCCGGCACCAGATCGACGCCGAACACCTGCTCCGCACCCCGGACGCGCGCGATCCGGCAGGCCATGTCGCCGATCGGGCCGAGGCCGAGGACGGCTACGGTGCCGCCGGACGGGACGTCGGCGTACGCGACCGCCTGCCAGGCGGTGGGAAGCACGTCGGAGAGGTAGACGAAGCGGTCGTCGGGCGGGCCCTGGGGCACCTTGATCGGTCCGTAGTGCGCCTGCGGGACGCGCAGGTACTCGGCCTGGGCGCCGGGCACCGCGCCGTACAGGCGGGTGTAGCCGAACAGGGCGGCACCCATGCCCTCGCTGGTGACCTGGGTCGTCTCGCACTGGGTCTGCAGTCCCGCCGAGCACATGAAGCAGTGGCCGCAGGAGATCTGGAACGGCACCACGACCCGGTCGCCCGGCCGCAGACCCGGCACCTGCGGGCCGGCCTCCTCGACGACGCCCATCGGCTCGTGGCCGAGGATGTCGCCCGGCGTCATGAACGGCGTCAGCACCTCGTACAGGTGCAGATCGGAGCCGCACAGCCCGGTGGACGTGATCCGGATGACGGCATCCGTGGGTTCCTCGATCCGGGGGTCGGGCACGTCCTCCACCCGTACATCCCGCCTGCCCTGCCACGTCACTGCCTTCATGGCGCTCTCCCTCCATGGCGTGCGCGCCGGCCACCCGGGCGCCCGGCGCAAGGTCGAGGCCCGAGTACCCGCGCACCTTTCCCCGAATCACGACAGAATCAGTCGGGTATGACCATCGATGTACCTATAAGCGGGCAATCGATGACACAGACTTGGTGGCAACGGTGGGCATGGGGCGCATGGGGCGCATGGGGCACAGATCGCGCGCGCGGCGCGCCACGACGACGGCGGCCCTGCTGGGCGCCGCGCTGACGGCCTGCCTCGCGGCGGGCTGCACGACGACGGGGACGGGACGCGGGCCGGCCGACGACGGCCGCGCCGGGACCAGCGCGCCGGCATCACCGAGCCGGAGCACGGACGCCGGCACCGGCACCGGCCCGGTGCTCGCCGTGAAGATCGACAACGCGCCCGGCGCCCGCCCGCAGACCGGGCTGGACGCGGCGGACGTCGTGTACGCGGAACAGGTCGAGGGCGGGCTGAGCCGCCTGATGGCGGTGTACGCGTCCAGGCTGCCGAAGGTCGTCGGGCCGGTGCGCAGCGCCCGCGAGTCCGACCTCGAGTTGCTGCGCCAGTTCGACCGGCCGACGCTTGCCTTCTCGGGGGCGCAGCACAAACTGCTGCCGCTGATCGACAAGGCGCCGCTGCGGGCGGTGACACCGGACGAGACGTCCCACGCGTTCTTCCGCGGCGCCGACAAGCAGGCACCGCACAACCTCTATCTGCGTCCGGACCGGTTGCTGCCCTCCGCCCCGGGCCGGGCCGCACTGACCGCCGGCTTCCACTACGGCGCGGCACCGGCGGGCGGCCGGACCGAGACCTCGCGCACCGTCCGTTACCCGTCGGCCCGCTTCACCTTCACCTGGTCCGCCGGCCGGCACCGCTGGCTGGTGGCGATGGACGGCTCGCCCACCGGGACGGCCGGCGGGAAGCCGGTCGCTCCCGCGACGGTCGTCGTGCAGTACGTGACGGTGCGCGAGTCCGCGTACCACGACGTGCTCGGCAACAACACGCCGTACACCGAGACGGTCGGCTCGGGGAAGGCGGAGGTGCTGCGGGACGGGCGCGCCTTCGACGCCACCTGGACCCGAGCGACCGCGGCCGACGGCACGGAGTTCACCGCCCCGGACGGCGCACCGCTGAACTTCGCGAAGGGCCAGGTGTGGGTGGTGTTCGCGCAGTCCACGGCCTGATCGACGGTCCACGACCTGATCAGAAGTCCACGGTCTGATGAGCAGCACACTGCCTGATCAGGGCTGTGCGACGAGGGGTTCCGCCGGGTTGCGGAGCCCCTCCGCCGCGTCCGAGACCCGTCGGATCAGGGCGAAGAACTGCGTCTGCTCCTCCGCGGAGAGCGGAGCCAGGAAGACCTGGTTCATCCGGGCGGTGCGCACCGTCAGCTTGCGGTGGGTGCGCAGGCCGTCGTCCGTGAGGTGCAGCAGGAAGCGGCGGCCGTCGTCCGGGTCGCGCACCTTGTCGAGAAGACCGCGGCGGGACAGGCGGCTGATCACCTCGGCGATGGTCGACCGGTCCAGGCCCACCCGGTCCCCGACGGTGCGCTGGTCGAGACCCGGCTCGGCGACGAGCGCGTTCAGGACCGCGAACTGCGGTGAGGTGATCTCCTCGGAGACCATCGTGTTCCACAGCAGGTAGTGCGCCTGCTGCAGCCGCCGGGCCAGGTGCCCGGGGTGGGTGGTGAGGTCCACCGCGGCCATGTTCACTCCCGTCATCGAATCAGTCGGTCCGAATCAGCCAGTCCCGAATTCGTTGGTGCACTGAACGATACCCGCCACCCTTGCGCCTGTCTGCCTCTCCCCTCGACATCATCTGAGGCCTTGACTGGTCCACATCGCAGTGGCAGCGTGAAGACCATCTCGGCAAAATACTCAGTGCCCTGACTAATTCGCGGCCTTCCCGCGGTCGGGCACCAGGAAGGGATGGGGCTTCACCTATGGACAAGGTGGTCGCCACGGCCCTGGAGGCCGTGGCCGACGTGCCGGACGGCGCGTCGCTCGCGGTGGGCGGGTTCGGGCTGAGCGGTGTGCCGAACGTGCTGATCCAGGCGCTGTACGAGCGCGGGGTGACCGGTCTGGGCGTGGTGTCGAACAACTGCGGGGCGATGGAGTCCGGCCTCGCGGTGCTGCTGGCCGCGGGCCGGATCGCCCGGGTGACCGGCTCGTACATCGGCGGGAACAAGGAGTTCGCCCGGCAGTACCTGGCCGGGGAACTGGAGGTCGAGATGATCCCGCAGGGCACCCTGGCGGAGCGGCTGCGCGCCGGTGGCGCCGGGATCCCCGCCTTCTACACCCCGGCCGGGGTCGGCACACAGGTCGCCGAGGGCGGACTGCCCTGGCGCTACGACGGCTCCGGCGGCGTGGCGCTCGCCTCGCCGGCCAAGGAGGTCCGGGAGTTCGACGGCACGGAGTACGTCCTGGAGCGCGCGATCCGTACCGACTTCGCGCTGGTGCGCGCGGCGAAGGGCGACCGGCACGGGAACCTCGTCTTCAACAGGTCGAGCCGCAACTTCAACCCGCTGGCCGCAATGGCCGGGCGGATGACGGTCGCGGAGGTGGAGGAGCTCGTCGAGCCCGGCGAGATCGATCCGGACGCGGTGCATGTGCCCGGCATCTTCGTGCGGCGGGTCGTGGCGCTGACCCCCGAGCAGGCGGCGGACAAGAGGATCGAGCAGCGGACGGTGAGCAGCTGATGGCCTGGACACGCGAGGAGATGGCCGCCCGCGCGGCACGCGAGCTGCGCGACGGGCAGTACGTCAACCTCGGCATCGGGCTGCCGACCCTGATCCCCAACCATCTCCCCGACGGCGTCGAGGTGATCCTGGAGTCGGAGAACGGCATCCTGGGCACCGGCCCCTACCCCACCGAGGACCAGGTCGACCCCGATCTGATCAACGCGGGCAAGGAGACGGTCACCGTCCTGCCCGGCGCCTCCTTCTTCGACTCCGCGCTGTCCTTCTCGATGATCCGCGGCGGGCACATCGACGTCGCCGTGCTGGGCGCGATGCAGGTGTCCGCAAAGGGCGACCTGGCCAACTGGGCCGTCCCCGGCAAGCTGATCACCGGCATCGGCGGCGCCATGGACCTGGTGCACGGCGCCCGCACCGTCATCGTCGTGATGACGCACACCGCCAAGGACGGCTCCCCGAAGATCCTCGAGGAGTGCGCGCTGCCGCTCACGGGCAAGGCGTGCGTGAACCGGGTCATCACCGACCTCGGCGTCCTCGACGTGAGCGAGAACGGCCTGGTGCTCGTCGAGACCGCGCCGGGCGTCACGGCGCAGGAGATCACGGCGAAGACCGCCGCCAAGGTGCGCGTCCCCGAGGAGATCCGGCCGTGAGGGACGTCCGCGTCACATTCTGCATCGGCGTGGGCCAGGGCCTCGCCCTCTTCCTCGAACGCTAGGAGTCCCGATGGCTCTCACTCAGCACGACATCGACCAGGAGATCGCGGCCGAGCACACCGCGTACGAGAAGCGGATCGCCGACGGCGCACCCGTCGAGCACCACCCGCGCCGCGACTACGCCCCGTACCGCTCGTCCGTGCTGCGTCACCCCGGGCGGCCGCCGGTCACGATAGACGTCGCCAAGGACCCGGAGCTGGTGGAACTCTCCTCCCCGGCCTTCGGGGAACGGGACATCACGGAGACCGACAACGATCTCACCAAGCACCACCGGGGCGAGCCGGTCGGCGAGCGGATCACCGTCTCCGGCCGGCTGCTCGACCGCGACGGACACCCGGTGCGCGGTCAGCTGATCGAGATCTGGCAGGCCAACTCGGCCGGCCGGTACGCACACCGGCGCGAGCAGCACGACGCACCGCTGGACCCGAACTTCACGGGTGTCGGGCGCACGCTCACGGACGACGACGGCCGCTACCGCTTCACCACCGTCCAGCCGGGACCGTACCCCTGGCGCAACCACGTCAACGCCTGGCGCCCGGCCCACATCCACTTCTCCCTCTTCGGGACGGCGTTCACGCAGCGGCTCGTGACGCAGATGTACTTCCCGAACGACCCGCTCTTCCCCTACGACCCGATCCTGCAGTCCGTGACGGACGACGCGGCACGGCAGCGGCTGGTCGCGACGTACGACCACAGCCTGTCGGTGCCGGAGTTCTCGCTCGGCTACCACTGGGACATCGTGCTGGACGGCCCGCACGCCACCTGGATCGAGGAAGGACGCCGACCCGCATGACGAAGACCGACACGAGCAGGCCGCAGAGCGTGCTGCCCACCCCCTCACACACGGTCGGCCCGTTCTACGGGTACGCGCTGCCGTTCCCGGGCGGCGGTGACATCGCGCCGGTCGGCCACCCGAGCGCCATCACCCTTCGGGGGTACGTGTACGACGGCGAGGGCAACCCGCTGCCGGACGCCTTCGTGGAGCTGTGGGGGCCGGATCCGGACGGCAACGTGCCGCAGGCCGACGGCTCGATGCGGCGCGACCCGGCCACCGGCGGCCACCTCGGCCGCAACGGCGTGGAGTTCACCGGCTGGGGCCGCGTCCAGACAGACGCCGACGGACACTGGTACGCGCGCACGCTGCGGCCCGGGGCGCGCGGGCGGAGCGCCCCGTACATCAGCGTGTGCGTCTTCGCACGCGGTCTGCTCGTCCACCTGTTCACCCGGATCTATCTGCCGGGCGACGAGGCGGCGCGCGCCGCGGACCCGCTGCTCTCGCAGCTGGACGAGGAGCGACGCGGCACGCTGATCGCCGCCGACGAGGGCCGGGGAACGTACCGTTTCGACATCCGCCTTCAGGGCGAAGGCGAGACGGTCTTCCTGGAGTTCCGGTGAACCCTGACGAGTTGGACACCGGCCTGCTCGCCCCCGGGTGGGCCGGTTCCCCGGCCGCGTCCGCGACGAGCGACACCGCGTATCTGCGGGCGCTGCTGGACGCGGAGGCCGCGCTGACCCGGGCGCAGGCCTCGATGGGGCTGGCTCCGCGGGCGGCGGCGACGGCCGTGACCCGGGCCGCAGACCCGGACCGCTACGACGTGCGCTCCCTCGCCCGGCGTGCGCGCGGCGGCGGGAACCCGGTGATCCCGCTGGTCGAGGATCTGACGAAGGCGGTCGGCGGGGAGTACGGACCGTATGTCCACCGGGGCGCCACGAGCCAGGACATCCTGGACACGGCGACGATGCTGGTCGCCGTGCGCACGCTGGATCCGGTCCTGGCGGACCTGGAGCGTACGCAGCGGGCGCTGGCCCGGCTCGCCGCGCGGCACCGGGACACGGTCATGCCGGGGCGGACGCTCACCCAGCACGCGGTGCCGACGACGTTCGGGCTGAAGGCGGCGGGCTGGCGGTCGCTGGTGCTGGACGCACGGGACCGGGTACGGGCCGTACGGGAGGGGCTGCCCGCTCAACTGGGCGGCGCGGCGGGCACGTTGGCCGCGTTCAGCGCCTACGGGGCGGACGATCCGCGAGCGCTCACGGCCGCCTACGCACGGGAACTCGGTCTCGCCGAACCGGAGTTGCCCTGGCACGCCCTGCGCACCCCGATCGCCGATCTCGCGGGCGGGCTCGCCTTCACGGCCGGAGCGCTGGGCAAGTTCGCCGCCGACGTCCTGACCCTCTCCCGTACCGAGATCGCCGAGGTCACCGAGGGTGCGGGCGGCGGTTCCTCCGCGATGCCGCACAAGGCGAACCCGGTACGGGCGACCGTGATCGCGGCCGCCGCCCGGCGCGCCCCGCAGCTCGCCGCCACGCTGTACGGATCGCTGGCGGCGGAGGACGAGCGCCCGGCCGGGGCCTGGCACGCCGAGTGGGAGCCGCTGCGCGACCTGCTCCGGCTGGCCGGCGGCGCGGCACGGGACGCCGCGGACCTGGCCGAGGGGCTGCGGGTGCACCCGGAGGCCATGCGCCGGCACCTCGGCCTCACCCGGGGGCTGATCGTCACCGAGCGGCTGGCCGCCGAGCTGGCTCCGGTCCTGGGCCGCGCCCGCGCGAAGGAACTGCTCACCGAGCTCGCCCGCCGCACCCACACCGAGAACCGCAGCCTCGCCGAACTTCTCCGTGAGGAACCGGAGTTGAAGGACCTCGACCTCGAAGAGCCCACCGATCCGGCCCGCTGCACCGGCTCCGCCGCAGCCCTCACCGACCGTGCTCTGGAGCGACGTTGACAAGTGAGCTGCTCAACCACCGCACCGACGGCCCCGCTTCGGCTCCGCCGTTGCTGCTCGGCCCCTCCCTCGGCACGTCGTACGCGCTGTGGGACACCGTCGCGCCCGAGCTGTCGATCACTCACCGGGTGGTCCGCTGGGACCTGCCGGGGCACGGCGGTTCGGCGGCGGACCTGATCGGTCCCGGGGCCACGGTCGGCGACCTGGCCGATCTGGTGCTCGCGCTCGCCGACTCCCTCGGCATCGAGAGGTTCGCGTACGCGGGCGTGTCCCTGGGCGGCGCGGTCGGTCTGCACCTGGCCGTCCACCACCCCGAGCGGCTCACCTCCCTCGCGGTCATCTGCTCCTCGGCCCACTTCGACGGCGCGGGGCCGTGGCAGGAGCGGGCCGAACGGGTCCGCCGGGAGGGCCTGGGGTGGCTGGTGGAGAGCGCCGAAGCCCGCTGGTTCACCCCCGGTTTCACGGTGCCGCAGCTCCTCCGGGACCACCGGAACGCCGACCCGGGTGCGTACGCGGCCTGCTGCGACGCCCTGGCCGCGTTCGACCTGCGCGACAGCCTCGACGCGATCACCGTACCGACCCTGCTGGTCGCGGGCCGTCAGGACCCCGCGACACCGCCCGCCCACCTGCGGGAGATCGCGGACGCGGTGCCGGGCGCCGCGCTCGTCGAGATCCCCGGGGCCTCGCACCTGGCGCCGGCGCAGTGCCCCGAGGCCGTGCTGACGGCGCTGCGGGCGCATCTCGGCGGGGGCGCCAAGCGGGGAATGGCGGTGCGCCGGGAGGTACTCGGCGATGAGCACGTCGACCGGGCGCAGGCCAGGCAGACGCCGTTCACCGCCCGCTTCCAGGACTTCATCTCCCGGTACGCGTGGGGCGAGATCTGGACCGACCCGACCCTAACCCGCCGCGAGCGCAGCATGATCACGCTGACCGCCCTGGTCGCCCACGGCCACCACGACGAGCTCGCGATGCATGTGCGGGCGGCCCGGCGAAACGGGCTGACGCCGGAGGAGATCGGCGCGGTGCTGCTGCAGACCGCGGTGTACTGCGGGGTCCCCGCGGCCAACTCGGCGTTCGCGACGGCCCAGCGGGTACTCACCGAGGAGGACGAGGAGGACGAGGGGGACGAGGACAAAACGCCCGGCCGAGGGTGACCCTGCTGGTCGTAGCTTCAGCAGCACCTCCTTCCCGTGCGCGCGCCGTGTCTAGGGTGGGACCATGTCGACTGTTCTGATCACGGGCGCCACCTCCGGGCTCGGCCGGTACATCGCCTTCGAACTGGTCCGGGCCGGCCATCTCGTCCTCGCCCACGGCCGCGACCGGTCGCGCACCGAGCAGCTGGTCCTGGAGCTGCGCACCGAGGGCCGGGCGGAGGGATTCGTCGCCGATCTGGCCTCGCTCGCCCAGGTGCGCGAGCTGGGCGCCCGGGTCGCCGAGGCCCATCCCGAGCTGGACGTGCTGATCAACAACGCGGGCGTCGGCGGTGGTCCGCGCGGCTCCGGTCGCGAGCTGAGCGCCGACGGGCACGAGCTACGGCTCGCGGTGAACTACCTGGCGCCGGTGGCACTGACCCGCGCCCTGTTGCCGGTCCTGCGCGCCAACCCGCCCGCCCGGATCGTGAACGTCGGCTCGGCCGGCCAGGAACCGCTGGACTTCGCCGACCCGGAGCTGACCCGCGGCTACAGCGGCGTGTCGGCGTACTGCCGCAGCAAGTTCGCGCTGGCGGCTCACACGTTCTCCCTCGTGGAGGAGTCGGCGGGCACCGGGGTGTCCGTCAACGTGCTGCACCCGGCGACCTACATGGACACGACGATGGTGCGCGATGCGGGCGTGGCGCCGTGGAACACGGTCGCCGACGGCGCGCCGGGCGTCCTGGCCCTGGCCACCCAGGACCTGGGCACGGGCCGCTACTTCGACGGCACGAGTCCGTCACGGGCGCACGAGGCGACGTACGACCCCGATGTACGCAAGCGGCTGGCGGCGGTCACCGACCAGCTGCTGGCGATCTGAGCCGGCGCGGCCCAGGTCGGCGCGACCGGGTCAGCGCAGTCCGTGGTCCCTCTCCAGCGCCTCCCTGGCCTGCGCCACCAGTCCGTCCGCTCCGCACGACCGCGCCAGTGCCAGGCCCCGGTTGAGCTCGGCGACCGAGCGGGCCGCGATGCCGTGCTCCACGCGGGCGGCCGCGTGTTCGTACTGGCAGGGCGAGGCCTCCAGGTAGGCGACGGCCTGGGCGGCGAGACGGACCGCGCGCTGTCCGGTCTCCAGGGCGGCCGCGCAGCGCAGGGCCTCGCCGATGGCGGTGTCCGTGCCGAAGCGCTCGGCCCGGCGGCGGGTCTCGGTGGCGAGCTGGGCGGCGCGGGCCGGGTCCTTCGTGGCGAGCGCCCGTGCCAGGTCGGCCGCCCAGGGGACCATCACCGGGTTGTGGTGGCCGCGGACGGCCGCCGCCTTCCCGGCGGCCTCCAGTTCGTCGATGCCCTCGTCGCTGCGGCCGACGGCGAGCAGCAGCCGGCCGCGCACGGAGCGGGGGTCCGGCAGCACGATCGCCGACGGGTACGGCGGGGTGAATCCGTACTGCCCGGCGATGTACCAGGCCTCGTCGGCCCGTCCGCGGGCGAGCAGCGTGTCGATGAGGGTGCAGGTGGCGGCCCAGTACAGGGGCAGGCCGCGGCCGACGCGCTCGGCGAGGCGCAGCGACTCCCGCAGGGACGTCTCCGCCTCCCTGAGCCGGCCCCGCCTGCGGTGTCCGAAGCCGACGTACGCGTGGGCCAGGGCGAGATGACCGCCGCTCCACCCGGCGGTCTCGTAGGTGCGCAGGGCTTCGGTGTACAGGGCGTCCGCCCGGTCGAGGCGGTCGGTGTAGGCGTACGCGATGGCCAGCATCAGCAGGAGTTCGATGCCCCACTCGGTGTCGGTCCAGCCGAGCCCGGGTGCCAGGCGGCCGTTGACGAGCGCCCGGTCGCACAGCGCGGCGGCCTCCTCCGCGCTCTCGCCGTGGGCCATGGCGTCGAAGCCGCGCAGGATCAGCAGGGCGCGCTCGGAGTTGTCCCTGCCGGTGCACGTCCGGGCCAGTTCGGCCAGGCGTTCGGAGCGGCCGGCCGAGGTCGCCTCGCCCGCGTGGATGCCCTCGCACATGTACTGCACGGCCTGCAGGCGCATCCGTGCGGGCCCGGGTTCGTGGCGGGCGGCCTCGGCCTCGACGGTGCGGACGGCCTCCTCCAGCTGGTTGTTGTGGAGCAGGGCCTGGGAGAGGCGGACGACGGCGTCGACGCGTTCGGCGCCGTCGAGGCCGGGCAGGCCGAGCGCGGTCTGCAGGTGCTCGATGGTGGTGGCGGGCGCGGTCAGGAGCGTGGCGCAGCCCAGTTCGTAGAGCACGTGCGCGTGGACCTCGGGCAGGGGCGGTTCGAGCAGGGCGCGTTCCAGGCAGCGGCGGGCCGCGTCGGGGGCGCCGACGGCGAGGTGTTCCCGGGCTGCCTCGCGGAGCTGCACGACGAGTTCCTCGTCGTCGTCCGGGTGCACCTGGAGGAGGTGGCGGGAGGCCGCGGCGGCACCGCGCCCGGAGTCGGTGACGACCTCGGCCGCGATGCCGTGCATGGCGGTGCACAGGGCCTCGGGGATGGAGTTGTAGACGGCGGAGGCGATCAGCGGGTGGACGAACTCCAGGTCCCCGTCGTCCGGCCGGGCCCCCGCGGGATCCGGTCCGGTGAGGATGCGGGCGCCGCACAGCAGTTCGGCACAGCGCTGTGCGACGTCCATGCTCAGGGTGGCGAGCTGGGCGACCAGGTCCACGGTGATGCCGGTGCCGAGGATGGCGGCGGCCCAGGCGAACCGGGTGGCGTCGATGCCGAGGCCTTCCAAGCGGGCGACGAGTCCGCCGCCGCGGGCGGAGCGGTTCAGGGGGCGGAGTTCACCGGCGTGGGCCTCGACCGGTTCCAACTCGCTGTCCTGCACCTTGGCGAGGAGTTCGACGGTCTCGTACGGGTTGCCGCCGGTGACGGCCCAGACCTCGCGGCAGAACGGGGCGTCGGCGTGCCGGCCGAGGGTGGCCCGGGTGAGTCCGGCGGTGGCGTCCGGGGTGAGGGCGCTCAGGGTGGTGGCGGGGCGGCCCGCCGCGGCGGCGATCGTGTCCAGGAGGCGGGCGCTGTCTCCGCTCACCTCACCGGGGCGGCGGGCGACCACGACCAGCACGGACAGGTCGTCGAGCCGCTCGGTGAACGCGGCGAGCCAGTGCAGGGTCTCCTGGTCGGCCCAGTGCGCGTCGTCGATCAGCAGCACCAGGGGCCACTCCCGTTTGGCGAGCCTGCGTACGGCGGCGACCAGGCCGTCGCAGACGCCCCGCGGGTCGGTCTGCCGGTCGCCGGGGTCCGTGACGCCGAGGGCGGGGCCGGCGATGTCGTACCAGTCGCCGAGGTACTCGCGGGCCTCCTCGGGCATCAGTGACACGAGCGCGGGCTGGAGCAACTGCCGCACCACGTTGAACGGAACGGACTTCAGCGTCTCGCCGCCGCGGGTGGACCACACGGTGCAGCCGCGCCGTTCGGCGATGCGGCGCGTCTCGGCGAGCAGTGCCGTCTTGCCGAGTCCCGCCTCCCCCTGGAGCACAAGGAGGTTCCCGCAGGACGAGCGGTCCGCGCACAGTGCGTCGAGCGCCTCTGTCACGGCGGCGATCTCCGCCTCGCGCTCCCACAGGGAGGCCGAGGCGGCCACAGGGGGCCGTGCCTCCGTCATCCCGTTACCTCCCCGATGTCGCCCGGACGACGTACAGACCACGAGCGTAGTCGTCGGCTTGGCTGGGGGGAGGCCGGTCCGGGCAGGTGTTGCCGTGCCGGGTGAACGGGAGCGCGCGCGGACGACACGCCCCGGCCCGGGCCGGCCGCTGTGGAGCGACGCACTGGTGAACGGGCCTGGAAATGAAGCTGATTTTCGAAGACCGCCGGGACACGGCGAAGGCGTCCTCGCTGCGGGCGCTGGCCGCGGGTTCGGTCGGTAATTTCATCGAGTGGTACGAGTTCGGTGTCTACGGCTATTTCGCCACGGTCGTCGCGCAGCGGTTCTTCACGCCGGAGGGCGGCGGCGCGGTGGAGGGGCTGGTGAAGGCGTACGCGTCGTTCGCGCTGGCGTTCTTCTTCCGGCCGGTGGGCGCGGCCCTGTTCGGCCGGCTGGGCGACCGGACGGGGCGTCGGCCGGTACTGATCCTGGTGGTCGCGCTGATGACCGGGGCGACGACGCTGATCGGCGTGTTGCCGACGTACGACACGGCCGGCGTCCTGGCCCCCTGGCTGCTCACGTTCCTGAGGGTCGTCCAAGGGCTGTCGGCCGGTGGTGAGTTCGGCGGCGCGGTCTCGGTGATGACGGAGTTCGCCCCGCCGGGGCGGCGTGGGCTGTACGGGTCGTGGCAGTCGTTCACCGTGGCGCTGGGGCTGCTGGGCGGGGCGGGTGCGGCGGCCTCTCTGGCGACCGTGCTGACCGAGGACCAGTTGACCGCCTGGGGGTGGCGGTTGCCGTTCCTGCTCGCGCTGCCGATGGGGCTGGGGGCGCTGTGGCTGCGGGTGCGACTGGACGAGACGCCGCCGTTCAGGGAGCGGGAGAGGGCCTCGCGGGAGCCGTCCGCGCGGGAGGGCGTGCCGGATCCGTCAGTGCCGGAGGGCGTGCCGGATCCGACCGTGCGGGAGGTCGTGGGGGCCGTCGCGCTCGGGGCCGGGCGCGTGATGGGCTGGTCGGCGGCCGGGTACACCTTCCTCGTCGTGCTGCCGTCGTATCTGCAGACCACGCTGCACACCGGCTTCCGGCAGGCGCTGATCGCGACGGTCCTGGGCAACCTGGGCTTCGCGGCAACGATCATCCCGGCGGGGCTGCTGAGCGACCGCGTCGGGCGGCGGCCGGTGATGCTGACGGGGGCGGTGCTGGTGGTGGCGCTGGCGGTGCCCCTGTTCGACCTCCTGCAGAGCGGCGGGACTTCGAGCGCCGTGAAGGGGGCGGCCGTGTGCGGTGCGGGGGCGGTCGTGGGGCTCATGGCGGGGCCGGGGCCCGCGCTGCTCGCCGAGATGTTCCCGACGCGCGTGCGCTGTACGGGCCTCGGACTCGCCTACGCCCTGTCCAATGCCGTGTTCTCGGGGTGCGCGGGGCTCATCATCACGGAGACGGTGCGACGCACCGGGAATGCGGACGTGCCCGCGTACTACGCGGCGACGGCCTGCGCGGTGAGCGCGCTCGCGCTCCTGGTGCGCCCGGCCGGGAAGGTGGGTCGACCAGGTGCTGGTGATCGGTCTGATGTCCGGGACGTCGTACGACGCCGTCGACGCGGCGGCCGCCGAGCTGCGCCTCGACGGTGACGCCCTCGTCCTGAAGCCGCTCGGGACGGTGAGCGAGCCGTACGACGGCGCGCTGCGGGAGTTGCTCGCGGCGGCGCTGCCCCCGGCGGCCGTCCCCCTCGCCCAGGTGTGCCGGCTCGACACCCGGATCGGGCAGGCGTTCGCCGCGGCGGCCGTCCGGGCCGATCGTGAACTGTGCGACGGGCGGGCCGAGCTGGTCGCCTCGCACGGGCAGACGGTCTACCACTGGGCGGACGGCGGCCGGGTGCACGGCACGCTGCAGCTCGGGCAGCCGGCCTGGATCGCGGAGGCGACCGGGCTGCCCGTCGTCGCCGACTTCCGGCCGCGTGACGTCGCCGCCGGCGGCCAGGGCGCGCCGCTGGTCAGCCTGGTGGACCTGCTGTGGCTGCGGGGCAGGGCGGGCACACCGGTCGCCCTCAACATCGGCGGGATCGCCAACCTCACCGCGCCCGACGGGACGGCCTTCGACACCGGGCCCGGCTGCGCGCTGACCGACGCGGCGGCGTGGGAGTTCAGCGGCGGGCGCCTCGCGTACGACGCCGACGGCGCGCTGGCCGCGCGCGGCCGGGTGCACGGGCCGCTGCTGGACCGGCTGCTCGCGGAGCCGTACTACGCGCGGCCCGCGCCGAAGACCACGGGCAAGGAGCTGTTCCACTCCGGGTATCTGCGGGCGGCCGGAGTCGACGGCCTGCCGGCCGAGGACGTGCTGGCGACGCTCACCGAGCTGACGGCCCGTACGGTCGCCGACGCCGTACGGTCCGTGGGCGCCACGGAGGTGGTCGCCTCGGGCGGCGGCACGCGCAACCCAGCCCTGATGGCGATGCTGCGGCACCGGCTGCCCGGGGTGGCGGTGCGCGTCTCCGACGCGTTGGGGCTGCCGTCGCAGGCCAAGGAGGCGTACGCCTTCGCGGTCCTCGGGTTCCTCACCGCGCACGGGCTCGCGGGCACCGAACCGGTCAGCACCGGCGCCCGGCATCCGAGCATTCTGGGGTCGGTGACTCCGGGGCGGGACGGGCTGCGGCTGCCGCCGCCCGCGCGGCGGGCGCCGGTACGGCTGGAACTGGAGTGACCATGGCCGGGAATCCACTGTCGCGGGACGCCGGCACCGAACTGTTGCCGGGCCCTCTCATCCCGCTTTCACCGACGCCTCATACGGTGGGCTCATGACGCAGGTGACTCCTCCCGGGTGGTACCCCGACCCCGGGCAGACGAATGACGGTCCGCCCACCGAGCGCTGGTGGGACGGCAAGGCATGGACGGACCAGACCCGCCCCGCCGGTTCGGCCGCCGTATGGGGTCCCCCGACGCAGCCGCAGGACGCCGGGCCGTACCCGGCCTACGCCGCCTACCCCGGGTATCCCGCCCAGCCGCCGGCCGGCACCCGGCGCGGTCTGCGCACGGGCATAGCCGTCGTGGTGGCCGCCGCGGTGCTCGCGAGCATCGGGGTCGGCGTGTACGCGCTCTCCAAGAGCGGCTCCGGCGGCGGCGACCGGGCCGGTTCGCAGCAGGGCCCGAACGGACAGGGCGGCGAGGGCGGCCCGTTCGGCGGACCCGGCGGCGGTTCGGGTGGTTCAGGTGGTTCGGGTGGCTCCGGCGGTTCGGGGGGCTCCGGCGGGCAGTCGCCGTCGCCGGGCCGGTCCGAGGCGCCGGAGATCCAGGGCGGCGGCACCGTGCCGGACCCGGTCAACGGGATCAGTCTGCCCGTGCCGAAGGGCTGGACCGGGAAGGCGGGCATCGCGGGCGCCGCGGTCACGTCGGGCAAGTCCTACAAGTGCCCCGGCGACACGTCCAAGGACTGCACGGCCGGCGGTGCCTACTCGGCACCCGCGCAGGTGTTGGGCAGCACGGCCGAGGAGGTCGCCAAGGCCGACATCGCGGCGAACGCCAAGGAGTCCTACGGCGGTACCACCTACGGCAGCATCACCTCGCACGAGGTGCTGGCCTCCAAGGCGGTGACCGTGGCCGGGCAGAAGGGCTACCTGGTCCGCTGGAAGGCGGTCACCAGCAAGGGCGCCGACGGCTACGTCGAGTCGCTCGCCTTCCCCTCCCCGGCGCGCCCGCGGCAGATCGTGGTGGTGCGTTTCGGCGTCGACGTCGGAGAGAAGCTGTCGGTCATCGACGAGATCACCGAGGGGATCAAGGTGTCGTCGGGCGGCGGCAGCGGCCAGAACGTCTGACCGCCCGGCCGGCCCCCGGACGCCCCGCGCATACTGCGGCCGGGTGGGATTCCCCTCCGCTCAAGAGGAATCCCACCCGGCCGGGGGGTGCGCGCCGCCCCCGTCCCCACGGTGCGGCGCGAGCAGGTCGCCGTCCAGTCATCCCGTGGACGGCGGCCTGGGTCTCAGGTCAGCCCGAGCGCGGGCAGCACGGCGGCATCCACGAACCGGACGAGGTAGTCGGCGTCGGCGTACTGACCGCACAGCACGGGCCGGGCGCGCAGCACGCCGAACATCATGGCCGGGATGTACTCCAGCGCCGGATGCTCCGCCCGCACCTCGCCCCGCTCCACCGCGCGCCTGAGGATCTCCTTGAGCGCGGCGATCTCGGGGTCGATGAGGGTCTCGCGCAGCGCCTGCTGGAGCTCGGGGTCCTGCGTGATGGCGTGGCCGAGGGCCTGCAGCAGCCGGGTGTCCTTGCCCGACCAGTCGTCGCCCGCGGCCTGCGCGGCCTCGCGCAGGTCCGACGCGAGTGATCCTGTGTCGATGCCGGCGAAGCGCACCTTGCGGTTGGCGCGCAGTGCCGCCGCCACGAACTGGGGCTTCGTCCTCCACTGGCGGTAGAGCGTGGACTTGCTGCACCGGGTGCTGGCGGCCACGCCCTCCATGGTGAGGGAGTCGTAGCCGCATTCACGGATCTGTTCGAGCACGGCGTCGAAGAACTCCCGCTCACGCTCCGGCGTGATCTTGGAGCGGCTCGTGGCGGCGACCGTCCCCGGTCCGTCCGCGGCCTGCGGCGTCATGCCCTCTCTCCTCACTCGTGTGCAACTTGTGTGCCCTGCCGGTCCTCGACCCCGTCTCAAGCGGTCCTCGATCGCGGCTGCGAAACCTGTATCCAGTGTGTCGTACGTCTATCGATACGCAAGTGTACCGGTACTCAAGCGTATCGGTACACTGACGTATCGGTACTCGTTCGTATCGGTACACTCGCGTATCGGTACGGCGACGTGCCGAGTCCGGGCCGCGGCCCGGACTCGGCACGCACCACCACACGCACCACCACACGCACCACCACACGCACCACCGTCAGCGAAGGGGCCGGGGGATGAATGCCCGCACCGAGCCTGCAGAACCCGAGCCAGGAGCCATAACCCGGCCCCCGCTCGTCCGTGAGCTCCTGCTCGTCGCAGGACTCTTCCTCGTCTACAAGCTCGGCCGGCAGCTGGCCACGGGCCACACCGGCGAGGCTCTCCACAACGCCCACCGCGTGTGGGACCTGGAACGGACCGTGCACCTTCCCGGCGAGGGCTCCGTACAGTCCGCGCTGCTGCACAGCGACACCCTCGTGCGCCTCGCGAACACCTACTACGCGACCGTCCACTTCCCGGCCACCCTGGCCTTCCTGGTCTGGCTCTATCTGCGGCGCCCGGCGCACTACGTCTGGGCCCGCCGGATCCTCGCCGCGGTCACCACCGCCGCCCTGGTGCTGCCCTTCACGTTCCCGCTCGCCCCGCCGCGCATGCTGGCCGCGACCGGCCTGGTGGACACCGCCCGGGTGTACGGCCCGTCCGTGTACGGCCCGCCGCGGACCGACCACCTCTCCAACCAGTTCGCGGCGATGCCGTCGCTGCACTTCGGCTGGGCGCTGATGCTGGCGGTCGGCCTGATCGTGGCGACGCGCTCCCGGTGGCGCTGGCTGTGGCTGCTGCACCCGGCGGTCACCCTGCTGGTGATCGTGGGCACGGCCAACCACTACTGGCTCGACGCGATCGTCGCCACGGCCATGCTGGGTCTCGCGCTCGCGCTCATCCACCCGCCGCACCGCACGGCGATCACGGCCGGACGCGGCACACCCATACTCGTACCGGCCGAGGAGCCCGTCCTGGTGGGAGCGGGCCGATGACCGCCGTCCTGGTCGCCGTCGCCCTGTCCCTGGTCTCGGCCGTCGCCTACGCGGCCGCCGCGGTCGCCCAGGCCCGGCTCGCCGCCCGCGGCCCCGACTCCGGCCTGCTGCGGCTGCTCGGCACCGGCGCGTGGTGGTCGGCGGTCGGGCTGAACGCGGCCGCCGCGCTGCTGCACGTCGCGGCCCTCAAGTACGGTCCGCTGACCGTGGTGCAGCCGCTGGGCGCGCTCACCCTGGTCGCGGCGGTCCCGATGGGGGCACGGGCGGCCGGGCGGCGGGTCAGCACGGCCGAGTGGCGGGGCACCGCCCTGACCCTGCTGGGGCTGGCCGCCCTGCTGGTGACCGCCTCGGGTCCGGCACCCGAGCGCGTGCTGAGCCTGACCGAGGCGCTGGCGGTCGCCGGTACGACCGCCGTCCTGATCGGCGCCCTGTCCCGGCCCGGCGCCCGGCCGGGCCTGCGGCACGCGACGGCGTCCGGCTTCGCCTCCGGCGTGGCCTCGGCGCTCACCCAGACGGTGACCGTGGCGGCGACGGACCGCACGGGTCCGCTGCTCGGTACGGAGGTGGTCGTGGTGGCACTGCTCGTCGCCGCGTTCGCCACGGGCGGGCTGCTGCTGTCGCAGACGGCCTACCGCGGCGGTCTCGGCGCCCCGCTGGCGGTGGTGACGCTCGTCAACCCGCTGGCGGCCGCGGCGATCGGCCTGACGCTGCTCGGACAGGGCCTCCAGGGCGGCGTGGCGGGCGTGCTCCTCGCGCTGGCCGGGGCGGGGCTGGCGTCCTGGGGCGTGGTGCTGCTGACGCGGGTGGCGCCCGGCCCGGCCGACCCTGACGAGGAACACCCCGTGGCCGCGGTGCTCGCGCTGGAGCCGCGTACGGCGTCCCCGGAACCGGCGTTCGTGCCGCGACCGCGGAAGTCGGACTCGGGGCACCTCACCCCGCTGTAGACGGACACAACGGACACAAAGGCGGCGGCCGGTGCCTGCGGAACTCCGCGTGCACCGGCCGCCGTCGCCGTTCGTTCTGGTTCCGGCCTGGGTCAGCCCCAGCCCCTGCTGTCCTGCTTCAGCGCCGTGTCGACCGTCAGGGCCGTCGCCACCACGAGGCTCAGCAGCGGCTCGGGGAGCTGGTAGTGGATCTGCAGGACGTAGTTGTCCGCGGTCGTGAACAGCGTCTTGGCGAGGCCTTCCCAGGTCTTGGTGATCCGGGCGACCTCGTTGTCCGCGTGGTCGACGATCGCGAAGTTCCAGGCCCGCCAGTTCTCCGCCTTGATCGCGCCGACCTGCTGGCCGTTCGCGTTCATCGCGAAGTTGATCTTGCCGATCATGTTCTTCTGGACGATCTCACCCACGGGCGACCCGTCCGGGCGGGTCACGATGACCCGGGACTTGAAGATCTTCGCGGGCCGGGTCAGCAGCAGCAGCGGCTGGCCGTGGGCGTCGCGGATCTCCAGCTTGTGGGTGAGGAACTGGTCCCAGCTGGAGATGAAGCGGAAGATCTTCCTCAGTACGCCCTGCCCGACCTCGCCGACCGAGCCGATCTCGCGGCCGTTCTGATCCATGACCTTGTACTCGTTGGTCAGCTCGATCAGCTTGGCCTTCTGGTTCACCACCAGGACCGGCTCGGTGAACAGGGTGCCGCCGCCGGGACCGCCCGCGGCGACCCCGGCCTGCTGCTGCACCTGACGCTGCACCTTCGCGTCGCCGCCCGCCTGGTGCGGAACGGCGGCCTGCGGCGGCGCCTGCTGGGTGCCCTGCTGGGCCGGGCTGGTGTGGTCGGTCCACTGCGCACCGTCCCAGTAACGGAGCGTCTGGGCTGCCCCGTGGGGATCGGGGTACCAGCCTGCAGGAGTGTTCGATTGCGTGGTCACCGGGGCACACTACCCTGAGCTGACCGGTACCTGACCAGTCCCCACGATGCGGGATTCATCGCCCTGTTACTCCGTAACGATCGCGGGATCGCTCACACCGGGGCAACCGTTCTCGACATGTCCGGCGAACCGCCGCACAAAGCCCGGGGCTTCGTCGGACGTGACGGTCAGGTCGTACCAGCGCCGGCTCGCCGCCAGGTCGACGGCGTGCCGCACGGTGGCGCCGGGCCGCACCTGGAACGTCAGCGGGCGCCCGGTACCGGTGTAGCCGTTGACGAGCTTCAGCTCGACCGTGCCGGAGCCCTTGTTGGTGAAGGTGAGCTCGACGTCGTCGCCGGAGTGCCGCGCGGTGACCTCGGGGCCGGCGGCCTTGCCTGGGCCCTGGAAGACGCGCAGGAAGCCGTTCGGACCGTGCACGGTGAGGTCGTACGACCCGTTCGAGTACGCCGAGTTCCAGGTGTCGGCGACCGTCTTGCCGGCCTCGGTGGTGTAGCTCCAGGGGCCGTCGGTGCGGTTGCCGGAGGTGACGAGGAAGGCGGCCCCGGCCTTGACGCCGGAGGCGAAGGTGAGCGTGAACTTCCCGGCCGCGCTGTCCGCCGAGCCGTCCACGAAGGGCGCGTACCTGAGCGGGCGGGTGGGCCGGTGGCCGCGCTCCTGCACGGGCAGGGCGGGGTTGGCGGGCGGCGTCGGCACATAGTCCGGGTGGCGGACGTTGTCCGGCGGCCGGTAGCCGGCCGTGTCCGGGAGCGTGACCGGCCGGGTGTCCTTGCGGGAGAAGTCGAACGCGGCGGTCAGGTCGCCGCATATCGCGCGCCGCCAGGGCGAGATGTTCGGCTCGCGCACCCCGAAGCGGTGCTCCATGAACCGGATGACGGAGGTGTGGTCGAGGGTCTCGGAGCAGACGAAGCCGCCCTTGCTCCACGGGGAGACTACGAGCATCGGGACGCGCTGGCCGAGACCGTAGGGACCGGCCACGTGACTGCCGTCGCCCTTGAAGAGGTCCGGGCCTACGTCGACGGTCGACTTGCCCTGCGCGGCGGAGGCCGGCGGGAACGGCGGGACCAGGTGGTCGAAGAAGCCGTCGTTCTCGTCGTACGTGACGAACAGGGCCGTCTTCGCCCACACCTTCGGGTCGGAGGTGAGCGCGTCGAGGACCTGGGCGACGTACCAGGCGCCGTAGTTGGCGGGCCAGTTGGGGTGCTCGGTGAAGGCCTCGGGGGCGACGATCCAGGAGATCTGCGGCAGCGTGCCGCCCTTCACGTCGGCCTTGAGCCGGTCGAAGAAGCCCTCGCCCTTGCGGGCGTCGGTGCCGGTGCGCGCCTTGTCGTACAGCGGGTCGCCGGGCTGGGCGTTCTGGTACTGCTTGAAGTAGAGGAGCGAGTTGTCGCCGTAGTTGCCGCGGTAGGCGTCCGGGATCCAGCCCCAGGAGCCGTTCGCGTCCAGGCCGTCGCCGACGTCCTGGTAGATCTTCCAGGAGATCCCGGCCTTCTCCAGGCGCTCGGGGTAGGTCGTCCAGTTGTAGCCGGCCTCGTCGTTGCCGAGGACCGGGCCGCCGCCCTGGCCGTCGTTGCCGGTGTAGCCCGTCCACAGGTAGTAGCGGTTCGGGTCGGTCGAGCCGATGAACGAGCAGTGGTAGGCGTCGCAGATGGTGAAGGCGTCGGCGAGCGCGTAGTGGAACGGGATGTCGTCGCGGGTCAGGTACGCCATCGTCGTGGACCCCTTGGACGGCACCCACCTGTCGTACTTGCCGCCGTCGAAGGCCGCGTGGCCGTCGTTCCAGCCGTGCGGGAGGTCCTGGACGAAGGCCATGCCGAGGTCGTCGGCGTCCGGGTGGAAGGGCAGGAGGTCCTTGGTGCCGTCCGACTGGTACCAGACCGGCTTGCCGTCCTGCCGGGTGACGGCCGCACGCGGGTCACCGAAGCCGCGGACGCCTCTGAGAGAGCCGAAGTAGTGGTCGAAGGAGCGGTTCTCCTGCATGAGGACGACGATGTGCTCGACGTCCTCGATCGATCCCGTGCGGTGGTTCGCGGGCAGTGCGGCGGCGCGCTGGATGCTGCTGGAGAGCGCGGTGAACGCCGTGGTGGCGCCCGCGAGTTGGAGGAATCGGCGCCGGTTGACTTCGGGCATGAGCGAGGAACCTCTCATCCTGATGAGCGGGATGGCCGGAACTTGGAACAGATGTCGGATCGTGCGCGGTGCGAGTGTTCCAAGAGCAGCAAACGTCAGGGAAGGGTCCGGTGGCGCCGATGTGACGCCCGACGGTACGTGAGGCCAAGTCCTCGCCAAGAAAGCGCTTCGCGGCAATCCGGGCCGGAATTCGGCGCGTGGCCGAGGCTGTGTCCGGCGTGTTTCCGGTGACCCGCGTTCCGCGCGCTCCGGTGTATCCGGTGCATCCGGTGCATCCGGTGCATCCGGTGCGTCCGGTGCATCCGGTGCATCCGGTACGCGCCAATACCGCCCGGCCGCACCACCGGGACCGTCCGGCCACGCCCGACGCGCCGCGACACCGGGGCGAGCGGGGCGCTGCGGTATGCGGACCCGTGACGGGCGAACCACCCGATGCCTGGGGCCGGTTGGCCCCCGCACTGACCGGAACCGGGCTCCGGGATGCCGGGGCGGCAGGCTCGCGTTGCCGTTGTCGACGCGGCGGAGACCTTTACCGGGCGAGGAGCGCCCTCGACGACAGTTCTGTGCCGCTGCCGCACCGGCTCGGCGTGTTCCACGCCCACCGCGTCCCTGTCCGCTACAGCAGCCGGCCGGGGGGGCGGGGGGGGCCCCCCCCCCCCCCCCCCCCCGCGGGGGGGGGGGGGGGGGGGCCCCCCTGAGGCCCTCCACCCGTTCCTTGGAAAGACGGCTCGGAACTCGGCGTCTGAGCCC